>NZ_JAKJSR010000009.1:0-571872 GCF_050337155.1 Vibrio cionasavignyae
GAAGAATTTGCTGAAGAATTTGCTTGGCGACCATAGCGTTGCGGACCCACCTGATCCCATGCCGAACTCAGAAGTGAAACGCAGTAGCGCCGATGGTAGTGTGGGGTTTCCCCATGTGAGAGTAGGACATCGCCAGGCTTTAATTTATGGACACTTGCAATAGCGAGTAAGCCACTGCGGAGTGGTAGTTCAGTTGGTTAGAATACCGGCCTGTCACGCCGGGGGTCGCGGGTTCGAGTCCCGTCCACTCCGCCATTTATACTAAGCCTCAGTCGAAAGACTGAGGCTTTTTTACGTTTGAAGAAAATTGTCAGTGACGGGGCAGTTACTTTCCCTTTTAGCCAGGTAGGTGGTTGGTTAGGCCACTTATTACTAAGTCCTAAATTCGACCTTCTCATCGAAGAGTACGCATTTATCAAAATTTATTCCACACATACAAGTCATGTGTGGAGTAATAAGGATTAGTGCCCGTAAGGGGCTTAAATAGCTTATTACCCTACGACTATACCCTCCTTGGTAGAGATCCCCTCAAATAGGGGAACTGTTGATTTGAGAACGCTCGTAGCTATATGCAGAACCAGATGACGTTTAATTTGAATGGGGTTCTCATGCCACTCGACCAAACCAGCGAAAAGTTTAATTGAAAACATATTTTTCTTCGTGAATTTAATCGCAGTCATAGTTTCGCAATAAACTGCTTTCTATTTGAAAAGGGCTGACTAATATGTCGAATTACTTATGAAATCCTATGCGATATAACTTAGAGCTGTTTATGAAGCTAAAAACACAAACTTATTTTTTATCATTAATAATCCTATTTGCCATGGTGGCAGTGACCATTACGGGTCTTTGGGCTTTACGTCTAGCGAGTAGTAATGATAACAAGATGCGAGTGACGGAAATATTCACCAGTACATATTCAACGATTGTTCAGCTAGAAAAACTCGCTGAAGAAGGGGTACTGAGTACTAATGACGCTAAAATGATTGCGACCAGGGTGCTTCGTAACAACATCTATAAAGATAATGAGTATGTTTATGTCGCCGATGAAAATATGACTTTCATAGCTGCGCCTTTAGACCCTCAGTTACACGGGACTAGCTTTCACGATTTTAAAGATAGCTCCGGTAGAAGTGTCGGTGAGATTATTGTTAAAGAACTAGGTAATCGAAAGGATCATCTAATTGAATATGAGTGGTCTCAGAGACTCCCTAATGGCGAAATTGAAAATAAGCTATCTATCGCAGAGAGAACGCCGAAGTGGCAGTGGGTTGTTGGTACTGGCATAGGCTTCAATGAAGTTAATCAACGCTTCTGGTCGACAGCGCAGTGGCAACTAGGGCTATGCGTACTGATCATGGCGATTATATTGTCAATTTTACTTATTTCACTTCGGAAGATATTGGCGATATTAGGAGGAGAACCTGCGGATGTGCTGCACGCTGTTCAAAGTGTCGCGTCGGGAAAAATTGAAACTAAATTTGATAATAAAGCGCAAACCGGCAGTATTTACCATTCTGTTCAGCAGATGAATTATTCTCTAGCAGCACTTCTTTCTAGTATTGAAAAGGTTACCGGCTCTATTGGTTCTCAGCTTTCTGAAACAGATAAGAGAGCACTATCTATTGCGACACTCACGCAAACCCAGCAACAGAGCACTGAGATGATTGCCACCGCCATGACGGAAATGGCTTCATCGGCAAGTCATGTGGCAAAGTCTGCTACGGATACCGCGTTGAGCACGGATGAAGCTGATAAGCAGAGCCAGCATGTTAGTTCGCTTATTTCTTCAGCCCTTTCAAATATCGAAGGTCTAGCTCATCAATTAGATGGGGCGAATACTGCGGTCTCAGAGCTTGATAGTGATGTAAATAATATTGCACGTGTTTTGGAGGTTATTGGTGATATTGCTGAGCAAACGAATCTACTGGCTTTGAATGCTGCGATTGAGGCCGCTCGTGCTGGCGAGCAAGGTCGAGGTTTTGCGGTTGTTGCCGATGAAGTAAGAAGCTTGGCAGGAAGAACACAGAGCAGCACGAAAGAGATTCAAGATATGATCTCGAACCTTCAATCGGGCTCAAAAAAAGCGATTCAAAGTATTCAAAGTTGTACGGAAACCAGTCAAGCAACGGTAGAAGAGTCTCAAACTGCCTCTCGAGCCCTACATGACGTAGTGGTAAGCTTAGAAAAAATCTCTGAAATGAGTCATCAGATAGCAACGGCGGCGGCAGAGCAGACTGAAGTGAGCGATGACATATCGGTAAGAATTAATTTAATAGAGCAAAGTGGCGGCGAATTAAGGGGGGTAGTTGAACAAACAAGAGCTGCGACTCGTTCTCTTGGTCTACTGTCTGGAGAGTTAACTGAAAAAATGAATCAGTTTGAAGTCAAAAACGGTTAAGTTATCGAGTTAAAAACAGCGATTTTCTTCAGTTAATGCCGGAATTAAGTAAAGGGTTTGCGGAAGGAATTATGGTTTAACTTAAGCCCTGTATGCCCACAGGGCTTAATTGTGGGCGCAAAATGCATAAAAATAGAACGCTAAGTATAGAAAATCGACAAACGATATTTTTTTTGCAATTTAGTGTTGACGTTAAGGTCGAAAAGCCGTTTAATACACCTCGTTGCCCGGATAGCTCAGTCGGTAGAGCAGAGGATTGAAAATCCTCGTGTCGGTGGTTCGATTCCGCCTCCGGGCACCACGATTTAAAATTGTTGGTGCTTAGTAAAACAAGCGTCAATAAGTAAAGATAAGTGCGCCGACTTAGCTCAGTAGGTAGAGCAACTGACTTGTAATCAGTAGGTCACCAGTTCGACTCCGGTAGTCGGCACCATTCTTTACAACATATAGTAATTCCCCCTTAGTTCAGTTGGTAGAACGGCGGACTGTTAATCCGTATGTCGCAAGTTCAAGTCTTGCAGGGGGAGCCACTTTTAAAAAATAAGCTTAGCTTGTTTTTACGTGCCGACTTAGCTCAGTAGGTAGAGCAACTGACTTGTAATCAGTAGGTCACCAGTTCGACTCCGGTAGTCGGCACCACTCTTTACTCGAGTATAACTAGTAATTCCCCTTTAGTTCAGTTGGTAGAACGGCGGACTGTTAATCCGTATGTCGCAAGTTCAAGTCTTGCAAGGGGAGCCACTTTAAGAAAAGGCCTCATCGAAAGATGAGGCCTTTTTGCTTTTTTAAAGAGTAAGTTATCTTCCAGTTAAACGCCTCTATTCACGAGTTCAGAAGGCAGTAAAATGGGCACTTTTTTCTAGCTCATGTCTATTTTTATTTTCGATAGTTCCGACTTAGAAGATGTTTCTGAGTTTGCTAGCTTTAGCATTAAACGGAGGTTATTGGATGAGTCGGCACTGTGTAGCGCGTCCTCTTCGTTGATACTACCTGCGTTTACTAAGTCGAAGAGTGCTTGGTCAAAAGTTTGCATTCCAACCTCTCGAGATTTACTCATAGCTACTTTAATTTCGCCAAGCTCTCCTTTACGGAGCAGTTCAGAAACTCTTGGGCTATTTAGTAGTATCTCGAATACACCATGACGACCTCTGCCTTGTTTATCCCTAATGAGTTGCTGTCCAATAATACCTTTGAGATTTGAACTTAAGTCGAAAAGAAACTGCTCTTTTTGTTCTTTTGGTACAAGGTGAAGAATACGTTCGATCGCTTGACTGGCGTTGTTAGCATGCAGTGTTGCCATACAAAGGTGTCCGGTTTCTGCAAAGGACATCGCATACTTCATTGTTTCTCTTGTTCTGATTTCGCCGATTAAAACCATATCAGGTGCTTGCCGAAGTGAATTTTTCAGTGCCACAGCATAGCTCTCAGTATCGAGGCCCACTTCTCGCTGAGTCACAATACACTTTTGATGTTCATGAACAAACTCTATCGGGTCTTCTACCGTGAGGATATGCCCTGTTCGGTGTTGGTTTCGATATCCTGTCATTGCCGCCATTGTTGTGGATTTACCTGAACCGGTTGCACCAACAATTAGGACAAGGCCTCTTTTTGCTATTGAGAGGGTTTGTAGTACGTCTGGAAGAGAAAGTTCCTTAAAGGTGGGAATACGGGTTTCTATTCTTCTTATCACAGCACCTTGTAGTTCTCTTTGAAAAAAGGCACTGACTCGAAATCGACCGGTAGTTCGAACAATGGCGAAGTTAGATTCTTTGCTTGCGAGGTAGGCGCTATATTTTGCGTCATCCATCATCAATTTTAGAAGTGTAGCAACCTCGGCATTCGATAAGTTATCACCTATTGCCTTTAAATCCCCATCAACTCGATAGAGTATAGGGGCACCAGTAGTGAGGTAGAGATCCGATGCATTGAGTGTCAACATTTGATCGAGGATGGCATCAATATTGTTCATTACTGGTCCTAATGAAACATCGAGTTATGTTGGGTGACCTGTTTATTCACTTCTTCGAGTTCAACAATACCTTGAGAAAGTAATTGTCTACTATGTTGTTCTAGCGTTTGCATTCCATGAGCGGCGCCTGTTTGTATCATTGAGTACATCTGTGCCACTTTATCTTCCCTAATTAAATTTCGAATTGCAGGAGTTGCAGTCATGATTTCGTGGCATGCGACGCGGCCGCCATTTGTGCGCTTTAGAAGTTGCTGTGAGATAACCGCTCGTAGTGATTCTGATAACATCGAGCGAGCCATATTTTTGTCGTTACCAGGAAATACATCAATGATACGGTCGATGGTTTTAGCCGCAGAAACGGTGTGTAACGTTCCAAAGACTAAGTGTCCAGTTTCTGCAGCGGTCAGAGCAAGGCTGATCGTTTCTTGATCGCGAAGTTCTCCGACAACAATAACATCAGGATCTTCACGCAAAGCAGATCGTAGTGCGTTTTGGAAACTGTGCGTGTCGCGATGAACTTCTCTTTGGTTTATTAAGCATTTCTTATTTTGGTGAACAAACTCAATAGGATCTTCGATAGTCAGAATATGCTTATTTTTGCTTTGGTTGATGTGATCAACCATAGCTGCCAGTGTTGTTGATTTTCCTGAGCCTGTCGGGCCAGTCACCAGAATGAGGCCTCGTTCAATGTTTGCGATATCGGTTAAAATATCCGGGGCGCCAAGTTGTACTAGAGTTGGTGTTGTTGTGGGGATAGTTCTAAATACAGCGGAGCATCCTCGGGATTGATTAAATGCATTGATCCTGAATCGGCCGACATTGGGGATATCAAAAGAAAAATCGGTTTCAAGTCGGGACTCATAATCATTTCTTTGCTTGTCATTCATGATATCAAAGATTAACTTGTGTACAGCAGAGTGATCGAGAGCCGGGATACCAAGTTTTCTTACTTCTCCGTCAATTCGTACCATTGGTGGTACGCCTGCGGAAAGGTGTAGATCTGAAGCATTATGCTTTACACTAAAGTCTAGCAACTCGGTGATATCCATTTAATTTCCTTATGATTTGTAACCTATGACCAGTATTCAACAAAATATAGAACTAATCACCACCCAGATAGCTCGTGCAGAACAAAATTGCGGGAGAGTGCAAGGTGGGGTGCAATTGCTTGCTGTTAGTAAGACGAAACCTAACGAAGCGATCATTCAGGCCGCCTTGGCAGGACAGCGACAATTTGGTGAGAATTACGTTCAAGAAGGCGTATCTAAGGTCGCGTTCTTTAACGATAACCACCCTGAATTTGATCTTGAATGGCACTTTATAGGGCCTATTCAATCGAATAAAACTCGTGTAGTCGCGGAGCACTTTGATTGGGTCCACACTATTGATCGTGCTAAAACAGCTCAGCGTCTAAATGATCAAAGACCATCGAGTATGGGACCATTACAAGTGCTCATACAGGTGAACACGAGCGAGGAAGCGACAAAGTCAGGAGCTCAAATTGATCAGGTATTTGAACTGGCAGAAGTCATTGATGACTTGCCCAATTTGGTGCTTAGAGGGGTGATGTCTATTCCGGCTAATGTCTCTGGATATGAAGAGCAGCTTCAAGCTTTTATGGTATTGCGAGAAGTGAATAATAAACTGGCGGCGCAGTATGCCAATATTGACACGCTTTCCATGGGAATGAGTGGTGACATGGACGCTGCTATTGCAGCTGGAAGCACAATGGTTCGTATCGGAACAGCGATCTTTGGTGCTCGAGATTACGGACAGCAATAATTATTGTTTAGAGGCGCTTATGTTGCCTCTTTGTTTAGGAATATCTTTAATGGAACAAAGAAAGATTGCTTTTATTGGCGCAGGAAACATGACGCGCTCAATTATTGCGGGGCTGGTTGCCAGTGGTTATGAACCTACGAAAATCACAGCGACGAACCCAAGTAAAGAGAAGTTAATTGCTCTAGCGAATGAATACGGTGTCATGACAACTCATGATAACCTTCAAGCGGCAGAGCAAGCTGATGTGATTGTTTTAGCAGTAAAACCACAATTGATGGCAACGGTCGTTCGTGGCTTCGTTGGGGTTGATTTTAATAGTAAGCTCGTCGTCTCCATTGCGGCGGGGATTTCTATTCAACGCCTTGAGGAAATGTTTGCTACAGAACTCAATTTAGTACGTGTTATGCCTAACACGCCTTCTCTTTTAGGGGAGGGAATGAGTGGCTTGTATGCGAATGAGGCAATACTCTCTCTAGATAAGCAATTTGCTACTGACTTAATGGAAGCGGTAGGCAAGGTATGCTGGGTAGAGAAAGAATCGGCTATTAACGACGTGATTGCAGCTGCGGGTAGTGCACCAGCGTACTTCTTTCTCTTTATGGAGGCGATTCAGCAAGAGGCCATGCGCAATGGAATGGATGAAGCAACAGCCCGTTTGCTGGTACAACAAACCGCGTATGGGGCCGCTAAGATGGTATGCTGTAACCCCGATACAGATCTTGCCACTTTAAGGCAGCAGGTCACATCAAAAGGTGGAACAACAGCAGAGGCGGTAAGAACCTTCGAAGATAGCGGTCTTCGAGATATTGTCTCTCAAGCGATGCAAGCAGCTATTTCTCGCGCGGAAGAAATGGAAAAACAATTTTAACGTATTTACAAAATCGTAAAGGTTACTTATGAATGCAATGAGTTTTTTGGTGTCGACACTGTTCGATTTGTACATCATGGTTGTGCTTCTGCGCATTTGGCTACAAGCCTCTCGCGCCGATTTTTATAATCCATTTTCACAGTTTATTGTTAAAGCGACGCAGCCTGTTGTAGCCCCGCTTCGCCGAGTGATTCCATCGATAGGTGGGCTTGATTTGGCTACTGTGGTATTCGCTTATGTACTATGTGTTGGTAAGTATGTTGCCTTGGTATTAATCGCGGCTGGCGCAAACTTTAGCTTTAGCCCGGACTTCTTGTTTTTAGGTTTACTTTCCTTGCTAAAAGCGGCAGGTGGTTTGCTTTTTTGGGTGCTATTGATTCGTGCTATTTTGAGTTGGGTGAGCCAAGGTCGAAGCCCTATCGAGTTCGTTTTTCATCAACTAACAGAACCAATGTTGGCGCCCATTCGTCGTATTTTGCCTGCAATGGGCGGCTTTGACTTGAGCGTGTTGGTGTTGTTTATCGTCTTACAATTTGCCAACTTTCTGATGGGCGATTTCGTTGGTCCACTTTGGTATAAATTATAGTGTCAGCGGTTGCTTGGGATGGGTGTGATCTAGTGCTGCATGTTTATATTCAGCCCAAGGCTAGCCGTGATAAACTGGTTGGCCTGCATGGCAATGAGTTTAAAATCGCGATTACAGCGCCCCCAGTAGATGGCAAAGCGAATGCTCACTTGATTAAGTATTTAGCGAAGCAGTGTAAAGTGGCCAAAAGTCAGGTTTGTATCGAAAAGGGTGAATTGGGTCGACATAAGCAGATAAGGGTGATTGCTCCCGTGTTGACGCCAAATGAATTTCAGGCCCTCTTATGAGGGTCTTTTTTTACAAGGAGATAGTGATGAGAAAGTACGTATGGTTATTGGTTTTACTGGTGTTTTCAACTGCGGGGTACGCGGGGCAGTATAAAACGATCAAAGATGCGGAAGTACATTACGTGGTATTTAATTCAACTTTTTTGACGCCAGAGGTCGCGCGAAGCTATGGCCTGAAGAGAAATGACACAATTGCGATTGTTAATGTGAGCGTGTTAGATCGCGCAAGCCTTGGAAAACCAGCAATGTCGGCAGAGATTACAGGTGAGGCTAAAAATCTAATAGGGCAAACGAAAACACTGGATTTTAAAGAAATCAAAGAAGGCGATGCGATATACTATCTTGCTCAGTTTAGTATCACAAATGAAGAGCGCTATCAGTTCACGATTGATGTCGACGCAGGAATGAAAGGGCGTGGGCCGATTTCATTTTCACAGCAGCTTTATACAGAAAAATAGTTTCTCACCGACGGGTCGGTAGGAGCGTAAATAGAGACGAACAATATGAGTACAAAAATAGTATTGGCGACGGGTAACCAAGGCAAAGTTCGAGAGATGGCCGATTTACTGGCAGACTTTGGTTTTGAAGTGCACGCGCAAAGTGAGTTTCATGTCTCTGATGTTGCAGAAACTGGCACAACGTTTATAGAAAACGCCATTATCAAAGCTAGACACGCCGCAAAAGAGACTGGCTTAGCTGCGATAGCGGACGATTCCGGCCTTGAAGTTGACTACCTCAACGGCGCTCCGGGTATTTACTCTGCTCGTTATTCGGGTGAGGGTGCGACAGATGCGACGAATATAGACAAGCTTTTATCCGAACTTGCCGAGGTGCCAGAATCTAAGCGTACCGCTCGATTTCATTGCGTTCTAGTACTAATGCGTCATGCTAATGACCCTACACCGATCGTTTGCCATGGAAAATGGGAGGGACGAATTTTATTTGAGAGAGCGGGAGAGCAGGGCTTTGGTTATGATCCTATCTTCTTTGTCCCTGAAGATAACTGTGCCTCAGCAGAGCTAGAACCAGTAAGGAAGAAGCAGTTGTCTCATCGTGGAAAAGCGTTAAGTGAGCTGTTTTCACTGATTCAGTCGCAGGGACTTTAGTTATGCTAGTGCCACCACCACTTAGTCTATACATACATATACCTTGGTGTGTGCAAAAGTGCCCTTATTGTGATTTTAACTCACATGCTCTTAAGGGAGGGATTCCTCAGCAGGAGTATATGGCAGCACTCATTGAGGACCTGGATGTAGATATCATGCGCTATCAGCTGCAAAGTGATGTCCGTCCACTGCATTCCATATTTATTGGTGGCGGCACACCAAGCTTGATCGAGCCTCAATATATTGCCGAGCTATTACAGCAGGTACAGCGCCGTTTACCATTTCGTGACGATATAGAAATCACGATGGAGGCAAACCCTGGGACTATAGAAGTTGAGCGCTTTGCCGAATATCAGCACGCTGGGGTGACTCGTATCTCTGTTGGCGTGCAGAGTTTTCAGCAAGAAAAGCTGACACGACTAGGTCGTATTCATGGTGAGAAAGAGGCGGTAACCGCCGCCAAGTTGGCGCATGAAATAGGACTAAACAGTTTTAATCTTGATTTAATGCATGGCTTGCCAGAGCAAACCATCGACGATGCGCTTGAGGATCTGCAACAGGCCATTGATTTAGCGCCGCCACATTTATCTTGGTATCAGCTAACCATTGAGCCGAATACGTTATTTTATTCAAAGCCACCAACGCTACCTGATGAAGATGACTTGTGGGATATTTTTGAAAAAGGTCATCAGATGCTCGCGAATGCAGGCTATGAGCAGTATGAAATATCAGGGTACAGTCAGCGTGGTTACCAGTGCCAGCATAACCTAAATTATTGGCGCTTCGGTGACTACCTTGGTATTGGTTGTGGTGCTCATGGCAAGCTAAGCTTTACTGATGGGAGAATCCTTCGTACGAGTAAAGTTAAGCATCCAAGAGGGTATCTGAATTTGGTTAAGCCATACCTAGATAGCGAAGTTGATGTTTCTCTACAAGATCGCCCTTTTGAGTTTTTTATGAATCGCTTTAGGTTACTTGAACCGTGCCCTAAGCAAGATTTCGTGACACGGACTGGACTGAGCTTAGATGTGATTCAAAAACCAATTGCTGAAGCGCTAGAGCGTCAATTTATTACCGATACTGGTGAAGCTTGGCAGTTAACAGAGAAAGGGAAGCTATTCCTCAATGATCTGCTAGAGATCTTCGAAATCTAGTAACTTACTTCACAACTGTGTAAAAGCTTATTAATATACGCGCCTTGGATAATTTAACAGTATGGATGCTGTAATCAATTGTTTTTAGGTGCGTTATGTTTCTTTCTCTTGCTAGAGTGCTACTGTCATTTCTATTATTGGCGGTTATTTCCAAAGTTACCTTTCTTGGCTGGTACGAATTTTCGTATACCAATACCTCATTACTAGAGTTCTTTAAGGCAACAGTTTGGGGAGTGAGATTTGATCTAACGGTTGCCTTTTTGCTGTCCTGTTTAGGCTTTCTGTTGTTATTGCCTATCGCACCGTTTTCTAAGGCTCATCAGCTCTGCCATAAAGTATGGTTAGTGCTATGCGGAGCGTGGATTATCTTCGCGACCGTGGGGGATACGATTTATTTGAGTCAGGCCAGTCGCCATGTAACGGTTGACTTGCATCTTGGCAAAGGAATGGAGCTAGAGCTGGCAACTACCGCCTTAACACAGTTTGGTCATTTGATACTTGTTGCAGTGGTATTGCTGGCGATTTATAGCTATGTAGTTATTCGTTGTGTTCCCGCTATTCGCTTTGCCAACAAATGGTATAGCAGTATTGCAATAGCCTTAGTTTGGGTTTTATTGACGGTTACGGTGGTTCGTGGTGGGTTTAGTGATAAACCACAAAGTCCCATGTATGCCTACAAAATAGGCGATGTGAACCAGGCGCGTGTTGCTTGGAGTGCTCCGTATGGCATCACCTATTATTCTCTTATTGGTGAAGATAAATCTGGCCATCGTTGGACGCCTGAGCAGTCACTTGAAGCGATGGAAGACCTGCGCCAGCAACTTAACCGAGCCACATCGACCCAGCTAGAAACGCTTTCTGATCATGACGTGATAGTTGTCTTGTTGGAGAGCTGGACCGCCGTTGACATGAAAAGTTACGGGTCGGAATTTGATACCACACCTTTTTTCGATTCTCTGCGAGAAGAGTCATTGACCACCACTAGTTTCTATTCGAATGGCTTTCGAACGGTGGAAGGTGTCTTTACCACAATGTGCTCTCAACCTAATCCTGTCGGAGGCAGCGTTGCTGGTAGCCGCTTGGAAAGTATGCCTTACCAGTGTCTTCCTCAAGTATTAAAAGAGCAAGGCTGGCACACCACGTTTGTTCAAGGTAGTGGTAAAGGGATGGTTGGTGCTTTTGCTCAAGCTTTGGGATTCACGGATTCATTTGGTAAGTTTGATTATGAAGACGTGGGACAAGAGCAGAATTATTGGGGTTACATGGATGATGGCATCTATGATTTTGCTTTGGAAAAGTTGGCTTCCCACTCACAGCCTCAATTTATGGTCATTAATACCGGCACGACTCACGATAGCTATTTACCGAATGAATCGGATTATGCTTTCGGCAAGTCAACCCCCGATGAGACTCGCCGCAGTGTCGTGAATTACTCTGATCAATCTTTGGAGCGATTTGTCTCGAAACTGAAAGCACAAACAGAAAAACCGACATTGCTAGTGCTGGTTGCTGATCATACGATGGTGGGTGCTCGCAGCGACTTACGTCATGTATCAATCCCGTTTCTCATGGTTGGCATCAATACAGATCTTGCTCCTCAGGAGTTAGATGTTGCTGGCTCTCACAAAGATATCGCGCCAACGATCATGGATTGGTTAGGTGGTGAAGTAAGTTGGTTCTCTGGCCGAAGTTTATTGTCTTCGAATTACCAGCAAGGTGCTGATTTTACGGTTAATAATCAATTCTATTGGGCGGCACAACAAAAGTTGGTGAGAATCAACGCAACGTCTGGGGAGAAAGAAGCGTGTTACCAAATTGGCGATAACACGACCACCCTCACTGAGCAAACATGTGATTCACCAGAGTTTCAGACTATGTATCAGCAAGGAAAACGCTACATGTTGTATAGTCAACAGCACCTATTTGATGGCACTACCCAGCAATATTAAGCGGCCAATAAATTGAACAGATAACAATAAAGCCAGCAATATTTGCTGGCTTTATTGTTATTGAAGACACGTCATGCTGGTGGCTGTCACTAAAAGATCGAACGACCTATTCGAGTAGATAGCATCTCTAAGACGCGAGTGCCGATTAAGGAGTTCCCCGATGAATCTAGTTCAGGAGACCATACCGCGATGGTCATCTCGCCTGGAACTATCGCGACAATACCGCCACCCACACCAGACTTCCCGGGCATACCTACTCGATAAGCAAACTCACCTGCTCCGTCATACAGTCCACAAGTGGCTAACATAGCATTGAGCTGCTTGGTCTGTGTCGGCGTGATAATGTGTTTCTTTGTGTGGACCGATTGACCTTTATTGGCGAGGTAGCTAAAGGTTTTTGCTAAGTCGACACAGCTCATTTTTAATGCGCATGCGTGAAAGTAGTTATTAAGAACCGGGATCACTTCATTTTCAAAATTTCCAAAAGAACGCATCAAATAGGCAATAGCCGCATTACGATCGCTATGCATCATTTCTGAGGCTGCAACCACCTTGTCGTAGACAATATGATTGTCACCTGAAAGTAGCCTTACAAACTCGAGCATGCGCTGTTTAGGCGCAGATAAGCGGCTTTGCAAAAGATCGGCGACCACAATAGCACCAGCATTAATGAACGGATTACGCGGAATACCGTGTTCCATCTCGAGCTGAATTAGAGAATTAAAAGCTTGTCCAGACGGCTCTTTGCCAACCCGTTGCCAAATCTCTTCTGGTTTGTATAGCATCATCGCCAAGGTAAGACTTAACGCTTTGGAAATAGATTGTATGGAAAAAGCCTCTTCCGCGTCCCCTGAGCAAATAATCTCGCCATCATTGGTGCATACAGCGATGCCAATCTTATCATTGGCGACACGAGCAAGTGCAGGGATGTAGTCTGCGACCTTACCCTGACCGATAAGAGGGCGAACTTCGCTGACGATTTGCGATAATATTTGCTGAGTTGGTTTCATATACACCTGAGAGGTAAAGGGCTAGGAACAAAAAAGCCAACATAATGTTGGCTTTCGAATGGGTCGTAGTGTTACTTCGTACGGCGGAACTTAATGTCCCAAACACCGTGACCGAGTCGATGGCCGCGAGCCTCAAATTTCGTCAGTGGTCGATCTTCAGGTCTTGGGATGAAGTCTCCGTCCGTCGCCGTATTGGCGTAGCCTGGTGCTTGATTCATGATTTCAATCATATGTTCACCGTAGTTTTCCCAATCGGTGGCCATATGGAAAATGCCCTCTTCAAGCTTAAGCTTTTGGCGCACCATTTCCGCAAAGTCTAATTGTACGATGCGACGTTTGTGATGACGTTTTTTGTGCCAAGGATCTGGAAAAAACAGCTGCAGCGTCGTTAGGCTGCTGTCTGGAATCATATTTTCGAAAACTTCAACGGCGTCATGACACATAACACGTAAGTTCGTTACACCGGCTTCTCTCGCTGAAGACAGACAAGCGCCAACACCTGGGCTGTGTACTTCAATACCAAAGAAGTTTTTCTCAGGTGCATTTTTTGCCATCTCAACGAGTGAGGCTCCCATGCCAAACCCAATCTCTAGAATAACGGGGTTATCGTTGCCAAATACTTGATTCCAATCGAGTAAAGTGTCTTGGTAATCAATACCCATTGTTGGCCAACATGCTTCCATCGCGGCTTCTTGCCCTTTTGTTAGGCGTCCTTCGCGACGGACAAAACTGCGTATTTTACGTACTAGCTTGCCATCTTCTGTGTATTCATTTGTTGTCACTTCACTCATTGGTCTGCCTGTTCAATCAATAATCAGAGCGGGAATTATCCAAAGAATTTGCCAAGGTGCAAGTGTTATTACTCAGGAAATTCCCAGTGTTTTACTTCTTTCAATAAGTGTGGTGCAATTTCACGCAAATTATAAGTAAAAAGAGAAGAAATGTGACGCCTTATGCAAGCTCAATTTTAGACTGGTATGAAAAATACGGACGAAAGTCTCTTCCGTGGCAACAAGACAAAACTGCGTATAAAGTTTGGTTATCTGAGATTATGTTGCAGCAGACGCAAGTCACCACTGTTATTCCATATTTTGAACGTTTTTTACAACATTTCCCTACCGTCGAAGCGCTAGCGTGTGCGCCTCAAGATGAGGTTCTACATTTATGGACTGGACTTGGTTATTACGCAAGGGCTCGTAATCTACACAAAGCAGCACAAATAGTGATGAGTGAACATGGGGGCGAATTTCCTAAATCGCTTGAAGCCATGAATGCTTTGCCTGGTGTTGGGCGTTCAACCGCTGCGGCTGTTTTGTCGTCGGTGTATAAATTGCCCCATGCTATTTTGGACGGCAATGTAAAGCGTACCTTAGCGAGAAGCTTTGCTGTAGAAGGTTGGCCAGGGCAGAAAAAAGTAGAGAACGTACTGTGGGAGATAGCTGAAAGCCATACACCGTCAACACAGACCGACAAGTATAATCAGGCCATGATGGATATGGGGGCGCTGGTATGCACGCGCAGTCGCCCAAAATGTACGTTGTGTCCAATATCAACGCTTTGTGTTGCGAACAAGCAGGGCAGGCAATTAGAATTTCCTGGCAAAAAAACGAAGAAGATCAAGCCAGAAAAAGAAACATGGTTTGTTATTTTGAAGCACAAAGAGGACGTGTGGTTAGCGCAACGACCTCAGTCTGGGATTTGGGGGGGACTTTTTTGTTTCCCTGAAAGCCAAGTTGCTGATATCACGGAGACCTTGGATAAACTGAACATTGAAGAAGGTATGATTCAGTCGACGGAAACTGATATCGCTTTTCGCCATACCTTTAGTCATTACCATCTCGATATTACGCCAATCATCGTGACCTTGAATCAGCTTCCTACAATGATCATGGAACCGTCGCAAGGTCTTTGGTATAACATGTCTAAACCAGATAAGGTTGGCTTAGCTGCACCAGTCAAGCAGCTCATCCACGCCTTACAACGAATGTAATTAAGGATAACATTATGAGCCGTATGGTCTTTTGTGCTCGACTACAAAAAGATGCCGAAGGGTTAGACTTTCAACTTTACCCAGGTGATTTAGGCAAACGTATTTTTGACAATGTGTCAAAAGAAGCGTGGGCGCAGTGGCAATCCAAACAAACGATGTTGATCAACGAAAAGAAGCTTAACATGATGGATCCTGAGCATCGAAAGCTGCTTGAAACAGAAATGGTTAACTTTTTGTTTGAAGGGAAAGACGTTGTCATTGATGGTTACACGCCGCCGTCAGAATAAGAAATAAGGATATTAGAAAACACCACCTAGCGTGGTGTTTTTATTAGCGACTATGAAAAAACTGATTTACTTCTTGGTACCGATACTGCTGGTGGGTTGCAGCCGTGAATTTATTGAAAAAATTTACGATGTTAATTATGAGCCGACCAATCGCTTTGCCAAAAATCTTGCTGAACTTCCAGGGCAGTACCTTAAAGATACCAAGGCGATGGATGCTTTAATTGGTAGCTTCAATGGCAATATCGAAAAGCGCTGGGGCAGCAGTGAGATTAAAGTGGCAGGGAAAAGCAACTACGTTAAGTACATTGATAATTACCTGAGTCGCGCAGAGGTGGATTTTAGTAAGGGGGTAATAACCATTGAAACCGTTTCCCCGACCGAACCAGAAAAGCATCTTAAAAACGCGATCGTGACGACTTTGCTTACCCCAGATGATCCCGCGAGTGTCGATTTATTCTCGTCTCGCAGTATTAAGCTTGAGGGGCAGCCTTTTCTCTATAATCAAGTTGTCGATCAAGAACAAAAGCCGATGCAATGGTCATGGCGCGCGAGTCGCTTTGCGGACTACCTTATCGCCAATAAAGTCAAAACAAAAAATGTCGATTATAAAAAAGCGTACTACGTAGAAATCCCCATGGTAAAAGACCATGCGAGCAAGCGAAGTTATCAATATGCCGATATCGTTAGGCGCGCATCGCTCAAATATGACATTCCAGAAGACCTCATATACGCCATCATTAAAACAGAAAGTAGCTTTAATCCCTATGCGGTAAGTTGGGCCAATGCGTATGGCTTGATGCAAGTGGTGCCTAAAACAGCCGGGCGAGACGTATTTAAACTGGTTAAGAATAAGCCTGGTGAGCCATCACCGGAGTACCTTTTTAATCCTGAGCAGAATATAGATACGGGTACGGCTTACTTTTATATCCTTAAAAATCGCTACCTAAAGGCGGTTCGTCATCCTACATCGCTAGAGTACAGCATGATCTCAGCTTACAACGGAGGAACCGGTGGAGTACTGAATACGTTCAGTAAAGATAGAAAGCGGGCAATGAATGATTTGAACTCTCTGCAACCTAACCAAGTTTATTGGGCATTAACAAAAAAACATCCAAATTCCGAATCACGCAGATACTTAGAAAAAGTAACAAAATTCAAAAAGGATTTTAACGCAGGAAAGGGTTAATAGTTACTTTTGCTGAAAAATGCAGCGCTTAAACGGTTTTTTGAAGTTTTTTTAAAAAACCTGTTGACGGGAGAGCGGAAAATCCGTTTAATAGCGCCCCGTTGCCCGGATAGCTCAGTCGGTAGAGCAGAGGATTGAAAATCCTCGTGTCGGTGGTTCGATTCCGCCTCCGGGCACCACAATTTGATTTGTTGGTGCCAACGATTTTTAGTAAAGATTTGCAGCACGAACAGAAGCATAAAGAATTTAGTGTGCCGACTTAGCTCAGTAGGTAGAGCAACTGACTTGTAATCAGTAGGTCACCAGTTCGACTCCGGTAGTCGGCACCATTCTTTTGCCTCGATAGCTCAGTCGGTAGAGCAGAGGATTGAAAATCCTCGTGTCGGTGGTTCGATTCCGCCTCGAGGCACCATTATTTGGTGCTTAACAAATAATGGTCTTAGGACCTGATGTTGACACAGATAATTCCCCTTTAGTTCAGTTGGTAGAACGGCGGACTGTTAATCCGTATGTCGCAAGTTCAAGTCTTGCAAGGGGAGCCACTTTAGAAAAAGGCCTCATCGAAAGATGAGGCCTTTTTTGCATTTTATGGTTTTACACCTGATAGTTTTGCATCGTGCTGCTCTAAGGGGGCTTGGTGCGCTTTCGTTATCCCCGTCGTATTTCTTCTTTATTCAGTACCTTATCGCTTTGCCACTTTCTAGCTTCACCATTGGGTTCTGGTTAATGGGGTATAGGGTGGTTAGGGTTGGTGCTGGTATCGGCCTCTACAGCTCTCTCGGTTGTATTTATCGCTTGTTACAGAGGGAGCAGAGAGAGCAGAACGGAGTTAACAAAGATTATCCGTCATTTCTGCTCCCTGAATTCATTGAAATAGAATGTACTACTCAGTCTTATCTGATGAAATATCAGTTGGAGTCGAATCTTTATTCGCCATGGCTTTTTCTGCTAACTTGGCTTTTTCAATCATAGGGGTAATAGTTGAGCCTTGGATTAAAATCGAGAACACAACCACAGAGTACGTCATGACGAGGATAATCTCTTTCACGTCGATGAGTTTATCTTCAATTACCCACACCCCTGCTGGTATTGATAATGCCATAGCAAGCGCTAGTCCTCCCCTTAAACCGCCCCAAGTGAGTATTCTTATCGACCATGGGTTGTAGCGCCTAAAGCGCTTAAAACCGACGTAAGAAAGTGCCACACTTAAATACCGGGCTCCTAATACCAGTGGAATGGAGAAAGCCATCAGAATCCAATCTTCTTCATGAAATTGAAAGAGGAGCATCGACATACCAATCAATAGGAACAGCACGCCATTTAAAAATTCATCGACCAATTCCCAGAAATGGTCAAGGTGCTCTTCTGATTCTTTTGAAAAACCAATATAGCGAGTCCAGTTGCCAATCATGATACCTGATACCACCATGGATAGTGGGCCAGAGACGTGTAGGACATCAGCGAAGGCATAACCTGCAGTCGGAATGCCAATGGTAAGCAACAATTCCATTGAGTGGTCATCTGTTGCACTTATTAGATAATGAAACAGTAGACCAAGTAAGAAGCCATAAACAATGCCGCCGACGGCCTCTTGCAAGAAGAGTAAGGAAACGCCAGTCAAACTAGGAGCTTCGTTGCCAAAGGCAATGGTGTATAACGTAACGAAAATCACTAAGCCAAAGCCATCGTTGAATAGAGATTCGCCCTCTACTTGTGTTGAAATTCGCTCAGGCGCATCCAGTTTTTTTACAATAGCTAACACGGCGATAGGATCGGTCGGGGAGATAAGCGCGCCAAAGAGTAAGCAGTAAATTAGGTCAAATGGCACGCCAATAAACTGACAGAAGCCATAAAGAACAGTGCCAATAAAAAAGGTTGAAAATAACGTCGCGCCTAATGCCAATACGGTGATCTCCCACCGTTGATCTTTCAGGTGGGGCAATTTGATGCCTAGGCCACCGGCGAACAGAAGAAAGCCTAAAATACCTTTGAGAAGAAAGTCTTCAAAATTAATATTGGCGACCATTTTAGAGGCGACACCCGTTAGATCGAACCAACCGTTTTGTCCTCCAATGAGAATCATCAAAGAAAGTATCATGGCTCCCGCAGTAATTGCGATGGTGGTTTGCATTTTACCGATCTTACTATTGATGAATGCAATCAGCATGGCTGCCGCAGACAAAAAACAGAGTGTCTGATAAACGGACATTAAATCACCTTAATTGTAATAAATTGTGAATGGGATTTTGTTCCTGTCGTGAGTGAAGATCAATCACTAATTGAAAATTCATACCTTTTAGGTATAGAACGTTTGGTCATTGAATGACTTTCTTTGCCTGAATTTTATTTTTATTCTTGTTATGACATGGGAAGTAACGAAAAGGTTGCGAGAGAGATTGGACTTGGTTAGTTTGGTTGGAAATAAAGCACTCAAAAGTTATTTTAGACGTCTAGATTTCTAAAGTTACTATGATAGGATGGCTACAACAGCAAGGAACGAGGCAGTATTGTGGTAAGCAGCATTAGACAAGTGATTGAGACTCAATTGAAAAAACGCATCCTACTGATTGATGGTGGGATGGGGACGATGATTCAAGGCTATAAGTTGGAAGAAGCCGATTATCGAGGAGAACGTTTTGCTGATTGGCCATCCGATCTTAAAGGTAATAATGATCTTCTGGTTTTATCTCAACCTGATCTTATCAAAGAAATCCACGGTGCTTATTTAGAGGCTGGTGCCGATATCCTTGAAACCAATACATTTAACGCCACCACGATAGCGATGGCCGATTATGACATGGAATCTCTAAGTGATGAGATTAACTTTGAAGCGGCACGCCTTGCTCGTGAGGTTGCCGATGAGTGGACGGCAAAAAATCCAGATAAACCAAGGTTTGTCGCTGGGGTTTTAGGTCCAACAAACCGAACATGTTCAATTTCTCCTGACGTGAATGATCCAGGTTATCGTAATGTCTCATTTGATGAGCTCGTTGTGGCTTACTCTGAATCAACACGAGCACTGATTAAAGGTGGTTCGGATCTTATTCTTATCGAAACTGTATTTGATACGCTGAATGCTAAGGCTTGTGCATTTGCGGTTGAAACGGTACTTGAAGAGCTCGATATCGATTTGCCTATAATGATTTCGGGCACCATCACCGACGCGTCTGGACGTACGTTATCCGGACAAACCACCGAAGCTTTTTATAACGCATTGCGTCATGTCAATCCTATCTCGTTTGGCCTTAACTGCGCGCTAGGTCCTGATGAACTACGTCAATACGTACAAGAAATTTCCCGTATTGGTGAAGGCTATATTTCCGCTCACCCTAACGCAGGCCTTCCTAACGCATTTGGCGAGTATGATTTATCGCCTGAAGACATGGCTGAGCACATTGGTGAATGGGCACAAAGTGGTTTTCTAAACCTAGTCGGGGGATGTTGTGGAACCACCCCTGAACATATTCGTCAGATGGCGCTAGCCGTGGAAGGTGTAACGCCTCGCCCATTACCTGAGATTCCTGTTGCATGTAGACTGTCAGGTCTTGAGCCACTGACCATAGAAAAAGACAGCTTGTTTATTAACGTTGGTGAGCGAACCAATGTGACAGGCTCTGCTCGTTTTAAGCGTCTTATCAAAGAAGAGCTCTATGATGAAGCACTTGAAGTCGCTAGGCAGCAAGTTGAAAACGGTGCACAGATCATCGATATCAATATGGATGAAGGTATGTTGGATGCCGAAGCCTGTATGGTGCGATTTTTAAATCTTTGTGCGTCAGAGCCTGAGATATCTAAAGTGCCGATTATGGTCGACTCCTCTAAGTGGGAAGTGATCGAGGCGGGATTGAAATGCATCCAAGGTAAAGGGATCGTTAACTCGATTTCGTTAAAAGAAGGCAAGGAAAAATTTGTCGCGCAAGCTAAGCTGATTCGTCGTTATGGCGCAGCTGTCATTGTGATGGCATTTGATGAAGTGGGCCAAGCGGATACACGCGAAAGAAAAATTGAAATTTGTACTGAAGCTTATCGTGTGCTGGTGGATGAAGTCGGCTTCCCGCCCGAAGATATTATTTTTGACCCCAATATATTCGCTGTTGCGACGGGCATTGATGAGCATAACAATTATGCCGTCGATTTTATTGAAGCCGTTGCAGATATCAAACGAGATCTGCCTCACGCCATGATCTCCGGTGGTGTCTCGAACGTTTCGTTTTCGTTCCGTGGCAACAATTATGTTCGTGAAGCGATTCATGCCGTGTTCCTTTACCACTGTTTTAAAAATGGTATGGATATGGGCATTGTGAACGCTGGTCAATTAGAAATTTACGACAATGTTCCGGATAAGCTCCGTGAAGCGGTTGAAGATGTGGTATTGAACCGTCGTGATGATGGTACCGAAAGGCTACTTGATATTGCCGCAGAGTATGCAGGGAAAGGCGTTGGTAAGGAAGAAGATGCCAGCGCACTTGAATGGCGCACTTGGTCGGTCGAAAAACGTTTAGAGCATGCTCTGGTTAAAGGCATTACCGAGTATATTGTTGAGGATACCGAAGAAGCGCGCATTAATGCCGAAAAACCACTACATGTCATTGAAGGTCCGTTAATGGATGGTATGAATGTGGTAGGTGATTTATTTGGTGAAGGGAAAATGTTCCTACCTCAGGTAGTGAAGTCTGCTCGAGTTATGAAGCAGGCGGTGGCACATTTAGAACCTTTCATTAATGCCATGAAAGAAGCAGGCTCTACTAACGGTAAAATATTGCTTGCTACTGTAAAAGGCGATGTTCACGACATCGGAAAGAACATTGTCGGTGTGGTACTGCAATGTAATAACTATGAGATTATTGATCTAGGCGTCATGGTGCCGTGTGAAAAAATCCTGAAGGTAGCGAAGGAAGAGAACGTCGATATTATTGGTCTATCAGGATTGATTACCCCATCGCTAGATGAAATGGTGCATGTCGCCAAAGAAATGGAGCGGCAGGGTTTTGATCTACCATTGCTCATCGGTGGCGCTACTACCTCTAAAGCCCATACCGCCGTCAAAATTGAACAAAACTACAGTCAACCTGTCGTCTATGTTAACAATGCATCACGAGCCGTGGGAGTGTGTACTTCATTATTGTCAAACGAGCTGAAGCCTGATTTTGTTAGCAAGCTTGATGTCGATTATGAACGTGTTCGTGATCAGCATAACCGTAAGAAGCCTAGAACAGCGCCCGTTACGCTTGAGCAAGCAAGAGATAATAAAGTCGCGATTGATTGGGATAACTATACACCTCCCGCGCCATTAAAGCCTGGCATCCATATTTTTGATGACTTTGATGTTGCGGCGTTGCGTGAATATATCGATTGGACGCCATTTTTCATGACGTGGACGCTAATGGGTAAATACCCGAAAATCTTTGAACATGAAGAAGTGGGAGAAGAGGCGAAGCGATTATTTAAAGATGCGAATGACATGCTTGATCGCGTCGAAAAAGAAGGGCTACTTAAAGCGCGAGGCATCTGCGGTTTATTCCCTGCGTCGAGTGTCGATGATGATATTGAAGTGTATACCGATGAATCTCGAACCGAAGTTAAACAGTTACTGTGCAATCTAAGGCAACAGACTAAGAAGCCGAAAGGTTATAACTACTGTCTTTCTGATTACATTGCGCCGAAAAATAGTGGCAAGCAAGACTGGATTGGTGCTTTTGCGGTAACTGGTGGGATTGGAGAGCGAGAGTTAGCCGATGAATATAAAGCCAATGGTGATGATTATAACGCGATTATGATTCAGGCCGTTGCTGACAGGCTGGCAGAAGCGTTTGCGGAATACTTGCATGTTCGTGTTCGTAAAGACATTTGGGGCTATGCTCCCGATGAGTCATTAGATAATGAAGATCTTATTCGTGAAAAATACCAAGGTATTCGACCTGCACCAGGTTATCCTGCGTGTCCAGAGCATACTGAGAAAGGACCGCTTTGGGATTTACTTCAAGTGGAAGAATCGATCAATATGTCGTTAACGACAAGCTATGCGATGTGGCCTGGAGCATCGGTGTCTGGTTGGTATTTCTCGCATCCAGATTCACGTTATTTTGCGATAGCTCAAATTCAAGAAGATCAATTGTTGAGTTATGCCGATCGCAAAGGTTGGGATAGAGTTGAAGCTGAAAAATGGCTTGGACCAAACATCAACTGATTCCCTTCTCTGGTAACTGGTAACGAAAAAACGGCTCTTTGATGAGCCGTTTTTTTATTAGGTAGAAGCTATGTCTATTAAGCTTGATGATTTTTCGGAAATACCTTAACCATCTTGATTCGGTTTTCTTCTAGTTCGACAATTTCCATCAAGTGGTCAGCTACTTCTACGCTAAGGTGACTTTCGGGAATGTCCTCTAAGTACTCGAGCATCAAGCCATTAAGCGTTCTTGGACCATCTGTGGGAAGTGACCACTTTAGCCCCTTGTTGATATCTCTTATATTGGCGCTGCCTTCGATTAAGAAACTGCCGTCACCTTGTGGAGAAATCTCTTCGGCTAAGGTTGGGGCGATTGAAGTGGTAAACTCACCAATAATCTCTTCTAAAATATCTTCTAACGTTACAAGGCCGTTGATGTCGCCATATTCGTCGACGATAAGGCCAATTCGCTGTTTATTGCGCTGAAACTTTAGCATCTGTACGTTGAGGGGAGTACCTTCTGGAATAAAGTAGACCTCATCAGCGCTGCGTAGCAGGGTTTCTTTAGTGAATTCATTTTTTTCCAGCATAAGGCGATAAGACTCACGGAGTCTTAGCATGCCGACAACTTCATCGATTTGATCGCGATAAAGTACTACTCGGCCATGAGGCGAGTGTGTTAGCTGACGCACAATAGACTTCCAGTCATCATTGATGTTGATGCCAGTGATTTCATTACGCGGAATCATAATGTCGTTCACGGTGACATGCTCAAGATCCAAAATAGAAATCAGCATGTCTTGGTGACGTCTAGGGATTAATGAGCCAGCTTCATTGACCACAGTACGTAATTCTTCAGAGCTTAGATGATCTTCATCGGTGTGGTTAGCTTTAATACCAAGTAGTCGAATAAACCCATTAGTAATGAAGTTAACTAGAATGACAAGAGGCGAGAGCACTTTCATTAAAATGGTAAGTAAGATACTGCTCATGAAAGACACTCGCTCGGGATAGAGAGAGGCTAGTGTTTTTGGCGTGACTTCCGCAAAAACTAAAATAACAAGGGTCAAGGCCCCTGTAGCTATAGCGACACCAACATCACCGTAGAGGCGTAAGCCAATAACGGTTGCAATCGCGGATGCGAGAATATTGACGAGGTTATTGCCGATAAGGATCAAGCCAATAAGGCGGTCTGGACGATTTAATAATCGTTCCACGCGCTTCGCACCTTTGTGACCTGTTTTTGAGAGATGTTTGAGTCGATAGCGATTCAAAGACATCATCCCTGTCTCTGAACCAGAAAAATAGCCGGAAATTACAATCAGACCTGCGAGAACTGCAAATAAAATACCGGTCGAAATGTCGTCCAAAACGTATCCGTTCCTTTAATAATAGTATTGGTCAATTAATGAGCGAGTTGACGCTTGATGTCAATGCTACTTTTGAATAACAGTGAGCGAAGCGTCATTCTGAATTAGTTGAGTATGATTTCTTGAACAAAGCGACTACCAAAGTACGCCAAGGTGAGCAGTGTTGCGCCTGCAATCGCAAACCAAGTCACTTTTTTACCACGCCATCCCTTATGGTAGTGACCCCAAAGTAGCACCGAGTAAATCACCCATGCCATGAATGATAGAATACCCTTATGTGCCTTGCCTTGAGCAAACATATCTTGGACAAAGATGAAACCTGTGATCAGTGTGGCACTGAGTAGAGCGGTTCCAATTAAAATGATCTTGAAAAGTTGCCTTTCCACCATCATTAATGGGGGTAAGTTTGGGTTGATGCCCAACGCTTTCTTATTTTTTAGTTTGTGATCGAGCCAAGCAAGTTGAATGGCGTACAGCGCCCCAATTGATAGCGTGGAATACGAAAACAGTGCTAAAGCAATATGAAGTAATAGCTTTGGGTTATGCTCTAAGTGCGTAATGAAGGCGGTCGGTACAAACGCAGCGACGGATAAATTAATCGCAGCAAAGCTATAGACGACAGGCAGTAAAAACCAAATACGCGTTTTCATCATCGCTACACTCATAAACAGTGAAATGATGAAGCCGATGAGCGAAGCGACATTTAGGATGCTAAGGTTTTGTCCTGAGCCACTTAGGATAAGATCACTTAGCAACCAGGCATGACACAGCAGTGCTAGCGAAGCACTGGTGAGAACAGTTTTCGTGCGGATCCCGACTTGTTGAACCAAGCCTGGGATAATAGTAGCGATAGCAAGCGCATAAAAAATGGCTGCAGAAGTTGCGATTAAACTGTCCATTTTGCCTAAAAATCTATGGTTTAGAGCTTGAATTATACCCTGCATCGACCCAATGAGCTACGTCATATGTAAAAAGTATTGATTAGTATTTGATCTTGTTAAGTATGACTCTGATCGCTGGCTAAGGTATACTGACCATAATTGATCGCAATTTTTAAGCGAAGAGAAAAAAATGTTTGAGAATTTAACGGATCGTCTATCCAAAACGCTGAAGAACATCAGCGGTAAAGGTCGCTTGACCGAAGATAATATTAAAGACACGTTGCGCGAAGTTCGCATGGCGCTTCTAGAAGCGGACGTGGCACTGCCTGTTATTCGTGAGTTTATCAAAGGCGTTAAAGAGCGCGCCGTTGGTGTTGAAGTATCGAAGTCACTGACACCTGGCCAAGAGTTCATTAAGATTGTTCAAGCTGAGCTTGAGTCCGTGATGGGCGAATCAAATGAAGCTTTGGATCTTGCCGCGCAGCCACCTGCCGTTATTTTGATGGCTGGTCTGCAAGGTGCCGGTAAAACGACCAGTGTTGGTAAACTTTCTAAAATGCTCCATGAGCGTGAGAAGAAGAAAGTTCTCGTGGTATCTGCGGATGTTTATCGCCCTGCTGCGATCAAACAACTCGAGACATTGGCTGGCGATGTGGGTGTTGATTTCTTTCCTTCATCGGCTGATCAAAAACCTATTGATATTGCCAATAATGCTATCGAACATGCCAAGAAGAAATTCTACGATGTTCTGATTGTCGATACGGCGGGTCGCCTAGCGGTTGACCATGAAATGATGGAAGAGATCCGCGATCTTCACGCGGCTATCGATCCAGTTGAAACGCTGTTCGTAGTTGATGCGATGACAGGTCAAGATGCTGCGAATACCGCAAAGGCATTTGGCGATATGCTGCCATTAACTGGTGTCGTACTGACTAAAGTCGATGGTGATGCGCGTGGTGGTGCAGCCTTATCGGTTCGTCATATTACGGGTAAGCCAATCAAATTCTTGGGTGTGGGTGAAAAAACTGACGCACTTGAACCATTCCATCCTGATCGTGTAGCCTCGCGTATTTTAGGTATGGGCGATGTGCTGTCGCTGATTGAAGATCTACAGCGTAATGTCGATACCGAAAAAGCCGAAAAAATGGCTAAGAAGTTTAAGGAAAAGAAAGGTTTTGACCTTGAAGACTTCCGTGAACAGCTTGGCCAAATGCAAAATATGGGTGGAATGATGGGAATGATGGACAAGCTACCAGGCATGTCGAACGTCCCAGATAATGTTAAAGATAAAGTTGATGACAGAATGTTTAAGCAGATGGAAGCCATCATCAACTCTATGACGATGAAAGAGCGCCAGCGTCCAGAGCTTATTAAAGGCTCGCGTAAAAAGCGTATTGCTGCGGGTTCTGGTACTCAAGTTCAAGATGTTAATCGTCTACTTAAGCAGTTTACACAGATGCAGAAGATGATGAAGAAAATGCAAAAAGGCGGCATGCGCGGCATGATGCGTAATATGCAAGGCATGATGGGCGGCATGGGTGGCGGTGGTGGTTTTAATCCATTCGGGCGCTAATACTCTCGCTTTACGATGGGATGAACTAGCAAATACGACCTATTAATAGCGCCATCGTTTTGACTGATAAAAAGGGTTACGTGCATAGGCCGTAACCCTTTTTATCATCCCCTCGATAGTGAAGTAGTCCTCGTTTAACCATAACGACGTATCAATCGGTCTGGATGTACATGTGAGGTTGAAATTTAACCAATGAAGAGTTGTGATTTTAGTTATCAGCGAGCTTATTTTTCAAACTGTTAACTCAGTCACGTTGCTAAGCTCACGATTGTGCTGGTGAAAAAATAGCTAAATACCTTGCATTGAAACGGAATAAGAGTAAAATTCCGGGGCTTTATTTTGGCACGAGACCTCAGGTTTTTCATAAGAGAAACACTTCTGAGGTCATTTTTATTATTGAGAAAGCAAAGAGGACGATATGGTAACCATTCGTTTGGCACGTCACGGCGCGAAGAAGCGTCCATTCTATCAAATCGTAGTAGCGGATAGCCGCAATGCTGCAACTGGTCGTTTCATTGAGAAAGTAGGTTTCTTTAACCCAACTGCTCAAGGTCAAGAAGAAGGCCTACGTCTAGATCTAGAGCGCGTTAACCACTGGGTTAGCCAAGGCGCTACAGTTTCTGACCGCGTAGCTAAGCTAGTTAAAGACGCTCAAAAAGCGGCTTAATTATTAGCTCAGTAAGCAGTATGTCGATGAAAGGTAAAGACACGATGAGTAACCAAAGCGAAAGAATTGTTGTAGGTAAATTAGGTTCTACTTATGGCATTCGTGGATGGCTGAAAGTTTTTTCCTATACAGACGATCCTGAAAACCTTTTTGATTACAGCCCTTGGTATATTAACCAGAAGGGCAAATGGGTTGAGGTTAAGGTTGAAAGTTGGAAGCGCCATAACAAAGGTATGGTGTGTAAACTAGAAGGTTTAGAGGTTCGAGAAGAAGCTCACCTACTGACTAACTTTGAAATCGCAATCGACCCAGCGGTGCTGCCTGAACTGTCAGAAGATGAATTCTACTGGCGTGAATTGTTTGGAATGAAAGTGTTTACGACAAAAGGTTACGACTTAGGTGAAGTAACTGACATGTTGGAAACCGGTTCAAATGATGTTTTGGTAGTGAAAGCAAATCTTAAAGATGCTTTCGGGCAAAAGGAACGGTTGGTACCGTACCTTGAAGAGCAAGTGATCAAAAATGTTGATCGCGAAGCTCGACGGATCGAAGTTGACTGGGATCCTGGATTCTAATCCAGTAGCTGGTAACCAATAGAGCGAGAGAACAGATGTGGGTTGGCATAATTAGCCTGTTTCCAGACATGTTCCGCAGCGTTACTGACTACGGAGTAACAGGTCAAGCGGTTAAAAAAGGTTTATTGTCTATTGAGACTTGGAATCCTCGAGATTTCACTCATGACAAGCATCGCACTGTCGATGATAGACCTTACGGTGGTGGTCCAGGTATGTTGATGATGGTTCAGCCTTTGCGCGATGCCATTACAGCTGCCAAAGCTGCATCACCGGGTAAGACGAAAGTGATTTACCTGTCTCCCCAAGGTCGTAAACTCGACCAACAAGGGGTAGAGGAATTAGCGAAGAACGACAACCTAGTGTTGATATGTGGTCGCTATGAAGGGGTAGATGAGCGCATCATCCAAACTGAAGTTGACGAAGAATGGTCAATTGGAGATTTTGTGATGACGGGTGGGGAAATCCCAGCCATGACGTTGATTGATTCAGTGTCTCGGTTTGTTCCGGGAGTATTGGGTGACTTTGCGTCAGCAGAAGAAGATTCTTTTGCAAATGGTTTGTTGGATTGTCCGCATTACACGCGCCCTGACGTGCTGGATGGACTGGAAATACCGAGTGTATTAAAGTCTGGAAATCACAAAGACATTCGTCGCTGGCGACTACAACAGTCGTTGGGCCGTACTTGGCTAAGAAGACCGGAACTCCTGGAAAACCTAGCTCTGACTGACGAACAGGAACAATTACTGGCTGAATTTATCAAAGCGTATCGTTTAGATGAAAAGTAAGCAGTAACCTATTTATTTTAGTATCAGTTTATTCTAGGAATTTAAGAACATGAGTAACATCATCAAGGCTCTTGAAGAAGAGCAAATGAAATCAGGCCTACCTAAATTTGCACCAGGTGACACTGTTGTAGTTCAGGTTAAAGTAAAAGAAGGTGACCGTGAGCGTCTACAGGCATACGAAGGCGTTGTAATCGCTATTCGTAACCGTGGTCTTCACTCTGCATTCACAGTTCGTAAAATCTCGAACGGTGAAGGTGTTGAGCGTACGTTCCAAACTCACTCTCCAATGGTTGATAGCATCGAAGTTAAACGCCGTGGTGCAGTACGTCGTGCCAAGTTGTACTACCTACGTGAGCGTTCTGGTAAGTCAGCTCGTATCAAAGAGAAACTTGCTAAGAAGTAATGCTATTAAACTAGCGTTCTCAAATAAAAACGGAGCCCATTGGGCTCCGTTTTTTTATGGTGTTATCTTTATTTCTGGGCTCTATGTCGAGAGATAAGGCCCTAATATGACGATAATTCTAGGGACTTACCATTGGATAGAGCGGCGAATACGATTACGTGAGGAGTACAGTCGCTAAGCCAAGGAAGACAGATAAACCGATTACATCGGTAATCGTCGTCAATGCCATGCCCCCCGCAAGCGCCGGGTCAATGTTCAGTTTCTTCAGGAAAATAGGGATGGTTACCCCAGCAATACCTGCCACGAGTAAGTTGGTAAGCATCGCGGCTGAAATAATGCCTCCTAGCATCCAGTTTCCTTTCCACGCCACGACAATGCCACCAATAATTAATGCCCAGAGTATGCCGTTTAGAAAGCCTATTGCCGCTTCTTTAAGTAATAGCTCGCGCTTGTTACTGTCACCAATGTGACCTAATGCCAGACCTCTAATGACCAAGGCGACGGTTTGGTTCCCTGCAACCCCTCCCATTGAAGGTACAATAGTCATCAGCACGGCGATAGCGGCCATTTGCTCTAAGGTGGCTTCAAACATATTAGAAACAGAAGCAGCAGCAAGTGCTGCTAGAACGTTAGCACCAAGCCACACACTTCGACGCCTTGCGGATTTAACGACAGGTGCAAACGTATCTTCATCATCGTCCATACCCGCCATACTCATCATGGAGTGCTCGGCGTCTTCTCGAATAATATCGACCACATCATCGATCGTAATACGACCAACAAGGTGATGATCACTATCCACAACCGGTGCCGATACCCAGTCTCGACGTTCAAATAAAGATGCGACATCGGAATCACTAGTTTCCACATGGATAGCCTCGTCGGCATCATCCATAACATCAATAACTTTTACATCAGGCTGCGTTGTTAAAATAGTACTGAGGGACAAATGTCCGATAAGCATGCTTTCTTCGTCGATGACATAGAGAGCGTCAGTTGCCTCTGGTAGCTCGCCTCGCATGCGAAGGTAGCGAAGTACTACATCGACATCCACATCACCACGAATAGTAATTACGTCGGTATTCATGATACCGCCGGCGCTGTCTTCTGGATAAGAGAGGGCAGTCTCTACACGTTGCCTATCAGCCGTGTCCATTTGAGACAATACTTCGCGTGAAACGTCATCTGGTAAGCTTCGTAAGACATAGGCGACATCATCGGTGTCCATGCCTTCAGTTGCTTCCGCCAGTTTTTCTGGTGCCATTTTTGACACGAGATTGTCTTTGACGTCTTCATTTAATTCATCAAGAATTTCGCCATAGTCTTCAGGGTCAGTGAGTTGCCAAAGGACGTCGCGACTTTTACGAGGGGAGGCCTCGAGAAGGTGAGCAATGTCTTCAGGTTCCATATCCTGAAGCTGTCTGCGTACGTAAACAAAGCGACCATTTTCTAGTGCTTCACTTACTTCTTGGAGCGTTTGGTGAGCTTGGTCGAATTCTATTTGCTCTGCCATGGCTACCCCTTGAACTTAACTGCTTTAATGTACTGAATATTAGCCTAATTCTACACGTTAATTAATAACAACGTATGAATGGCGATGCGAAATTTTTACTCGCTAAGAATTGGCTTACTCATCTTCATCAAAACGATGCTCAACCAGTTCACAAACCGCTTGTAGGGCTTGCTCTGCTTGTTCTCCATCAGCCTTGATAGTGATGAACTCGCCTTGAGCTGACTCTAGCATCAGTAACCCCATGACACTGTCCGCCGTCGCTTCTTTTTGTTCGTGATTACAGATAGTAACGGTTGCATGAAAGCTTTGTGCAAGTTCGACGAGTTTGACGGCTGCACGAGCGTGCAACCCTAAACGATTCTGAATCAAAACGGTTCGGGATGTCGACATGAAGGGTTCCTATTGATGATATTCTAGCGAAGCATGCCGTATTTGGACCTGATGCCCGCTTTGAGCGAAGTATTCACCGATTTGTTGTGTGATATAAACTGAGCGGTGTTTGCCCCCTGTACAGCCGATAGCAACGGTTAGGTAGCTGCGGTTGTTTTTCTCTAGCATCGGCAACCATCGCTCAATGAAGTTTTGGATTTGCAACTTCAATTCAATGACTTCTGGATGTGATTCAAGAAATGACTTGATAGGCGCGTCAAGGCCAGTCAGTGGTCTTAATTCGGGTTGCCAGTGAGGGTTAGGGAGAAAGCGCACGTCAAAAACGTAGTCGGCATCGTTAGGCATTCCATATTTGAATCCGAATGATTGGAACACCATCACCAGTTCTTTCTTTTCTTTGCCTTCTAGTTCAATGCGAATAGTTTCACTAAGATCGTGAATGGAACGCTTGCTGGAATCGATTAAGTAGTCAGCTTGTTCTTTGATTGGCTTTAATAGTTTGTGCTCAAGATCGATCGCTTGCTCGAGCGAGAGCTTTTCTTTTTGCTGTGAAAGTGGGTGAATTCGTCTTGTCTCGCTGTAGCGAGTAAGAAGAACCGATTTCGTCGCATCGAGAAACAACACTTTTACGTCATGCTGCTTAGCTAACTCATCAAGCTTGATACTGAGTTGGTTGAGATTCTCTGGTAGGTTTCTGATATCGATGCTAACAGCAACATTTTGTTGAGAGTCTTGAGTACTCTCAACAAAATGGTCAAGTAAATCGACGGGTAGGTTATCCACGCAGTAATAACCAGAGTCTTCTAGTACTCTTAGAGCAACACTTTTTCCTGCTCCAGAATGCCCACTTACAACAACCAATCGCATAATTCTGACTCTGTATAATTAGTGGCTAACGATAATGTCGTAAAGCTCTTGATCACTTTGGGCTTTACGTAGTTGCTTAAGTACAACTTTATCGTTCAAGCGCTCAGCCATGCACGATAGTGTCTTAAGGTGCTCTTTACATTGAGCGTCAGGAACTAGTAATGCAAACATCAAATCAACAGGTCGATTATCTATCGAATCAAACTCAACAGGCTCTTGGCACTGCAATAAGATAGCGACAGCTTTATCGCTATCTTGCATTCGTGCGTGAGGAATCGCAATACCATTCCCAATACCAGTACTGCCGACTTTTTCGCGGTTTAGCATGCACTCAAACAATTCTGTTGAGCTTTGACCCGTTTGTTCAGCGGCAATTTCACTGATGATTTCGAGGGCGCGTTTTTTACTCGTACAAGGAACTGCACTTTTTGTGCAGTCCAGAGTCAATACTTCACTTATTTGCATGTTAGTGATTACTTATTTTTTCTTTGTGCTTATTCAATTGTCGGACAAGCTTATCAACGAGTGAGTCTATAGCGGCGTACATACTCTCGTCTTCTGCTGTCGCATGAATTTCAGCTTGATTTATGTGGAGCGTAGCTTCAGCGATCTGATTTAATTTTTCAACACGTAATATCACTTGAATGGTATTTATATGATCAAAAAAGCGTTCTAGTTTCTGAAATTTACTATTAACGTAGTCTTGCATTGACTCAGTAAGATCAACATGGTGGCCTTGGATTTGAATTTGCATAGACTTTCCTTTTTGGTTATGGGCCTTAAAGTAGGCGTTTGCGCTGACTTGAAGGGGCGATGCCTAAGGACTCTCGATATTTTGCTATGGTCCGTCTAGCAACTTGGATGCCTTGGTCAGCTAACTGAGCTGCGATTTTACTATCGCTCAATGGCTTGGCTGAATTTTCTCCAGCAACAAGCTTCTTGATAAGGGCTCGAATAGCGGTAGAGGAACACTCACCACCATTGTCTGTCGATACGTGACTTGAAAAGAAATATTTCAGTTCAAAAATACCACGTGGTGTATGCATATACTTTTGTGTTGTAACCCTAGATATTGTTGACTCGTGCATATCAACCGCTAACGCAACGTCATTCAATACCATCGGTTTCATCGCTTCTTCACCATACTCAAAGAAGTCATGCTGATGCTCAACAATGCACTTTGCGACTTTGAGCAGAGTCTCGTTTCGACTCTCTAGGCTTTTGATTAACCATTTCGCCTCTTGAAGGTTTGAGCGAATGTATTGGCTATCCGCGCTATTCCCCATGCCTAGCTGCGCGTATTGTTGGTTGACCTTTAATCGTGGCACGCTGTCTGGGTTTATTTGTACCACCCACTTACCACGGTCTTTAAAGACAGAGACATCAGGAACCACATACTCGGTTTCATCTGGTGTGATCTTACTGCCCGGGCGAGGGTCGAGTTGCTGAATAAGCTGTAGGACTTCTCGAAGCTCTGTCTCTTTTAGCTTAGTCTCTTTAATCACGAGTTTGTAATCACGATTGCCTAATTGGTCAATATGATGCGCTAAAATGAGTCTGGCTTCATGTAGCCATGGGGTGTCTTCAGGGAATGTGGCCAGTTGCAGTAAAAGGCAATCTTGTAAATTAACGGATGCAACACCTAATGGATCAAATTGCTGAATACGTTTACGGACCGCTTCTACTTCATCAAGTTCAAGATCGTTGATATCGACACTTTCGAGTAACTCTTCACACGATTGAGTGAGATAGCCTTGGCTGTCAATAGCGTCAATAACGGCTAGCGCAATTGCTCGGTCGGTGTCAGAAAACGGCGTAAGATCGAGCTGCCAAATAAGGTAGTCTTGCAGTGATTGCGTCGTTTCGCCTTGGTAGATCGGTAGGTCGTCATCTAAGCTAATGCCCGTGTTGCCTGTATTGGCGCTGTAGACGTCATCCCAAGTGGTATCTATTTCTAGATCATTGGTTATCTCAGAAGACTCGATGAGCTCCGAGCTATCTTTAGGCTCTGGCTCGCTTGTCGCCTCAAGACTGGAGTCCTCTTTTTTTTCTAGGCTGTTCTTTTCTTCATTAGCGCTTGTCTCTTCTACTGACTCTTCAACATCAAGTAGCGGGTTCGAATCCAAAGCTTCTTGAATTTCTTGTTGAAGGTCGAGTGTAGACAGTTGCAATAAGCGAATGGCTTGCTGCAACTGTGGTGTCATTGCTAACTGTTGACCTAGCTTGAGTTGTAATGAGGGTTTCATGCAGTCTTGTTGGCCTATTAATAAATGTTCTACCTGACTATTAAATCATAGTCGGAATTGTTCTCCGAGATAAACCTGTTTTACATGTTCATTATTGAGAACATCTTCCGGTGTTCCTTCGGCGATCAAGTGTCCTTGGCTGACGATGTAGGCTTTTTCACAGACATCCAGTGTTTCACGAACGTTATGGTCTGTGATTAATACACCTAGACCTCGGTCTCTTAAATGCTCGATGATTTTTTTAATATCAATAACCGAGATTGGATCAACCCCAGCAAAAGGTTCATCGAGTAAGATAAACTGTGGGTTCGCGGCCAATGCTCGGGCTATTTCTACTCGGCGACGCTCGCCACCAGACAATGCCATTCCGGCACTTTTGCGAATATGCTGAATACTAAACTCTTCAAGTAGGTCTTCTAAGCGATCTTGACGCTCTTCTTGCGTTAACTCATTTCGAGTTTCCAGTACTGCCAATATGTTGTGTTCAACACTGAGTTTTCTGAAAATAGACGCTTCTTGCGGCAGATAGCCTATACCCATTTTTGCGCGGCTGTGCATCGGCAAAATGCTGATGTCTTCGTCATCAATGGTGATAGAACCTTCATCGCGCGCAACAAGTCCGACAATCATATAGAAAGACGTCGTCTTACCTGCACCGTTAGGGCCGAGTAAGCCGACAATCTGGCCCGATTCTACGGAGAGACTCACGTCAGAAACGACCTTTCGATTTTTATAGCTTTTTGCTAAGTGAGTTGCTTTAAGTAGCGCCATAATCGAAATATTTACTCTTGAGCTTGTTGAGGTTGAAGAACGGTCGATACCCGTTCATTTGAGTTACCGTCGGCAATCAGTTTTTGCGACGAAATTCTATAACGAATCTTGGTGCCGCGAATGATGCTGCCATCTTGAGATAACATGGCTTGGTTCGTCATCGTCAATTGATCATTTTGTAGGGAGTAATGTAACGTCTTTGCTTCGCCATATAAGGTTTTACCGTCGTCAGTCAATTGTGAGAACGTCGCTAAGTTACCAAACCCTTCAATGACTTGAAGGGCTCCAGTTTTTGCTTCTCTGGTGACGATGATTTTGTCAGCGTTAATATTAATGCTGCCTTGCTTTAGTTTTACATCGCCGACGAACGTAACTTGATTGCTTTTCATATCAAGTTGCTGACTGTCAGAGTCGATATACACGGGTTGCTCCGTATCCGTAGAGAGTGCGTATGCCGCTACTGGTAATATCAGGCAAAGCCCAAGGCTAAGGTGTGAGAGTTTCATATTTACTATTCACTTTTTTATAAAGCTCTGCGAGGTTGTCTGCGAAGTTTCCTTTCATCGCATCCCCACGCGTTTCAAACTGTGGGCCTAACATAAGAACGTTAGTATCTGCCCAAAAATCACGATTGTCTAACTGAATGCTCATCTGGTCTGTCGATAAAGTATCGAAACCGGAGTCATCAAGCAAATTTCTAGCAATGACGTCGTCATAGAGCGTTAAGACATCTTGTTTATCTAGAATGGCTGTTGCTGCCGATATTTCCCACTCTTGAGTGGTGCCTTGTGCATAGATCTTGAGTACTGGGCGGTCAAATACCGTGTCGCCTTTTTTCGAAAAATGTTCAAGATAGACGGAGCTAATGCTGTAGCTGCGCACACCATTATCAGAGTAAGAGATGTTAAGCAGATCTTTACCACTGAAGGCTGGAAGTTCAATATTCGGTGCAACTTGAATAACGCCAGTATCCTCTTTGGTATAGAGGTAATACGCGCAACCAAGCGATATGATGAATAAAAGGGTATAAAGAGTACGAGATAGACTCATATACTCAAACCTTTATGAAGTTCTAGCTGTCCTTTGGATTCTAAAATAATATCGCAAACCTCTCGAACTGCGCCGCGTCCCCCTGGTATTGAAGTGACGTAGTCTGCTTTTCTTGCCAATAATGGGTGCCCATCAGCCACACAAACACTAAAGCCAATTTGTTCCATAACCGGCCAATCAATGAGGTCGTCACCGATATAGGCGGTTTGGTTGGCGGCTATATTGAGTTTATTACAGATATCTTGGTACGCAATAACCTTGTCATCTTGGCCCTGATAAATCAAAGAAATACCTAAAGCTTTCATTCGGTTCTCAACAATTTGTGATGTTCGGCCAGTAATGATCGCCACTTCAATGCCCGCATTCATTAGCGCTTTGACGCCATATCCATCGCGAGTATGGAAGGTTTTTAGTTCTTCGCCATCATTACCCATATAGACAAGGCCATCAGAAAAGACCCCATCTACGTCACAAATAAGCAGTTGGATTTGTGCTGCTTGCTCAACAACCGTGGTTTTTATCGGCCCATAAAGTGTTTCTGTCATTTGAGTCATTACATCACACCTGCTTTGAGTAAGTCGTGCATGTTGAGCGCCCCAACAACCTGGTTGTCTTCTAGTAAAATTAGGCCATTGATATTTTTAGATTGCATTAGATGCAGCCCTTCTGCCGCAAGCATGTTTGGCGTTGCTGTGGTTGGGTTGAGTGTCATAACCTCACCAATACTCGTGGTATGAATATCAATGCGTTTATCTAAAATACGGCGCAAATCGCCATCGGTGAAAATACCCAGTAGCTCGCGAGACTTATTGACCACGGCGGTCATACCTAGCCCTTTTTCGGTAATTCTTAGTAGGGCATCGCGGATGAGTGTTTCTGGGGTAACAAAGGGCAATGCCTCTCCAGAGTGCATGATGTCACTTAGTTTTAGCAATAGCTTACGACCAAGCGCACCACCAGGGTGAGAGAGTGCGAAATCTTCTTCACTAAACCCTCTCGCTTCAAGCAGGGCGATAGCTAAGGCGTCTCCCATGACAAGAGTGGCGGTAGAGCTTGATGTAGGCGCTAGACCTAATGGGCATGCTTCTTTTGGCACTGTGATTTGTAAGTGATGATCGGAGAGCTTAGCCATTGTCGAGGTTGGCTTGCCTGTCATGCTTACCGTCGTGATCCCTAGGCGTTTGAAGACAGGGAAAAGACTGATGATTTCATGGGACTCACCTGAATTAGAAATCGCGATAACGAGGTCTTGAGCTTCAATCATACCTAAGTCACCATGCGCAGCTTCGCCTGGGTGTACGAAAAAGGCGGATGTCCCAGTACTAGCAAAGGTCGCAGCCATCTTTTTTCCAATATGGCCAGACTTGCCCATCCCCATGACAATCACTTTGCCTTGATGGTTCAAAATACTATGACAAACCGCTGCAAAATTAGCATCGATATAATGCTCAAGGTTCTGTAGTGCCAAGATTTCAGTATCCAATACGCGCTTTGCTGAACCGATATAATCAAATGAAGACATAATGTGACTCCTAAGCAGCCATATTGGCGATGAGATAGATTTGATAAGCTAGGAAGCAAGCAAATAATATGAAACCTTCTAGACGGTTGATGCTTCTAGATTTTCCGAGTGCCATGATCACAAGTAACAGTGACACACCTAGCATGACCCAAAAGTCACGACCCATGGCGTATTCGCTCAATACTGACGGATTTAATACGCCAGGTATGCCCATGACTGCAAGAATATTAAAGACATTAGAGCCAATAATATTACCGACGGCCATGTCATCTTCGCCTTTTAACACACCAGCCAAAGAAGCCGCGAGTTCAGGTAAGCTGGTGCCAATAGCAATGATGGTTAAACCAATAACCAAGTCGCTCATACCAAAGAATTGTGCAATGGTCACGGCACTATCAACGAGGCGGTCAGCAGCGATAGGGAGAATAATTAGACCGATAATAACCCACATAGCCGCTTTGCCGTTGCTCACCCCTTCTGGAATCTCAGATTCCTGATCGTCAAGCATGACGTCTCCGCCACTGGCTTTTTCCGCTTTGCTGATATGAAGCATGGCGATAATAAAAGCGCCAAATAACGCAAATAAAATGATGCCTTCATAAAAACCGAGGTGACTGTCCCAAAGTAAAATGCCGGCAATTAGTGTGACCGCAATCATGAGCGGGAGTTCACGTCTTAAAATGCCAGATGAGATTGAAAGCGGCTTGATCATAGCGGTGATACCAAGGATCAGTGCTATGTTGGCGATGTTTGAGCCAAGAACGTTACCAACGGCGGTATCTGTTTTTCCTTCCAGAGCCGCCGTTGCAGAAACCATCATTTCTGGTGCAGAAGAGCCCATAGCAAGGATTGTCATACCGATAACAAGCGGTGATATACCAAAGTTACGAGCTAATGCTGCGGAACCATAAACGAGTTTGTCTGCACTCCATACCAGGAATACCAGACCAATTATAAGAAACACCACTGCTTCAAGCATGCTTTAGATCCATTCACTTTTACTAAGATATTTGGCGGGTAATTTTGACGGTTTAGCATCCAAAATGGAAGCTAATCAACAAATAAAATGACAATATGTTTCAGAACCATATACGCTAATAATAGAGGCGAATCAAAGTGCCGTATGAATGTACATACCATTATTGGCTGGAAATGTGATGAATACTCACATGTGTTTGCTACTCTATCTCCAACCGTCGTCATTTTAGGGTTTTCATTGGGCGTTACGATCATTATGATGAAAGCCTCTAAGGATTAGGCTTTATTGATAAGGAACACTATGTCAAACAATGACTTGGTTTCCGTGAAAGGACTGTCATTCTCTCGAGGTGAACGTGTTATCTTCGATGATATTGAATTGCATGTGCCTAAAGGGAAGATCACGGCAATCATGGGGCCATCTGGAATAGGTAAAACAACATTGCTTCGCCTAATTGGTGGGCAACTGTATCCAGATCGTGGCGAAATATGGTTTGAAGGCGATAATATTCCCTCATTATCTCGTAAGCGTTTATATGACGTAAGAAAAAAAATGAGTATGCTGTTCCAGTCTGGAGCACTGTTCACCGATCTTACGGTCTTTGACAATGTCGCCTTCCCCCTTCGAGAACATACCCAACTTTCCGAACCCTTGATACGAACCTTAGTGTTGCTAAAGCTTGAGGCCGTTGGCCTAAGAGGGGCCGCTCAGTTAATGCCGAGTGAGTTGTCTGGTGGTATGGCGCGGCGAGCCGCATTGGCCAGAGCGATCGCACTTGATCCTGATCTTATTATGTATGATGAACCTTTTGTTGGGCAGGATCCTATCACCATGGGGATTTTAGTTGAGCTCATTCGCTCTCTAAATATGGCGCTCAACCTTACCTCTATCGTCGTTTCACATGACGTCCCTGAAGTGATGTCCATTGCGGACTGGGTATATTTGTTGGCCGACGGTAAAGTGGTTGCCAAAGGCTCACCTGAAGAGCTTAGGAATGACCCAGATCCGAGAGTTCAGCAGTTTTTAGTTGGTGATGCCGATGGCCCTGTGCCTTTTCGCTATCCTGCCAAGTCACTAGAACAGGATCTTTTTTAATATGTTGCAACTGGTACAAAAGCTCGGTCATCGCACTTTGATGTTTTGTCAGTCATGGGGGCGTGCAACCTTTGTTTTATTGGGAGTCCTACTATCCAAACCTCAACCGGTGAAACACTTCCCCTTGTTAATGAAGCAATTGCACAATGTCGGTGTACAGTCTCTTGCCATTATTAGCGTCTCAGGCTTGTTTATTGGCATGGTGTTAAGCTTACAAGGTTATGTTGTGCTGGTGGATTATGGTGCAGAGGGTAGTCTTGGACAAATGGTCTCTTTGTCATTGCTAAGGGAGCTCGGGCCGGTTGTGACGGCATTGTTATTCGCTGGTCGAGCTGGTTCAGCGTTAACCGCGGAAATTGGCTTGATGAAAGCGACAGAGCAACTATCGAGTATGGAAATGATGGCCGTGGATCCGCTAAAACGCGTGATTGCCCCTCGTTTCTGGGCTGGTGTTATTTCGATGCCATTACTGGCGATGATTTTTATGTCCATTGGTATTTGGGGTGGACAGTTAGTCGGTGTGGACTGGAAAGGCATCGACCATGGGAGCTTTTGGTCGGCGATGCAGTCTTCGGTAGAACTGGGAAGAGACATTGGTAACAGTGCTTTAAAATGTATTGTATTTGCGATAACGGTGACTTGGATAGCCCTATTTAATGGTTACGATGCCGTACCTACATCCGAAGGCATCAGTCAGGCGACAACAAGAACGGTTGTTCATTCGTCGCTGGCGGTATTAGGGTTGGATTTTGTACTAACCGCATTGATGTTTGGCAATTGAGAATAAAGGAATTATGAATGCAACAAACTAGAAAGCTAGAATTGTGGGTGGGTGGCTTTGTTCTCACGGGACTTTGCGCAATTTTGTTTATCATTTTTCAGGTTGCTGACGTTAAAGGGCTTGGTTCAACGGATACTTATACGTTAGAGGCTCGGTTTGACAACATTGGTAGCTTAAAAGCACGCTCTCCAGTCAAGGTTGGTGGGGTAGTTGTAGGGCGAGTTAGTAAGATACACCTAGATAAGGAAAGCTATTTACCGGTTGTTGAGTTATCGATTAATGCTGATTATCAGTTTCCAGACACTTCCAGTGCGCAAATACTCACGTCTGGGTTAATTGGTGAGCAATATATTGGTCTCGTTCCAGGCTTTATATTTGATGATGAAGAGTACTTGGTGGATGGAGACAGAATAGAAGACACCAAGTCAGCCTTAGTACTGGAAGATATGATAGGTCAAGTACTATACAGCATTGGAGGAAATTCAGATGATACTAACAAAGAGTAATACGATGATCAGAATTTGGGTGATGCTGATGGTTGTTTTAGGCACGTTTAGCGTGTCGGCTCAGGACATTGATAAAAGTCAGCCTTACGAGATGATGCAAAAGGTGGCGGATCGCACTTTTACGCGATTAGCAAAAGAGCAGTCGTTAGTTCAACGTGACCCTAATTACCTAAAAGTGGTGGTTGAGGAAGAGCTGATGCCCTACGTTAACGATCGCTATGCGGCATTGAAATTGCTGGGTCCGAATTTAAAAGGGGCGAAGCGCGAGGACGTATTAGAGTTTGCAAAAGCTTTTCGCGAATATCTCGTCACCTCTTATGCGCAAGTGTTAACTCAATATACTGGACAAGAGATTCAATTTGGACCTAGGCCTATTATTGACGATAAAACCACGATAACGGGCGTTCGAGTCACGATATTGGATTCGCCAAGACCTAACATTAATCTTGAGTTTAAACTAAGAAAAGATAAGAAAACAGGCGATTGGAAAGCGTTTGATATGATCGCCGAAGGTATAAGCCTATTGTCGAGTAAGCAATCAGAGTGGAACAGCAAAATTCGTCAAGAAGGCATCCTCTCCGTTGCTAAAGAATTGGAAACCTTATCTCAGGCATCGATTCGATTTGAAGGGAAATCAGGACAGTGAGTGCTAAATTCGACTTTAGTGATGGCAGCAATTTATGTCTCAGCGGTATCTTGACTCGCGATAGCGTTCCTTCACTTTGGAAGCAAATTGAGGCGCTTGACTACCCTGAATCTAGTATTAATGTGTCTCTAAAAGAGGTAGCACGTATAGATTCTGCTGGTATGGTGATGCTAATTCACTTAATAGAGCATGCAAAAAATCGAAAGTGTCATATAATGCTCAGCTTCGTGCCCGACGAGCTGAAAATGTTGTTTCAGCTAAGTAATGTTGAATCGGTAATTGAGAAACACATTTAGGAGTATCTTGTGGATAGCACAAAAGTACAGGAACTATTGCAAAGCGAACTAAACCTAGAAGAAGTACATGTTAAAGGTGAAGGTAGCCACTACGAAGTGATCGCAGTAGATGCTCAATTCGCAGGCATGAGCCGAGTTAAAAAACAGCAGATGATTTATAAGCCTCTGATGGAATACATTCAGCGTAATGACATCCACGCCGTCTCGATAAAAGCCTTTACTCCAGAAGAGTGGGCTCGAGATAAAAAGTTGATGTCACTGTAAGGTTAAGTAATGGATAAGTTTAAAGTTATTGGATCGGACGCGCCGCTACAAGGTGAAGTGTTGATCTCAGGTGCTAAAAATGCAGCACTACCAATTTTGTTTGCTTCGATTCTTGCAGAAGAGCCAGTAGAAGTAGCGAATGTTCCTCGTTTACGTGATATCGATACCACGATGAAGCTGCTGGGCCGTCTAGGCGCTAAAGTTCACCGTAATGGTTCAGTTCATGTCGATGGTAGCCAAATTAATGAATTTTGCGCACCTTATGATTTAGTGAAAACCATGCGTGCCTCGATTTGGGCTTTAGGTCCACTGGTGGCTCGATTTGGTAAAGGCCAAGTGTCTCTTCCTGGTGGCTGCGCAATTGGTGCTAGACCCGTTGATCTGCATATTCACGGCCTTGAACAGCTTGGCGCGACCATCACATTAGAAGATGGTTACGTGAAAGCTGAAGTCGATGGTCGTCTTAAGGGCGCTCATATTGTCATGGACAAAGTGAGTGTTGGTGCGACGATTACCGTTATGTGTGCTGCGACCTTAGCAGAAGGTAAGACCGTTCTAGATAATGCGGCGCGCGAGCCTGAAATTGTTGACACGGCGAACTTCCTGAATGCGATCGGAGCAAAAGTGTCTGGCGCAGGTACGGATACGATTACCATTGAAGGTGTTGAGCGCCTTTCTGGTGGCAAACATAGTGTGGTTGCGGATCGCATTGAAACCGGAACATTTTTGGTTGCCGCTGCAGTTTCTGGCGGTAAAGTAACATGTCGTAACACCAGTGCGCATTTGTTAGAAGCTGTTATCGCTAAGCTTGAAGAAGCGGGTGCAAAGGTTGAAAGTGGTGAAGACTGGATATCGCTTGATATGACCGGACGTGATCTAAAAGCTGTCTCTATTCGTACCGCTCCTCATCCAGGGTTTCCAACGGATATGCAAGCGCAGTTTACGCTATTAAATATTATGGCAAAAGGTGGTGGCGTTATCACCGAAACCATCTTCGAAAATCGCTTCATGCATGTACCTGAACTGATGAGAATGGGTGCAAAAGCTGACATTGAAGGCAATACCGTGATTTGTGGCGATGTTGACTCGTTAAGTGGTGCTCAAGTGATGGCAACGGATCTTCGAGCATCAGCAAGCTTGGTTATTGCAGGCTGTATTGCGAAAGGCGAAACGATAGTTGATCGTATTTACCACATTGATCGTGGTTATGACCGCATTGAAGATAAGCTAACGTTGCTCGGTGCGAATATTACTCGCATTCAGGGCTCAGAATAGTATTTAAGTAATAGCAATTAGCCGGAATCGAGAGGTTTCGGCTTTTTTTTGATATTTGTCGGAGCACAAAATGATCGCTTTTTTCCGCTGCATCGCAGTGGCTATTTTCGCTATCGTCATGTTTGTTTTTGGGTGTGGCTACTGTTTGTTGAGCCCAAGAAATCCAAAACACGTATTTAGATTTGGCCGCTATTTTGGCGCTATGTCTAAAGTCTTTGGCGTTAAGCTCGAACTTAGATTGCCAGAAGATGCCTATCAGCGTGGTCAGCATGTCTACATTGCTAACCACCAGAACAATTGGGATTTATTTACCGTCTCTGCTGCTGTGACACCTAATGTTGTAACAGTTGGGAAAAAGAGCTTAGCGTGGATGCCCTTTTTTGGGCAGTTGTATTATCTCACGGGGAATATTTTGATTGACCGTGCGAACCGCAGCAAGGCGAAGGGAACGATTGACCAAGTTGTCGATAGCATGAAGAAAAGCAACCTATCGGTTTGGATGTTTCCGGAAGGAACACGTTCACGTGGACGCGGGATGTTACCCTTTAAAACCGGTGCATTTCATGCTGCAATAGGTGCGAAAGTGCCAATTATCCCTATCGTGTGTAGCAGTACTTCTCACTTAAAGCTGAATAAGTGGGATAATGGTCATATCATAGTTGAGATGCTGCCACCTGTTTCTACCGAAGGGTGCAGTAAGGAGAATATTCGAGAACTTGCTAACCTGTGTCGAGAGCAGATGAAGCATAAGCTAGAGCAGCTTGATGCGGAAGTTATCGAACTCAATAAAAAGAAATAATAAAAAGGGTTGTGTGAACAACCCTTTTTAGTGTCTGACGTTTCAATATCTTAATGAATCGATAGTGAAATAAGCCAGTGGCGTGTTATTTACGAACCGCAATGGCTTCGATTTCAATCTTCACATCTTTTGGTAAGCGTGCGACTTCAACACATGAACGAGCTGGGTAGTTAGCAACTTCATGCTCATCAAAAAACTTGCCATAGACTTCATTGACCGTACCAAAGTCATTCAAATCTTTAACAAAAACCGTCATCTTTACAATATCTCCAACAGTGAGACCTGATGATTCGACGACTGCTTTTACATTATCAAGAGATTGACGAGCTTGTTCAGAGATATCATCAGAGACGTCGCCAGTAATAGGGTTGACTGGAATTTGACCTGAAGTCAGAACCATATTGCCGAGATCGACGCCTTGAACATAAGGGCCAATTGCAGCTGGAGCCGATTCAGTATGAAGTACTTTAGTCATTGTTCATCTTCCATTGTTTTAGGGGAAATAATATAAGACTAGACTGCCAACTGGCTCCATAAAAATCAAGCCTACATTTAGTAGGCTTGATTAATAACACTATCGTGATTAGCGCTCAGTTAGGATCTCTCTGGCAAACACTTTCTCGCAGTACTTACATTTGAGGCGAATGTCATCATGCTTTTCGAAGACTTGGAAGCTACTGTCTACCGGCTCATTATGAGTAATACAGTTAGTATTTGGGCACTCAAAGATACCATTGATATGTTCAGGCAATTCCAGCGCTAACTTCTTACTGACTTCATAATTTTCGATTTGGTTAACCGTGGCATGAGGTGCATAAAGAGCCAATTTGTTGGCTTGCTCTTCACTCACAAAGACATTCTCAATTTTGAGTAGATCTTTAGTGCCCAACGCTGAAGAAGGAAGGTTTAAACCAATCGTCACACGTTGTTGGGACTGATCCATGGCAAACAGCTTTAATACCTTGATGCCAATATTGGCCGGAATATGATCAATGACCGTGCCGTTTTTAATTGCTTCGACTTGTAGTTGAGTTTCTTTAGTCATGTTATGCCTACCTTACAACGTTTCATTTAACACAAGAGCTAAGAGTGCTTCACGCGCATATACGCCGTTTTCTGCTTGCTGGAAATAGTAAGCGTAAGGCGTTTTATCAACGTCCACGGTGATTTCATCAACACGAGGAAGAGGGTGAAGTACTTTTAGGTTGTCGCGTGCTTGTTTCAATGTCTCAGCTGATAGGATGTAGGCTGATTTGATGTGCGCATATTCGGATTCATCAAATCGCTCCTTCTGCACTCGGGTCATGTAGAGTACGTCCAATTCAGGTACAACTTCTTCAATATCTTGGTGAATACTAAACTTGATGCCCGATTCTTCTAGTTCTTCACAGATATAGTCAGGCATGGCAAGTGCCTCTGGCGCGATGAAATAAAAACGCACATTATTAAACTTTGCTAGCGCTTGAGTTAACGAGTGAACCGTTCGACCATATTTTAGATCACCGACGAATGCGACATTGATGTCATCGAGTCGCCCTTGTGTTTCATAAATACTGTAGAGATCCAGAAGAGTCTGTGTTGGGTGTTGATTCGCACCATCACCGGCATTGATAACAGGCGTGCCATTTGAAAACTCAGACGCAAGGCGAGCAGCCCCTTCTTGTGGGTGGCGCATAACAAAAGCATCAACGTATGAGGAGATAACTTGAACGGAATCAGCAAGCGTTTCGCCTTTTTTAGCCAGCGATGTATTGCCGCCACTATCAAAACCAATGACATCGCCACCAATACGTTGGATAGCTGTTTCAAATGATAGGCGAGTACGAGTTGAGGGTTCAAAGAAACAGCTCGCGATCACCTTATTTTTGATCAGCTCAGGTTGTGGGTTTGACTTAAGTTGTCCAGCCGTTTCCACGATGAGTTCTAGCTCTTCACGAGACAGCTCAGGAATTGAGATAATGTGCTTTTGGTACAGCGTATTCGCCATGTTTATCTTCCCTATAGTTAAAACTAAACCAGAGTTAGCAGCCATAAAAAAGCCCCCCATAGCGGGAGGCTTAGTATTCAATAGGAAATAATAACGGTGCGTGATAAGTAAAGAACCTATCGTGAGTTGCCACTGCATTAACGCTTAAACATGTAGTAAAGCTCAGCAATGTAATGAAACTCGGTTGCGCCATGTACTATCCCCCTGACAAATTGCCGAGGATTATACTCTTAACAACTGTGAGCGCAAGCGATTACATCAAAGGTTTAACCGTTATATTGTGACTTTTTATCCATTGCCAAGTGTCGCAACCATCACCGCTTTTATGGTGTGCATTCTATTCTCTGCTTCATCAAAGACGATAGAATGTTCGGATTCAAACACTTCATCAGTGACCTCTAAACCATTAAGACCATATTTTTCCGCAATCTCTTTGCCTATAGTCGTTTGGTCATCATGGAATGCTGGTAGGCAGTGCATAAATTTCACATCACGATTACCAGTGGATTCAAGCATGGCCATATTGACTTGGTAAGGCTTCATTTGTGCAATGCGTTCTTCCCAAGCCGAAGCAGGTTCGCCCATCGATACCCACACGTCGGTATAGAGAAAATCACAGCCTTTAACACCTTGCGCTACATTCTCCGTTAAGGTGATCGTCGCGCCTGTTTTTTCTGCGATAGCCTGGCACTCTTCGACTAACTTCTGTTCTGGCCAAAAGGCTTTTGGAGCCACTAAGCGAATATCCATACCCATTTTTGCCGCGCCCACCATAAGAGAGTTGCCCATGTTATTACGGGCATCACCAAGGTAGGCGAAGGTCATTTGATGCAGTTGTTTTCCTTTGCCATGCTCAAGCATAGTGAGAAAATCCGCTAAGATTTGTGTTGGATGGAATTCATCGGTTAAGCCATTCCAGACTGGGACACCTGCGTGTGCGCCAAGCTCTTCAACAATCTCTTGTCCAAAGCCTCGATATTCGATGCCGTCATACATTCGACCTAAGACCCGTGCCGTATCTTTCATTGACTCTTTATGGCCGATTTGAGACCCAGAAGGCCCTAGGTAAGAGACTTGTGCACCTTGGTCAAACGCCGCTACTTCAAAAGCACATCGGGTACGGGTAGAGGCTTTTTCAAAGATCAAAGCAATATTTTTTCCGACCAATTTTTTTTGTTCTGTGCCTGCGTATTTTGCCGATTTTAAAGACAGAGAAAGGTCGAGAAGGAATTGGATTTCTTTGGGCGTAAAATCTAGAAGCTTTAAAAAGTTTCTATTACGTAAGTTATAAGCCATGTGCCGTACCTAGTGAGTGAGGGTTAGCTTATTTATACATATAAATGCTTTTAAAGTGAATATTTATTTTTCTTTTAAGTTAAATAAAGCGCCAATATGGCGCTTTATTCTAGCGATGATTAGATGCCATCACGTTCTATTGGACAGCTCATACAGCGTGCGCCACCACGCCCTCGGCCTAGTTCGTTACCAGGGATAGTGAGAACCTCTATTCCTGCTTTATCATATTTTTCATTAGTATAGACGTTTCTCTCGTAACCGATGACAACGCCAGGCTTCACGGTAAGCACATTGTTTGCGTCGTTCCATTGTTCACGCTCGGCCTCATAGTTGTCACCACCAGTCGTAATGATATTCAATTTATCGACATCTAAAGCACTTTCCAATGCAGTTAAATAGTTAGGCAGTTTTTCAACTTGCATATTTCCTTCAGGAGCGGCAGTGAGTCGCCATGTATCAAGCTTGTCACTGATAATTTCTGGGTAGACAGAGAAAGTATCGACGTCCATATGTGTCATGACTGTATCAAGATGCATGCAAGAGCGATGTTTAGGAAGATCCAGAGCAATCACTTGGCTTGCTTGACCAGTTTTAAAAAGATTGGCCGCTAAGTTTTCGACACCTTGTGGAGTTGTACGCTCAGAAATTCCGACAAGTACGGCGCCATTGCCAATGACAAGAACATCGCCACCTTCAATGTTGGCATTGTCGTAGTGTAAGTCTTCATCGCCAAAGTACTTGATGAAATCTTGGCCGGCAAAAGTAGGATGCCAGCGGTAGATAGCACGCAAATGATTAGTCTCGCGTTGACGAGCTGGCTTCATCATTGGATTCAATGAGACACCACCATAAACCCAGCATGAAGTATCACGAGTAAATAGGTGATTAGGTAGAGGCTCGATAACGAAATCGAGTGGGCGGCTCATTTTTTGTAAAATTGACGTGGTTTTAATGGGGAGCTCTGAGTAAGCAAGGCCGCCAAGTAAAATCGAGGCAAGGTGCTCGTTGTCCATCTCCGCCAGGTATATTTTTAGCTCACCAGCAAAGATAGGGCCATAACGATAATCTGAGATTTGAGTTTCAAGCAGCCAAGATTTAGCTTCTGGCACTGCGAGTGTCTCTACGAGAAGGTCGTGAAGTAGTAGTACTTCGACTTCTTGGCTACGCAGTGTGTCAGCAAACGCGTCGTGTTCAACCCCAGCAGCTTCTACTGCCAGCACATCATCAAACAACAGTTCATGACAATTGGATGGTGTGAGGTGGGTAAGCGCTCTTTCCGGGCGATTTAGTAATACTCGGCGCAACTGGCCAACTTCGGACCCTACGTACAACGTGCTCATTGTGATTCCTTTCCATTTTGAATGCGCTATTTATGACAAGCTTGTTATCAAGATGCAAGTGTGGAAACTGGCGTTAGTTGCTGCAAATAGGCCAATATGCAGCAACTAATGGCTATATTTCGAATACAAAGCAGACAAATTTTCTGCTTTGGTCAACGGCGTAAGCGTTGCATTATTGCTTGAATATTCAGCAAGACCAGCGAGCAAGGCATTACTATTCATCGATTATCTGTGCATAAATACACAAAATGCTATGGTTTTTCCCTCGCTCAGTGATTAAAACCCACATGAGTGCTCTGAGGTGCGGCGAGATGATATGCAAAATGAAGTCATAATTTTTCTCTGGTGATTATGACGCTAAAACGGCGCATTACGACATGAATTGGCATGACAGGTAATGTAACAGTGAAATGTTAAATTTATGTATCTGTGATCTAGATCGATCTGCAAAAATCAACAACAGCGAAAATTTGTTGCGAAAGATCTCGCTTCGATCTTTCGATTTATAGCGACATACCGTATTATTCGTCCGATAACCTAATTTAGCTGGAGCACTTTTATGTCTCAACAAGATGAGTATCTAACCGTTGAAGAATTGATCGAAATTCAAAAGGAAGAAACTCGCGATATCATTCAAGCATTAATTGAAGATGGTAGTGATCCAGACTCTCTTTATGAGATCGAGCATCATTTTTTCGCTGAAGATTTTGAGCGTCTAGAAAAAGCGGTGGTCGAGGCGTTCAAACTGGGCTTTGAAGTACTTGAAGCTGAAGAAACAGAAGACGAAGATGGCAATAAGCTGCTTTGTTGTGATGCGACGATGGAATCAGCGTTAAACGCTGAGCAAATAGATGCTCAGGTTGAAAAGCTTGTGAACCTCGCTGAAAAGTACGACATCATCTACGATGGTTGGGGTACGTACTACGAAGGCGAAGACGCTTTATATACCGAAGAAGATGACGCTGACGAAGAGTAAGCGTCATTGATTGAAAGGCCAGCATTGCTGGCCTTTTTTGTCTCTTGTTCATGTTTTTAACAACGGTATCTTTCTAGCAACAATTTGACTATACTGCGCAAAATACGGCGTAGGTCTCATTATTACAATGAAAGTAAACATTTCAGGTTATTGGCAGCTTTCCCCGCTGACCGATCTTTCTATTCCTCAAGGGGATCTGCAATTTCCCGGTGCCCTTAGTCAAATCCTCCCAGAAACCTTGTCTGAAGCAACGATTGCTGAGCAAGAATGGCATCTGATGCATGATTTTGAGCTGACTGAGCACGACTTGTCTCATCCAGCTGTCGATCTCGTTTTTTCCGGTATTGATTACTTTGCGGAAGTAAGAGTTAACGGTGTTGCTGTTATGGATTGCGACGGCAGTGAAGTGACATACCGTAAAGAAGTGCGACCACATCTACAGCTTGGACGTAATCGCATTGAAGTGCTGTTCCTTGAGTATGATGAAGAGGATTTACTCGTCGATGAAGAGGCTGCAACGCCTCAATGTTCATTAGGAGTGACGTCGCCTGAAAATGACCCAAGAATGGGCATTTGGCATTTGCCTTACTTGCAATTTATTCCTCATGTTCGCTTAGAATACGTGGCCATGGAGCAAATTTGGCACCATGGTGGTGGTTGTGAGTTTAAGGTGGATCTTTACTACAAAACGTATCGATCAGGTCTATTGTCGGCGTCAGTAAAATTTAACGGCATGACTTACTCATTGCCCATTGACGTAAGAAAGCAGCAAGTATCTGCGTTGTTTCAAGTGGAAGCGCCTCGGTATACGGATCCTAAGCAGCCTAATAGAGATGATGTGTACCCTTTACATGTTGAGCTCGATGGGCAAGAGCAGACGTTGGATGTAGTGTTAAATCGCTCCCTTTGTGCGACGCATTGCCCACTTTGATCTTGTTTATAAGCACGTACAACTTAATGTTAAAAAAGCGACCTAATGGTCGCTTTTTCGCATGTGTAACTAGCGGTTATAGCGAGATCTACAACATATGCTTAAGGCGATAAAGAGCTTCAAGTGCTTGACGCGGAGTGAGGTCATCGGGATCAATCCCCGCTAATGCCTCTTCGACTTCGCTTGGCTCAGGGATCAGGCTAAGTTGGTTCGCCACATCTACTTGAGAAGAGGAAGGCATGGGTTTTTGTGCTAGTTGCTCTAGCTGGCTAAGTTTTTGACGCGCATTTTTGATGACCGCTTTTGGTACCCCAGCAAGCCCAGCAACAGCCAACCCATAAGATTTGCTTGCCGCACCTTCTTGAACGGCATGCATGAAGGCAATGGAATCACCATGTTCAACCGCATCTAAATGCACGTTAGCAAGGTGTGGTAATTGGTTAGGCAACTCAGTGAGTTCAAAATAGTGAGTGGCGAATAAGGTCATCGCGCCAATTTTTGAAGCCAACCACTCGGCGCTTGCCCAGGCAAGGGACAGACCGTCATAGGTGCTAGTACCGCGTCCTATCTCGTCCATTAATACCAAGCTATTTGGGGTAGCATTGTGCAAAATGTTCGCGGTTTCTGTCATCTCTACCATAAAGGTTGAGCGACCTGATGCTAAGTCATCAGAAGCGCCTATGCGAGTGAAGATACGATCAATCGATCCAATTTCAGCGCTCTCTGCTGGGACATAAGATCCAATGTGAGCCAGTAGGGCGATCAGTGCCGTTTGACGCATATAGGTGGATTTACCCCCCATATTAGGTCCGGTAATGATCAACATTTGTCGTTGTGCACTCAGTGAAATTGGGTTGGCAATAAACGGGTCGTTCATCACTTGCTCGACCACAGGGTGGCGACCAGCTTGTATACTTAATCCTACTTTTTCGCTGATGGTCGGACGGCAATAGTCTAGGCTTTCAGCGCGTTCTGCTAAATTTTGCAGTACATCGAGTTGAGACAGTGCTGATGCCAAGTTTTGAAATTGCTCAAGCTGCGGGAGCAGGAGATCAAACAGCGACTCCCAGAGCTGCTTTTCAATCGCAAGTGCTTTAGATTTCGAGCTTAAAACCTTGTCTTCGTGTTCTTTAAGCTCCGGAATAATGTAGCGCTCGGCATTTTTTAGCGTTTGGCGGCGTACGTAATGTGCTGGGACAAGGTGGCTCTGACCACGACTCACCTGAATAAAAAAACCATGGACGTTGTTATAGCCCACTTTTAAGGTGTCGATACCGTGACGTTCACGCTCATCGAGTTCCAGTTTATCTAAGTAAGCCGTTGCGCCATTGGCAAGCTCACGCCATTCATCAAGCTCAGCATGATAGCCATCAGCAATAACCCCCCCGTCGCGAATCACAACTGGTGGGTTTTCTTTAATGGCTCGCTCTAACAATTCACAGGCGTCGTTCATGGGTGCTGCAAACTGAGCGAGCTGTTGTAAATATGGGTGTGACACCGACTCTAAACTGAGGGCAAGATCAGGCAGTTGTTGCATGGCACTACGTAGGCGAGCCATGTCTCTAGGTCGAGCAGAACGCAATGCAAGGCGCGCCAATATACGTTCGATATCGCCAATCTGTTTAAGGACTGGAGCAAGTTCAGAAAATAGCGTGTCTTCTTTTAGCTCTGAGATAGCATCGAGACGATAGTTGAGTGTTTTTTGACAACGCATTGGCTGATGAATCCAACGCTTAAGCATACGACTACCCATGGCTGTTGCTGTATGATCAAGCACTTCAGCAAGAGTATTGTCGTAACCGCCAGATAGATTCTGTGTGAGCTCAAGGTTGCGTCGTGTCGCCGCATCCAAGATCACGGATTGATCTTGGCTGACAAGTGTCAATGCGCGGATATGAGGCAGTGCGGTTCGCTGAGTATCTTTGACGTATTGAATCAAACACCCTGCTGCAGATAGTCCAAGCAGACATTGTTCAACACCAAAGCCAACCAGATCTTTGGTGCCGAACTGTTGGTTGAGCTGTTGTCTGGCTGTTTCTATCTCAAATTCCCAAACAGGTCGGCGACGGTTACCGTTGCGGCTCGCCATAATATCAACTGGTTCAAAATCTTCTGGAAAGAGCAGCTCTTTAGGCGCTGTTCTTTGCAGCTCTGCAAGCATCGCTTCTTCGGTTTCTGGCTCACAAAGCTGGAATCGTCCAGAGGTGATATCTAAAGTCGCATAGCCAAATTTACCATTGTGGTGATAAATTGCGGCAATTAGATTGTCGAGTCGCTCAGAGAGTAACGCTTCGTCAGTCACTGTGCCTGGTGTTACGATCCTAACGACTCGGCGTTCTACCGGGCCTTTGCTCGTCGCAGGATCGCCCACTTGCTCACAGATAGCGACAGATTCACCTAACTGTACTAACTTTGCGAGATAGCCTTCTACGGCATGAAAGGGAACACCCGCCATTGGAATCGGCTCGCCAGCAGAGGCGCCGCGTTTGGTTAGAGAGATATCGAGTAGATGAGACGCTTTTTTTGCGTCGTCATAAAATAACTCGTAGAAATCTCCCATGCGATAAAAAAGCAATATCTCTGGGTTTTCAGCTTTTAGCTTCAGGTATTGCTGCATCATTGGCGTGTGTTTTTGTTCCGATTTCACTGTGACATCTTTGCTGCTAGTTTGGAGTGTTGTTAGGATACGTGAAACCGCCCTGAGCGGAAAGAGACATTGTTGGTAACTGTACGACCGTGATGTTTTAACGGCATTGAAGGATGGGATTTATGCACAATATTCAAGAATTAAGCGCAACCCTTGGGGAGCTGCTCCTCGATAAAAATCAGCAGCTGGTCACCGCGGAGTCCTGCACTGGTGGTGGGGTCGCGACAGCGATTACCGATATAGCAGGGAGCTCGGCGTGGTTTGACCGCGCTTTTGTGACTTACAGCAATGAAGCCAAATTTGAGATGTTGCAAGTATCGTCCGAAACGCTGCATCAAGAAGGGGCGGTGAGTGAAGCGGTTGTGACTGAAATGGCGAGAGGCGCGTTGCAGTTTTCTAATGGAACGTTAAGTATTGCAATTAGTGGTATTGCAGGACCTGGCGGTGGGACAGAAGATAAACCGGTAGGGACGGTATGTTTTGCTTGGGCATCCTCTTCTGGGTGGAGCATGACAGAGACGTGTTGTTTTAGTGGAGATCGTGCGCAAGTCAGACAACAAGCGGTGTTGCATGCTTTGCTCATCTTGTATCATTCGCTTCTAGAAGGGCTCCCTTTTAAATAAACCAATAAAATTTTCATACAGCTATGGACACTGTATGAATCAACAGTATAATAAAACCATATCGCGGTCACTTTTAATACTAACCGCTCACTTATTTTAAGAATTGCGCATAGCGTGTTATCCCTAGCGGATACTTGTGGAGAAAGTAATGGACGAGAATAAACAAAAGGCATTAGCAGCAGCACTAGGTCAGATTGAAAAACAATTTGGTAAAGGTTCTATCATGCGCCTTGGTGACAACCGTACGATGGATGTTGAAACTATCTCAACGGGTTCACTTTCTCTTGATATCGCGTTGGGAGCGGGTGGCCTGCCAATGGGACGTATCGTTGAAGTTTACGGTCCAGAATCATCAGGTAAAACCACGTTAACACTCGAACTGATTGCGGCAGCGCAACGTGCTGGTAAAACTTGTGCCTTTATCGATGCTGAACACGCGCTAGACCCTATTTATGCTAAAAAGCTAGGTGTAGATATCGATGCGTTGTTGGTTTCTCAGCCAGATACGGGTGAGCAAGCACTTGAAATTTGTGATGCACTAGCACGCTCTGGTGCGATTGATGTCATGGTTGTCGACTCCGTTGCAGCACTAACCCCAAAAGCTGAAATTGAAGGCGAAATGGGCGATAGCCACATGGGTCTGCAAGCTCGTATGTTATCTCAAGCAATGCGTAAGCTAACAGGTAACCTTAAGCAATCTAACTGTATGTGTATTTTCATCAACCAAATTCGTATGAAGATTGGTGTGATGTTTGGTAACCCAGAAACGACGACAGGTGGTAATGCACTTAAGTTTTATGCATCAGTTCGTCTTGATATCCGTCGTACAGGTTCTATCAAAGAAGGCGATGAGATTGTTGGTAACGAAACACGTATTAAGGTTGTTAAGAACAAGATTGCTGCGCCATTTAAGCAAGCTGAAACACAAATTCTGTATGGCAAAGGCTTTAACCGTGAAGGTGAGTTGATTGACTTAGGCGTGAAACATAAGTTGGTTGAAAAAGCAGGTGCATGGTACAGCTACAATGGCGATAAAATTGGTCAAGGTAAAGCAAACGCAGGTAAATATCTTCGTGAAAACCCTGAGGCTGCACTAGCGATTGATACAAAACTTCGTGAAATGTTGCTTACCCCTGCGCTACCAGAAGAGCCTGAAAAAGGCGAAGCTCCAGCAGAAGAAGAATTCTAACGCTGAGATTGTCTCATCCTAAAATAGATTGAATATTGAATGAAGCCTCGCTAATGCGGGGCTTTATTATTTTTATCGGCAAAGCCTGTGTAGCAGACATCACTTTTCTTGCCTAACATGACCGATGAAATCGCTTTGTTTCTGTCCTTTTTTATGAGAAGACTAGGCGAATGCTTATTCATGGGGTTACAATATGTCCCCAAAATCTAACTCGAATTATTTCAGGAAAAGCTGCATGTACATGAGCACAGATGAGGTTCGCAACGCGTTCCTTAAGTTCTTTGAGAGCAAAGGGCACCAAATCGTAGAAAGTTCATCATTGGTTCCTCACAATGACCCAACGTTGCTTTTCACTAACGCCGGTATGAACCAGTTCAAAGACTGCTTCTTAGGTTCAGAAAAACGCAGCTATACGCGTGCGACGACGTCACAGCGTTGTGTGCGCGCTGGTGGTAAACACAACGATCTTGAAAACGTTGGTTTTACTGCTCGTCACCATACTTTCTTCGAAATGCTGGGTAACTTCAGCTTTGGTGATTACTTCAAAGAAGATGCGATTGGCTTTGCATGGGAATTCCTGACGGAAGCATTGAAACTTCCACAAGAGCGCCTATTAGTCACTATCTACGAGACAGATGACGAAGCGTTTGAGATTTGGAATAAAAAAGTTGGCATTCCTGCTGACCGTATTATTCGTATTGGTGATAAGAAAGGCGGTAAAGCCTATGAGTCAGATAACTTCTGGCAGATGGGTGATACCGGTCCATGTGGTCCTTGTACGGAAATATTCTATGATCACGGTGAGCACATTTGGGGTGGACGCCCTGGCACGCCTGAAGAAGATGGCGACCGCTTTATCGAGATCTGGAACAACGTATTTATGCAGTTCAACCGTCATGCCGACGGTACGATGGAGCCATTACCTAAGCCGTCAGTAGATACGGGTATGGGTATTGAGCGTATCTCTGCCATCATGCAAGGGGTGCACTCCAACTATGAAATCGATGTTTTCCAAACACTAATCAAAGACGCGGCAGAGACGATTGGTTATGAAGACCTGTCTAACCAGTCGTTACGTGTAATTGCTGACCACATTCGTTCATGTTCATTCCTGATCGTTGATGGTGTGATGCCTTCAAATGAAGGTCGTGGTTACGTATTACGTCGTATTATTCGTCGCGCTGTACGTCACGGTAACAAGCTGGGTGCACAAGGTGCGTTCTTCTATAAACTTGTTGGCACTCTGGCTACGATCATGGGCACGGCTGGCGAAGAACTGAAGAAGCAGCAGGCGCTGGTTGAAAAAGTACTACGTATCGAAGAGGAAAATTTTAGCCGCACACTTGAGCGTGGCATGGTCATCCTAAATGACGCCCTGGACGCACTTGGCGACGAGAAAATCCTTGATGGCGAAACCGTGTTTAAGCTTTACGATACTTACGGCTTCCCTGCTGACTTAACCAATGATGTGGCTCGTGAACGCGAGTTTACTATTGACGAAGCTGGCTTTGAAAAAGCAATGGAAGCACAGCGCCAACGTGCTCGCGAAGCGGGTCAATTTGGTACTGATTACAATGCGACGATTAAAGTTGACACAAACACCGAGTTCTGTGGTTATAGCGCGACGCAAGGTGCTAGCACGATTGCAGCACTATTTGTTGAAGGCAACGAAGTCGACGCACTCTCTGCGGGCGATAAAGCGATTGTGATTCTTGAAGAAACGCCTTTCTACGCTGAGTCTGGTGGTCAGTGTGGTGATGCTGGTGTATTGAAAACATCGGCAGGACGCTTCAAAGTTGAAGATACTCAAAAGCTAGGTAATGCGATTGCACACCATGGCGAGCTGATTGAAGGTGTGCTTGCTAAAAATGATGATGTGGATGCGATCGTTGATGCTGAGCGTCGCGCTGCGATTACTTTGAATCACTCGGCGACCCACTTATTGCACGCGGCATTGCGTCAAGTATTAGGTGAACATGTTGCACAGAAAGGCTCTTTGGTTAAAGCCGACAGCTTGCGTTTTGACTTCTCTCATTTAGAAGCCATGACAAAAGCAGAAATTAAAGAAGTTGAACGACTTGTTAACGCGCAGGTTCGAATTAACCATAGCATTGAAACTCAAGTTATGGACATTGAATCGGCGAAGAAAAAAGGCGCGATGGCGCTCTTTGGCGAGAAATATGACGAAGAAGTTCGCGTACTTTCAATGGGTGACTTCTCAACGGAATTGTGTGGCGGTATTCACGCACAAAATACCGGTGATATTGGTCTGTTTAAGATCACGTCAGAAGGTGGTATTGCTGCCGGGATCCGTCGTATTGAAGCGGTAACGGGTGAAACAGCACTTGATGCTGTGGAAGCTCAACAGCATGCACTAGAAGCTAAACTTGCAGAGTCGGCTCAAAAGTCGAAGTCGCTTGAAAAAGAAATTCAACAACTGAAAGACAAGATGGCGGCGGCAGAAAGTGCCAATATCATGGGTAAAGTTGAAGAAATCGCAGGGACAAAAGTATTGGTCGCAGCGATTGAAGGTGCTGACAATAAAAACTTACGTACTATGGTCGATAATGCTAAGAACCAAGTGGGTAGCGGCGTTATTTTGATTGCCAACGTAGCGGATGGAAAAGTAGGTCTTATTGCTGGTGTGACAAAAGATCTTATCGGTAAAGTCAAAGCGGGTGATCTCGTTAAGATGGTAGCGGAACAGATTGGTGGTAAAGGCGGTGGCCGTCCAGATATGGCCCAAGCTGGAGGCACAGATGTTGAGGCATTGCCAGAAGCGCTTCTGTCGGTACGCGTTTGGTTAGAAGAACGCTTGTAACGATTTAAGCTCGTAATACAATGCCCAATCAATAGCTATTGATTGGGCATTGTTGCTTTAAGGTGTCTTTGATAAGCGCAGTCAATGGCAATACAAACCAATGCGTTATATTTTATGGTTCTATTACCACGCAACAGTTTATCTGTGCTTCGAATGTTTAAACCGTCGCTAGCGTCAATGACAGGTTAAGCAGACAATTGGTATAGGGCTCCTGTGGGTAAGAGACACATTACAGCTGTCTGGGATGGTGAAAACTGGTGAAAAAACCGCTAATCGTACAAAAATTTGGTGGGACTTCGGTCGGCTCTATTGAGCGTATTCAAAGTGTTGCAGAGCAAGTGATTCAAGCTAAACTAGCGGGAAATCGACTTGTGGTTGTGGTCTCTGCGATGTCAGGTGAGACAAATCGCTTAGTCGAGTTAGCAAAACAAATTGATAGTGTACCGAATGCTCGTGAGCTCGATGTCCTGCTGTCTACGGGGGAGCAGGTGTCAATGGCATTGTTAGCCATGGCCTTGAGTAAATTAGGTCACCACTCTGTCTCATTGACAGGGCATCAAGCTCAGATCCAGACAAATAATCTGCATAACCACGCCACGATTAGCGAAATAAACCCGCAAGCAATACAGAGTTACCTAGATGACGATCTCATTGTTATTGTTGCTGGTTTTCAAGGGGTTAATGCCCTTGGCGATATTACCACTTTGGGAAGGGGAGGGTCGGACACAACCGCAGTGACACTAGCGGGTGCGCTGTTGGCTGATGAGTGCCAAATCTACACTGATGTAGCCGGCATTTATACCGCTGACCCACGTATAGTAGTGAATGCGAAGTGTTTAGAGAGTATCGACTTTACCACGATGGAGGTAATGTCGAAAAGAGGGGCAAAGGTATTGCACCTGCCTTGCGTGATGTATGCTGGGGAGAATGATGTTCCTCTACGTGTTCTCTCCAGTTTTGAGTCCGGAGCCGGCACGTTGGTTAAGGGGCGAGTCCCTGCGTCAGGTATTTCAGGTGTCGCATTGCAAAAGCACTTGTTAGCAATATCGATACCCTTGCAGCAAAAGCAGCGTATTGACCAGCAAATCAAGTTATGTGGTATAGAGATTGAATGTCAGATTACCGATGACGCTGATTACATCCTAATTGCTCAGCCTGATGCGATACATCGAGTTATGGCCATGTTATCCGAGGCTGTGACAGAAAAAAGTCCAGTGGGGCTAGTGACCGTTGTGGGGGATATCTCGCCATCCTTTACCTCACAATCTCAACAACTTCTCAACTTGGCGGAAATATCTGTTCTACACTTTTGTGAAGATAAACACTCATTTACTTTCGTTATAGCCTCTGAGGCTATCGACAAAGCGGCTAACGTACTGCATGATAACTACATTATTTCCAATGACACCGTTTCAAGAGAAGAGAAATTGGCCTATTTGGGGTAAATAGTTGTTAGAAGATAGTTTACGAAAATATAACTTATGTTGGATAATGTGTTTCGTAGCAAGATAATTAGAGATTACTCAAGGAGCAAAGAATGCTGATTTTGACTCGCCGTGTTGGTGAAACATTAATGATTGGTGACGAAGTCACTGTTACTGTATTGGGTGTAAAGGGTAACCAGGTTCGCATTGGTGTTAATGCTCCTAAAGAAGTATCAGTGCACCGTGAAGAAATTTACATGCGCATTCAAGCAGAAAAGGGAAATGGTAATGTTGCACCTGGCAACTACTAATTTCTTTTAAAGAGGGCTAGCATTTTGCTGGCCTTTTTATTATCTACAATTTGCTATTATGTCTTAGACTTAGTGCGAATTTTAAACAGTGAAAATGTGCTTATGTGGCACTTTGATTAATTTGCCAACGGTTAAGCTGTTTTTTGCAATTTTTGCCAAGAAAGTGTTTGACTTATTTTTGGTAAATCGTAATATGTGCCTCCGCAAGACGGTGAGGTGGCCGAGAGGCTGAAGGCGCTCCCCTGCTAAGGGAGTATACGGTTTATAGCCGTATCGAGGGTTCGAATCCCTCCCTCACCGCCATTCTTGCACTACTTAATTTTGTGAAGGAATTCATAAAGCGAAGTAAATGATGCGCTCTTAGCTCAGCTGGATAGAGTACCTGGCTACGAACCAGGCGGTCGGAGGTTCGAATCCTCCAGAGCGCGCCACTTCCTCTTGCAAAGGAAGATTAGCAATACAAGACGGTGAGGTGGCCGAGAGGCTGAAGGCGCTCCCCTGCTAAGGGAGTATACGGTTTATAGCCGTATCGAGGGTTCGAATCCCTCCCTCACCGCCATTATTGACCTTGAGTCAATTTTTTTGTTCTCAAGACAATCTAATGTGATATGCTTCACATTCTGCGCGCTCTTAGCTCAGCTGGATAGAGTACCTGGCTACGAACCAGGCGGTCGGAGGTTCGAATCCTCCAGAGCGCGCCACAATTTGAAAATGTTTGATAGTAATATCGAGCATACTGCGCGTCCTTAGCTCAGCTGGATAGAGTACCTGGCTACGAACCAGGCGGTCGGAGGTTCGAATCCTCCAGGACGCGCCACTTTTTAGGGTCTTAGACCCTGATGCAGTTTTCTTGAAAAAGAATACGACATCAAAACCTTGTGCGCTCTTAGCTCAGCTGGATAGAGTACCTGGCTACGAACCAGGCGGTCGGAGGTTCGAATCCTCCAGAGCGCGCCACAATTTGGAAAATGTTTGGTAGCAATATTAAACATCCCGTGCGTCCTTAGCTCAGCTGGATAGAGTACCTGGCTACGAACCAGGCGGTCGGAGGTTCGAATCCTCCAGGACGCGCCACCTTTTAGGGTCTTAGATCCTGATATGGTTTTCTTGAAAAGAATACGATATTAAAACTTTGTGCGCTCTTAGCTCAGCTGGATAGAGTACCTGGCTACGAACCAGGCGGTCGGAGGTTCGAATCCTCCAGAGCGCGCCACAATTTGGAAGTGTTTGATAGTAATATTAAGCATCTGTGCGTCCTTAGCTCAGCTGGATAGAGTACCTGGCTACGAACCAGGCGGTCGGAGGTTCGAATCCTCCAGGACGCGCCACTTATTTAAAACCCTGCCTTTGGCGGGGTTTTTTATTAACAAAAAATTATCATATCACTAACCTTATTATTACAAATGGCTGTTTTTTAAAAGAAAGTTACTTGTAATTTTAAGCGTGTCTCAGTTTTAAACCCTTACTTTGTTATGTTGTTCACTCAGTATGAAGTTCTGTGTAACGTGTCTTACACGATAAATTGTCGCCTTCATCATAGTTTTTCGTTTGAATAACGTTTTAATGGCAACTCTAGATTAAACAAAATTGACAAACTTTCACCAATCGAGATAATCCTAGTCCTCTTGCAATGGAAGCAATGTAAGAACGTATGCATATCTAACCTTAGGCAATGATGCCTAGTACTTGGTTGAATGACTTGTCAGGATGACAAAGAAAGGACGCAAAATGACTAATATTGGAAGCCTGCTAGGCGATGCGGCTACCCTAATGCTAACGGGCATGTCCGTTGTATTCGTATTTCTAACTATTCTTGTTTATCTCGTTCGGTTAATGTCGAAATTGGTGCCAGAAGAAGCGCCAGAGCCGATCGCTGCCCCAAAACAAACTAAACCATCACTGTCCCCATCGAATACTGTTAGCCCGAGTGTTGTCGCTGCTATTTCTGCAGCCGTACACCAATACCGCACTTCGGCCGCAAAATAGATTAAGTTAAGATTAAAAGGAGTTAATGAGCATGTCTAAACCACTAGCTATCACGGACGTGGTACTTCGTGACGCCCATCAGTCACTGTTTGCTACCCGTATGCGAATTGAAGATATGTTACCTATTGCCGCCGAGCTGGATAAAGTCGGCTACTGGTCGTTGGAAACATGGGGCGGTGCCACTTTTGATTCATGTATTCGTTTCTTGGGTGAAGATCCTTGGGAGCGCTTACGTGAACTAAAGAAGGCAATGCCAAATACGCCGATGCAAATGCTTCTGCGTGGTCAGAATTTATTGGGTTACCGCCATTATGCTGATGACGTAGTGGAAAAGTTTGTTGAACGTGCTCATGCAAATGGCATGGATGTTTTCCGTATCTTTGATGCGATGAACGATGTTCGCAACTTTGAAAAAGCAGTGAAGGCAACCGTTGACGTGGGTGCCCATGCACAAGGAACATTGTCTTACACCACAAGCCCAGTACACAACACGAATACTTGGGTTGATCTAGCGAAACGCCTTGAAGATCTTGGGTGTCACTCTCTTTGTATAAAAGACATGGCAGGTCTTTTAAAACCTTATGAAGCAGAAGATCTTATTGCTAGAATTAAAGAGTCTTGTGATGTGCCACTCGCGTTGCATTGCCATGCTACAACGGGTTTATCTGCTGCAACGGCAGTAAAAGCGGTTGAGGCCGGCATTGATATCTTAGATACCGCTATTTCATCAATGAGTCAGACTTATGGTCACACACCAACTGAAACCGTGGTGGCGATGTTACAAGGGACTGAGCGTGATACTAACCTCAAACTAGAACAAATTGAGCCTATCGCAGCTTACTTTAGAGAAGTTCGTAAAAAATACGCAAAATGGGAAGGACAACTGAAAGGTGTCGATTCGCGTATTTTGATTGCTCAGGTTCCGGGTGGCATGTTGACTAACATGGAAGGTCAACTTAAAGAGCAGGGCGCCGCTGATCGTCTTGATGAAGTACTTGAAGAGATCCCTCGCGTACGCGAAGACTTAGGGCATATTCCATTGGTCACGCCAACATCGCAAATTGTCGGTACTCAAGCGGTCATTAATGTGCTGACTGGTGAGCGTTATAAGAGTATCACTAAAGAGACTGCTGGTGTCCTCAAAGGTGAGTACGGAACTGCGCCAGCACCAGTGAACGCCGAGCTACAAGCGAAAGTACTCGATGGTGCAGAGCCTATTACTTGTCGTCCTGCGGATCGATTGGAAGCGGAAATGCATACATTAACCGATGAGCTGCTCGTTAAGGCGAAATCCGAGGGGATTTCCTTAGCAGAGGATACGGTTGATGATGTACTGACGTATGCTTTGTTCCCACAAGTAGGGTTAAAGTTCTTAAAAAATCGTCACAACCCCGATGCATTTGAACCAGCGCCGACGTTAGAAACAGCGAAACCAGTTGCTCAAGCAACGTCTCCGGCACCGAGCAGTGGTGGGATTGAGTCTTATAGCGTGAAGGTTGATGGACAAGTTTATGATGTTGAAGTCGGTCCTAAAGGTGAACTCACATCAGTAACGCCTTCTGCTGCTGCCGCTCCGGTACAATCTGCCCCAGTTGCAGCTACGAACGTAGAAGCGGTAGGTGCACCGTTGGCAGGTAATATCTTTAAGGTTAACGTCGCGTCCGGCGCTCAGGTGGAAGAGGGCGACGTACTACTGATTTTAGAAGCCATGAAAATGGAAACAGAGGTCCGAGCAGCACAAAGTGGTGTGGTGCACGATATACATGTCAAAGAGGGCGATGCGGTTACCGTTGGCGCACCTCTCGTTAGTTTGGCGTAAGGGAGTACCATGGACGGATTGATGACCTTATGGTCAGAAACAGGGATCGCTAACTTTGAGTTTGGCCAGATCTGTATGATGTTAGTCGGTGGTTTATTGCTGTTTTTAGCGATAAAGAAGGGCTTTGAACCACTGTTACTATTGCCGATCGGCTTTGGCGCAGTACTCGCTAACATCCCTAATGCTGGATTTACCGATCCTGGCGGTTTATTGTACTACGTGTATTACATCGGTATTGAAACTGGCGTTTTTCCATTGCTAATCTTTATGGGCGTTGGCGCTATGACCGATTTCGGGGCATTAATTGCCAACCCGAAAACGTTATGGCTAGGCGCTGCGGCTCAGTTTGGTATTTTTGCAACGCTATTTGGCGCAATTTTACTTAACTACGTGCCTGGTATGGAGTTTTCTATGCCAGATGCGGCGTCGATTGCCATTATTGGTGGTGCCGACGGGCCGACGGCTATTTTCTTAGCCAGCCGTTTGTCCCCAGATTTATTGGGAGCCATCGCGGTTGCTGCGTATAGTTACATGGCATTGGTACCGATAATTCAGCCGCCTATCATGAAAGCACTGACGACTCCGGAAGAGCGCAAGATAAAAATGGCTCAGCTGCGTCATGTTAGTAAAGGTGAGAAGATCCTCTTTCCTCTAGCTGTCTTGTTGATGACTATCTTGTTCTTACCTTCAGCAACGCCATTGGTCGGAATGTTTTGTCTTGGTAACTTGATGCGTGAGGCTGGTGTCGTTGATCGTCTATCCAAAACCGCGCAAAACGAACTTATCAATATCGTAACTATCTTTTTAGGGTTAGGTGTTGGTTCAAAGTTACAGGCGGATCAGTTCTTAAACTTTGAAACCTTAGGCATTTTAGCCTTAGGGGCCGTGGCATTTAGTATTGGTACTGCCGGAGGCGTGCTTATGGCTAAGCTTCTTAATAAGTACTCTAAAGAGGACATTAACCCACTCATTGGCGCAGCAGGAGTTTCTGCGGTACCGATGGCAGCGCGAGTTGTGAATAAAGTTGGTTTAGAGGCCAACCCACAAAACTTCTTGTTGATGCATGCGATGGGACCAAATGTTGCTGGTGTATTAGGCTCAGCCGTTGCGGCAGGCATACTACTGGCGCTGGTTGGCTAATCAGGTTGCTAGATAGTAAAAGGGGGGAGCTAAGCTTCCCCTTTTTGTTGCCTGTCGTATTTCAGATACGATATCTGGCGCTTATTTTGTTACATAGCGGCAGTGAATGGTTGATTTAATGACCTAGTAGTCTGGGTACTAAATGGCTAATATGTTGTCACTGCACGAAAAAAGGATAGTGACATGCAATGCAAACAAATTGTAATCCCTGAATTTGGCGCTCCAGAGGTGCTCCAAACGCGTGAAATTGACATGCCAACACCCCGCAAGGGGGAAGTGCTAGTCAGAGTCGCTTTTTCTAGCATTAATCCAATTGATGTCAAAACACGGGCGGGTCTTGGTTGGGCAGCCAGTGAGAATAAAGATAACTTGCCTTGGGTGCCTGGATATGACATTTCGGGGAAAATCGAGCAGTGCGGCGACAATGTATCCCGTTTCTCTGTTGGTGATGAAGTGGCAGGCTTTATTGGGTTTCCAGTTCGAGGTGGGGGGTATAGCCAATACGTTTGCGTCCCAGAGAGCGAGCTATCCTCAGTCCCTAGCACAGTGACCTTAGAAGCGGCGGCGGCATTGCCTTTAGCTGGTCAAACTGCCGCTCAAGCGATTAATAAAGCGCAAGTTAAAGAAGGCGAGCGTGTACTTATTTTAGCAGGAGCGGGTGGGGTGGGGCATATTGCGGTGCAAATTGCGATTGCGACAAAAGCGGAAGTGTATACCACATGCAGTGAAGCTAATTTGGACTATCTGGCGACGCTTGGTGCACACGCGATTAACTATCAATTTGCACCTGCCTCGGAACGGTTATCTGATATCGATGTCCTGATTGACCTTGTTGGTGGAGAGGTTGCACTTGATGCATTGAAGTGTTTAAAAGACCATGCACGAGTGATCACCATTCCTACAGTAACGGCTGAACTCGTCTGTGAGAAAGCGACGCTGCTAGGTTTTAGTGCCAGCGGCATGTTGGTGTCTCCAGACCCTAAACAGATGGAGACATTGCTATATATGGTCGGAGTTGGTTTACTGAAAACAGAAATACAGCACATTTTCCCATGGCATGATGTTATTAGCGCTCATAAGCAAGTTGAAACCAGCCGCACGCGTGGGAAAGTCTTATTGGATATGCAATGTTAGAGTCGTTTTCTCAATATCTAGCGCAGTCTTGGTTTGCCGACTCTGCGTTAGCGGTCTTATTTATCTCCGGTTTTTTAAGTGCGACGTTGCTACCCGGTGGGTCGGAAGCAGGATTAGTTGCAACGTTAAGTCTGGGTCAGTACAGTACTTTGACCGTTATTTTGGTAGCGACAATTGGTAACACTCTCGGTGGGTTGACGAATTACTGGATCGGTCTTTGGTTACCAAATCGAACTCAAAACGAAAAGCATGGTCATAAAGCCATAGCTTGGATACAAAAATATGGTTACTGGACACTGTTGTTCAGTTGGCTACCTGTCATTGGTGATCCCCTGTGTTTAGCCGCAGGGTGGTTAAGAATGAAATTTCTTCCTTGTGTTGTACTTATCGCAATTGGTAAGGCGCTTCGCTACGCTGCATTGGCAGCGATCTTCTTTGGTCTCTTCTAAGGAGCATATATGAAAAAGATCTGGCTCGGCATGATGTCGTTAGTCTTTATTTACGGTTGTAGCAGCGAGACTACAACATCGACGACAGTTAACTTGCCTGATGGTGTGCGTCTGATTGAAGAAGCAAAGCCGGATCCGAGTAAAACGATGATCCCCTATTCGAAGTACCAGTTAGATAATGGCTTAACGGTCATCCTTGCCCCTGATAATTCCGATCCGTTAGTGCATGTCGATGTCACTTATCATGTAGGTTCTGCGCGCGAAGAAGTGGGAAAATCGGGCTTTGCACACTTTTTTGAGCATATGATGTTTCAAGGCTCGGAACACGTTGGTGACCAGCAACATTTTAAAATTATCACCGAAGCTGGTGGTACGCTTAATGGCACCACGACACGTGATCGCACCAACTACTTTGAAACTGTCCCTGCGAATCAGTTAGAAAAAATTCTTTGGCTTGAAGCCGATCGTATGGGCTTTTTACTTGGCGCAGTTTCTCAGCACAAATTTGAGATCCAGCGAGATACAGTAAAAAATGAACGAGCGCAAAACTATGACAATCGCCCTTACGGCTTAGTTTGGGAAAAAATGGGCGAAGCCATGTATCCAGAAGGGCATCCATATTCGTGGCAGCCAATTGGTTATGTAGAGGATTTAGATCGTGTGGATGTGAATGATCTAAAAGCTTTCTTTTTACGCTGGTATGGTCCGAATAATGCGGTATTAACTATTGGTGGCGACATCGATACCGAGCAGACCTTACAGTGGATTAGTAAGTACTATGGTTCTATTCCAAAAGGTCCAAGTGTCGATAAGGCGCCGAAACAGCCAGCTATTGTCCCAAATGATCGTTACGTCACATTAGAAGACCGAATTCGTCAACCTATGGTTGTCATAGGCTGGCCGACCGATAGCTATAGAGGGGCTGACAATCAAGCCACACTCGAAGCAATGGCTGATGCTATTGGTGGCGGGACGAATGGATTACTGTATCAAAAGTTGATTAAGACTCAGAAAGCGCTCGATGCAGGTGCTTTTACCGAATGTAATGAGTTGTCATGCAATTTCTTTGTGTATGCAATGGGCGCTTCAACAGATAAAGATGGCTTAAAGGCACTTTATCAAGAATTGTTGAGCACGCTGGATGAGTTTGAAAAAGAAGGCATTAGTCAGGCTCGTTTAGAACAGATCACGGGATTGTCTGAATCAGGCTCAGTCTTTGCGTTGCAAAGTGTTAAAGGCAAAGTCACGCAGCTTGCGTCTAACCAAACCTTCTTTAATCAACCAGACAGGTTAGAGCAGCAGCTTACTCAGATCCGTGCAGTCACACCTGAAGATGTTAAAGCGGCTTACAATCAATTCATCAACAACAAACCGAAAGTGACATTAAGTGTGGTACCTGTGGGGCAGTCGGATACGGCGGTGCAACAGGCGAACTTTGAGACCCCTAAACGCACGCTACCTGCTTATGTCAAAGTGACCGAAGATCAGTTAACGTTCCGCCGTCCGGTTGATGATTTTGATCGCAGCGCGATGCCAGAAGTGGCGCAGGCAGTAAAAGCAACCATGCCAGAGCTTTACCAAGTACACTTTGATAACGGTAGTGAGCTACTTGGTACCGTGAGCTCAGAAACACCAACCGTAGAAATACATTTTCAGTTACCAGCGGGAGAGCGTTACGTCGAGAGAGGCAAAGAAGGCCTTGCTGGTATGACAGCCTCCATGATGGAAGAGGGCACAACAACATTAAGTGTCGAAGAACTGCAAGCAAAGCTTGACCAGCTTGGTAGCCAAATTAGCATCAGCGCAGGCTCGTACTCGACACGAGTCACCGTCTCTTCTCTAGAGAAAAATCTGACTCAAACATTAGCGCTAGTTCAAGACGTGTTGTTTAACCCAGCGATGAAGCAGAGTGACTTTGACCGCCTGAAAGCACAGATGTTAGAAGGTTTGGTATATCAGCATCAGAAACCAAGTTGGATGGCATCGCAAGCAACACGTGATGTACTGTTTGGTGATACGGTCTTTGGGCGTTCTTCTGACGGATCAGAGTCGTCGATTGCCTCCATTACACTCGATGAAGTTAAAGCCTTCTATCGTTCGCACTACACGCCGCAAAGTGCGCAAATTGTGGTGGTTGGTGATGTAAGCCGTAAACAGATAGAGCAAAATCTTGGCTTTTGGAAAAACTGGCAGGGTGCAGCTGCCCCTCTGTTGGCTCCAGAAGCGGTGAAGCCGTTAGCGGGTCAACACATTTACTTGGTGGATAAACCCGCCGCGCCACAAAGCATTGTGCGTTTGGTTCGCCAAGGGATGCGCTTTGATGCAACGGGAGAGTTGTATTTGAGCCGCTTAGCGAACTTTAACTTGGCGGGCAATTTTAATAGCAGGATTAATCAGAATTTGCGTGAAGATAAAGGCTACACCTATGGTGCGAGTGGGTACTTTGCCAGTAACCGCGAAGTGGGCGCGATCGTTTTTAGTGCACAGGTACGTGCAGATTCAACCATTGCTTCCATTGAAGAGTTGCTTAAAGAGCTAAAAAATTACAGTGACAATGGCATGACAGAAGATGAACTGAATTTCATGCGATTAGCGGTTGGTCAGCAAGATGCGTTGACGTACGAAACTCCGAGCCAAAAAGCCAGCTTACTATCGAGTATTTTGACCTATAGTTTAGACAGAGATTACCTCAAGCAGCGTAACGAGATTGTTGAAACCGTTGAAAAATCGGAGTTGGATGCCCTAGCGGAAAAATGGTTTGACCCGAGTCAGTATCAGATTATTGTCGTGGGTGATGCCAAGGCATTAAAACCACAATTAGAGAAACTGAATATTCCAATTGAAATGCTTGAAATCTCTCAATAGAGTGACCATATAGGGGGGATAGGAGTGGCATTGATAATGTTTCACCTAGCCCTCAATTGGAACAACAACATATAAGCGAATCGCATTTTGACTAATTTTGCTACGCGACTGGAGCAGGTTGCTAAAGATCAGACTGTCTTTAAAGAGTTTGGTCGCGGTGTAGAAAGAGAGACGTTACGTTATACCGAAGATGGCCAATTGGCTATGACGCCTCACCCTACCTCGCTAGGTTCTGCGCTGACGAATGAATATATTACAACGGACTTTTCTGAATCATTACTCGAGTTTATTACGCCAGTCTCCCACGACGTGGATACTCTCGTTAATCAATTGTCAGATATTCATCACTTCACTCAAGCGAAGTTAGACAACGAAAAGCTATGGCCGCTTTCGATGCCTTGCTACGTCGGCAAAGAAGATGATATTGCCCTTGCTCAGTACGGCAGTTCGAATGCAGGGCGAATGAAAACCTTGTACCGACAAGGTTTAAAGCACCGTTATGGCAGTTTGATGCAGGTTATCTCAGGTGTACACTTTAACTTTTCGTTCCCAGAGTCTTTTTGGGATGCGCTATATGGCGAACAAGATGAGACAACTCGTCAAGCATCTAAATCGGAAGGGTATTTTGGCTTAATTCGCAACTACTACCGTTTTGGGTGGTTAATTCCTTATTTCTTTGGCGCTTCGCCAGCCTTATGTAGTTCGTTTGTACAAGGAAAAGAGAGTGCGTTGCCATTTGAGAAAATTGGCGGGACGCTTTATCTCCCTGAAGCGACGTCATTACGTCTGAGTGATTTGGGCTATACCAACAATGCGCAAAGCTCGCTAAAAATCGGTTTTAACAGCCTAAATCAATATTTAGAAGGGTTGAATGAAGCGATTCATACCCCATCGGGTGACTTTGCCAAAATTGGTGTCAAAGTTGACGGAGAGTACCGTCAATTAAATGATTACGTCTTGCAGATAGAAAATGAGCTATATGCACCGATTCGACCAAAGCGAGTTGCGAAAAATGGTGAAAAGCCATCAGAAGCACTATCAAGAGCCGGCGTGGAATACATTGAAGTTCGCTCTTTGGATGTCAATCCGTTTAGTCCTATTGGTATCACTAAGGAGCAGATCCGTTTCCTTGACCTATTTATTACATGGTGTGCGCTGAAAGACTCAGAGCCGATGGATGATTGTGAACTGGAATGTTGGCGTCAGAACTGGAACAAAGTCATTCTAGAAGGGCGTAAGAAAGGCTTGGAACTTAAAATTGGCTGTGAAGGTGAAAAACTCTCTAGCCAGCTTTGGGTTAAGCGCGTCTTTGAAGATCTTCGCAGTATAGCTATTGTCATGGATGAAGCGCACGGCAGTGATGATTATGTCGCGGTGTGCAACTTGTTAGAACAATGGAATGATGATCCTCAGCAAACTATTTCCGGTCAGTTATTGGCGATGACGAAAGAATTAGGTGGTTTAGGAAAAGTGGGCTGTGAACTGGGTAAAAAATACCGAAATAGCAACACAGAACAACGTTATCGCACTTATAGTGAGGCGATGATGGAAGAAGAAGTAACTCGCTCATTTGCGGCGCAAAAAGACATTGAAGCAGCAGATACGCAAGGCTTTGATGAGTTTTTGGCCGATTACTTTGCTCACCTTCAAACAAAAATTGACTAGTACGGCACTAAGTCAATTTGTACGTAAGCCGAGCCTGATAATACTCGGCTTGCACCGTGTGTGCTGTGCTTTTACAATCATCACACACTAATGAATTCAGTGCTTCACCTCTTGAAGCCTTAACGGAGAAATAACGATGCCTTTATTGGATAGCTTTACCGTCGATCACACTAAAATGCACGCTCCTGCTGTGCGCGTAGCAAAAACGATGCAAACCCCAAAGGGGGATACGATCACTGTGTTCGATCTTCGCTTTACTGTTCCTAATAAAGACATCTTGTCTGAAACAGGGATTCATACACTTGAGCATTTGTACGCGGGCTTTATGCGCGCGCATCTAAATGGTGACCAAGTTGAAATTATCGACATTTCTCCAATGGGATGCCGTACTGGTTTTTACATGAGTTTGATTGGCACGCCTTCTGAGTCCGATGTTGCACAAGCATGGTTAGACTCAATGCAAGACGTACTAAAAGTAGAAAGCCAAAATAAGATCCCTGAGTTGAATGAGTACCAATGTGGTACGGCCGCGATGCACTCTCTAGAAGAGGCTAAATCGATTGCTACGACGATCATTGCAGCAGGTATTCAAGTAAATAAAAACGATGAATTGGCATTGCCTGACTCGATGCTTCAAGAGCTAAAAGTGGACTAATTGGTCGATGAAAGTAAAAAAGGATGGCTTTAGCCATCCTTTTTTGTATCTATTGTTTGTCTTGCTTTAAAGTGAACGAGGATATGTCAGCGATTTGACGCGAGCCTAGCCCCATTGCGCCTCAAACCAGCTTTCTAGAATTACGACTGCCGATTGACAATCGACATTGCCTTTCGATAGAGCTTTATAACCGCCCATACTAAACAGATCAGCTCTCGCTTCTGTTGTTGATAAGCGCTCATCTTGAAGCTCTACAGGCAGACCAAAGCGACCGTGTAGTCGGTTAGCAAATTTTTTCGCTCTTGGGGTAATGCTCTCGAGATCTTTGCCATGAAGATCGGTCGGTAATCCAACAACGATTAAATCGGGTTGCCACTCTTTAATCGTTTTCTCAATGTCATCCCAGTTGGGAATTCCATCTTTGGCTTTAAATGCCTTTAAAGGATTCGCGGTCCCTGTAACTTCTTGCCCTATGGCACTTCCGATACTTTTGGTACCAAAATCAAAGGCGAGTATGGTTCTTGTTGTCATGACTATGCGTGCCCAACTTGAGTGGAGAGGTGTGCAATATCAATACCGAGCATTTGGACCGCGCTGTGCCAGCGATCTTTGACGGGCGTATCAAAGATCACGCTGGTGTCCGCTTCAATCGTTAGCCAAGAGTTATCCGCCAATTCCGTTTCTAATTGACCCGCCTCCCACCCAGCGTAGCCTAAGGCAACCAAATAGTTTTCTGGTTGAGCGTCAGTGCCGAGTACCGCGAGGATATCTTTCGATGTGGTAACGGAAATTTTTTCGGTAATTTGAATGCTGGATTGATATTTATCTTTAGGTTTATGCAGGATAAAGCCTCGGTCTTCAGAGACTGGGCCCCCATTTAAAACCGGTTCATCTAGGCTTTTACTATGTTGTGTTTGGGAGGCGATGGGCAGCTCATTTTGTACTTGCAAAAGCATGTTGGCCACGGTGACATCAATCGGGGTATTGATGATAATCCCCATCGCACCATCGTCATTGTGCTCACACACATAGATAACCGTGCGTTGAAAATAAGGGTCTTTCATCCCGGGCATTGCTACAAGAAAATGATTGGCTAAGTTCATTTTCGCCTCCTAACGTGACATGGTTTGGGACCAGTGGTGCTCACCATTAGTAATAACCGCCGGTTTATACTAGGGCATTCACCACAGGTATAAACCCCAGTTATTTACCTAATCGGCGTTCAATGGCATCCATCAGTTTACCGGTAATAGAAACATCAAATGCCGCTTCAATCTCGCGAATACAGGTTGGGCTCGTCACATTGATTTCTGTCAGCTTATCGCCAATGACATCAAGACCTACAAATATTAACCCTTTCTCCTTCAAAGTGGGAGCAACCGCTAGGGCAATTTGTTTATCTGTCTCACTTAGTGGACGAGCTTCGCCAGTTCCACCTGCTGCAAGGTTGCCACGTGTCTCCCCTTTTGCCGGGATGCGAGCAAGACAATATGGCATTGGCTCACCGTCAACCACAAGAATACGTTTATCACCGTTGCTGATATCTGGAACAAAAGTCTGCGCCATTGCGTAGTTTTGCCCGTGATTGGTGAGTGTTTCAATAATCACAGACACGTTTGGATCATCTTGCTTGACGCGGAAAATGGAAGCGCCGCCCATACCGTCTAACGGCTTTAGGATTACATCACCATGAGTATCACGGAAAGCTTTAATTTTTTCCGCTTTACGGGTCACGATAGTGGTTGGGGTGAGTTCTGGGAACCACGCCGTAAAGAGCTTTTCATTACAGTCGCGCAAGCTTTGCGGCTTGTTAACGATTAATGTGCCTTTCTCTTCTGCTCGTTCAAGAATATAGGTCGCATAGATAAACTCAGTATCAAAAGGAGGATCTTTACGCATTAGCACCGCGTCAAGATCGGCAAGTTCAATAGTCTGCTCTGAGGTAAACTCATACCAGCTTGCCGGATCTTCTTTAAGTGTTACGGTTTTTGTATCCGCAACCGCAACGCCTTGGTCAAGGTGCAGGTCTTGCATTTCCATATAATGGATTTCATAGCCACGACGCTGCGCTTCGAGCATCATGGCAAAGCTAGAGTCTTTCTTGATATTAATGGACGAGATAGGGTCCATTACGATTCCGAGTTTAATCATGCGTATTCTCCAGTTAGCCTAAATCGCCAAAGCGTACTTGAAGGGCAGTGATCGCTGTTAGGGCAGCGGTTTCTGTTCTCAGTACGCGGGGGCCAAGCAGGGTTTCTTCAAATTGGTATTGTTCCGTCATCTCGATCTCTTGAGGTGACAAGCCACCTTCAGGGCCTATCAACAGTCTGACCTTGTTAATTGGTTCAGGTAGTGTGTTAATCGAGTATTTTGCTCTAGGGTGTAAATTGAGTTTTAGCGCTTCAGAGGGCTCTGCACACCATTGTTCTAATGACATGATTGGGCGTATGGTTGGCACCGTATTGCGGCCGCACTGCTCACAGGCGCTAATGGCGATCTTTTGCCATTGCTGCATCTTTTTTTCAAAGCGCTTGGGATCCAGTTTTACACCGCAACGCTCTGAAATAAGCGGAGTGATGGTATTGACGCCTAATTCAACGGACTTTTGAATGGTAAATTCCATTTTGTCGCCGCGAGAGACCACTTGCCCTAAATGCAGATCGAGCGGAGACTCAATGCTGTTAGCAACTTTGTTGGTTAAGGCGACGGTGACCGATTTTTTTGTGACTTCATCTATGGTAGCAGGGAATTCATGCCCACTGCCATCAAAGAGTAATACGTCTTGGCCTTCTTTCATTCGTAATACACGGCCAATGTGATTGGACGCATCCTCACTCAGTGCGAGTCGACCCAAGTCTACGATGGTTTCAGGGTGATAAATACGAGGTATGCGCATAGTAGCTTCCAACGAACAAAAAGGTATTGAGGTATAACATGGATGCAAGCCCCAGAAATTACAAGGGCTTGCTGGCTAAAATAGTCAACGAGTCGGCGCTATGAGCGATCACGACAGGCTGCAACAACAAAAGGGTTATTGTTGCCTTGTCGAGAGGCAATACGTTTGTCGCGTTCACACTCCCATGCATCAGCGGGATAAGAGCGATTCCACGCATTCATAAGCTGTGTTTGTTGCTTTGACAACGTAAAGCCATACTCTTGGCTCATATAAAGATAGGTGCGAGCAATCGACCCTTTCGCGCGATCTGGTGGCATCACTTTACGTTGTTTGAAATTGACCTGCATTTCGCATCGACCGTAGCTCACACCATCAACGCCATTCCACTGACTAAAATTGTAATTGGAGCGATCGCCATTCACTTCGCCAATAGCTGGCGTCAGGTTATGAAGATCCGCTTCCATTAACCGGAATGTTTTGTCATTTTTGGTGCAATTCTTTCGACCGCCCTCCTGCCAACATTGACGCTGGTGGCCAAATTGCCACGCTGGGACAACATGTTCCCATTCAATACGACTGGCGCGTTTTAGCTGCTTACGAACTTGATAGCCACAAGAGGCAAGATCAGGCGTGCCTTTTTTTCCTTGCCACTGAATATCGCAACCGCAGTAAAAGCTGATAGGGTGATCGGCGTAGATTTTAACCGCTTGCCTTTTGGCTGAGCTAAAGCTACTCGGTGGTGCTGATTGCACGGTTAAGGGCAGAAAAAGTAGGCCTAATACAAGGGCTGAAGTCACGCGAATGGTCATTTATAAGTCTGATAAAAGTGCTAGGTAACCTAGTGTAGATCGCACTTTAGCCTATGACTACTACCTTATTTGATATTAGCGACTTAGTGGATACTAGCTAAGCTGCTTACCCGAGAATTGAAGAGCACCGCGACATTTTTGACATAAGTAGCGTGCTTGTTGCCGTTGTACTTTGTTGTGTCGGCGAATCGTCAACGGGTAGGTTGAGCACTGGCATTGATATTCAAATGTTTTGCCCTGTACTGATGTGACATCCATGGCATGTGTGGTTTTAGGCGAAACATTAAATACGTGGTGCATTATGGATTGCCAGTGAGCGCCGTGAGCAGGAACGCGACCATAGAACTTAAAGGCGAGCAAGTGGGCGATCTCGTGTGGGATCACCTCTTCTATAAAAGTGTCGCTGTTTTCTGTAAAGAGGATCGGGTTAAGTCTAATTTCCCATGACTGCAGATAGGCCTTGCCCGCCGCTTTACCTCTCAACTTAAAACTGAGTGTCGGTATAGGCAGAGCCTGTTGGAAATGCTGCTCGGCAATGGCCATACACTCAGCCAAACGCTTTGATGCTCGATAGTGTAAGTCAGTTGTCAATGGAGCCATTGTTAAACCTAATAACGCCCTATAGAAGGGCGTTATTGTAGGTTAGCGAGTGAGTAAAGCAAGACTACGTATGGTGTCTTTTCTTAATGACTTCATGATAGGCATGCCAAGTACCGTAACCTAATATTGGCATGGTGACGATCATTCCGAGCCCAAAGGTGGCAAAGCCAATCAGTATTCCACCGCAAATAATGAATGCCCAGACAATCATGGCTGGGATATTCGATTTGACCGCATTAAAACTGGTGAAAACCGCCGTCATTACATCAACTCGACGTTCCATCATGAGAGGGATAGAAAAAGCCGATAAGCTAAATATGATGCTAGCGATGACAAAGCCAATCACAGAGCCAGTAATGAGAAATGGAGCGAATTCTGTCAGTGGCGCGCCTTGGACGGATGGGTAAAGCGCATGTAACAGCGCGGCTATTCTCATCCAAAATATCATGGCAACCGCGAGCAACACGGCGAACGCCCACTGTGAGGTGGAGTTGCGACCAATGGCTTTCATGGAATGAAATAAGCTGGCCTTATGACCTTTCTCTCTTTCCCAAGCGGCGTCATAAAGCCCTAATGCAAGGAAAGGGCCAATGAGCATATACACCACAAGGCTTGGCATGATGACTAAATGGGTACCTTGCCACTGTACTAGCTGAACAATCGCGACGGCTGCTGCGGTAAAACACAGCCCATAAAATGCGCTGATAACCGGCATTCTGATTAGGTCATGCAGGCCCAGTGCGAGCCAGTGAAAGGGTGCAGAAATGCTGACTTGGTTACAAGGTATGGTTTTAGCGTAATCCTGATCTTTGACTTCGTGTTTTTTTTGGAAGTCTTCTGTCTGAGCGGTTCGAGGCATATGTCCTCCCTGATTTGACAATCTGGCCTTCGTCTCTGATTTAAGGGACATGAACGAGCCGTATGATCATGTGATCACGGTATTGGCGCAGCGTGTTCCCAAAATGGAGTTAAGGATGCGTGTTGATGAGTTAGCGTAATTCTCATTCTGCATCGTTACTCTTAACGTTAACTATTGACCTAGTCGGGAAAAAACACAATTTTTGTAGGGTAGAAAAGATGGGCTATAACGCAGCTTTGTAACACTTTTATAACAAAGTGATTGAAATGATTACTAATAGTAAAAAAAAAGCCCTCAAATATTTTTGAGGGCTTTTTGTTTGAATTATCGCTATGCGTGATAGAGAGCGTTATTTAATACCAGCAAAGTCACGTAGGATTGCCGCTTTATCAGTCGCTTCCCATGGGAATTCTTCACGACCAAAGTGACCATAAGCCGCCGTCTGCTTGTAGATAGGTTGAAGCAGGTTCAACATTTCTTGTAGGCCGTACGGACGCAGGTCGAAGTTTTGACGAACTGCTTCAATGATGATGTCGTGTGCGACTTTCTCGGTACCAAATGTTTCAACCATGATCGACGTAGGATCAGCAACACCGATAGCGTACGACAATTGAATTTCACAACGATCTGCCATGCCAGCAGCAACGATGTTTTTCGCTACATAACGTGCCGCGTATGCTGCACTACGGTCAACTTTTGATGGATCTTTACCAGAGAACGCACCGCCACCGTGGCGAGCTGCGCCGCCGTAGGTATCAACGATGATCTTACGACCCGTTAGACCACAATCGCCCATAGGACCGCCGATAACGAAACGACCCGTTGGGTTGATGAAGAAGTTAGTGTCTTTGTTGATCCACTCAGCCGGAAGCACTGGCTTGATGATCTCTTCCATTACGGCTTCACGAAGATCTGGTGTTGTGACGGAATCGCAGTGCTGAGTTGAAAGTACAACCGCATCGATACCAACGATCTTACCTTGGTCGTATTGGAAGGTAACTTGAGATTTCGCATCTGGACGAAGGAAATCAAGTTTGCCGCTCTTACGAACTTCAGCTTGTTTTTTCACAAGTAAATGAGAGTAAGTAATCGGAGCAGGCATTAGGATTGGCGTTTCGTTAGTCGCGTAACCAAACATGATACCTTGGTCACCCGCGCCTTGCTCTTTTGGATCGGCTTTATCAACACCTTGGTTGATGTCTGGAGATTGCTTACCAATGGTGTTTAGTACTGCACAAGAGTCGGCATCAAAGCCCATATCAGAGTGAACGTAGCCAATTTCGCGAACCGTTTCACGAGTGATTTCTTCGATGTCTACCCACGCTGAGGTCGTGACTTCACCACCAACCATTACCATGCCTGTTTTTACATACGTTTCACAAGCAACACGCGCTTTCGGGTCTTGTTCTAGAATCGCGTCAAGTACAGCATCAGAAATTTGGTCAGCAATTTTATCAGGATGTCCTTCTGAAACAGATTCAGAAGTGAACAGGTGCTTAGCCATGAGAGCTCCAATTACAGTTAAATAAGGCCAGCAATATTGTGCTCGCCTATAAAAAATACAATGATATTTTGTAGGTGTATCTACATCTAGACGTCTATTCTAGTCATCGATGTTTGAGAATCAAGCGATTTTTACTTTTATGTTATAGCCAAACGTTTGCGCATTTTGGAGGTATCACAGTGGAACGGGGTAAAAAAACCCAGTAAAAATGCTCAAAATGGCGGTAAAACGTTTGCAGAGGTTGGGGGGCTTTGCGACAATGCTTGCCGCTGACTTTATTCAGCAAGGAATCAACTTGAAATTCGCTTAATGCACTCAGGAGCAGACATGTCGTCTCGTAAAGAATTAGCTAATGCAATCCGTGCCCTTAGCATGGATGGTGTTCAACAAGCCAACTCTGGTCACCCAGGCGCCCCTATGGGTATGGCTGATATCGCCGAAGTACTTTGGCGCTCTCACCTAAATCACAACCCTCAAAACCCTGAATGGGCTGATCGTGATCGTTTTATTTTGTCAAACGGCCACGGTTCTATGTTGATTTATTCTCTGCTTCACTTAAGCGGTTACGAGTTATCAATCGATGATCTGAAAAACTTCCGTCAGTTACACTCTAAAACCCCTGGTCACCCAGAGTATGGTTACGCACCGGGTGTAGAGACGACAACGGGCCCGCTAGGTCAAGGCATCACCAACGCGGTTGGTATGGCGATGGCAGAAAAATCGTTGGCGGCGCAGTTCAACAAAGAAGGTCACGATATCGTAGACCACTTTACTTATGCCTTCATGGGTGATGGCTGTCTGATGGAAGGTATTTCACACGAAGCATGCTCACTAGCGGGTACGCTAGGTCTTGGTAAGCTGATTGCTTTCTGGGATGACAACGGCATCTCGATTGATGGCGAAGTAGAAGGTTGGTTCTCTGACGATACGCCTAAGCGTTTTGAAGCTTACGGTTGGCATGTTATCCCTGCCGTTGATGGCCACGACTCTGATGCCATTAATGCAGCGATTGAAGCGGCGAAGGCCGATCCTCGTCCTACGTTAATCTGTACTAAAACCGTTATCGGTTTTGGTTCTCCAAACAAAGCCGGTACGCACGACTGCCACGGTGCACCACTAGGTGCCGATGAAATCGCAGCAACTAAAGCCGCGCTGGGTTGGGAGCACGGTCCTTTTGAAATTCCAGCTGATATCGCAGCGCAATGGAATGCACAAGAAGCGGGTGCGGCCAAAGAAGCAGCGTGGAATGCTAAGTTTGACGCTTACGCAGCGGCTTACCCAGAACTTGCGGCTGAGTTTACTCGTCGTACAAACGGTGAGTTGCCAGCGGAGTGGGAAGAAAAAGCATCAGCAATCATTGCTGATCTTCAAGCTAACCCAGCAAACATCGCATCGCGTAAAGCGTCTCAAAATGCACTAGAAGCATTTGGTCAAATGCTTCCTGAGTTCATGGGCGGCTCGGCTGACCTTGCGCCTTCTAACCTAACCATGTGGTCTGGTTCTAAGTCGCTAACGGCAGAAGACTTCTCTGGCAACTACATCCACTACGGTGTACGTGAATTCGGCATGACGGCTATCATGAACGGCATCGCTCTACACGGTGGTTTCGTACCATACGGCGCGACATTCCTAATGTTCATGGAATACGCTCGTAACGCAATGCGCATGGCTGCTTTGATGAAAGTTCAAAACATCCAAGTGTACACGCATGACTCTATTGGTCTTGGTGAAGATGGTCCGACTCACCAACCGGTTGAGCAAATTGCTTCTCTACGTTTAACTCCAAACATGAGCACATGGCGCCCATGTGACCAAGTTGAATCTGCTGTTGCTTGGAAACTGGCGATTGAGCGTAAAGATGGCCCAACATCGCTTATCTTCTCTCGTCAGAACCTTGCGCAGCAAGATCGTGACGCTGAGCAGGTAGCAAACATCGCCAAGGGTGGTTACATCCTGAAAGATTGTGCAGGCAAACCGGAATTAATTCTAATTGCTACTGGCTCTGAAGTTGAGCTAGCGGTTGAAGCGGCTGCGCAATTGACTGCTGAAGGTAAAGCGGTACGTGTGGTTTCAATGCCAGCAACTGACGCGTTTGATAAGCAAGATGTGCAGTACCGTGAATCTGTACTTCCATCTGACGTGACAGCTCGTATTGCAGTTGAAGCCGGTATTGCTGATTTCTGGTACAAGTATGTTGGCTTTGGTGGCAAGATCATCGGTATGACAACATTTGGTGAGTCTGCACCTGCAGGTGAGCTATTCAAAATGTTTGGCTTTACAACGGAAAACGTTGTGAATACTGCAAAAGAGCTTTTAGCGTAAGCTTGTTGTTTCTTGAAATGAAAAACCGAGCTAAGGCTCGGTTTTTTTATGTCTATTCAAATTCATTACCCTTGTTATCCAACTTACGTTGTCCACAAGTTTGGCATGCTATATAGCGATCCATATCGTAGTAATGCCCGCCGTTAATAAAGCTATGCAGCAATAGCTTAAACCGTCCCAGGAAAGTAGGCTGTTGGTCATAGCTGCTAGGTTTTCTTATCAAGACCTCTTTATGAATAGTTTCTTTATTGCATGACTGGCAATGATGTTTGCCTGTAAACATGAGCACACCTCCTGTGCAGTGAAAACGAGGTCGTTCAAATGGCACGAAGAAAATGCGTCATATCGATAGTAGCAGCTCTCACTTGGTTGTCTGAGGGGCATTTATTGGAGTGCTTCGCAACGATTTATGTTTTTTCCCGTGATTATTGCAAAAAGCATGAATGTGAACGCTATGTCATGAAGCTAATGTTGTGAAACCAAGTTGCGTAAACGATGTCGCGTAATCGATGTCGATCGGTTAATATGCACACCCTCTATAACGTGAATTTAAGGATGTCATGCGATGCTAAAGGTAGCAATTAACGGCTTTGGTCGCATTGGACGAAATGTCCTTCGAGCAATCTATGAAAGCGGCAAGAATGATAAAATAAAAATCGTCGCAGTGAATGAACTCGCTCAACCAGAAGCAATGGCTCATTTGCTTCAATATGACACCAGTCATGGTCGATTCGCTAAGACGATTTCTCATGATCAAGAGCATTTGTATGTTAATCATTCCAACGGCGAATTTGACAGCATTAGAATTCTTCACCTCGCGGATATTAATTTATTGCCGTGGCGTAATTTAGATGTCGATATTGTTTTAGATTGTACGGGTGTTTTTGGTAGTCGAGCCGATGGCTTAGAGCATATTGCTGCGGGTGCGAAAAAGGTACTATTTTCACACCCTGGCGATCATGATATCGATAACACCATCATCTATGGTGTGAATCACGACTCCCTTAAAAAGGAGCACACCATCGTATCTAGCGGTTCATGTACGACGAATTGTATTGTGCCTATTATACAAGTGCTTGATGAGGCCTTTGGTATCGACTCGGGTACTATTACGACAATCCACTCTTCCATGAACGATCAGCAAGTGATCGATGCTTATCACCCGGACTTACGTCGTACCCGAGCTGCGAGTCAATCCATCATTCCTGTCGATACCAAACTTCATAAAGGTATTGAGAGAATATTTCCGAAATTTTCTAACAAATTTGAAGCAATTTCTGTACGAGTACCAACAGTTAATGTCACCGCTATGGATTTAAGTGTAACTATAAATACAAATGTGAAAGTTAATGACGTAAATCAAGTCATTATTAACGCATCTCGGTGTACATTAGACGGCATTGTTGACTATACTGAAGCGCCGCTAGTCTCAATCGACTTTAATCATGATCCACACAGCGCAATTGTTGATGGTACGCAAACGCGAGTCAGCGATGGACGTTTAGTCAAAATGCTAGTGTGGTGTGACAATGAGTGGGGCTTCGCCAACCGGATGCTTGATACGGCTTTAGCTATGCAAGCGTCCCAATAGTTTAAGATGCTACTTGAGCAAAATATTAATTTTGAGGGTTGAAATTAATATTGATGGGCTCAATATAAGTAAGCAGTTGATGAATTCATAAACTTGGCATGACGCCGAGTTTTCAAAAACTTTATTTATTTTTAGTTGAGAGGACTAAACATGTCTGTAATCAAGATGACTGACCTGGATCTAGCAGGTAAACGCGTATTTATCCGTGCTGACCTGAACGTTCCTGTAAAAGAAGGCAAAGTAACTTCAGATGCTCGTATCCTAGCATCGCTACCAACCATCAAGCTTTGTCTAGAAGCGGGTGCTAAAGTTATGGTGACTTCTCACCTAGGTCGTCCTACTGAAGGCGAATACGCTGAAGAGTTCTCTCTACAACCCGTTGTTAACTACCTAAACGACGCACTTGATTGTGACGTTAAACTAGCAAAAGATTACCTAAATGGCCTAGAGCTAAACGCAGGTGAGCTAGTGGTTCTTGAAAACGTTCGCTTCAACAAAGGCGAGAAGAAAAACGAAGAAGCACTGTCTAAGCAGTACGCTGCACTTTGTGACATCTTCGTCATGGATGCATTTGGTACGGCTCACCGTGCTCAAGCGTCTACACACGGTGTTGGCATGAACGCGCCAATCGCATGTGCTGGTCCTCTTCTTGCTGCTGAGCTTGAAGCGCTAGGTAAAGCAATGGACAACCCAGCTCGCCCTCTTGTTGCAATTGTTGGTGGTTCTAAAGTATCGACTAAGCTTACCGTTCTTGAGTCTCTTTCTAAAATTGCTGACCAACTGGTTGTTGGTGGTGGTATTGCAAATACGTTCATTGCAGCTGAAGGCCACAACGTAGGTAAGTCTCTTTATGAAGCAGACCTAGTTGAAACCGCGCAGAAGCTAATGAAAGAGTGTGCAATTCCTGTTGCCACTGACGTAGCGTGTGCAAAAGCATTTGATGAAAACGCAGAAGCTGAAATCAAAAACGTGGCTGACGTTCAAGACGACGACATGATCTTTGACCTTGGTCCTGATTCAACTGCGGCGCTTGCAGAAATCATCGGCAACGCTAAAACTATTCTTTGGAATGGCCCAGTAGGCGTATTTGAATTCAAAAACTTTGAAGCAGGTACGGCTGGTATCTCTAAAGCAATCGCAGAATCTGCAGGTTTCTCTGTAGCTGGCGGTGGCGATACTTTAGCGGCTATCGACAAGTTTGGCATTAAAGCTGACGTGTCTTATATTTCAACTGGTGGCGGTGCGTTCCTTGAGTTTGTTGAAGGAAAAGTACTACCAGCAGTAGCGATGCTTGAAGAGCGCGCTAAAGCTTAATTATTTTTTGATAAAGCGAGCTTATAGCTCGCTTTTATCTATGCTGCAATGCGTGGTTAACTTTGATACAATGCCGCCCATTGTGAGCAAACGATTGCCCTTTTTTATTTAAAACGACAGAAAATAGGACTTATTCCATGTCTAAGATCTTCGACTTCGTAAAACCTGGTGTTATCTCTGGCGATGACGTACAGAAAGTATTTGAAGTAGCAAAAGAGAACAAATTTGCACTTCCTGCGGTAAACGTAGTTAACACTGACTCTATCAACGGTGTTCTTGAAGCAGCAGCTAAAGTAAAAGCTCCAGTTGTTGTTCAGTTCTCTAACGGTGGCGCTGGCTTCTTCGCTGGTAAAGGCGTTAAGCTTGAAGGTCAAGGCGCACAAATCCTAGGTGCAGTTGCTGGTGCTAAATACGTACACGCTGTAGCTGAGTCTTACGGTGTTCCAGTTATTCTTCATACTGACCACGCGGCTAAGAAACTACTACCTTGGATCGACGGCCTTCTAGATGCGGGTGAAGAGTTCTTCGCTCAAACTGGTAAGCCACTATTCTCTTCTCACATGATTGACCTTTCTGAAGAGTCTCTAGAAGAGAACATCGAAATTTCTGGTCAGTACCTAGCTCGCATGGCGAAAATGGGCATGACTCTAGAGATTGAACTAGGTTGTACTGGTGGTGAAGAAGACGGCGTAGATAACTCTCACATGGACGCATCTGAGCTATACACTTCTCCAGAAGACGTAGCTTACGCATACGAAAAACTAACGGCTATCAGCCCACGTTTCACTATCGCGGCTTCTTTCGGTAACGTACACGGTGTTTACCAAGCAGGTAACGTTGTACTGACTCCAACTATCCTACGTGACTCTCAAGCATACTGTGCAGAGAAGTTCGGTATTGCACCTAACGCTCTAAACTTCGTATTCCACGGTGGTTCTGGTTCTTCTGAAGCTGAAATCCAAGAGTCTATCGGTTACGGTGTTATCAAAATGAACATCGATACAGATACACAGTGGGCAACTTGGGACGGTATCCGTACTTACTCTGCTGAGAACTTTGATTTCCTACAAGGTCAAATCGGCAACCCAACTGGCGAAGCTGCGCCAAACAAGAAGTTCTACGATCCACGCGTATGGCTACGTGCAGGTCAAGCTTCTATGGTAACTCGTCTAGAGAAAGCGTTCGCTGACCTTAACGCTATCGACGTACTATAAGTTTAAATCTTATAAGATTTAACTGATAGACAGTTTAAAAAGCCGCTCTTTTGAGCGGCTTTTTTTGTGTCTTATGAAAATAAAGTTAAAGCGGTGAAAAAAACTGGCACAAAGTCATCTGATTGCGTAACCTTTTGTTAAGTAATGTATCTTGAATATTCATGTATTCAATGTTGTATGAAGTGGACGTAGTTTGGCTAACTAAGCAGTGGTAACTAGTGGGTCGAGCGGAATGTTGAAATTTTAATATGAGGTAAAACATATGGCTGGTGAGTCTATGGATATCGAGACCCCGCTGGTGGATGGTCTTTCAAAAGCTGAACAATGGCTAACAAATAACTCTGACTTATTTGTTCAATATGGTGTCAACATCATTTCAGCGCTCTTGATTCTATTTATCGGTAACTTGTTTGTTAAAGCCGTGGCAAACAGTGTTTCTAAGGTTTTGCACAAGAAGAAGATGGACAAAGCCGTCGTCGAGTTCATGAATGGCATTGTGCGCTATACTTTGTTCGTTATTGTATTGATTGCTGCCTTAAGCCGAGTCGGTGTACAAACAGCCTCTGTCGTCGCGGTAATTGGTGCGGCTGGTTTGGCTATTGGTTTAGCACTGCAAGGATCATTGTCTAACTTTGCTGCAGGTGTGCTGATTGTTGCTTTCCGTCCGTTTAAATCTGGCGACTATGTTGAGATTGGTGGCGTAGCCGGTTCTGTGGATGCGATTCAAATCTTCCAAACTATTTTAACGACACCAGATAACAAAATGGTCGTTGTTCCTAACGCTTCAGTGATTGGTTCACCAATTACTAACTATTCCCGTCATGCAACCCGTCGTATTGATCATGTGATTGGTGTGTCTTACGGTGCTGATTTGAAAAAAACACAAGAAGTGATTCGTAAAACATTGGAAGCGGACGAGCGCATTCTTAAAGAGCCAGGTATCACCGTTGGTGTTGTTGCTCTAGCGGATTCATCAGTGAATTTTGTGGTTCGTCCTTGGGTACGTACTGAGCAGTATTGGGATGTGTACTTTGACTCGCTACAAGCGATCAAGGAAGCATTAGATGCAGAAGGTATCGAAATTCCATTTCCTCAAATGGACGTACATCTGAATAAAGCTGACTAAGATTTTTGAGTTTGCTATGAAAAGGTGAAGCGTTAAGCTTCACCTTTTTTTGTTTCGATAACCTGGTTGGGAAGCGTAGTTAGCAGCAAGCGCAGATCGGCACCTGATACCGCAAACGTCCAGTCAGGTAATCCAGGTGTATATAAAATCTCTTCGAGCGCGAATAAGCGACTATCGACGACAAGCGTGATGTCTTTAGGTAACCCAAACGGGCATACTGCGCCGGGTAGACAACCTATTTCCTCTATCATTTCGTCGTTACTGCAGATTGAAGTGCGCTTACCTAGTAATTGCTTGAGCTGCGTTTTGTCTAAGCGGCTATCTTTGTCAGTCAAGAATAGCGCAAAGCCACCGCCTTTCTTTTTTAAGAACAAACTCTTGCTATGAATACCTGTCCAACCAAGTTGCTGAGCGACCCGTTCATCGGTAGCAAAGTCTAAAATAGGTTCATGTTGCCATTGTTGATACGAGATCGATAGGTGATGTAGGAGCTCCCTATTTATTTGATATATTTCTTGGATTCGATTTGTCATAAGTTACGCCATGAGCCCTTTTGTCAGCATTGCAGCAATAGTAAACATCATCGTAGCCACTGCTAGGTCGATGCTCTTTTTTACTTTTGGTTTTGATAGCGTAGGGCCAAGTTTTGCTGCGCCTATAGACAGCGAATAAAACCAAACGAATGAAGCCAGAACGGTACCAATAGCAAATGCAATTCTGTCACTTCCTTCAAATTGACCACCAATAGAGCCTAAAATTACCACGGTATCAAGATAGAGATGGGGGTTTAATACAGTGACGGCAAGCGCACCGAGAATAACGGTTCTCTTGCCTCTGGCCAATACTTCTCCGTTAGACTCACTGCTTGCGGGTTGTTTAAATGCACTACGTAATGACAGCATGCCGTAACCCACTAAGAATAGGATTCCCCCCAGGGTCACCATGGTAAGTAGCATTTCATTTTGAGATAAAATCGCTCCTCCGCCAAAGATACCCAGAGAAATAAAGGTGGTATCTAAGAGGCTACAGACCGTGGCGGTTGTCAGGTGATGATTACGTTTAATCCCTTGATTTAATACATAGGCATTTTGAGCGCCGATTGGAATAATCATGGTTGCACCTAACCCAAAACCTTGAAGAAGTACCCAAAAATTCACTTTTATTTCCTAGTTGAACAATTAAAGAGAGCGTGAGAATACGGATTTTACTATCATTAGTTAAATTAATAATATTTATGCTTTATAAGAAAGCCTAATGGAGAGAGGATGCGCGGTCTTGACTACAAATGGATAGAAGCATTAGATGCGATTGTTGAACAAAGGAGTTTTGAAAAGGCGGCAGAGCACCTTTACATTTCTCAGTCTGCCGTGTCTCAGCGAGTTAAGCAACTCGAAAAATGGCTCGCACAGCCTGTTTTAGTGCGAGAGCAGCCACCACGCCCTACCGCCGTAGGTAAAAAGTTACTTGGACTTTATCGTCGTGTGTGTTTATTAGAGCAAGAGTTGGTGCCAGAGCTGACATCGGAGTTTAGTGATAAACCCTTATCAGTTTCATTGGCAACCAACGCCGATAGCTTAGCGACGTGGTTATTACCTAGTCTATTTCCTTTAATTGAGTCTAAACGTATTGAGCTGGATCTTATTGTTGATGATGAGGGACGGACAATTGAAAAGCTTAAAAATGGCGAAGTGGTTGGAGCCATCAGTTTAGAGCCACAATCGATTCCGGGTTGCGTGGCGGATTATTTAGGCCGAGTTGACTACCTTTGTGTGGCCAGTCCAAGTTTTATTAAGCGTTACTTTAATCACGGTGTTAATCGCGAGGCGTTGATAAAAGCGCCTGCTGTGGCCTTTGATCAGCATGATAAAATGCACCAACACTTTGTTAATAAACACTTTAGTATTATGCCTGGCAGTATTCTTAAGCATACAGTGCGGAGTTCAGAAGCCTTTGTTAAGCTCGCGGTCGCCGGTGTGGCTTACTGTTTGATTCCGAGACTGCAAATAGAGGATGAGTTAGCCAGCGGGGCTCTAGTTGAACTGACACCTAATATTGAGCTGTCACATCGTATCTACTGGCATCATTGGCAGCTGGAAAGCGGTGTGCTTGGTGAATTATCGGATGCCATTACTCATTACGCCCATGCGTATTTGCCACAGTAAGGGGGAGCGGGCGCTGTGTTTTTAAATCGTCAGCAAACCACACGTTTATCGATAACGTCATTGTTTTGTCAGGGTTATCATTTGATGGAACTCATACGTTATTATTTTGCCTAACATTGAGTAATCGATCTTTGCTTAGATGAGGAAACAGATAATGAAATCAACATTGACGCTTTGTGCTCTAGCCGCCAGTTTTATTGCGCTGCCAAGTGTTGCAAGCCAGGTAGACTTTCCCCATATTGTGACAACAGGGTATGGGCAAATAGAAGCAACGCCTGATATGGCGGAGTTTTCCGTTAGAGTGGTTCAGTCACAACTCAATGCCGATCAAGCGAAAGAAGGTGTAGATTCAGTTGTCGATACCTTTTTGGCGAAACTGGCGAGTGCGGGTGTAAGCAAAGAGGATATTAAAAGCTCAAATTTGTATCTTACCCCCCAATATCAATACCCTGATAAAGGTCAGCCTGAGTTAGTTGGATATCGAGCATCGAGAACGGTGACCGTTCAGGTCATGGATATAGAAAGGCTTAATGATTATTTAGATTCGGCATTAGCATCTGGGATTAACCAAGTTGACAATATTCGTTTAAAAGTGAAAGACGAAAGTCAGTATCAAGCGAAAGCACGGACTGCGGCTATCCAAGATGCACAGAAAAAAGCCCAGTCATTAGCGCAAGGGTTTGAGCAAAAGCTTGGGAAAGTGTGGCAAATTACCTATAAACAGCCGCAAAATCAGCCTGTCGTGATGAGAAGTATGATGATGGACAGTCAACCTGAATCTAACAGCTATCAAGATTCGGTGATTACTATCCGTGATAGAGTGGATGTGGTGTACAAGTTATCGAACTAAAAAATGCCCTTGCTTTGCAAGGGCATTTTTATTTGAAAGCGATACGTTGAAGGTCATACCTACAGCAGAGAATTAATGTAAAATTCGCGCGCGCAGCGTACCTTCAATGAGCTTCAGTTGCTCTAATGCTTCTTCTGAGCGTGCAGTTTCCACATCAATAACTACATAACCAATATCCGAGGCTGTTTGTAGGTATTGGCCTGCAATGTTAATGCCTTCCTTCGCAAAGATGGTATTGATTTGCGTAAGAATACCAGGGCGGTTTTGGTGAATATGCAGCAGTCGAGAACATTCACGGTGTTCTGGCAGTGATACTTCAGGGAAGTTAACGCTAGACAGTGTTGAGCCATTGTCAGAGTACTTAGCCAGTTTTCCAGCCACTTCCACACCAATATTTTCTTGAGCTTCTTGTGTCGAGCCCCCTACGTGAGGCGTTAGAATCACGTTGTCGAACTTCATCAATGGTGATTCGAATGGGTCAGCATTGGTTTTTGGTTCTTCAGGGAATACATCGATAGCAGCACCGGAAAGGTGACCCGTTTCGAGCGTCGCGCAAAGCGCTGGGATATCCACAACCGTGCCACGAGCCGCGTTGATAAAAATAGAGCCTGGCTTCATGCGAGCAAATTCAGCTTCGCCCATCATGTTTTTCGTTTCAGGTGTTTCTGGGACATGCAATGAAATCACGTCACACTTGTTTAATAGCTCTGTCATATTATGGATTTGTGTGGCATTACCCAGAGACAGTTTGTTTTCAATATCATAGAAATAGACACGCATACCAAGGTTCTCGGCAATAATACCGAGTTGCGTGCCAATATGACCATAGCCAATGATACCAAGACGTTTACCACGCGCTTCGTTCGAGTTATCGGCACTCTTCTTCCATATACCACGGTGAGCTAGCGCGTTTTTCTCAGGAATGCCACGAAGAAGTAAAAGGATTTGACCCAGTACTAGCTCTGCCACACTTCGTGTATTTGAGAATGGTGCGTTAAAAACAGGAACGCCACGCTTAGCAGCAGCGTTTAGATCGACTTGGTTGGTACCAATACAGAAACAGCCAATTGCGACTAATTTTTCTGCGGCATTAATGACTTCTTCAGAAAGGTTTGTACGTGAACGAATGCCGATGAAGTGTGCGTCTTTAACCGCTTCAATCAGTTCTTCTTCAGGTAGTGAACCTTTGTGATAAGTGATGTTTGTGTATCCAGCAGCTTGCAATACTTCGACTGAAGATGGGTGTAACCCTTCAAGCAGGAGGATTTTAATTTTATCTTTATTCAGTGAAACTTTGGCCATTTAACTCGTCCTTAAAATGGAAATGGGGCAATCGCGGCGCACAGTTGACAGCGAGAATTTCAAGGAGGAGCTTCTTACTGCTGAGGCAAACGTTTTCCTTGTGCGTCTTCTAAGCAATAAAGTAACAAAAAATTTTCGACTTGGGTAAGAAAATTACGGAATAAGGAATAATTTTCTTATAGTTAAGGAGAGAAAACGGCACTAAGGCGTGCCGTTTGTAATCAAATGACGTAAAAAGAACTAGTCTTCGATTTTTGCGCCTTCTGGCGTACCAGTAATCACAACATCTGCGCCACGGTGAGCAAATAGGCCTACTGTCACTACGCCAGCAAGCGCGTTAATTTTGTCTTCCATTGCTTTTGGATCGGTGATCTTCATGCCGTATACATCAAGAATCACGTTACCATTATCTGTGACGACGCCTTCGCGGTATGCAGGGTCACCGCCTAATTTAACGAGCTCTCGGGCTACGTATGAGCGAGCCATCGGAATCACTTCAACTGGAAGTGGGAATTCGCCCAGTACATCAACGGCTTTAGTGCCATCAACAATACAAATGAATTTTTTCGAGATTGCAGCAACAATTTTTTCACGAGTCAGTGCCGCGCCACCGCCTTTGATCATGTCTCGAGATGGGTTTATTTCATCCGCACCGTCGACATAAACATCAAGTATAGACACATCATTGCATTCAAAAACTTCAATGCCTAATGCTTCAAGTTTTTCTGTTGATGCGATAGAACTAGAGACTGCGCCTTTGATGTCATCTTTGATTGAGCCTAACGCATCAATAAAGTGATTAACGGTAGAGCCGGTACCAACACCAACAATACTGCCTTCTTCTACGTACTTGAGAGCGGCCCAGCCAGCTGCTTTTTTCATCTCGTCTTGAGTCATGGTTGAAATCCCAGTTAGAAAGTTAGGGTGAAAACGCCGGCGAAGTATATATCAAAATGAACGAAATTGGCGCTTAAAACCGAGTGTTAAGCCAAAATTAGTGACATTTAGCAATCGGTTGCTCCAGTGGCCTTAGTTATACCCTAGCGATAAGGCGTGGTGATTTTAATTTTTATCGCGAGTGAAGGGCTACCAACGCCAGGTTTGTTCAGGCGTAATGATAGTGGCAAGGGGAACATCCCAAGATTCGCTAGGCAGCGCTGAAACTTGTTGGCAATTGTGGGCAAGCCCGATGGCATTAGGACCTTGGCCGGAAAACCGCCATGGTGCTAGAGTTCGATCATAATAGCCACCACCCATACCAAGTCGTTGCCCTTGTTTATCAAACGCGACAAGCGGAGTAAAGATAATATCCAATTGTCTAACTGGGCATATCATGCGTTGATCAAGCTGTGGTTCCAAAATTCGATATTGATTAGCCACTAAGGGAGTATCGGCATGGTAACGTAAAAAAAGTAGCTGGCCTTTGGAGAAGGGGTGAATTACTGGTAAGTAGGTATTGATGCCTTGTCGCCATAGATCGTCAATGAGAGGTTGCGTATCAAGCTCACCATCAGTGGCTAAATAGAGTGCAACGTGCTTAGCTCGTGTGAGTTCAGGTAAGGACTGGCATTGTTCGGCGAGTTGAAAAGCGTAGTCAGTTTGCTGACTTGCTGTTATTGCCCGACGAAGATGTCGGATGTCAGTGCGAATACGTTGTCTAGTATTGACAGACATAAGGAATACCCCAAAGTGCCGTTGAAGATTGTGGCCCTTGAACCTGCTGGTTCAAGGCGGATCAGCAAAGGTAACCGTAGGCTTCTCGGTACGAGCCGAGCTTGCTCAATAGTGCCCAAATACTAACCCTTAAGGATTGCTTATCGGCTCAGGGACTTAAATCCTCTGACGCACACTCCAGGGTAAATTAGTTTCGCTGTCCTTGCCTTACATTATTAATAGCATCATCAAGTGATGCGGCGAGCTGTTCCATTCGCTCGGTAAGTTGAGAGGTATTTTGTTGCACCTCATCACTTTTTGTATTCAGCTCGTAAGACATATTCAAAGCGGCGATCGTGAGCAATTTTAGCTCATTCGTTACTTTTGTCCGCTGAGTCATTTCTTGCAATCGGTCATCAAGATCTTTTGCCGCTTGGATCAAGGTTTCTTCTTGACCTGCAGGGCAATTTACCCGAGTCAATTTACCTAATATTTCCACTTCGACTGCTTGATTTTCCATAATGACAAGAACTCTTTTTGTTATCACCAACAAAGGTAATCTGAGGAGGAAACTATAGGTAAACGGCCATTAAGATTCAAGCTTTTCTAGTGACTCAATGCCAAATGCGTGTTTAATCACACACGAAATCGACAATTCGCACAAAAGCTATCCAGAAACGAGGCAAATGCCGTTTTCGCTTGCGATGGGAAGTGATAGCATGACCAACCAATACCAAAGCGCTTCCAGTCAACGATTTGTTCAAACCATCGTCTGCTGGAAAGTCAGAAAAGAATAGAATGAGAGCCACTATGACAGATACCACACTACCAAATTATATTACCGTTGCGACTGAATTACAGCAGGCTAGCCTTGCTGTTAGCCCTGCAGAACTGCATGGCCTATTAGTTGGGATGTTGAGTGGTGGTCTGGGACTCAACGATGATAGCTGGCAGCCACTATTGTTTGATTATACGAATGACGGAATGGGCTGGCCACAGTCTGCTATTGCGACGGCGAAAACCTTACTAACGCATTCAATTAGCGAATTAACAGACAATGAGAGCTTTGAAGTTTCTTTATTCATCCCCGATGATGCGGTGGATGCGACATTAGTAGAAAAAGCCGATGGCTTGAGCGAATGGGTGAACCACTTTATTTCTGGGTTGGGTTTAATTAGCACTAAGTTAGCGCAGGCATCAGAGCAGAGTAAAGAAGCACTTGGTGATCTGGAAGAAATTGCCAAGCTGGGTGTTGATGAAGATGATGACCTAGAAGAGCAAGCCCAACTGTTTGAGCAAGTGATCGAACATGTTAAAGCATGCGTATTAATCATACATGCTGAGTTTGGTATTAAACCGACCAAGCAGGCTGATACTCCAACGATTCACTAATCAATCATCACTAATCAATCGCTAACACTTAAAGAGAACACTTCGTGTCGAGACTGTATGATATTGTGATTGCTGGTGGCGCTATGGCAGGGGCTACCTTAGCTATGGCGCTAAACCAAGGAAGCAATCAGTCGTTAAAAATAGCTGTCGTAGAACCCTATCAGCCTGATCATAAAGCTCATCCTGGTTTTGATGCGCGCTCGATTGCGCTTTCCTATGGCACGGTGGCTATTTTAAAGCAATTCCATTTGTGGTCGCTTATTGAAGATCATGCTACGCCGATCACCCACATTCATGTTTCCGATCGTGGTCATGCAGGAATGACGGACTTCTATGCCGATAAAGAAGGGTTAGAAGCGATGGGATACGTGGTCGAGTTGGCGGAAGTCGGGCGTCGATTTAGTCAGCATTTATCACAGCAGCATCATATTGAATTATTTTGCCCTTACTCGGTGCAATACATTGAGCGTAGGACGGATTCGGCAACCGTGACTCTATCGTCAAATGACGGAGAGAGCGTACAACTAGAAACGAAGCTAATTGTAGCTGCGGATGGCGCGGAGTCAGTGAGTTGCCAGTCAGTTGGCTTAACGCAGCAAAGCTTCGATTTTAACCAAACTGCGATTATCGCCAATGTTGTGACCAGTGAACTTCACCAAGGTCGTGCATTCGAACGTTTTACCGCAAACGGACCATTAGCATTATTGCCAATGAGCCAAGGGCGGAGTTCGTTGGTTTGGTGTTTACCCCCTGCGGAGGCTCAGCGTATTTTGAACTTGCCTCAAGCTGAGTTTTTAGGTGAATTACAGCAAGCTTTTGGTTGGCGTTTAGGGCAATTTACCAAAGTTGGCAGCATTGCGAGTTACCCGCTGCTACTTCGTCATCGAGAGCGTATTACCACCCATCGCTTTGCCGCCGTGGGCAATGCTGCGCAAACGTTGCACCCAATTGCGGGTCAAGGCTTTAATCTAGGGATTCGCGATATTGCGACTCTGGTGGATTTGCTGCTTGGGAATACGAAAGATGTCGGGGATTACGCTAATCTTATTAGATTCCAAACGCAGCGCGAGCAAGATCGGTCAACTACGATTGCGATGACATCAACTCTTGTACAAATTTTTTCCAATGATTTATTCGCATTTCGAGTGGGACGAAACGTGGGGTTGGGAGTATTGGATACTTTCCCGCTGTTGAAATCTCCGCTTTTTAATCGTGCGCTCGGCGTGGTGAACAGGTAGTACAACATTATGCAAAGTTATGATTTAGCCATTATTGGTGGTGGAATGGTCGGTCTAGCGTTAGCGCGATCTCTGAAGGATACCGATCTTCGTATTGCCGTGATAGAAGGGAATATGCCTTCTAAATCCATACCAGACGAGCCGGATATTCGTGTTTCTGCGTTAAGCCGCGCGAGTGAGACCATCTTAAAAAATTTAGGGGCGTGGGATGCGATAGAAAGACATCGTTGCGCCGCTTATCAGGCAATGGAAGTGTGGGAGCAAGACAGTTTTGCTCGTATTGAATTTTCAGCTAGCCAGTTTTCTCAACCTAACCTTGGTCACATTGTAGAAAATCACATTATTCAAACGGCATTGTTAGCTCAAGTTGAGCAACAGAGCAACGTCACCTTCTTTATGCCAAACCGTTGCCAGTCTATGGCGGTTGGTGAGAGTGAGGTTTGGATGACGCTCGACAACGGCATGGCACTAACAAGTAAATTAGTCGTGGGTGCTGATGGAGCGAACTCTTGGGTAAGAGAGCAGCAAGGGATACCATTGACGCATTGGGACTATGGACATAGCGCTTTAGTTGCCAATATCAAAGTCGATGATTATCACGACGGTGTGGCGCGTCAAGTCTTCACCCCGCAAGGTCCTTTAGCGTTTCTGCCTCTCGATGACCGCAAACTGTGTTCCGTGGTGTGGTCGACGGATCCAGTAAGAGCGGAGAGGTTGGCAAAAATGTCGGAGATTGAATTTAACAAAGCCATTACGGCAGAATTTGATGGCCGACTTGGGCTTTGTCACTTAACCTCTGAACGTCGAGTCTTTCCTTTAAAAATGCGCTATGCACGAGATTTTGTGACTGAGCGAGTGGCTTTGATTGGAGACGCAGCTCATACGATTCATCCGCTGGCTGGTCAAGGCGTCAATCTTGGTCTTTTAGATGCAGCAAGTCTATCCGAAGAGCTTATTAAGCTATGGAAAGCAGGGAAAGATATTGGACGTAAGCGTCATCTAAGAGAGTTTGAACGCTGGCGAAAAGCAGAGGCTGCTAAAATGATTGCGGCGATGCAGGGCTTCAAAGACCTATTTGATGGTGATAACCCAGCTAAAAAAATGGTTCGCAGTCTAGGAATGAGGCTGGTGGGGCAATTACCTGGAGCAAAACAAGAAATCATGAGCCGCGCGTTGGGAATGAAAGGGCGTTTGCCTGAATTAGCTAAGTCACCCGTTCAACAAAGCAGCTAATTGTGAGTGATGCTGTTAGAATTTTAAAGAGGGCATAAAGCCCTCTTTTTTGTCTCTGTCGTGTGCAAAAACTGATTTAAAGCCTACCTTTTCACTAAGTCATTTTTGATAATCAAGCGTAGGCGCATCTTAGCCTTTTAATCTCTTGATTGACTTCTTTTACTGCGGTGAAGTGACGTTTTTCAGCTTGCGCAGGAATGATGAGTTTACCGTTATCAAACTCAAAACCACCCAATCCATGGATATAAATTCGCCCTTTAAATAGTCGACTTATGTGTTTAGCAATCATACTTGGTGTATAGCGCTTAAACAGTCTCATTTACTCTTCCTTATCGTTTACCTAGCACGAAGGATTATAGATAAAACCCTTCATATAATGTGTGATTAACCAGTGTTTACGAGGATTTAACTCAGTAAATTCATCGTTTTGTGCTGCGTTTATCAATTTCATTACGAGTGACAAAGTATCTCGTGATACGTAGCGCAAAAAATTATTTAGACAGTAGATTCCGTTAAAATCAGAGAGTAGCTCACGTTGAAAAACGAGGGCTATTTAAGCTTCCTAATGTGACAGTACTATGAATCTAAATGCATTATTTTCGGAACTTTATATTGGTGTATTTTGCTACTAAATATGAGTCTTATTTATATAGACCAGAGAAACCTCAAAAAGTTTTCAGTTGGACATACGGTGTTACAAACCAGCAGGAAGATGGGGGGGAGAACCGTTATCATGAGTAAAAAAAAGCCCGCTCAGCGGGCCAAATGTCACAGATGCATTACACAAAAGGGAGTTACTGCTTACGCAGAGCGTCACTCTAGTGTGGACAACAACGTAGCGGAGTTGCTCGTTGATGTCAGGAACTACCATACCCTAAAAAATTGGATGTGACTATTTATGCTTATATGTTGAGTAATATTTCATTTTGTTTGTGGTGGTAATTTGATCTGCATCTCATTGAGTAGTTGCAGAGTGACAGTGGTTTGCATTAATTAACGAGCTAAGTTAGGTAAGAGTCGGTCGTAAAGTTTGTAGGTTTGTGCTATCGGCAGATGTCTCCCCATAGAGGTAAACAACATTGAGCTAAATCGTTTAAGGATAATAAAAGTCCTGCGCTCTTGTCGCCGCTGCTTATCGTCACCATACGATGTTGTTTTAAGCGAGTATCAAAAAGAATAGGCATTGAAGTGCGCAGCATGAGCGGGGTCACCGTTCCGATAGTAGCACCTGTAATGGACTCTACGTCTTCACTAGATACACAAGTCATACGACGAGTCGCAAGGGTATGACGAACCTTTTTAGGGTCAATAGATTCATTCCCTGGGCAGCAAGCTAAAGCGTATTGCCCTCCCATATCCCGTAATACAATAGCTTTGACCATTATCTCGGTTTTGATGCCGCGTAGGTGAGCTGCTTCTTGAATCGAAGCAGCTTCTTTACCTTGCATCAGCAGTTGAAAGGGGATGTTACGTTGCTGCAAGTAGCGGGTAATTGGCGTTGAAAGCATGACTACTCGTCATCAATTGAGTAAGGGAGTGCGATGGGAATGAGTCGATCTTCAAGCGACGACGTTACTCGAAACTCGGTATCCGCATCCAAATTGTTGGGTAAGATTGCGGAAACAACAGTCGTACCATCAGAAAACTGATAGTAAGCAAGCGTATCACCCGCTTTTCTCCAGTTCTCCCCAACAGAGCGCTCAACGACAACGTTGTCAGATCCTGACAGTTTTGTTGAAAGGACACCAGACAGTGTCATTAACATGCGCTTGTTGATACCGCGATACTTTGCTCTAGCGACAGTTTCTTGCCCCGTATAGCATCCCTTTTTAAAGCTGATACCACCGATGGCCTGCAAATTAAAGGCTTGCGGAATATGTTGGTTCTGCAACTCAGGGGTTAAAGTCGGTAATCCTTGCTCAATATCGAGTCGAGTCCAAAGTGATTCATCACTCCAAGTGAGGGCGTCATCATTAAGATGCTCTTGTAGCCAAGCATTAGGCGCAACAATCATCCAACGATCATCACTGATTTTGATAGCGGTTGCCGATTCTGTTGTTCGTACGTCACCCTTTGTCGGGAAGAGAGAAGTCACAAAGGCATGACTTTGCGCACCAATAATACCCGCAATGCTATTGTCACTTATCGTGATGTCTACCTTTGAAAAGACCGCATATTTGCTAAGTTCTGCCTGCTCTTTTGCAATCACTGAGCGTGGTTGAATCATGGTATAGCCATTGTGCGTATGACAAAGGCGAAAAATACTCCACACTTTTCCTTTGGCATCGCAATGTGCCCCAAGTGTGGATTCCTCTTCTGCAAGGGTGACAACATCGCACGTCACTTGTCCTTGTAAGTAGGCTTTTTTATCCGCTCCGACCATGTCGATCGCTCCCCAAGATGGGAGTAACGCTAAAACTAATTCAGGCAGTGCCTTAGAAGGAGTATCGTTGAATGACTGAGTGTTAGGTTGCCAATCCATAATTAGAGGTCTCTTTAGATATCATAATGAATATGTTAATGCGCTGAGCTGGATTTGTCAGCTGAATGTTGTTGCACGATTTGTTGTGATAGAAGTAGAGTTTGTGTGATGTCAGCAGTGGTTAGTGCGAAACAGGCTTGTTACACTCAGCTCAAATTAAGTAGTAGATGGAGAATGCAATGTACTCTAATGAACAAAAAGCACGGATAAAATGGGCTTGCCGACGAGGTATGCTAGAGCTTGATGTTGTGGTTATGCCGTTCTTTGAGGAGTGCTTTGATACCTTAACGGGGCAAGAGCAAAATGACTTCGTATCTTTGTTGGAGTGTCAAGATCCGGATCTATTTACCTGGATCATGGGGCATGGGCGCAGTGAGAATTTAGGTCACGCGTCAATGGTGGACAAAATTGTTGCGCATAACCTGAGTAAAGTTCGATAATTCAGTCTGTTATTCAAAAGAATATTACCACTCATCCTAATGAATTAGGTAAGCGTAGTCTTGAGCACGCTTACCTACATGCTTCTTTTTCTTTTCATGCCTATGTGGCTAACCTTATCTGTCATGCCCTGCTATTGGCTGCTTTGATACTGACATCGTTACCCCTTGCCGTTATGGTTTATATTGTTGGGTCGTGTTTTAGATCTTGCTATCTTTATCCACCAATCAACGGTGTACTTATGATGAAAGAGAAGCAATGGCACTACAATGGCACGCCATTGTGTTCTCCCTCATTCACTCTCGTTTTCAGCGAATGGTGCATTGCGGTTCGTGAACAAAGCGGTAAGCGGCATATTTTGTGGCGAGATAGTAGCAACGAGTCCGCTTATCGTCATTTATTGGTCGTAATAAAAAAGCAGTCCATTCCCAGAAAGTGAATAGACTGCTTTTTGATGAGGTAGTGTGTATTCTCAAGAGCGGTTTATTCGTACATACATCGCCCGATTTTTGCTGTGGTAGTACTAGCTAGTTGAATCATCACTTGGTGTTAGTATGGTCGGTTTGCTGACTTCCAGCATATCAGGGTAGTCTAGCGTGTAGTGAAGGCCTCGACTCTCTTTACGTTGCATTGCACAGCGAACCATTAACTCTGCTACTTGTAATAGGTTTCTCAACTCAAGTAAGTTATTGGAAACCTTAAAGTTACTGTAGTAGTCATGCGTTTCTTGTTGCAGTAATTGAATTCGACGCAATGCACGCTCTAAGCGTTTATCTGTGCGAACAATACCCATATAATCCCACATAAATAGGCGCAGCTCGTGCCAGTTGTGTTGGATAATGACTTCTTCGTCAGAGCAACTTACTTGGCTCTCATCCCATTGTGGAAGCGCTCCTGGCAATGACACGTCGTCTAGTTTGGTCAAGATATCTTGCGCGGCAGACCAAGCATAGACCACACACTCTAATAGCGAGTTGGATGCCATTCTATTGGCCCCGTGAAGACCAGTATAACTAACCTCACCAATGGCGTAGAGTTGCTCTATATCGGTACGGCCCGCTTGGTTCACCATCACTCCGCCGCACGTGTAATGTGCTGCTGGAACAATAGGGATAGGCTCTTTGGTCATGTCTATGCCCAAATCCTGCAAGCGCATATGAATGGTTGGAAAGTGCTTAATAATAAAGTCTTCAGGCTTATGACTGATGTCTAAGTACATGCAATCAGCACCGAGACGTTTCATTTCAAAGTCGATAGCACGAGCCACTACATCGCGTGGGGCTAGTTCTTCTCGTTCGTCGAAGTCAGGCATAAAGCGCGTGCCATCTGGACGCTTCAGGTAAGCGCCTTCGCCACGCAGAGCTTCGGTGAGCAAGAAGTTACGCGCTTCTGGGTGGAACAGGCAAGTGGGGTGGAATTGGTTAAACTCTAGGTTAGCGACTCGACATCCAGCGCGCCAAGCCATAGCGATACCGTCACCTGATGATACGTCAGGGTTGGATGTGTATTGATACACTTTTGACGCCCCACCTGTTGCCAGTACCACAAATTTTGCACGTACGGTTTCTACATGTTCTTCATTGCGGTTCCAGATATACGCCCCAACGACATTGTTATCCGCATGGTCATTGCTTTCGTCCACGATGAGGTCGAGCGCATTGTAGCGCTCAAAGATCTCAATGTTAGGATGGCTGTGTACGTTATCTTGCAAAGTGGTTTGCATTGCCATACCAGTAGCGTCGGCTGCGTGCAAAATCCGGCGGTGGCTGTGTCCACCTTCACGAGTAAGGTGGTAGCGAGGTTGTTCATCTTTATCGGTTTCGACTTGGTCAAAGGGAACGCCGCCGTCGATCAACCATTGAACGCATTCTTTGGCATTCTCTGCAATAAACTGAACGGTTTCTTCTTCGCACAGCCCAGCACCAGCAATATTGGTATCATTAACATGTGATTCGATGCTATCAGATTCATCAAAAACGGCCGCGATGCCACCTTGGGCATAATAAGTGGCCCCTTCACTACGAGGGCCTTTACTTAAAACGATAACCTTAGCGCGCTCCGCGACTCTTAGTGCGAGTGATAGACCTGCTGCGCCACTTCCTATGACTAAAACATCACAAAGATGCTCTCGGTTTGTGTTCATAATTCTATTAAAATCCTAACCTACAGTAGCGTAACGATACCCTACTTAGATAAAAAGTGCGCGATAGGGAGCTGTGTAAAACAGCTGGCGAGGGGCACTTTCAACAAGGATTACTTGGCGATAACACGCTGAAAAATCGATTGTGTTAATGAGCTAAGTAATCCATTCTTGTAAATTGACAACATTGTAGTCGACGCCAAATTACATTGTGAATGATTCATCACAAAAAAACGCAGAAAGTTTTGAACTTTCTCTTTTTCATAGAGTCACAATAGTGCTCATGTTAGCGGTGGTGTCAAGACTACAATATGCATTATTAATACTCATATCTGAGAAGGTAAGGGTAAGAACGAATAGGAGTGAACGCTCGAATGAACGAGCAGCCAACCGATCAGGTGCTGATTGAGCGCGTTCAAAGTGGAGATAAACAAGCATTTAACCTGTTAGTTTTGCGTTATCAAAACAAGGTTTGCAATCTCATATCACGATACGTGAGCAACTCTGGTGATGTCGCAGATATTGCCCAAGAAGCATTTATTAAGGCGTATAGAGCGATCCCAACGTTTCGAGGTGAAAGTGCCTTTTATACGTGGTTGTATCGCATCGCAGTAAATACAGCCAAAAACCATATCGTTGCGCAGAGCAGAAGACCGCCAGCGACAGATGTGGATGCAGAAGATGCAGAGTTTTATGAATCTGGTAATGCGTTGAAAGAAATTTCGAACCCTGAGAACTTAACGTTGTCGAATGAATTGAAGCGAACGGTATTTGCTGCAATTGAAGCGTTACCAGAAGACCTTAAGACTGCGATGACCCTACGAGAACTCGATGGGTTAAGTTATGAAGAAATCGCAGAAGTAATGGATTGTCCAGTGGGAACGGTACGTTCGCGTATCTTCCGTGCTCGTGAAGCAGTAGAGAAGAAGATTAAGCCTCTTCTTCAACGCTAAAACCAGTATCAACTTATGGTGAATATAATGGCTGATAAACAAAAGCTTTCAGCATTCATGGATGGAGACCAGATCGATGAGGCGCTTATTGAAGCGTTTGAAAATGATTTGGAAAGCAAAGAAGCATGGCAGAACTACCATTTAATTGGTGACGTCATGCGAGGCGATGAGCCGAAAAGTTTAGATTGGAATATTGCTGAAAGTGTCGCGATAGCGCTAGAAGCCGAGCCGACGTATTCGCAGGCTCCGTCTTCAGTGACTGCTGATCAGGTTGGTGTTGCGACGCCGATTGAATCGCAACCCACTCCAGCGCAAGCTAAGCGTCAACTGCCGGCATGGCTTAGTCAGTTTGGTCAAGTGGCCGTGGCAGCTTGTGTGTCTATGGCGGTGATACTGGGTGTACAGCAGTATTCGGGTCAAGATGCCGCTCAGCCAGAAGCGGACCAGCTTCCTGTATTGCAGACCATTCCTTTTGCAGGCAGCGCTGAGCCAGTAAGCTTAACACGAGACTCCGTTGCTAAAACCAGCAGCGATACGGCTAATGTTCAAGAGCAGCGCCGTCGAGTCAACGCATTGCTGCAAGACTATGAGCTACAATTAAGATTAAATAGTGATCATCAGAGCTCGTTGAGTGTTGAAACAGAATCGGTAATTGAATGAAAAAATTTCTGACCAGTTCTTTACTGCTGTTCAGTTTATTTGGTGCTAAAGCCTTTGCAGAAGAAGCTTCTGCGGAGGCTTTGTTGCATCAAATGAGTGACGCAAGTCAGCAGTTGAATTATGAACTGTCTTACATCCTGATTAAGAAGAATAGCATCGAACCGCTGCTCTATCGCCATGCCACCTTTGAAACTCAGCAATTTGCACATTTGGTGTACTTGAGTGGGCCCGTGCGAGAGGTTATCCGCCGCGGTAGTGAGGTGAGCTATATCGAACCGGGCGTTGATCCTTTTACCATTGAATCAGGGAAAATGGTGGCGCCATTAATGCCGTTACTTAACGGTAATATTACCCAATTGAGTGAGTTCTACGATTACGTGCGAGTGGGACGAGCTCGAGAAGCGGGCGCGGCAACGCAAGTCTTTCGTATCGTCCCTAAAGATGGGCTGAGATATTCCTATGTATTGTGGGTTGATGAGGCGAGTAAGTTGCCTCTTCGAGCGGACTTATTGGATCGAGATGGTGAAATTCTCGAGCAATTTCGAGTGATTTCATATTCTGTGAATGACCGTATCGCAGAAATGTTGAGTGCGTTAGAAAAGGTTCAACTACCGGCCGTGCTTTCTTTACCAAAAGGTAATATCGAAGCAACATACTGGCAAGTCGGTTGGGTACCCGCTGGATTTAAGCCGAAAGATCTCAATCGCTATCGTATGTTTTCAACAGAAAATATTGTTGAAAGCCAAATGTTTACCGATGGGTTGTTTAGCTTCTCGGTCTATGTTTCTGAACGCGATAATCACTCGCTGAAAGGTGATCTTATTCGTCAAGGTCGCCGAACGGTGCATAGTGTCGTGAGTGGCGATAGACAAATATCGGTAGTGGGGGATATTCCGCCAGCAACAGCGCAAAGAATCGCGCAGTCAGTGAAGCTAAATCCTGTTAAACAAACACTACCCCCTACTCTTGATGCGAATACAACGCCATGATGACGGCGCTTGCTACGGTGACCTCTGTTGAAAAGCAGGGGCATCAACTACAGATACAATTAAGCTGCGAGCAGCAGACCAGTTGCAGTTCGTGTGCCTCAAAAAGTAGTTGTGGAACGGGTATCGTAAGTAAAGCTGTAGGCAGTAAAGCGCTCATTTGGAATTTACTGACTGACGAAAAAGTGCAATCAGGGGATGTAGTGGAAATAGGCTTTCCAGAGAAAAGTCTGCTTCAATCTGCGGCACTGGTGTACTTACTTCCGTTGTTTTTTTTGTTTATGGGCGCAGGTCTAGGGCAACTTTGGCTCGCTCCTTTATTCGAGGCTGGCGAAGGTGTTGTGATTCTTTCCGCGGCTGGGTTCTCATTTATTGGTTTTCTTCTTGCCCGTAAATTCATTCACTCCGTCGAGCAAACGTCGAGCCAAGAGGTTGTCTTGATCCGCATACTCGGGCAGTCCATTGTCTAAATAAGGTGCGAACCGTACAGAAATTGGGTAGAATCTGCCAACTAAATTGAAACGCTGTGACCAAACAGGCGTTTTATACTTCCCATTTTTAGAGTTAAGCCACATCAAATCTATGAAGCACATTCGTAACTTTTCGATTATCGCCCACATTGACCACGGTAAGTCAACGTTGTCAGACCGTCTCATTCAAGTTTGTGGCGGCTTAAGTGACCGTGAAATGGCAGCTCAAGTTCTAGATTCTATGGACCTTGAGCGCGAGCGCGGTATTACCATCAAAGCTCAGAGTGTTACTCTTGACTATACAGCGAACGATGGGGAAACCTATCAGCTCAACTTCATCGACACCCCAGGACACGTAGACTTCTCTTATGAAGTATCTCGTTCCCTAGCTGCTTGTGAAGGCGCGCTATTGGTTGTCGATGCTGGTCAAGGTGTAGAAGCTCAGACACTGGCTAACTGCTATACTGCGATTGAGATGGATCTTGAGGTAGTGCCAATCCTGAACAAGATCGATTTGCCTGCAGCAGAACCAGAGCGTGTTGCTGAAGAAATCGAAGAGATTGTTGGTATTGATGCATTAGAAGCCGTGCGCTGTTCCGCGAAAACAGGTTTAGGTGTGGATGCCGTTCTAGAAGAGATCGTTGCATCAATTCCCGCGCCAGAAGGCGACCCTGAGGCACCATTGCAAGCTTTGATCATCGACTCTTGGTTTGATAACTATCTAGGTGTCGTTTCTTTGGTTCGTATTAAAAACGGTAAGCTGAAGAAAAATGACAAGATTAAAGTCATGAGCACCGGACAGGTTTGGGGGGTAGACCGTTTAGGTATCTTCACTCCAAAACAGATCGATACGACAGAGCTAAACACTGGCGAAGTAGGCTGGGTGGTTTGTGGTATTAAAGATATTCTTGGTGCGCCTGTTGGTGATACGCTAACAACGGCAAAACACGGCAGCGAAACGGCGCTACCTGGTTTCCAAAAAGTGAAGCCTCAGGTGTATGCGGGTCTTTTCCCTGTATCATCTGATGATTATGAGAATTTCCGTGATGCACTAGGTAAGCTTAGCCTAAATGACGCATCGCTATTTTATGAGCCAGAAAGCTCAGCAGCATTAGGCTTTGGTTTCCGTTGTGGCTTCTTGGGTATGCTTCACATGGAGATCATCCAAGAGCGACTTGAGCGTGAATATGATCTTGACCTAATTACGACAGCACCAACCGTGGTCTACGAAGTAGAAAAAACCGATGGTAAGACGTTGTATGTAGATAGTCCGGCTAAGCTGCCAGCGACCAACGATATTGAAGAAATGCGTGAACCAATCGCACGTTGTAATATTTTGGTTCCTTCAGACTACCTAGGTAACGTGATTACTTTGTGTGTCGAAAAGCGTGGCATGCAGGTTGATATGGTGTATCACGGTAACCAAGTCGCCGTGACTTACGATATTCCTATGGCTGAAGTTGTTCTCGACTTCTTCGACCGTTTGAAGTCAACATCTCGTGGTTATGCGTCACTGGATTATAACTTCCAACGCTTTGAAGCATCGAACATGGTTCGTGTGGACGTATTACTCAACGGTGATACGGTTGATGCATTGGCTATCATTACTCACAAAGATCAAGCGCAAAGCCGTGGCCGTCTGCTTGTTGAGAAGATGAAAGAGTTTATTCCTCGCCAAATGTTTGATATTGCGATTCAAGCGGCAATTGGTAACCACATCATCGCTCGTTCTACCGTGAAACAACTGCGTAAAAACGTAATTGCGAAGTGTTACGGTGGTGACGTGAGTCGTAAGAAGAAGCTGTTGAAGAAACAGAAAGAAGGTAAGAAGCGTATGAAGCAGATCGGTAATGTTGAACTGCCTCAAGAAGCGTTCCTTGCGATTCTGCATGTAGGCAAAGATTAAGCTCATTGCTAAGTGCAAGAACAAGTAAAGTGGAAGCTCTGAAAAGGGCTTTCACTTTCGTTATTTTTGAAGATACGAAATTAAGGGAATTTAATGGCTAATACGTTCTCACTAATCCTAGTCATCGTGACACTGGTGACAGGTGTAGTTTGGGTTTTAGATAAACTCGTACTGAGAAAGAAACGACAGCAAAAACTGGCAGATATCCAAGCACAAGCCAACCAAATTGATGATGAGGTTGCTCAAAAAGCGACGGCACCATCGTGGTTTGTTGAGAACAGTGTGTCGATTTTTCCGGTTATTGCGTTTGTATTAGTCTTACGCTCCTTTATTTATGAACCCTTTCAAATTCCATCGGGTTCGATGATGCCAACCTTATTGGTCGGTGATTTTATCTTGGTGGAAAAATATGCCTATGGATTGAAAGATCCGGTTTGGCGTACACAATTAGTCGACGTGGGTAAGCCTGAACGCGGCGATTCAATTGTATTCAAATATCCGCCTCAGCCCAATATTGACTATATTAAACGTGTAGTGGGTTTACCGGGTGATATGGTGCGCTACAGCGCAAGCAAGGACATCTGTATTCAAACTAAGGGTACATCAGAATGCAAACCCGTTAAGTTATCTAATGTAGTAGATAGCCCGTTTGTACAAAACGGTATTCCATTGATTCAAATGGATGAAAAACTAGGGGATGTTGAACACCAAGTATTGGTTAACCCATTGCGTCGTGACCGTGTTGATCAGTATCAGCCACGTAACGGCATTAATGAATGGGTGGTACCAGAAGGCCATTATTTTGTGATGGGTGACAACCGCGATAATAGTGCTGATAGCCGTTATTGGGGCTTTGTACCAGAAGCTAACTTAGTGGGTAAAGCTGTAGCAATATGGATTAGTTTTGAATTTGAACGTAGTGCAGACAGCTTTTTGCCTGCATGGATCCCAACTGGTGTGAGATTGAATCGCATCGGTGGAATTAACTGAACGAGAGAGCATGAATTCTCCTATTGAACGATTAGAAAAAAAGCTCGCCTATCAATTTAATGATAGCGAGCGCTTGGCATTGGCACTGACACATCGTAGTGCCAATGGAACGCACAATGAACGACTCGAGTTTTTGGGCGATTCAATTTTAAGTTTTGTCGTCGCTGACGATCTTTATCATCGCTTCCCTAAAATTAATGAAGGGGACATGAGCCGCATGCGTGCCACGTTAGTAAGGGGTCACACTCTTGCAGAACTTGGGCGCGAATTCGGTTTGGGAGATTACTTAAAATTAGGTCCAGGTGAGTTGAAGAGCGGTGGTTTTAGACGTGATTCAATTCTTGCTGATGCAGTTGAGGCCATTATTGGTGCCATTTACTTAGACAGCGATGTTGAAAAAGTACGTGAGGTAGTATTGGGGTGGTATAAAAGCCGCCTTGATGCGATTGAACCCGGCGTATCGCAGAAAGACCCAAAAACTCGTCTCCAGGAGTTTTTGCAAGGGCGCAGAAAACCTCTGCCCGTCTATACTGTGACTAATATAAAAGGTGAAGCTCACAACCAAGAGTTTACGGTTTCATGTGAAGTGATGGGCTTGGATAAGCCTGTTGTTGGTCTAGGTACTAGCCGCCGCAAGGCAGAACAAGCGGCTGCCGAGATGGCATTAGAGAAAGTGACCAATGTCTGATAAAGAATTTGATATCGATGCGTACTTTTCTTCTCCAGCAGAAGAAGTAACGAATCCAGAAAACCAGCACTGTGGTTTCATCGCCATTGTTGGTCGTCCAAACGTAGGTAAATCGACACTATTGAACCATATTCTGGGGCAAAAAATATCGATCACCTCTCGTAAGCCTCAAACGACTCGCCACCGTATTATGGGTGTTGAGACGGAAGGAGATTATCAAGCGATTTACGTGGATACTCCTGGGCTTCATATCGAAGAGAAGCGCGCGATTAACCGCTTGATGAACCGCGCGGCTAACAGCTCTTTGAGTGATGTGAACCTAGTGTTGTTCCTTGTTGATGGTACGCAATGGACTGCTGACGATGAAATGGTACTAAATAAGCTGAAGAAATCAGACTTCCCTGTCGTTCTGTGCATTAACAAAGTAGATAATGTAAAAGATCGCAACGACGTCATGATGCACATGCAAGAACTCTCGAAGAAAATGGAGTTTGTGGATGTGGTGCCAATTTCTGCCAAGCAAGGTAAAAACACCGATGTGATTCGTAAACACGTTCGTAGTTATTTACCTAAAGCGGTGCATCACTTCCCTGAAGAATACGTGACCGACCGCTCACAACGCTTTATGGCGTCTGAGATTATCCGTGAAAAATTGATGCGCTTTACTGGTGAAGAGCTGCCTTACTCTGTGACTGTGGAAGTTGAAAGGTTTGACTACAATCCAGAAACCGATGGTTTCCACATCAACGCGCTTATTCTTGTTGAACGTACTGGTCAAAAGAAAATGGTGATTGGTAAAGGCGGAGATAAGATCAAAACGATTGGTCGTGAAGCTCGCCTTGATATGGAAGAGCTGTTTGGCCGTAAAGTGTACTTAGAGACTTGGGTCAAAGTGAAGTCGGGTTGGGCTGATGATGAGCGTGCACTGCGTTCATTAGGTTACATCGACGACTTAGAAAACAAATAATAAACGCGCGACTTTCGGCAATTTGACAAGATGTGATGATATGGAAGGGTTACAACGCTGTTTCGTTTTACATCGCAGACCATACAGTGAATCAAGTTTAATCCTTGATGTCTTCAGTGAAGAGTATGGCCGCGTGTCATTATTGTCGAAGGGAGCTCGCAGTAAGCGCTCTAATCTCAAAGGAGCGCTTCAGCCTTTCACACCTCTGTTACTCAAATGGTCGGGTGGTGGGTCCTTAAAAACCTTACGCCAAGCAGAACCTATTAGCTTAGGTTTGCCTCTTACTGGTATTAGCCTTTATTCGGCAATGTATGTAAATGAGCTTATTGCTCGTGTTCTCGCCAGTGAAATCCCTTTTCCCGCTTTATTTCATGATTATCTTCAAGCTTTAACAGAACTTGCTCAATATAGTAATCCCGAGCCGGCATTGCGACGTTTTGAACTCGCTTTACTTTCGGCAATGGGATATGGCGTCGACTTTCTACATTGTGCGGGTACAGGCGAGCCTATCGATCCAACCATGACTTATCGTTATCGTGAACAAAAAGGTTTCATCGCCAGTGTGCGTCGAGACAACCTCACTTTTATGGGAGAGGAGTTGATTGCGATAAGTGAACGACGTTTTACTAATAAAACCCAATTACAAGCGGCAAAACGCTTTACACGTATGGCATTAAAGCCGTATCTTGGCTCAAAACCGTTAAAAAGCAGAGAGTTGTTTCGTATTAAGCCAAAACAGCTCTGATGATGGAGTATTAATACATGAGTTCTATTCTTTTAGGCATCAACATTGACCACATCGCGACACTACGTAATGCACGTGGCACTAAATATCCAGATCCGGTGCACGCGGCAGAAATAGCTGAGCGTGCTGGTGCGGATGGCATTACGGTTCATTTACGTGAAGATCGCCGTCATATCCTTGACCGCGATGTCCGTATTCTGAGCGAAACGCTACAAACCCGTATGAACCTAGAGATGGCGGTGACGGATGAAATGGTTGAGATTGCTCTAAAAACTAAGCCTGAGTTCGTTTGTCTTGTGCCGGAAAAGCGTGAAGAACTGACGACGGAAGGTGGTTTAGACGTTAAAGGCCAGCTAGAGAAAATTAAAGCGGCGACGGCAAAATTGACGGCGGCGGGTATTAAGGTGTCGTTGTTTATTGATGCGGATAGAGAACAAATTGATGCGTCAAAAGCAGCTGGTGCTCCTTTTATTGAGCTTCACACGGGTCATTACGCTGATGCGGAAACGGAAGAAGATCAACAAGATGAATTAAAGAAGATTGCCGCTGGTGCGAGCTATGCTTCTGACTTAGGTATTACCGTTAACGCTGGCCATGGTTTGACTTACCACAATGTCGCTCCAATCGCGGCACTACCAGAAATTTATGAACTGAACATTGGTCACGCTATTATCGGTCGAGCGGTATTTGACGGTCTTCATAAAGCGGTAGCCGATATGAAAGCGATAATGGAAGCGGCGCGACGCGGTTAATCCGTCGAGCGTTGGTACTATGAGTTCGCAAGATAGTTAGGTGTAACGTCGTATGGCAATTTTGGGTTTAGGCACGGACATCGCAGAGATAGAGCGAATTGAAAAGTCACTGGTTCGCTCTGGTGAGGCATTTGCAAAGCGAATCTTAACTCCAGAGGAGTGGGTGACTTTTAGTTCGCTGAAACAAAAAGGCCGCTTTCTTGCTAAGCGTTTTGCAGCCAAAGAAGCCGCGTCAAAAGCGCTTGGTACGGGCATTGCTCATGGTGTTAGTTTTCAAGACTTTACCATTGCCAACGATGAAAATGGTAAACCGTTACTGACGTTAACGAACAAAGCCGCGGAAATCGCCGCTGCAATGGGTGCGACGTCAATCCACCTGACCATATCTGATGAGCGGCACTATGCCGTTGCTACTGTGATAATAGAGCGGTAGTCATTTCGCTGGTTAGCATTTGTTGGGGGATGATTGCCCAAAGCAAATTGCCCCAAGCAAGTTGATTGAAAATAAAAAGGCGCGACGCAGTGAATACTGCCTCGCGCCTTTTCTATTTTATTATTCGGCCAATTATAGCAATACGAATTTTATTTTGTATTCGCAACCGAGCCTCAGTGCTAGCTTTTATTGAGGTAGAGCTTTGAGGTTTCCAGTACTTTTTCCATCTCATCTTGCAGTTCAAACAATTCAGGTTCAATCGATTCAATAGCACCGCCCGAGCGTAGAGTTTTTTCTATGGTCGCACAGATTGATTTAAGTCTTGGAACGCCACTGTATGAGCAACTGCCATGAAGCTTGTGAATTAAATGAATCACCTCTTCTTTGTCTGAAAATGCTTCGTCAAGAATTTGCTCAGCGAGACGTTGCACTTCTGGTATGAACTCAATGAGCATTTGCAGCATATCGACGGCGAGATCGTCCTTATTTGCCGCTTGCTTCAGAGCTTCTGGCCAGTCGATGACGACATCTTTTGCTGTGTTGATTGGTGTTACTACCGCGTTATCTATCGCAGGTGATGGCAGGTGCGCTTTCTGTGACTCAGGGGTAACGAAGTCAAGGATGGCATCATGCTCGAGTGTGCGTGGCGGGATCCATTTATTAAGAATTTGCTGAAGTGCCATTTCATCAATAGGCTTGGTGAGATAGTCGTCCATACCTTCAGAAATTAATCGATCGCGCTCTCCACTCATTGCGTGGGCGGTGACGGCGACAACGGGCGTTGCACTGTTTAGGCTCGTCTCTTTAATAAGCTTACAGGCCGTGACGCCGTCCATATGCGGCATTTGAATGTCCATCAGAACAATATCAAAATGTTGCGCTTGAGCTTTCTCTACCGATTGTTGGCCACTAGAACAAGAGACGACGGTTTCCACGCGTTCTGATAGCAGCGCGGTAATCAATTTGAGGTTGGCTGGGTTGTCATCCACCGCCATGACATTGAGAGGGCGTTTTTCCGTCGACTCATAGAAGACAGGCAGCACCGGATTGACGGGCTGTTTATCTACTAACGCTTGCATCAGACGCTTACGGGCAAGCGGCTTCGTTAAACACTGCACTTCATGGGTTTGCATTAGGTAATCTGACAGCGCCAATTGAGTGCTAGCGGTACCGATAATGATGTTAGAGGTAGAGCTCTTGCAGTGCTTAATCCAACTCTCAATGGTGGTGAGTGGAATTTCTTCATTGGTAGGTAAGCACAAAATAATGTAGTCGAAGGCTTCAAGTCGTTCAGGTAGTGTCGAACGATAGGTGACCATCACCCCTTGGTTGGTGAGATTTTGTTGCAATACCGAGGCTGCTTGCATGTTAGGTTCCACCAACAGCAAACGCTTATTATGAATAATCATTGGGTCTACAGGATCAATCATTGGGATTTCTGTAGAATGTAATCTGATGGTAAACCAGAAGGTAGAGCCTTGGTGTAAGCGGCTGGTGAGGCTGATTTCGCCACCCATCTGACCAACTAATTTCTGTGTAATGACCAATCCTAGTCCCGTTCCGCCATAGCGGCGAGAAATGCTAGCATCAGCCTGACTGAAGGCTTGGAAGAGCTGTGCTTGTTGCCTTTCGGAAATACCAATCCCTGTATCTCGCACCATAAATTGCAGTTCTACACGATCTTCTTTTTGCGATTTTAACTCGACACTGATATCAATGTTGCCGCGCTCAGTAAACTTAATGGAGTTACCAACTAAGTTGGTGAGAATTTGCTGAATACGCATAGGGTCGCCGACCAGTCCATTTGGCACCTTAGCATCGACTTTAAGCGTCAGTTCTAGACCTTTCTCATGCGCACTGGTGGCTTGTAGCGCCACCACTTCTTCTAGGCTATCTTGGAATTCAAATGGAATGTTCTCGAGTGCCAGTTTACCCGCTTCTAGTTTAGAGAAGTCCAAAATGTCGTTGATGATATTAAGAAGGTTATTGGCTGATTTTTCAATGGTTTGCAGGTAGTCGGTTTGGCTGTTAGACAGCTGGGTTTTTAGCATCTGTCGGGTGAAACCAATCACGCCATTGAGTGGCGTTCTTAGCTCATGGGACATGTTGGCAAGAAACTCTGATTTCACCCGTGCGGCTTCTTGTGCTCGTTTTTTAGCAATATCAAGCTCGACGTTTTGGATCTCTAGTTGTTCTAATGTTTCGCGAAGATCCGATGTAGCTTGGTCGATACTGTGCTGCATTTCAACATGGTATTCGGACAGTGACACGGCCATGGCATTGATACCATTCTTTAGTGAGTCGAGTTCACCATGCATTTTTCCTTCAATTCGTACATCTAAGTGACCGCGACGAATTCGGTCGACCATGTTTTTCATATGAGAAATTGGGCGCGTGACATCATGCATGAGTCGATAGGCGAAAATTCCAGACAGAATTAGTCCTAAAATAAGCACTAAAATGGCTGAGAAGACCTCTTGATATTGTTGTAGCCGCAGTGAAGATAAATCGAGTTCAATCGCGATGTAGCCTAATGTTTTACTGGTGGAAGTCAGCTGTCGCGTGTCTGAGACTAATTGACTTTCTGCCAATATAGGCGCCCGTAAAATGAGTGTGTTGTCATGAAACTCAGAAGAGCTTAGGTAGGGGATAGGCTTATTTTTTGGCAGCATTAACGAATTGAAATTAGGATGAAAGTTCGAGGTAACGAACAGTTCGTGATTGGCATCAAAGACGGCAATACTGCGAACAAACTTAGAATTCTTTCGATGAGCGTAGCTAATGAGACGCCGAACGGACTCGCGACTTTGCGCCATGACACCCTGTTCACTGGCGATGGCTAAGGGTTCAATAATGCTTGCTCCGGCATTGAGTACCTGAGACTCAAGGTCGTGATAGCGGTTATAAGAAAAAAAAGCACTCAATAAAAGCCCAATAATGAGCGTGGGTGCTAGGGTTAGAGTTATAACGCGAGCGCGAAGGCCGTATCTTGTCATTTTAATTCGAAGTCATAATTTGCTGGGAGTGATTACATCTACTGAGTGGATATGGGACAATACCCAGTACTGCATCCCCTAGGATGTCGTAAGCTTAATCAAAGCAGCGCTGTTCGACAATCATTCAACCAAAGAATAGTGAAACTCTAACAAATTTTTGTAGTGCAGAGCGTTTCTGCACGGCTAAATACTGGAAATAGGCATGGCACGTTTTTTTAAACCGACAAAGCAAACCGCATTCTCAAAGAAACACCAAGAAATGGTGATCGCACGTTTAGATCACCACGGCGCAGGTATCGCCTATCAAAATAAAAAACCGGTGTTTATTGAGGGCGCACTTCCAGATGAAACGGTTTTAGTACAGCTCACGGAAACCAAAAGTAAGTTTTCTAAAGCAAACTTGATTAAGGTAATTAAGCCTAGCGCACAGCGAGTTAAGCCATTATGCCCACACTATGAAGCGTGTGGAGGGTGTACTCAACAGCACCTCTCTTTGGACGACCAACGTCAATATAAGCAGCAAGCGCTGTCGCAATTAATGAGCAAGTTTGCCGGGCAACAGTTGTCACTGTCTGATTCTATTATTGGGGCGGGAACGGGGTACCGTAGAAGAGCTCGTTTGAGCCTTTACGCTGATAAAGCGAAAGGGCATTTGCAAATGGGTTTTCGTCGCAAGCAAAGCAAACAACTTGTCGAAATTGATGGCTGTCCGGTTCTCGATAGTCAACTTAATGCTTTGATCCCTGAGTTCAGAGCATTGTTAACGAGCTTCCAGCATCCTCATACTCTCGGTCATCTTGAGTTAGTGATGGCAGACAATGGTCCTGTTGCGGTGTTACGCCATATGCAGCCGTTGACCGAGGGAGACGAACAGCGTCTACTGCAGCTGGCAAAAACACACGATTTGACCTTATACCTCATGCCAGAAAGTGGTGTACTAAATCGAGTCCATGGCGATGTGGCGCAATATCGTGAGACTGGCGTAACGCTCCCTTTTCTACCAACTCACTTTATTCAGGTAAATCAAAATATTAACCAAGAAATGGTCGCGCAGGCACTGAGTTGGTTGGCACCGACAAAGCAGGAACGAGTACTGGATCTGTTCTGTGGGCTTGGTAACTTTACGCTTCCACTGGCAAAATTATCCCAGCAAGTCGTTGGTGTGGAAGGTATCCAAGATATGGTTGATTGGGCAACGAACAATGCTGCGTTAAATAAACTCGATAACGTTGAATTTTATCAAGCTAACTTGGAAGAGGCGTTGACGAACTCGCCATGGGCTGAACAAAAATTCGACGCGATTTTATTAGATCCTGCCCGTGCAGGGGCGACTGGCGTGATAGATCAAGTTTCTGGACTTGGAGCAACGCGAGTGCTTTATGTTTCTTGCAATCCTGCTACCCTTGCCAGAGATAGTCAGAGCCTTATTGCACAAGGCTACACGCTTAAGAAACTCGGTATGATGGACATGTTTCCACAAACTAGTCATCTAGAGTCGATGGCATTGTTTGAAAAATGACAATTTTTGAATGATCTCTAACGCAGATCATGGGCTAACTGGGATAGGTTAGTTAACTAATAAAACTAGGAAGAACAAAGTAATGGTTGCGGTAAGAAGCGCGCATTTGAACCCTGAAGAACAGTTTGAGTTAGCGAGTTGGATTGCTTCACTAAAGCAAGACAAAAATATCGCTACGCGTCTGAAAGAAGTTTATACCCAATGCGAAACTCTCGTAGAAGGCAATGAACAAGGGTCCTTGTTGTTGTGGCGTGGTAGAGAGATGATTGAAATTCTCATCACCCTTTCGATGGACAAAGCCACTCTCATTACAGCTTTGCTGTATCCGATAGTCTCTAACGGGTTATTTGATAGGGAATTACTCGAAGAAACCTACGGAAAAGAAATCCTTAAAATGATTGATGGCGTTGAAGAAATGGCCGCCATTGGTCAACTTAATGTGACTTTAGAGGGTTCCGCTGCCTCGGGTCAGGTTGATAATGTCAGACGTATGTTGTTAGCCATGGTTGACGATTTCCGCTGTGTTGTCATCAAGCTGGCGGAGCGTATCTGTAACTTACGCGAAGTGAAAGATGAGCCGGATGAAGTAAGAATCGCCGCAGCTAAAGAGTGCGCCAATATTTATGCGCCGTTAGCTAACCGTCTCGGCATTGGTCAATTGAAATGGGAAATTGAAGACTACGCATTTCGATACCAGCACTCCATTACCTATAAAAAAATCGCTAAGCAACTAGCTGAGCGACGCATTGTCCGTGAGCAATACATTAAAGACTTCGTCGATGACTTGACTGATGAAATGCACCGCTCGCAAATTCTCGCTGAAGTCAGCGGTCGGCCGAAGCACATTTATAGTATTTGGCGAAAAATGCAGAAAAAGAGCTTGGACTTTGATGAGCTTTTTGACGTACGTGCGGTCCGTATCATTGCTGAGCGCTTACAAGATTGCTATGCGGCGTTAGGGGTAGTGCACACCAAGTACAAACACCTACCAAGTGAGTTTGATGACTACGTCGCTAATCCAAAACCCAATGGTTACCAGTCTATCCATACCGTTGTGTTGGGGCCAGAAGGTAAAACCATTGAAATTCAGATCCGCACCAAGGAAATGCACGAGGATTCTGAGCTAGGCGTTGCTGCTCACTGGAAATACAAAGAAGGCAGCAGCACAGCTCGAAGTGGTTACGATGAAAAAATCACTTGGTTGCGTAAGCTACTGGATTGGCAAGAAGAAATGTCCGATTCTGGCGAAATGCTGGATGAGGTTCGAAGTCAGGTTTTTGATGACCGAGTGTATGCCTTTACACCACGTGGTGATGTGGTCGACCTGCCTATGGGTGCCACGCCACTAGACTTTGCCTACCACATCCACTCAATGGTGGGTCATCGCTGTATTGGCGCGAAAGTAGCAGGGCGCATTGTTCCGTTTACCCATCAATTATCGATGGGTGACCAAGTGGAAATTATCACCCAAAAAGAGCCTAACCCTTCCCGAGATTGGTTAAATCCGACATTGGGCTTTGTTCATTCTGGTCGCGCACGAGCGAAAATTAATGCTTGGTTCCGCAAGGAAAGTCGCGAGAAAAATCTAGAGGCGGGACGAGATATCCTCGAAGCGGAATTGGCAAAAATTGGTGCGACATTAAAAGATGCCGACCAATATGCGTTGAAGCGCTTTAATGTCAATACGCCTGATGAGCTATACGCGGGTATTGGTAGTGGCGATCTGCGAATCCATCAGGTCATCAACCACATCAATGCGTTGGTCAACAAGCCAACGGCGGAAGAAGAAGATCAAAAAGCCCTAGAGAAACTCAAAGAGTCGGAAACAAAAGCCAGTCAACAGAGTCGCCCTCATAAAGATGCGGTCGTGGTTGAAGGGGTTGATAATCTCATGACTCATCTAGCGCGTTGCTGTCAGCCTATCCCTGGCGATATTATTAAAGGTTATATCACCCAAGGTCGAGGCATCTCTGTACACCGAAGCGACTGTGAGCAGCTTGAAGAGTTGAGTCATCATGCGCCAGAGCGAATCATAGATACGGTTTGGGGCAGTGGCTTTGTTGGCTCTTATATTTTGACAATTCGTGTTGAAGCCCTAGAGCGAAGCGGATTATTGAAAGACGTCACGACATTACTCACCAATGAGAAAGTGAAAGTCATCAGTATGAAAAGTCGTAATGACTACAAGCGTCAATTAACCATTATGGATTTTGATCTTGAACTGAATAACATTGAAGTCTTGTCTCGCGTGACCAATCGCATTGAGCAGATCAAAGATGTGATGAAAGTGAAGCGCTTAGGGTGATGTGTGTAATCAGGGGCACGGTTAAGTCAATGATTCACTGTCACCCTGTGTAGGAAATGACAACATTGTTGAAAAATAAAGGGTTGGTTTTCCAACCCTTTTTATTCGCCCACACTTACGTTTTCATAGGTGCGACCTATCACTAGCTTATTTCGAATCAAGCTGTTTTGAATTGAATATTTTAGGAAATACATTGTTCAGGAATTTAATATGACTCAACCCGTCGAGCAACTTCTCAGCATCATGGCGCAACTCAGAGACGAAGAAAAAGGTTGCCCGTGGGACAAAAAGCAAACCTTTGACACCATAGTGCCTCATACCATTGAAGAAACATATGAGGTTGTAGATGCGATCCATAATCAAGATTGGCCTAACTTGAAAGAAGAGCTGGGAGACCTGTTGTTCCAAGTAATCTTCTATAGTCAGATGGCAAAAGAACAAGAGCTGTTTGATTTTGATGATGTGGTGAAAGGGCTTAATGACAAGTTAACAAGGCGTCATCCCCATGTGTTTAGTGATACCGAATTTGCAGATGAAGCTGCCATTGATGCCAATTGGGAAGCTGAAAAACAGAAGGAAAAGGCAGAAGTAGGCAAAACAGAACAAAGTATTCTAGACTCAATACCACAGTCGCTACCTGCCCTTTCAAAGGCCAATAAAATACAAAAGCGCGTCGCTAAATTTGGTTTTGATTGGGGCGTTTTGGCGCCTGTCGTCGACAAAGTTCACGAAGAAATAGATGAAGTCGTGCATGAAGCGATTCAGCTTAACGTGGATGAAGATAAGCTTGAAGAAGAGATAGGCGATTTATTATTTTCTGTTGTGAATCTTTCTCGGCACCTAAAGTCCGATCCCGAAGTTGCGTTAAGAAAAGCGAACAATAAATTTTCGAGGCGTTTTAAGGGGGTTGAAGCGCGTGTTTCAGAACGCGGTAAATTGCTTACAGACTTTACCCTACAAGAGCTTGACGGCTTTTGGAATGATGTTAAAAAACAAGAAAAATCGACCGAACTGTGATGCACTTCCCATTCGAGTTAGTTTCTAGAATTGATTTGAAGCAAAAAATAAAAATTTTGAATGTGATAAGTTTCACGTTGTGGCGATAAAGGGCTTCTGGTATATTTTCATCCCGTCCAGAAGTAATCCATTTCCCTCATTCAACCAATTTCAGGTTAAACATGACGACAAATTACATTTTTGTTACTGGCGGGGTCGTATCCTCTCTAGGTAAAGGTATTGCAGCAGCATCGCTGGCAGCAATTTTAGAAGCTCGTGGTCTTAAAGTGACTATGATGAAGCTTGACCCTTACATCAACGTTGATCCAGGCACAATGAGCCCGACTCAACATGGTGAAGTGTTTGTCACGGAAGATGGCGCGGAAACGGATCTTGACCTTGGTCACTATGAGCGTTTCATTCGTACCAAGATGACCAAGCGTAACAACTTTACTGCTGGCCGTGTTTACTCTGATGTTCTTGCTAAAGAACGTCGTGGTGATTACCTAGGTGCAACGATTCAAGTTATTCCACACATTACTAACGAAATCAAAGATCGTGTGATTGCTGGTTCTCAAGGTCACGATGTCGCTATCGTTGAAGTTGGTGGTACTGTTGGTGATATCGAATCTTTGCCATTTATGGAAGCGATTCGTCAGTTAGCCGTCGAGCTTGGTCGTGAGCGTGCAATGTTTATGCACCTAACTCTGGTTCCTTACCTAGCGGCAGCAGGTGAAGTGAAAACGAAACCAACTCAGCACTCTGTAAAAGAGCTTCTGTCGATTGGTATTCAGCCAGATATCCTTGTTTGTCGTAGCGACCGTATTATCCCAGCGAACGAGCGTAAGAAAATCGCTCTTTTCTGTAATGTTCAGGAAAAAGCCGTTATCTCGATGAAGGATGTAGATTCTATTTACAAGATCCCTCAGCTTATTCGCGCACAAGGCCTTGATGACCTTGTCTGTGCACGCTTTGGTATTGAAGCACCAGAAGCTGACTTGTCTGAATGGGAACAAGTTATCTACGAAGAAGCCAACCCAACGGCAGAAGTTGTGATTGGTATGGTAGGTAAGTATATTGAACTACCAGATGCTTATAAGTCAGTGAACGAAGCACTGAAGCACGCGGGCCTAAAGAATCGCCTGAGTGTGAAAATTAAGTACGTTGATTCACAAGATGTCGAGTCTAAAGGTGAAGAAGCACTAGCAGGTCTAGACGCAATTCTTGTACCTGGTGGCTTTGGTGACCGTGGTGTGGAAGGTAAGATCCGCGCGGCACAATTCGCTCGTGAAAACAAAGTACCTTACTTGGGTATCTGTTTAGGTATGCAAGTAGCACTGATCGAATACGCGCGCAACGTAGCGGGTATGGAAGGTGCACATTCAACAGAATTTAACAAAGAAACAAAATACCCTGTGGTAGGCTTGATCACAGAGTGGGTAGACGGCGAAGGTAAAGTTGAAGAACGTACTGAAACGTCGGATCTAGGCGGCACGATGCGTCTTGGTTCTCAGCTATGTCACCTTGAAAAAGGCACAAAAGCGTTTGAGCTTTATGGCAATGCGAAAATCCATGAGCGTCACCGTCACCGTTACGAAGTGAACAACCTCCTTCGTCCACAGATCGAAAAAGCAGGACTTAAAGTTTCTGGTTTGTCAGCAGACAAGAAACTGGTTGAAGTGATCGAGAACCCAGCTCACCCATGGTTTGTAGCTGCGCAGTTCCATCCAGAATTCACTTCAACACCTCGTGACGGCCACCCATTGTTTAGCGGCTTTGTGAAAGCGGCGGGTGAGTTCCAACGCGGATCAGAAGATAAATAGTAAAAGGATACGGGCGGCTGCGAAGGTTATGCGGCTGCCTTTAAATTGACATTAAATTTTTATTTATTGAGAGGAAACATCAATGTCTAAGATCGTTAAAGTTCTAGGTCGTGAAATCATCGACTCACGTGGTAACCCAACTGTAGAAGCTGAAGTTCACCTAGAAGGCGGTTTCGTTGGTATGGCAGCAGCTCCATCTGGTGCTTCTACTGGTTCTCGCGAAGCTCTTGAGCTACGTGACGGTGACAAATCACGTTTCCTAGGTAAAGGTGTTCTTAAAGCAATTGAAGCTGTTAACGGCCCAATCGCTGAAGCACTAGTTGGTCAAGACGCGAAAGCACAAGCTGACGTTGACCAAGTAATGATCGACCTAGATGGTACGGAAAACAAATCTAAGTTCGGCGCGAACGCTATCCTAGCGGTTTCTCTAGCGAACGCTAAAGCAGCAGCTGCTGCTAAAGGCATGCCTTTGTTCGAGCACATCGCTGAGCTAAACGGCACTCCTGGTCAATTCTCTATGCCTCTACCAATGATGAACATCATCAACGGTGGTGAGCACGCTGATAACAACGTTGACATCCAAGAGTTCATGATCCAACCAGTTGGCGCAAAAACTCTTAAAGAAGCGCTACGTATCGGTGCTGAAGTATTCCACAACCTAGCGAAAGTACTTAAAGCTAAAGGCCTAAGCACTGCAGTGGGTGATGAAGGTGGTTTCGCTCCTAACCTTGAGTCTAACGCTGCTGCTCTAGCTGCTATCCAAGAAGCTGTTGAAGCTGCTGGTTACGTACTAGGTAAAGACGTTACTCTTGCTATGGACTGTGCAGCTTCTGAGTTCTTCGACAAAGAAACTGGCAAGTACAACATGAAAGGCGAAGGCAAAATCTTCACTTCTGAAGAGTTTAACTTCTACCTACAAGACCTTGCTAACCAATACCCAATCGTATCTATCGAAGACGGTCTTGACGAATCAGATTGGGCTGGCTTCAAGCACCAAACTGAACTTCTAGGCGACAAGCTTCAACTAGTTGGTGACGATCTATTCGTTACAAACACTAAGATTCTAGCTCGTGGTATCGAAGAAGGCATCACTAACTCTATCCTAATCAAGTTCAACCAAATCGGTTCACTTACAGAGACTCTAGCTGCAATCAAGATGGCTAAAGACGCTGGCTTCACAGCAGTTATCTCTCACCGTTCTGGCGAAACTGAAGATGCAACTATCGCTGATCTAGCGGTAGGTACAGCTGCAGGTCAAATCAAAACTGGTTCTATGAGCCGTTCTGACCGTGTTGCTAAGTACAACCAACTTCTTCGCATCGAAGAAGCTCTAGGTGAGCGTGCACCTTTCAACGGTCTAAAAGAAGTTAAAGGTCAAGCGTAATCGCTTAATCGTAAACGGATTTTAATGAAGCCGCTCCTAAGGAGCGGCTTTTTTTATATGCTTTTGTGCCTGATTGCATTACTAATGATATTCACAGCCCCTTCAGTGCTGATAAAGTCTTGCTTTATCGAGTTCTCCTGACGAAAACATATCGTAAAACCATTCTCATTCTTCAGCTCATTTTCTATTTCAACCGGTAGCTCACAGCGAATCATTTGGTCGTTTCCGCGAATACATGCGTATTTTGTGTACGGTGTGAGCGCGACCGTGCTGCCATTCGCTAGGGCAATAGAAATTTCACTATTGCATGTTTCGATGGCCTTACTGAATTCAATGATGAAATATAGTACGTGGTCATTCGCGGTTTTATATAAGTTGACAGTATTGACGAACTCAAGATTACAGTGAGCCTCTGCAACAAAGCCATAATGGTAGTTGTTTAGAACCCAATACCCGGCTTTCAGCGTTCGACGATCGTAATGCAAATTTGTCATAAATTTCTCCCTGGTTAATGACATAAATTCAATAGTTAAGTTAGGTAACACTTTTCAAATCTGACAATATTCAATAAATGTGAGTAAGTGAAAAAACAACTCAAAAGGAAGTTACTGTCATGAGTAATTGACAGGCTTCTGTGAAGATTTGAATTTTCAGTGAAATAGGTTTGTGTATAAGTTTAAATTATTGATTGTATTGGGTTTTGTTTGGTGTCTTAATGCTTTTTAATTATGAGTGATGCTATATTTTTAATCGGAATGTCACAAGAGAAATGAGGCAAGTAATAAAAGAAACATACATAGTGCTAGAAGAGGTGGCTCCAGTATGTTACTTCTTTGATTACTTATATCGAATAGACTAAAGCCAGTTTCATAGAAAACGAATTTCCACTAAATTAGAGGACATCACCATGGCTAACGTAGCAAGCCCTACCACTACATTTGACAACGAATATTTCTCATTCATTGTTTCTGAATCATGGAAACACATCGGCTCAACTCAAGAGCACGCTGATATTCTAGCGCACAACCTACTTGTTGGTGGCCTACAAGGTAAGCTGCACCAAGGTCTTGGTGTTATCGAAGCGGTAACGATTCCATATGAAGCGGGTATTCTAGATCCTTCTACAACGCCAGTCATTGAGTCTGAAGGTGATACTTGGGCGGTTTACGATGGTAAAAAGTCTTCTGGTCACTACGCATGTACATTGATGGCTCAAACCGCTATCGAGAAAGCACGTAAGCACGGTATCTCAATCGTATTTGGTTACGACCACTGTGACGGCGGTAACTTCTCAAACTACACACAGATGGCAATGAAAGAAGGCATGTTTGCTATGTCTTCAAACAACTCAGTTCCTCTAAACGCTCCGTTTGGTGGTATGGATCCAACTATGTCTTGTCCTCCATTTGATGCGGCGTGTGTAGGTGGCGATGAGCTTCCTCTAGTCACGTCTATCATGATCGGTGAAGGTTACGACTCTCACATCTGTGATGCTATCGTCAACGACCGTGACCTGCACGTAGCAGCACTTGTTGACCAAGATACAGGTGAGCTAACAGCTGACGCTCGTAAATGGGGCTCTTTAATTGAAGGTTACGGCCGTGTTGCTGACTGTAAAGCACCTTGGACGTTCCTAACGCCTCGCCTTTACTCTATCAACATCTGGAATGAAGTAATGACAGCGATCATCAACCCGAAAGGTACGATCGCACCTGAGCTTCCAGCGATTCCAAGTGACTTCTTCACAATGGAAAATGCACCGTGTCCAGTAGGCGGTTCTTACATCCTAGTGATTGACCCAAGCCACTTCGGTCCTATCGAAGAAGTTAAGCGTAAGAGTGATGCATTTGTGAAAGCACAAAAAGCAAACCGTCCACGTAAAGGCTTCAACGAAGTATACATCCCAGATGAGTGGGGTCTAAAAGCAATGGCTGAGTCAACAGACACTCACCAAGTTATGGATTCACACTGGGATGGTTTCAAATCTTTCCTAGAGCGCTCTGGTACAACTATCGATGCGCTAAATGCGAAATGGGAAGAGAAAGTAGGCGCTGAGCGCGCTGCGGAAACCATTCGCAAGTAATTCAAAATCATACGCACTTGATTTTAGCCCAGTCTTTGACTGGGCTTTTTTGTGTTGAACATCTGACTCACAATCGCTGGAGCGAAGTGTTATTCATGACGTGATTGAATGCGGTATTGATGGGGGCTCATACCATAATAGTTTTGAAACGCTCTAAAAAACGGCGGGGAGGAATGGTAGCTGAGTAGTTCTGCTATTTCCGTCGTACTTAACGGGGTGTTAAGTAAGTAGTCGCGTGCCACTTGCATCCGTGTATCAAGGACTAAGTGCTTATAAGTGGTCTCTTCCGCTATCAGTTTTCGTCTGAGCGTACGACTGGTGGTGTTCATCTCAATAGCCATTGCTTCCATTGAGGGCAGCCCATACTTCAGTTGGGTCAGTAACTTCACTCTTATCTGGTAACTGATAGGGTGCGTGGCAGTGTCATCAATGAGAGTTTGGCTTTGTAGAGTAGCAACGTGCGCGATAAGAGCAGGGTTCATCGAAATGGCCGAACGTATCCACTCGACGGGAAAGCGCAGCTGGTTTTTTTTGGCATTAAAGCTCAGGTTGGTGGTAAAGATAGTTTTGTACAAAGGTAAGTAATGGGGAGCCGGGTAGGCGAAGTCAACATGAACGCGTTTTCGGTCAAATTCTTGCCCCAAAAATCGTTCGATACCGAGATAATAATGACAAATGGCATCTTCAATCGTGTAGTGTTGAGCCGATCTTCCATGTGAGCGGTCATCGGCAGTAATGTAAGCATATTCGCTGTCATAGCCAATGTGTATGTCGACATAATCTTTGGTGATATATGAAAATTGTAACCCAGTATCAAGAAGTTGTTTGAGGTTTTGGCAGCTAATCATCGCATATCCCCAGGCGCCCATATCCTGAAGTTTCAGCCGTTTGGCAATGCGTAACCCTAGTCCATCAATATGCAGTTGTTCAACGGTAATTGCCATTAACGTATGGACTTGACTGGCTTGGATTGGTTGATATTGCCCTTGAGTGATACGGATGATGCCGGCTTTACGCAAAAAGTTTGCAATATCTATGGCTACAGTAGACTCACTTCGGACAATATTTTCCCAGTATCCCAAAATAGCGTCAAAGAAGTGTTGTTGATTTAATGAGGTCAAGTGAGTTGTCCGAAAATGTAATACACATGTCCTAAAGTGTAATAAGCAATCGCGACGGTAGCAATTATAATTTTCCCATAGCTTGCAGTGAAGTCATTCACTAAATTAATCATTAGAGGTATCGCCCATGTTTAAGCCAAAACGTGTTGAAATTTCAAAAGAAAACTTAGAGCTCTACAAAGATATTTATTGGAACAAGTCTGACGCAGATTTTTACATTAACGAAGATATCGCCCCAATGCAGCAGCGTATGGCTGAGCAGGGTGTAGAAGCGTTCAGTTTACTCGGTAAAGAGCACGTTGGAGCATTTGGTGCGCCTTATGTAAACAATTTTGAAAACGCAGACATCGTGATGTACGGTCTGACGATGGACAAGTGTTCTCCGAATGCTGGTGGTCATAAATTTGGTCCAGGAGCAATTCGTGATGCGTCTAAAACGGGTATGGGTCTTATTCACCAAGATGGAACAATGCCGTTTGAACTGTGTAATATTATCGATTACGGAAACTGGGATGGCTTAGGTCAGTTCAACCTAGATGAAGAAATGCGCAATGCACAGAAAGTCGTGGATGACATGGTTATTAACCATGGTTGTACACCATTTTTCTTCGGTGGTGACCATACCGTGGCTTACCCTGGCCCTGCTGCACTAGCAAAAGTTCACGGTCCAGTATCTTTGATTCACATTGATGGCCACTTTGATCTGTTAACTCGTGCTGATTTTGATTACGAGTCTTATTCAGGTAACTGGTACTGCCGTTTAGCATCTGAAGGTGCTATTGACCCAACAACCAGCGTAAGCATGGGTATGCGTGGTCGCTGGTGTGCTTCTCAACAAGGTAAAGCGAAAGCGATTGGTGGCAATTTCTTCCTTGCGGATGAAATGTACGATCTTGGTATCGACCACATTGTTGAGCAAATTCTTGAGAAACAAGGCGATGGTCGTCCTGTTTACCTGACATTCGATCTTGATGGTTTGGATCTTCTGGATCACAGCGCAAACTCAAGCCCAGATCCATTCGGTGTATCAGCACGTATGTACTACGATATCTTCCGTAAGTTACGTGCAACAAAGCGTATTAACTTAGTAGGTGCTGATATTGCTGAATTCGCTCCACAGAAGAACTCTGATGAGAAAGATGCGCTGCTAACCGCTGCATTTGGTTGGGAGCTGCTTACATGGTTGGCTGAGTGCCGTTATATCCGTGAAGGTAAGAAAAATCCGACAGAATGGCCAATGAGCTTCGGCCGTAATATCGAGTTTTAATCGAGTCGGTTAAATCGGTCGTATACATGATCATTTAGAAAGCCAGCTGCTATTGCAGTTGGCTTTCTTGTATTTGAGAATCAAGAAAAATACCGTGGAGAGAGAAATACTCTTATTCAGAAAGAGTGGAAAAATCGTGCTACTACATTAGACTTTAGTCTAATGTAGGTTAAAACTTGACCTGTTTGATATTGTGAGTACACTACCGTTTCTTTGAGTAATATCACATTTTTTTTAGTTACATTTTGCCCATGAAAATGAATGATAAATGGCTTGGTGTTTTGGCTGGTCATGGTTGTTTTTTTATAAGTTGATAGGGAAATCAGCATGTTGGGCGTGCGAGGTCGATTATGTACAATCACTTTCTTGTTAGATTAACCATTGGGACACTTGTGGTTCTCGGTATTAAGTTGAGCGCATTATACTTTTTGCCAATGGTGTTGTTGTTAAACACGCACCACAAAGAGTTCTTTGGATGGTAAAAAAACCGGGGTTGTCCCGGTTTTTTTATGCCATTTCAATCGCGTCGATTTGAGGCTCGATCTCTTTTATCATGTCATTGATGAATACTGACAGTTGCAGCTTTGCTGCTTCGAGATCTTTATCAAGCGTCAGTTTCATGATTTTTTCATGCTCATCAATACGGAAGATCTCATCAAATCCTTTTGGATAGCGACTTAATGATACCTGACGATAGCGCTTGATCTGACGAATAATGTCGTGCAAAAACTCCTGCATGTTTTTCGAAAAACAGCCACTAAATAGTGCGAGATAGAATGCTTCTTGGCGCTCTTCCCACTCTTTCCAGTTAAAGTTATCACCCTGAAATTTAAAGCGAGAGAGTTTATGGAACTCGGTGAGAATATTGAGCTCCCAGTTTTCGTTACCTTGCTGGATTGATTTTTCCAACAATACAGACGCGACCACATTTAAGCTTTCATGTAGATCATAAAGCTCTGTCTTGGATATAGGCGCCACCCAGCAGCCTTTTTGTGGCTCTAGTTTGACGTATTTTATCCAAGATAATTGAATCAATGCTTCTCGAATAGGAGACGCACCGACGTTATATTTTTCTTTAAGCTCAGCGACAACCAACTTTTGGTTCGGCTTGAGCTCTCCCGATAGAATATCCTGACAAATATCTTTTGCGACTTTGTCCGTCAACGTTGGGCTCGACACAATACACCTCATCATCCAATGGAATAATAGACTAAAACAAACAGGCAGTATGGCGTGTTGTAAGTCGGCGAGGATAGTACAGTGTGTGGAAATGTTGGGCAAGAAAAATTATAAAAAAAAGAGGGCGTGAGCCCTCTTTTTATAGATGTTGCTTATGTAACGTAGGAATTAAAGTACGTGTACAGACGCTGTATTTGTTGTGCCTGAAGCAACTAGTGCACCAGAAACCATAACAACGATATCGCCTTTCTTACCAAAACCAGAGCTTAGAGCGTACTCTTTACCGTTTTTGTAGAATGCGTCAGTGCTTTCAATTGAATCAACAAGAACTGGGCGAACACCTTTTGTTAGTACAAGTTGTGCTGCTGTTTTTGGATTCGTTGTAAGTGCTACGATACTCGCTGTAGGGAAGTATTTACGTACAGAACGTGCAGACTTACCGCCATCAGTTGCAACGATGATCAGTGGAGCTGCTAGTTTTTCAGCTGTGTCTACTGCACCTTTACATACTGCTTCAGTAATACGTAGGCGTGGGCTGTCTAGACGTGAACCTAGTTCAGCTTTAAGTGCGCTGTCGGTACGGTTAGCGATTTGAGCCATGATAGTCACAGCTTCAACAGGGTATTTACCTTTCGCTGTTTCGCCAGATAGCATAACGGCATCAGTACCGTCCATGATTGCGTTCGCTACGTCGCCCGCTTCTGCACGAGTAGGACGTGGGTTTTGAATCATAGAGTCAAGCATTTGAGTCGCAGTGATAACCACTTTACGTGCACGGTTACATTTCTCAATCATCATCTTCTGAGCGAAGATAACTTCTTCAGCTGGGATTTCAACACCTAGATCGCCACGAGCAACCATGATGCCGTCAGACGCTTCAAGAATTGCATCGAAGTTATCAACACCTTCTTGGTTCTCAATTTTTGAGATGATGTGGATGTTTTCGCCGCCGTTTGCGTTTAGCAGTTCACGAATTTCTTTTACGTCTTCTTCTTTACGGATGAAAGAAGCGGCAACGAAATCAACGCCTTGCTCACAACCAAACTTAAGGTCAGCTTTGTCTTTTTCAGAAAGCGCTGGAAGTTTAACTGAAACGCCAGGAAGGTTAACACCTTTGTTTTCGCCAAGTGCACCGTTGTTAAGAACTTTACACTTAACTTCAGTTTCAGTCGTTGCGATAACTTCCATTTCGATTAGGCCGTCATCGACTAGGATAGTGTTACCAGCAGAAAGATCTTTTGCAAAACCAAGGTAAGTAACAGCAACTACGTCTTTGTTACCAACAACAGAAGCGTCAGTAGTAAACGTGAACTCTTGACCAGCAACTAGGTCGACATCGTTGCCGTCTTCTAGTTTGATTGTACGAATTTCTGGACCTTTAGTATCAAGCAAGATTGCAAGCTGCTTACCAACTTTCGCCATTACTTCGCGGTAGTTAGTGATACGAGCTGCGTGCTCTTCGAAGTTACCGTGAGAGAAGTTCAGGCGCATTACGTTCATGCCTGCATTGACAAGTTCAGTCAGCTTTTCTACAGATTCAGTTTTTGGGCCAATCGTACATACGATTTTGGTCTTTTTCATGGAAGTTACTCTCCGGTAAGTAATATTTACAATTTGAAGTTAGTCGTTGTCCACCGAGAAGGCTAGAAATGCCCACGAATAATTCATGTGAGCTATCAAAATTTTATCTAGCTTGTCGTCTTCTTGGTATGAAAGTCTTTCAATACGTTTAGTCATTTTATGACCAGTTAAGGCGCTTTCTTGCCTCGAATTCTGTGATGCAAACCACTATATGTCAGCGATATTGCAAAAAAATAAACAATAATTTCGTAATTTATTTTCTTTTCGGTGCGGATTCTACCACCTAATTGATCAAAGTTCACGGTACATAACTTGTTTTAGAGCAAGCTTTCGACGCTTAATATTTAATTTTTAGATCGAAATAAATAATTTGGATGAATCATCAATATGTTGTAACTTTTTTTCAGAATGTACTTTCAAGTTACAGAATTTCTTCTCTACATTATTCGTTTGTTTTGGGGGAAATGTAACCAGTTAGCTTGTTGCTAATTGGGTGCATCATGCCGGTGTGGTCGATTGGTCGATTGATTCAGCAGTTGGTGCGCAGCAAGTAATTGAGGAGCCATACTAGAAAGTGAGGCTTTGAGTATCGCTTGTGCCCACTCAGGTAATTTCTTTGAAACTGAATAATAGACCCACTGACCTTTACGTCGATCGACGACCATGCCACATTGTCTTAGTACCCCAAGCGCGCGCGAAATTTTTGGCTGGGATTCTTGCAATGCTTCACACAGTTCACCCACGCTCAGTTCTATTTCAGAAAAAATCATCAGTGCGATCATTAAGCGCGTTTGATCCGATAAGCATTTATGGACGATAAGAGGATCAAACCCTTGTTCGCCAGTTTCGCTATGAACCAGCATAAACCATTTTATGCGTTGTTGGAGATCGGTCAAAGAGGCGCTGAATAAGGGTTCTGAATACGACGTTGGGGTGGGTAAGTCCCAAAATATACTCTCGTGACTGTTTTTAAATACCCCACATTCAGCCTGAGCAGATGAGCATAGGGTGATGACATAGTCAAAATGTTGGTCGTCAAACTCTTGCAGCGCTTTAGAGCGAAGACCCTGAGTGCTGTACCCTGCGTTTTTTAGCGTCTCAATGGTTCTCTTATCGACATGAGAGGGACGGCTGCCTGCACTGAACGCTTGATATTGTCCATCATAATGATGATTAACAATGGCTTCAGCCAGTTGTGATCTTGCTGAGTTTCCACGGCACACAAACAGAATGGTTTTTTTCATATTATCCTCAACATATGAACTTGAGTAACCAAGGTCACGGGAACATTAAACTAACAATGCGTGCATATTATGAAAGTTTTATGACGTGATGAAAAGATCCTTGACTATTTATATCTTAAATTTAATATATACGCATATCCATATATTTGTGGTGTGATATTTTTCAGAAGAGCCACATAATAGGGCGAGAAAGGAATGCATTCTGAAGACTTTCTAGCAAAGAAAGTCGCATCGCTGTCATGTCGTCGCGGTATGATTACAGAATATAAATAGCCCGATTATGGCCGAAAAACTGGCAAAATATTTATCGACTAAACTTTAACGAAGTGGTGGTACTTCCGAGTAAGACAGCCCCTTCATATCGAAAAAAGAGAGCACTCTATGGCTATCAAAGTAGGAATTAATGGTTTTGGACGAATCGGTCGTTTAGCGCTACGTGCAGCGTTTGATTGGCCTGAGCTTGAGTTTGTCATGATCAATGATGTGGCGGGTGATGCAATAACGCTTGGCCACCTTCTTGAATTTGATTCTATTCAAGGGCGTTGGCATCATCAAGTTCAAGTCGAGGGAACAACCCTTATTATTAATGACCAAAAGGTAGTCACGACACAGCAACGTGATATCAATGCGGTTGATTGGTCTGGCTGTGATGTGGTTATTGAAGCCACAGGCGTGCATCGCCACACGGATTTTTTGAATCAGTATTTAGCTCAAGGCGTGAAACGAGTGGTGGTTTCCGCTCCAGTTAAAGAAGACGGTATTGCCAATATTGTTGTGGGTGTGAACGACCATATTTTTGATCCTGCTGTGCATCGTATCGTCACTGCGGCGTCATGTACGACAAACTGTTTAGCGCCAGTGGTAAAAGTGATTCATGAAAAACTGGGTATTGAGCAAGCGGCGTTCACGACAATTCATGATTTGACCAATACCCAAACCATTTTAGATGCGCCTCATAAAGATCTTCGTCGTGCTCGTGCTTGTGGTATGAGTTTGATCCCGACGACGACCGGCAGCGCGACGGCGATCGTTGAAATATTCCCAGAATTGAAAGACAAAATTAATGGCCACGCGGTTAGAGTGCCATTAGCCAATGCGTCACTAACCGATATCATTTTTGATGTGAAACGTGATACGACGGCTGACGAAGTGAATGCTTTATTAAAAGAAGCTTCAGAAGGTGAGCTTGCTGGCATTCTTGGTTTTGAAGCACGTCCGCTAGTCTCTATTGATTATAAAGGTGACCAACGTTCAACCATTGTTGATGCGTTATCCACCATGGTAGTAGGGACGCGTATGGTTAAGATTTATGCGTGGTATGACAATGAAATGGGTTATGCCACTCGTACTGCGGAATTAGCACGTACTGTTGGATTAGCGGGGTAATGACGATGCATCCTACATGGGAATTAAGCGTCAATGAGGCTGCACTTGTTTTTACACCTTGCCCTGGTACTAAAGGGGTGTCTTTACAAGAATCGTTAGCACAGCTAAAAACGCAAGGTGTCACTATTATTGTGACGGCGCTAGACAACAGTGAGATGTCAGAAAAAGGGGTCTCTGAACTGGGAAATGCAGCGCAAGTGCTTGGAATGCAATGGTTCCAAACGCCAATAGAAGATGATAAAGCACCAGGTGAGGCGTTTGCTGCTCAATGGTCAGCGATTTCACCTACACTCCATCAAGCCATAAAATCGGGTGAAAAAATTGCGATGCACTGCATGGGCGGTTCGGGAAGAACCGGGCTTTTAGCCGCAAATTTGTTACTTGAATTAGGCTGGGATTTAGCAACGATCCGTAAAGAGGTGCAAGCACTTCGTCCCGGTGCGTTTACCAAGTCACCACAAATTGATTATGTCGAGAAGTTGGCAGCAACATTCTAATTTGTGAACGCCCTCTGTTGAGGGCTTTTTTATGTTCTTTGTATCTGTCTACATTAGGCCAAAACCATGTTGTCTAATCTAAGTAAAAGTGTACGCCAGTACATGCTAGTCACGTTTAATTACTGGAATTTTACCATTACAGATGGTGCGCTACGGATGTTAGTCGTACTGTATTTTCATGATCTAGGCTATAGCACCCTTGCCATTGCTTCTTTGTTCCTTTTTTATGAGTTTTTTGGCGTAGTGACAAATTTAGTGGGAGGGTGGCTCGGTGCTCGGCTTGGGCTCAATCGTACTATGAATATTGGTCTTGGCATGCAGATTGTTGCTTTGTTGATGTTAGCCGTACCAAGTGCAGCCTTAACTATCCCTTGGGTGATGGCCGCGCAAGCATTGTCGGGAATCGCGAAAGATCTTAATAAAATGAGTGCGAAAAGTGCGATTAAAACGCTGGTTCCTGATGAACAACAAGGTGCATTGTATAAATGGATTGCGATTCTTACTGGATCCAAAAATGCGCTAAAAGGGGCGGGGTTCTTTATTGGAGGAGTTCTGTTATCGGTGTTGGGGTTCCAGTATGCGGTCATGGCCATGGCTGGCGTGTTGGCTTTGGTATTCACTGGCAGTGTTACGCATTTGGACAACGATCTCGGTAAAGCGAAGTCTAAGCCGAAGTTTAAGCAGATTTTTTCTAAATCTGAGAGCATTAATATCTTATCTGCGGCTCGGTTGTTTTTGTTTGGCGCAAGGGATGTTTGGTTCGTGGTAGCACTACCGATTTATTTAGGTTCGGTGTTTGGTTGGAATCATAGTTGGGTCGGGGGCTTTCTTGCTTTATGGGTGATAGCGTACGGTTTTGTACAAGGGTTTGCTCCTAAGATTACTGGTAAAGCTAAGATTAAAGGTACCGCTGACGGACAGGTTCCGGATGGTGCAGCTGCCTTTTGGTGGGTACTCGCTTTAGCTATCGTCACCGGATTGGTTGCATTGGGCGTGCAAAATGAATGGCACCCTCAGTTTGTTATTGTTGCCGGATTGCTACTCTTTGGCGCTGTTTTTGCCGTGAACTCTTCCTTACATAGTTACTTAATTGTGAGCTATGCAAAAGGGGACGGCGTATCGCTGGATGTGGGTTTTTATTACATGGCTAATGCGATGGGGAGGCTCATTGGAACGATTCTCTCTGGGTGGATCTATCAGGTATCGGGCTTGGCGGCGTGTCTTTGGGTTTCGTTTGCTTTTTTACTCGTCACAACTGTTATTTCTCTACGCCTGCCGGGAGTAAAAAAGGCGCACCACAGTCATTGATTTAGCAAGATGACAGGAGATAGCAATGCTGGCTTCATTGCTATCTCCCACCCTTATGATTCCACAAAACTATCGTCACTGATTAGGTGAGCTTTACGTTTGTGTTTATTGCTATACATATTTCTATCGGCCCGTTTGAGTGTTGTACGCAAGTTGTGATGGAAAGAGGAAATACCAACGCTATAAGCTAAATCTTGATATTGGCTGAATCGCTGTTTAAAGGTGTTTTCTAGCTTGGTTAACGCTAATTGTAATAACGCATCATCGCTAGATGAGGTGAGAACGATAAATTCATCGCCTCCGTATCGTATGAGCTTATCGGTGCTAGCAAATGATTGTCGTAAGCAGCGGGCAAATTTAGTTAGTACTCGATCTCCCTCACTATGCCCCATCTCATCGTTGACTTGCTTAAAGTTGTCTAAGTCTACGGCGACACATATCCCTTCTTGCCATTGAATAGAGTTTAAGTAGGCAAGGTTGTGTAATTTTGTTAGTGGATCGGTGTGGGCTTTTTTTTCGAAGAATTTAGCTTCTTGATGTAATTCAGTGACGTCGAAGCTAGTGGTGTAGATATACAGCTCATCTTCAATCAGAACTTTAAATTTGAGTACGTTGTAGTACAACGTCTCTGTAGGGGTTTTAAATGGAATGATTTTAGGGGCGCACTCACCAAATTCTAGATACTCCATACTCGCATCGTGGCACTTTTTAAGCATATGGGCGACATCATCAGGCACGAGTTGAGCGAATTCGATCGCATTCATTCCCAGTGGATTGACCTGAGTATACTGACGAAGCCAATGTGTGAACTTATCATTTAGATAAAGGTAGTTGTGTTTGGCGTCGCGAATGGAAAGAAAGCCGGGGAAGTGCTGGAAGAGCCCGATCGCTTGGTGGTATGTTAAGTCTGTCACTGCCAATATCCTACTCAGATAAACTCGTTACTCAATCTTAAAGCGACGGTTATAGTTATCGTTTTGCAGGGTTTCTAACATGCTACTTGCATAAGAACCGTGATGCACATCACCTTGTTCTTGCTAATTTAGTATTTATGTACAAATTCTCACCAGTGAGACAGTTTAAAAGTAAAAATGGTGCTGGTGAGCAGGTTGTGTTGAAACTTTAATAGGCTGTTTTATTTGATGTTATTACGATCTTAGTTCTAGGTGATGCGAGTTCATGTGACATAAGTATTAGCAAATAATGGCTATATGGCCGTTTACCGTTTTAGGCTCTAACACTCATGTTGGTTGTCGCGATGAGATTTAAAAAGAGCGCCGAAGCGCTCTTTGGGGTTATTGTTCTGGTGCTAGGTTGCTAGAACGTTGCATTGACGGAAAGTTTGAATTTTCGCTCATCACCATAATGAACATCGGTAATCACACCGTTTGAAGAGCTGCCGCCAGCGCCAGCTAGGTACTCTTTATCGAATAGGTTTTCGATGTTAAAGCGAAAGTCCCAGCGAATATCGCCGCTCTTAATTTGGTGGGAAGCACCCGCATCTACGCGAGCATAGCCATCCATTTTCACGGTGTTTTCGTGGTCAGCCCAACGATCGCCTTGATAAAATAAACCAAGGTTGAAAGCCGTGTTATCCGTCATTGAATAGCGAGTCCACGCAGAGCCAGACCATTCAGGAACATTGACGGGGCGGTTGCCTTGATAATCGTCGTGCTTTGAATATTCGGCGTCAAGGTACATGGCAGAAGTCATGACAAACCATTTATCGAAAATTTGACCTTGTGCTGCGGCTTCAGCACCACGATGGTGCTGAACGCCACCTTGTGTTGTCACTGAGCTGCCATTGATGGTTTCACTGATACTGATATTCTTTTTCTCAATATCGAACAAGGCACCAGTGACAAGAAGTCGGTTATCCATGAGCTCCCATTTTGTCCCTACCTCATATTGACGGCTGGTTTCTGGCACTCGCTCAGTAATGGAGTCATCGCCGTTAACCACATTGTTTTGTGGTTCAAAGCTTTCCGAATAGTTCGCGTAAATACTACCATTGTAGGCTGGGTGGAAGATAACCCCCGCTTTAGGCGAGAAAGATTGGCTATCATGAGCCCCTTTCACATCGACACTACCATCACTGTTTTGCTGATCTTTATAGAAAAGATCATAACGGCCACCCAACAACACTTGCCACTGATCGTTTAGTGTCACGAGATCTTGCGCGTAGAAACCGTAAAACTGATTGTCAGAGCGGTACGCGGTGGTGTCTTTTCGGTAATCATTGCCCGGATCCTTTGGATAGGGTTGGCCAGGAATTACGGGAGTCGTACCTGAACTTTCTTTGTACTGTTCATAGTTATACAATTTTCCGTTCATGCCAAACAAGGTTCTGTGATTCACACCTAGAGCGTCAAAATCACCATTTAGGTCTAAGTGAAAAGTCTGAAGTTTCCAGTCGTCATGACGGTCGAATGGTTTAATTTCGTAGCTGCCATCAACGATAGTATTGCTTGTTGGTCTTGGCGATGAGTCTTTTCTGTGTCGTGTTAGAGTTTGGTGATTGTAGCTTGCTTTCGCAGTCCAACTTGAATTGATATAAACCGTTAAATCGGTACCAATATTTTCAATGTTGTTGTCGGTGAATGCCCAAGGCATATCACGAATGAGTTCGCGACCACCTATCGTATTACCGTCACCATCTAGCCATGCGCCAGAATCAATATTGGCTTTATCTTGCGTTCTTTCATAGTGAACCGAGACTAAGCCCCAGTCCGCTAAGTCTGCTTCAATGACACCGTAGCCAAGGAAGCGATCACGCTCTCGGTTATCGCCATTAGAATATTGACGTGATTCAACGGTGTCCTGTTTGACTAATACCGTGCGACCACGAATCGTGCCTGACTCATTGAGTGGGCCCGACGCATCTACGTGTATGCGTGTACTGCCTAAGTGATCTATATCCGTACCGACGTTCAACATGGGTTCATAAGTTGGTTTTTTCGACACCATGTTGATTAGGCCGCCCGGTGTGGTCTGACCGTATAGTAGGCTTGATGGCCCTTTGAGGATCTCTACGCGTTCAAGTGTCTCAATGGGTAACATGTAGTGCGAAAATTGTGCTTGACCGTTTCTCAAGTAGCTTGAACCTGAATCGAGTTCAAAACCACGTAAACTAAATACTTCACGGTTCCATTTTTTAGTTCCAGCACTGACGCTGGCATCATTTTGGAGTGCTTCACCTAGCGTTGTGGCAAGTTGTTCATCTAAGACGATTTCTGGGATGACGGTAACGGATTGAGGCGTCTCTAGCATCGTGGCGTCGGTACGCATCGCGCCGCTGGCACTGTCTACTTTATAATCATCAAAGCTCTGAGCATGAATGGTCATGGTTTCATCTGTGCTCGAGGCGGAATTTGCTGGTGGTTCAGCAGCGTAAATTGGGGAAGTACTAAGTGCGAGTACCACTGCACTACAAAGGGTTGTTGGTGCTAATTTCATTCTAGGCTTTCCTTGCTTGTCGTAATCAAAGCAATTTTTTTAGTTAATTATTTATTTTGTTATGCCACTATTCGTACTGGCGATCGAATACTAATGATATTTATTATCATTTTCAATTATTAATTTTGTAAGCATTTGTATTTTTTGAGATGAGAGGTAAGTGTTTGCAAAGACAAGGTAATTACGATGTAATTCAATTGTTGCTTTTGTCGGTGGGGGCTATATATGGGGCAGGCGTTAACTAAACCGCAAGATTATTATCGGTATTTGAAGCCTGGAATGAGGTTGAGCTTGTCTATTAATGACAGTGATCAAGTCAGAGGTATTCCCTCAACACTCATTGGTTATAAGATGGAACGATTTATATTGCTTGATGTAACTGGTATTGACGACCATTTGCTGGATAAATTGGTTGATAAAGAATTGGTGGTGCGAGGATTAACGGACAGCAGCTTTGGCCATGTTATTGCGTTTAAATCCCAGTGGCTGGCTTTTTCAGACGTGGCTTGCAAACAGTTGTACTTATCAATCCCTGAGCGAGTGGTTTCTAAACCCATACGTGAGCATTCACGCTATAAACTGGAATTACCATGTAGTATCTCGTTTGGCCAGGCAAGCCTTGATGGCAAAGTGATTGACTTCTCTGTCTCGGGCTGTGGCATTTATACGGAACAACCACATGATTTTTGCAAGGGTCTTGAAGTCAAAGTTGAGACGGCATTAAATCGCTTTTTACCGAGTAGTATTGCGTTTGAGGTAGTCAGTATTAAGAAGCAGGGGCAAGGTTCGTTGATTGGTATTCAGTTTAATCAGCAGATACTCATGTCGAATGCGTTAAAGAATGCCCTTGCTGAAATGGCAATGCAGGTGACCTAGTTGTGTCAGTATTCATTAAAATTGACTGGAAGCGGTGAACAAGCTTCGTCTTAGCTTATTTCAGAGTGTAAACTGTGGTATATAAAGGGTTAATTTTTTCGATGGAACGTTCCAGTTTATGCGCATCTTTACTCTCGTACTGCTCGTGGTTTTTTCATGGCTACAATACGTATTGTGGTTCGGGAAAAATGGCGTTATTGACTTTAATGAAGTTGAGAGTGACATCAAAGTTCAGCAACAGGTCAACAGCAATTTGCAGACTCGTAATGACGAGATGTTTGCTGAAATAGACGATCTTCGCCAAGGGCTTGATGCTATTGAAGAGCGAGCTCGGCATGAGCTGGGGTTGATCCAAGATGGAGAAACCTTCTATCGCATCATAGGTGAGGAAAACCAGTGATTGCAACACTCCCCCCAATTATTGCTATTGTCCCTGCTGCCGGGGTAGGCAGCAGAATGCAGGCTGATAAACCGAAACAATACCTCCCAATATTTGGTAAAACGATTTTAGAGCACACGGTGATTAAGCTATTGGCTCACCCACAGGTGAGCAAGGTGATCGTTGCCGTTAGTGAAAACGATCCTTATTACCCTAAACTTGACATAGCAAGCCACCCTGCGGTGCTGCGTGTTAGTGGCGGTAAGGAGCGTGCGGATTCTGTATTATCCGCGGTGAATTGGGTGCAAGCGAGCGAACCAGAGGCTTGGTGCTTAGTTCATGACGCCGCCAGACCTTGCGTCTCTTTGGATGATATTACTACACTCATTCAACAGGTGGTGCCAAATACTGTAGGGGGAATCCTCGCTACCCCTGTGAAAGATACGATGAAAAGAGCCAATACTGAAAGCGAGATTGATCACACGGTTGATCGCAATGGATTGTGGCATGCGCTCACGCCGCAGCTATTTAGTGTGAAGGTCTTACATGCGGCATTGAGTGACGCGCTGAAAAATGGCGCCATGATCACGGACGAAGCTTCTGCCATTGAGCGCTTAGGGCAGAGCCCTATACTGGTGGAAGGGCGCAGCGACAATATAAAAGTCACTCGCCCAGAAGATTTAGCGTTAGCAGAGTTTTATTTATTAAGAGAGGAAGAGCATAGATGAGAATCGGCCACGGTTTTGATGTACATAAGTTTGGTGGTGATGGGCCTGTTATTATCGGTGGTGTCTCTATTCCTTACGAGCAAGGGCTTCTTGCTCACTCTGATGGTGATGTCGCATTACATGCGCTTTGCGATGCGTTACTCGGCGCCATCGCCGCCGGTGATATCGGACGCCACTTTCCTGATACGGATGCAGAATGGAAAGGGGCAGACAGTCGAGCGTTATTGCGCGATGTGTATGCAAAAGTTCGCGCTAAGGGGTATGAACTTGTTAATGCGGACGTGACCATCATGGCGCAAGCCCCTAAAATGGCGCCTTATATTGAACAAATGTGTCAGGTAATCGCAGCCGATCTTGAAACTGATATTGAAAACGTCAATGTAAAAGCAACAACGACGGAACGACTTGGCTTTACAGGACGTAAAGAAGGTATTGCCACAGAAGCTGTGGTGTTAATCACAAAATCCTTGTCCTAGTAGGCATTAGTAATGACAAATATTATCGATGGCTTGGCGTTTCAATACGGCAAACCAACCAGTACTGCAAAATTTAAAGCACGTAATGAAGACTTTATTGTTAAAGAGGTACTTGGCTATGAGCTTGCCGGAGAAGGTGAGCATTTTATGGTACGCATTCGCAAAAGCGGTGAAAATACCAGCTTTGTTGCTAATGAACTTGCTAAGCTGTTTGGCGTTAAGTCTAAAGACATCGGCTGGGCGGGGCTTAAGGACCGTCATGCCGTCACTGAGCAGTGGTTGAGTATTCATCTTCCGAAGAAAAATGTGCCAGATTTTAGTGGTTTTTTAGCAGCCTACCCAAGCATTGAAATTATTGAGACGACGTGGCACAACAAAAAATTGCGTCCAGGTGACTTAGTGGGTAATGACTTTGAGATTCGACTGACTGAGGTTACAGACCTTGAGTCAGCACTGGCAAGAGCGGAAGCTATCAAGACCTCCGGTGTGCCTAACTACTTTGGTCAGCAACGCTTTGGTCACGAAGGGAACAACGTCGTAGAAGCAAGGCGCTGGGGACGTGACAATGTGCGTACTCGAAATCAAAACAAGCGAAGCTTGTATTTGTCTGCGGCACGCTCTTGGATATTTAACCAGATTGTTTCTGATCGTATTGAGCAACAATGCTTAGACCGAGTATTACTTGGTGATATTGTGACGGTTGAAGGCCAGAACGTTGTTGTGAGCGAAAGTAATTATGATGAATTGATGGCGAATAAGACGGCGATTACCGCTGCGTTAGCTGGCGATAACGCTTTACCGACTCAAGATGAGGCCTTAGCGCTGGAGCAGCGTCACCTTGATAATGAACCGGATCTAATGTTGTTGATTAGAGGCAACAGAATGCGCCATGATCGTCGTGATATTAGCTTAGTTCCTCAGCAGCTAGACGTCACAGTAGAGAAAGAGACTTTGCAACTGCGTTTCTTCTTAGACTCTGGCAGCTTTGCAACCTCAATTCTGCGGGAGATCGCAGTGTTAGAAGAAGTAGAAAGACAATTCTGATTTAAATGAATAAGACTAAAGTAAGCAAACCAAAAATACTTCTCAGCAATGATGATGGCGTTCATGCACAAGGGATACGCACGCTGGCGAATGCGCTTCAAGCCATTGCCAACGTTGTGATCGTCGCCCCTGATCGGAATCGTTCTGGCGCTTCAAATTCACTCACATTGGAGCAACCGCTGCGAGTCAATGAAATTGAGCCAAATGTTTTTTCAGTTCAGGGTACGCCTACGGACTGTGTGCATTTTGCGCTGAATGAATTGATGTGTGATGAGATGCCAGACTTGGTGTTATCTGGTATTAATCACGGCGCAAACCTAGGCGATGACGTACTTTATTCAGGAACGGTTGCTGCGGCAATGGAAGGGCACTTTCTTGGCGTTCAGTCGATGGCGTTTAGTCTCGTGGGGCGAGATAACTTTGAAGCGGCCGCACGCGTGGCAAAACAATTTGTCGAGCGCCATTTAGCCCAAGCGGTTCCAACGAATCGCCTATTAAATATCAATGTTCCTGACCGGTCTATGATTGAACTGGATGAGATGCAAGTGACTCGGCTTGGTGCTAGGCACCATGCTGAAAGTATGATTAAGCAAAAAGATCCAAGAGGACATGATATCTATTGGCTTGGTCCTCCCGGTAAGGAGCAAGATGCAGGAGAAGGTACGGATTTTTACGCCATTGAGCATGGCAAGATATCCGTTACTCCTTTGCAGGTTGACTTAACCGCTCATGATTCGATTTGTGCGATGAAAAAATGGATAGCAGGGAGAGATTAATCAATGAATCCGCAAGCGGCGAGATTAGTTGAATTCTTACAGGGACACGGTATTGAAGATAAGCGCGTATTACACGCTATTCTTCAAGTGCCACGCGAACAGTTTGTATCCCAGGCGATGATTCATCAAGCATACGACAATAACGCACTGCCAATCGGTAGTGGGCAGACGATCTCCCAACCATATATTGTCGCGAAAATGACAGAATTACTGGCCTTAACGAGAGAGACTAAAGTGCTTGAAATTGGCACAGGCTCAGGCTATCAGACCGCAGTATTGGCACAGTTGGTTGAACACGTTTGCTCCGTTGAGCGAATTAAAGCACTGCAATGGGAAGCGAAGCGGCGTCTAAAGCGTTTAGATATTTATAACGTCTCCACCAAGCACGGTGATGGCTGGCAGGGTTGGCAAGCAAAGGGACCTTTCGATGCCATTATCGTAACCGCGGCGGCAGCGTCAGTGCCTGATGCTTTGTTGTTACAGCTCACCGACGGGGGGCGACTTGTGATACCGGTTGGGGAGAATGAGCAGCAACTATTAAAAATCACCCGTAAAGGTGATAGTTTTATAACAGAAGTAATTGAATTGGTGAGGTTTGTTCCTTTGATAGCAGGTGAGCTTGCGTAAATGCGAACGATGTTGAGACGAGCAGTTTGGGTTGTATCCCTAACGAGTGTGCTTGCAGGGTGCACGGGCTACTCACGTGCGCCTGTCTCAGATTTGGGAGGAAAGTACGAAAGTGTCTCAAGAGGAAGTTACCGAGGTAGTTTCTACGAGGTACAAAAAGGGGATACCTTGTACTTTATCTCCTACGTCACCAATAAAGATGTTAAAGAGCTGATTCGGTTAAATAATTTACAGGCTCCTTATACGATTCATCCTGGCGATCGCCTTAATTTGTGGCGGAGTGTGTACTCACCACCTTCTTATGCTGGTTCAGGTGCGGGTGAAGCCGCAGCGGCGACCACAGCGGCCTCTACTGTATCCCCTAAACCCCAACCCGCAGCGAAAAAGCCGGCGAGTTCAACAAGTAATAGTGCCCAAAAAACAGCCAATAAGAAGGTTGAACAATCCAAAGCAAAAGAGTATGGTGATTCTAAAGGTAAACAAAATGTTAATAACACAAAACCCAATACGGCAAAGCAAAAAACGGCAGCGAGTAAACCTAAGACCACCGCACCAGCCGCTACTGCCAAGGTATCAAGTTGGGTTTGGCCGACAAAAGGTCGTGTGATAAAGAACTTTTCTGTAGGGGACCAAGGAAATAAAGGTATCGACATTGCTGGTCAACGAGGACAAGCAATTGTTGCCACTGCAGGAGGAACCGTGGTGTATTCGGGCAACGCACTTAGAGGGTACGGTAACCTAGTTATCGTCAAACATAATGATAGTTACCTCAGTGCTTATGCTCATAACGATCGGTTATTGGTATCGGAAGGACAAAGCGTTAAATCTGGACAAAAAATCGCAACCATGGGCAGTTCAGGTTCTAACAGTGTCAGATTACACTTTGAAATCCGCTATCAAGGCAAATCGGTGAACCCAAAACGCTATTTGCCGTAACAACGTTCCAATGCTACTTGCATATTAATTGACATGATCAGGATAGGTTAGCGACATAGTTAGGTAGTCATGTTTTGCTAGCTCGCCAGGGGGAGGCGCTATGGGTATCAGCAATGCAGTAACCAAAAATGAAGAATTCAACGTTGAAAACGAATTAGAAGTGGTGGGCAACACTCGCGCTAATAATGACAAAAAAGCTAAAAAGGAAGAAAAAGAACAGTTTGACGCCTCAGCCAAAAGCCTTGATGCAACGCAATTGTACTTAGGTGAAATTGGCTTCTCTCCACTGTTAACCGCAGAAGAAGAAGTTCTGTATGCGAGACGTGCACTTAAAGGTGATGAAGCGGCTCGTAAGCGCATGATTGAAAGTAACCTTCGACTCGTTGTTAAAATTTCCCGTCGCTATAGTAATCGTGGGCTTGCACTACTAGATCTTATCGAAGAGGGGAACTTAGGACTTATTCGTGCAGTAGAAAAATTCGACCCAGAACGTGGTTTCCGCTTCTCAACTTATGCGACGTGGTGGATTCGACAAACGATAGAGCGTGCTTTGATGAACCAAACACGTACCATTCGATTGCCAATCCATGTTGTCAAAGAACTCAACATCTATCTGCGTACCGCACGTGAGTTGTCTCAAAAGCTTGATCATGAACCCACGGCGGAAGAAATTGCTCATCAGCTCGATAAGCCAGTGAGTGATGTGTCTAAAATGCTTCGTCTTAACGAGCGGATTAGCTCTGTAGATACGCCTATTGGCGGTGATGGAGAGAAGGCGTTATTAGATATTATTCCAGACTCTATGCATTCAGATCCTGAAGTGTCCACGCAAGATGATGATATTAAAGCGTCGCTTATCCACTGGCTTGACGAGCTTAATCCGAAACAAAAAGAAGTATTAGCACGACGTTTTGGATTGTTAGGCTATGAGCCATCAACGTTAGAAGAAGTGGGTAGGGAGATTTGCCTGACTCGTGAGCGAGTTCGCCAGATTCAGGTGGAAGGTCTACGCCGTCTAAGAGATATTTTGATTAAGCAAGGTCTCAATATGGAGTCACTATTCAATTTCAATGATGACTAAATGAAGATATAGAGAAATAAAAAAACCGCCGAAAGGCGGTTTTTTTATTCTTAGAATACTATTTCCAGCCATTTGGACTCTTACGACGGCGTGGAATGATATGCGGCAGAATTAAGCCTAGTAACAGTCCGATACCAGCTACACCACCACCGTACATGAAGTACTTAAGTAGTAGGTCTTCTTTTTGCGTATCGAGCTTAGCTCTTAACTCACGAATTTCTGTTTGAGACGTGGTTAACTGATGATTAATATCTGAGTAGTTTTGCTCTAGCTCAGCAATCTGCTTGTTACGCGCATCTAAAGAACTGGCTAAGCCTTGTTGTTCGCTATCTGCGGTTTCACGAGCATTTGCAAGTTGACTCTTTACTTCAGTCAGTTCTTTTTCAAGACGAGGTAAACGTACCGCCATGCTTTCTTGTGCGGTGACAAACTTAGTTTCAACCCAGCCTTTACGTCCGCGTGCATCTAGCACCTGAGAAAAGCCTGAGCTGCGATTTGTCGACAGTAGTTTCACCTTGTCGCCGGCATTGATGCTGCCGACGATGCGATATTCGTTGCTCGGTCCAGAGTGGATATAAGTAAATAGTTTGTCGGCAATATAGCGTTCCTGAGCGAATGCGGCAGGTACTACAAACATTGATACTAAGATCATGCTGATCAGTTTTTTCACGATAAGTCCCTTCAGTCTTTCAATGGGGATTAATGATAGTGTGCGTCGATCATTGTCTTACGCAGACACACTCAAATTGTAAACTTTTAAGAATGGGCAAATAGTATGAATTTTCTGTACGTGGTGCAACTAAGAAGGGAGGCTTAGCCTCCCTTTATTTGCATTTGAGTCAAATATGACGTGAGGTTCACATCTCCCTGACTTTATGGTTTGTGTGCGTTAACCAGCAAATGAGGCTTGGATTGCGTAAAAGAACACAACAGCAAGTAGTGCACCAGCAGGTAGCGTAACAATCCAAGATGCGACGATGTTGCGAACAACACCTAGGTTAAGGGCACCGATACCTCGAGCAAAACCAACACCTAATACAGCACCAACCAAAGTTTGTGTGGTTGAGATTGGCAAGCCAGTACCTGATGCTAGAACAACAGTACAAGCGGTTGCTAACTGCGCTGCAAAGCCTCGGCTTGGCGTTAATTCAGTAATACCAGTACCAACAGTAGCCATTACCTTATGACCCATGGTCGCAAGACCCACAACGATACCAAAACCACCGAGTGGAAGAATCCACCATGCGATAGAGCTCTTTGTGGTAATTTCGCCCATATGCTCAACGGTAGAAACAACCGCAGACAGAGGACCAATGGCATTCGCTACGTCGTTAGAGCCGTGTGCAAATGCCATTGCACAAGCTGTGATAACCATTAATACGCTGAAGATACCTTCCACGCCGCTAAAGCCATGGTCTTCTTCACGGTTAGCAAACTTACGTTGGATATACAGGTAGCCTGATACCATTACAGCAGACGAAACGATCGCTGCCCAGAGCCATGCTTCACCATTTGAAAGGTGCAGGCCAACGTGCTTTAGGCCTTTTTTAATCGTAACTAGTGCGATGACCATTGTAGTAATGAACATATAAACCGGAACGAAACGCTTAGCGTTCAATAGCGGTTTTTCTGTATCAAAAATCAGTCGTTGTGCACTAACAAAAATCAAGTAGGCAAAGAAACCGGAAATAACAGGTGTCACCACCCAGCTACCAACGATACCTTTTACTGAGCCCCAGTCCACCGCTTCTGTACCGACAGAAATACAGGCGAAACCAATGATCGCACCGATAATAGAGTGTGTTGTCGATACCGGCCAACCCATATATGACGCAAGTAATAGCCATGTACCTGCAGCAAGTAGCGCAGACATCATGCCATAGACTAAAACGTCAGGTTGATGGACAAACAGTGAAGTATCGATAACACCTTTACGGATAGTATCTGTTACTTCACCGCCCGCAAGATACGCACCGGCAAATTCGAAGATCATCGCAATGATGATTGCTTGCTTAACTGTTAAAGCTTTAGAGCCAACAGAAGTACCCATTGCATTGGCAACATCATTTGCACCAATACCGATAGCCATTAGGAAACCGAATAAAGCCGCAACAATAATTAGGATAGTGCCGTAGTTTGCAAGAATATCCATTGTAATACCTAGTTTTGTTTCATAACAAGCGGAGCAGTTTTAAGACGCGGGCAACACTTAAGCATTGTATACAGCGCCTAATATCAATTTCGCTCTTTGTTATTTAGTTAACGTATGATTTAAGACCGCGAAAGCATGAGTTCAAGTCGAGCACCAACGCGCTGAGCTTGATCTGCAATGCCACCGATCCATTCAAGAATCTTATAAAGGAACATGATATCAATTGGGTTGTGATCATGTTCAATCGCCATGAGTTGTTGGCGAAGTTGAATCTGCATCGCGTCGGTATCATCTTCGATGATGTCGAGCTGATGAATCATTTCGGCTACAAGTGTTACCTCACGACCTTTAAACCCTGTTTCTAGTAGCTCATCTAACTCATTAATGACTTTTTGAGCTTGATTCGCTGCATCGAGACAACGTTTTACATAGGCGATGAAGTTATCTTGCATCGGGGTAGGGATGACAAGTTGTCGACCGTAAACACGGCCTGCAATGTCTTTTGCTAGGTTGGCAAGTTTGTCTTGCTGTGTCAGTAGCTCAAGCATATCGCTACGATCTACAGGCAAGAACAATCCGCGAGGAAGCTTTAAGCGAATCTCACGCTTTAATACATCCGCCTCTTTCTCTAAGTGAGAAATCTGCGCACGGATCTCGGCTGCTTTCTCCCAATCACCTTGAAAACTGGTTTCAAAGAAATTGACAAGATGTGAGCAACACTCTGTTACGCACACAACGTGGCGTTGCAAAGGTTTAATAGGGGACTTTGCAAATAACCCCATAATTGTATTCACTGGCATGGTTGTCTAACCTAAAAAATATAACCTGAAATAAACATACACCATATCATGGTGAAATGTTAAGCGATGGCTATAAAGGCGCGCATGTTAACCCATTAAAAGTCTGATTTAAACTGTTTTAGATCATGAATTGGGTGATATTTGTCACTTGCCGATTTTGGGAATTGACCATATCCTGTTGTCAGTGTCCTTGAAAGGTATAACTATGGAAACCGAGATAGAACTGAAGTTTTTTGTTTCACCTGATTTTTCAGAAACTTTACGAAATAAAATCTCAGAAACAAAAGTACTTCAGCACAGTTGTCGTGAGTTAGGAAACACTTACTTCGATACACCAGACAACTGGCTGCGCCAACACGATATTGGCCTACGCATTCGCCGATTTGATGATGTCTTTGTACAAACGGTGAAGACATCAGGTCGAGTTGTAGCGGGGCTGCATCAACGTCCAGAATTTAACGCCGAACACACTTCTAATGAACCTGAATTGACTTTACATCCGCTCGACATTTACCCACAAGGTAAAAATGTTGAAACATTGCAGTCAGAACTCATTGCCATCTTTTCAACAGACTTTACCCGTGAGCAGTGGCTGATTGGCATGCCTGACGGTAGTCAAGTCGAAGTGGCGTTTGATCAGGGGCTCGTGTCTTCCGGTGAGCGTAGTTATCCTATTTGTGAAGTAGAACTTGAGCTTAAATCGGGGCAAACCGATGCGTTATTTACGCTGGCTCGTGCATTTTGTGAGTCTGGTGGCATTCGTCTTGGTAATTTAAGCAAAGCGGCGCGTGGCTATCGTTTAGCGCAAGGCTACGAAGGTGACGAAGTGAAACCTCTGGCGCTGGTTGATACGGTTGAATCGGATACGGTTGAAACCTGCTTCATTAATTCCTTAGAACATGCTTTAGAGCATTGGCATTACCACGAACAAATCTATACTGAGCATGAATCGATAGAAGCGCTGCATGAGATTAGCCATTCGATTAGCCTGATTCGCCAAATTCTGACGGTCTATGGTGGCATTGTCCCACGCCGCGCGAGTGCAATAGTACGTCAAGAACTGAAGTGGCTTGAAGAAGAGTTAACATGGCTCAAGCGTTATGATCACTTAGAAGGGTTACTGGAAGATAAAGGGCATGTATTAAGAAAGCTTGATGCACGTAAATTCTTAGTATCAGAACTTAAAGACACGCAAGCGGAACTTCCCGATCGAGAAGAAACCTTGAAACTGATTCACTCTGCGCGTTATGCCGGTCTGTTACTTGATCTTAGTCGCTGGATTTTATCGCGCGGTTGGCAGCCTTTTTTAGACGAAAAAGCTCGAGAAAAAATGCAACAGCCGATTAAGCCTTTTGCTGTGAATCAGCTTTCTCGAACATGGGCTGAATTAGTTGAAGCCTTTCCCGTAGAAAAAATGCTGACGCGTCAAGATTACCTCGAACAGCAATATCGATTAATGCGTAATCTATACTCCGGTGTAGGCTTTGCCATCCTATTCGACGTAGAAGAGCGTAATAGCTTCAGGCTGCCGTGGGCAGACTTACTGCAAGGCATTGATGACCTGTTGATGTTAGAGCTCTTAGAGGCGCTGATTGAGCGCTTAGAAGGCGATGAAAAAGAGCAACTAGGACGTTGGCTTAGTCGCCAAGAAAGCTCGATCTTGCATGCAATGGAGCAAACCAGACAGATTAGTATGGAAGTTGAACCTTACTGGCAGCCATAATTACACATGACACATCAAGGTGTGTCATTAACAGTGATAACCCTGGTATCAGAAAGAGAGGCCCTTAGCGGCCTCTCTTTTTATTTATCTCGACGTTCTAGTTTATGTTCTATTTGATTGATGCGATGCATAATCACCTCTTGTTGATTGAGTATTTTCTGCAATTGGACTTCGGTGTGTTTTGAGCGACGCTCTTCTGAGGAACTCGGAGAAGAAAGCAAAGAGGTGATTAGGCCAGATGTCATACCAAATAGTCCTACGCCACAAATAATGATACCTGCAGCGAGAACCTTCCCAAAAGCGGTGACCGGATAATGATCACCGTAGCCAACGGTCGAGACGGTGACAAACGCCCACCAAACAGCGTCGCCAATATGGGTGATATTCGCGCGCGGATCCGAGCTTTCCGCCAAAAGCATCATCCCTGCCCCTGCGGTAATTAATACGAACAGTACCAGTAGAATCGACACGAGTGTTGTTTCATGTCGATTGCGTGCGAGTTGGTTAAGAATCGCCTCACCAGAGCGGATGACTAAGATAACGCGGAAGATATGAAATAGTCGGGCGAAACGCAGCGGTTCGATGAGCGGGATACTGGCGATAAAATCAATCCAGTGCGTTTTCATATATTGCATACGATCTGTGGAGCGGATCAGATCCACAGTAAATTGCAGTATAAATAAACTACAGATAATAAAGTCTAGGCCGATAAGAATGGTACGACCGCTTGCACTAATGGGTGCAAAAAGGAGGGCGGATATCACAATTAATGCCATAAATGACAAGAAAAGTGACAATAGACTCAATGGCTTAGTTTCAGTTTTGATATCATCATCTTTCATACGAGGCTCGAATTAAATAGTTTTATTGCATGCGTGACTTGGCTCGAAGAGAAACACGTTTGTGATTGAGTCATGTTGGCGTCAATGTTAGAGGGATACTCTAACTATATAATAAATAATGGAGAACGAATAATGACAACACTGGCATTTAAGCCCTGGGAGCGACTCATCACCGATGTTCGACTCGTACCGAAGATGTTGATGTTAATGGTATTTAGCACCTTGCTTCTAATTGGAAAGCAACTTTGGGATGCAAGTACGTTTTACGATTCTCTTTTGGCTGCGACACAGAATGTAGCGATAGCGCAAGAGCACTATGAAGCGTATTTAGTGCAGGTGGTTTGGCAAACGGTCGCTATGATCGTGGTGTTCGTCACGTTATTACTCTTCGCCGCTAAAACAATGTTAAAACAGACTCAATATCTAAACCTTGCTATCAAGCGTATGGCAGATAAAGATCTGACGGTACCAATTAATATGGATTGCAAAGATGAATATGGCGACGTCGCTAGAGAATTAGAGCGTACCCGAATTCAATTGCAAGATGTAATCAAAACTCAAGTCGCGACGTCTCAGGAATTATCATCATTGACTGAAATTATGACCTTGAGTATGTCTGAAACGAAAGAATCGGCTCAAGAAGAGTTTCAGGAAATTGACCAACTGGCGACAGCCATGAGTGAGATGACCTCAACAGTACAAACGGTCGCTGATCATGCCCAAAATGCGTCGCAATTAACAGAGCAGGCGTCAGGACAGGCGGAAACTGGCCAGCGCTTTGTGCAGGGTACAGTGACTAAAATGAATGAGTTATCTAATGATATCTCAGCTTCTGCTGCTGCGGTGAATCAAGTAGAAGAACGAGTCGAGTCTATTGGTAGCGTTGTTGGTACGATTCAAGGTATTTCTGAGCAGACGAACCTATTGGCATTAAATGCGGCGATTGAAGCGGCGCGTGCCGGTGAGGCTGGGCGTGGTTTTGCTGTGGTTGCTGACGAAGTACGCAATTTAGCACAGCGCACTCAGCAAGCGACGGTCGAAATCCAAGAGATGATTTCTCATCTTCAGTCGAGTGCGAATTCTGCGGTTGAACTAATGGAAAAAAGTGTCGTTGAAGCAGCCGATGGCGTGGAGCTGGTTACCAATGCTGGAAGTGAACTGGACGGCATTGTGAATCAAGTGAATCAGATTAATGATATGAACTTCCAAATCGCGACGGCAGCAGGACAACAAAGTAGTGTTGCGGAAGAGATGAATCAAAACCTCACCAACGTAAGAGAGCTAGTTGAAGCATCGGTTGTTGTGGTTACTGAATTGCTAGAAACGTCAGAGATGATGGAGAGTAATGCCGCTGAGTTAGACGGTAAGATTAAGTCATTCAAAGTTTAGCAATGGCGATTAGTGCGAGTCACTCGTGCGAAGCATCAATAAAAAACGCTCACAATATGTGAGCGTTTTTTTATTTTATATTAAGCATTAAGCATTAAGCACTAAGCCGCTGGCTCAGCATCTGCTTCATTGCTGTTTTGGGCTAAGTCCAGCACCTGGTTATCAATTAATCGAGCTTGACCTAGGTAAGCTGACATCAAAATCACCGCTTGAGTGGATTCTTCACTAATGACTTGCAGGCTTTGTGCATCACGGATGAATATCTCATCTGGTTGTAAGTCTGCGGCGCGCAATTGGTCGTTCGCGTCTTCGATTATAGAAGCGTAATCATCTCTTCCACCACGTATCGCACTGCTGATCCAACGCATCGTTTTCGCAAGCACTGGCGCACGTTGGCGTTCATCCATGGTTAGATAGCCGTTACGAGAACTCATGGCAAGACCATCCATCTCACGGACGGTAGGTACACCGATGATTTCAATATTCATCGCAAGATCATTGACCATTTGGCGAATGAGCGCGAGTTGCTGATAATCTTTTTCACCGAAGCAGGCCACATCAGGTTGAACGATGTTGAACAGCTTTGCCACGATAGTGGATACACCACGGAAGTGACCTGGGCGAGACGCCCCTTCTAGCATCGAAGAGATGCCAGGGACTTCGACAAAGGTCTGCTTATCTAAACCGTGTGGATACATGATCTCAGGCGTCGGCGTGAACACTATGTCCACTCCTTCAGCACTCAGCTTACTCAAATCCTCTTCTAGAGTTCGAGGGTAATTGTTGAGATCATCAGCGCGCTCAAACTGCATCGGATTGACAAAAATACTTGCCACCACGATATCGGCTTGCTCACGCGCTTTGCGCACTAACGTCAAGTGACCTTCATGAAGGTTACCCATGGTTGGAACAAACGCAATTCGACGCTGTTCACGTTTAAATTGCGCGATTTGTTCTCTTAACTCTGCGATATCAGCAAAAGTATGCATGATTCCCCCTAGGCAATCGTATGTGCGTCATCTGGGAAAGCAGCGCTTTCCACGTCAGCAATATATTTAGCAATAGCAAGACGCATGTCGCCGGTTTCAGCTAAGAAGTCTTTTGAAAATTTTGGCATGTAGTTAGCAGAAATACCGAACATGTCGTGCATCACAAGAATTTGTCCATCGGTAACATTACCAGCACCAATACCAATAACAGGGACATCTAACGCTTCTGTAATACGTTTAGCCAAGTCTTGTGGCACACATTCTAGTAAGACGATTTGTGCGCCCGCTTCTTGCAACGCTAACGCGTCACGTACCATTTGGTCAGCATTCTTTTGGTCGCGACCTTGTACTTTATAACCACCAAAAATATTGACACTTTGAGGGGTGAGACCTAAGTGTGCACAGACGGGAACGGCTCGTTCAGTCAACATTCTTACTGTGTCGATTAACCAGTCACCGCCTTCGAGTTTCACCATGTTAGCGCCTGCTCGCATCAATTGAGCGGCGTTCTGACAGGCTTGCTCAGGTGTGGCGTAGCTCATAAATGGCATATCAGCCATCAGTAAGCAATTCGGGCTACCAGCACGAACACAGCGAGTGTGGTAAGCGATATCTTCAACTGTTACCGGTAAAGTATCGGTCTTGCCTTGTAATACCATGCCCAAAGAATCGCCAACGAGCAATACTGGCATGTTTTGGCTTTCAAATAGCCCTGCAAAGCTAGCATCGTATGCAGTTGATGTAGCAAACTTTCGACCTTCTTGCTTCCACTTGATTAGGTCGTTGATGGTGATTTTTTTCATTTTTTATCCTTATTTGGGCGTTGGCTATGATTGCCAAACGCTCAGCCCATTACGATCGACTTGCTTAAGCAAACTCGTGAGCTCAGTCCCATCAGGGAGTTGTAAATTAGGTGTGATTTCAGCAAGCGGATAGAGCACAAACTCTCTCTCTTTCATTCCATAGTGAGGAATGGTTAAACGCTCGGAATCGATCACCTCATTGCCGTAAAGAATAAGATCAAGGTCGAGTGTTCTCGGCCCCCATCGCTCATCTTTACGGACTCGCCCTTGCTCCAATTCAATTGCTTGGGTGCAATCAAGTAGTTCAAGCGGCGTTAACTCGGTTTGTATTTTAACGACAGCATTGATGTAGTCAGGTTGATTTGCCGGCCCCATAGGTGTGCTACTGTAGAGTGACGAGCATTGAATGACCGAACTCTTGGGCAGTGACTTTAGCGCTTCCATCGCATCCAAAGCTTGTGCTACGGGATCGGACAGATTGCTGCCGACCGCAATATAACAAGTGATCATTGGCTGCTCTTTGGCTTTTTGCTCTTAGGGCTGCGGCGACGTCGATTACCTGACTTGGTTGACGTTCCACCTAAATCATTCACCATCGCTTGGCGCATATTGCGGCCTGCGGTTTGGAATGTATTCCACCAACTGGCCAGTTCCGCAACTTCACCACCTTCGATCTCCCCGCGCATTTCCAGGAAGTCATAACCAGCGCGGAATTTATTCAATTCCATTAGGCGGTATGCACGTTTACCTGTGCGGCGTGGTAGACGAAGCTGTAACTGCCATATTTCACGAATAGTAGCCGTGTGGCGTCTTGGAATCGCGGTTGATTTAACCTGCTCATCCAAAATGATATTGCTGGCTTCCATTACCGCGTCATAGTCAGACAGGTTTTGGCTCGCCATAAGCTTGACGGCATGTTCCATCATTGGATACCAAAGCATGGCGGCAAACATGAATGCTGGATTGACTCGCTTGCCTTCTTCGATGCGCTGATCGGTAGCGTCGAGTACCAGATCTAACATCTGCTCAGTGTTCGATGCATAGTCCGGTGTTAGGTGCGGAGCAATAATCGGGAACAGCTGTTGGAATAGGTTGTATTCGCGCATCAAGTGATACGTTTCTAGACCACAGCCTGCTTGCAGCAGCTTGAGCGACTCTTCATAAAGTCGTGCTGATGGAATATCACGTAACAGTGGCGCCAATTCTTCAATTGGCGCTGCCGTATCTTCTTCGATATCAAAATCGAGTTTCGCGGCAAAGCGGGTGGCACGAAGCATACGCACCGGGTCTTCACGGTAACGGACTTCAGGTTCCCCAATAAGGCGAATGATGCGGTCTTCAAGATCTTCAATGCCACCGGCATAATCGTGAATCGAATAGTCACCGATATTGTAGTACATCGCGTTGATTGAGAAATCACGACGCTCTGCATCTTCGTCAATACTGCCGTAGACATTGTCGCGCAGTAACATACCATCTTTACTTTGTTGAGAAACGTTCTTCTCTTGTTCCTGATGGTGGCCACGGAACGTCGCGACTTCAATGATATCTCGGCCAAACATGATGTGGGCGAGTCTGAAGCGGCGGCCAATTAAACGGCAGTTACGGAATAGGGTTTTAATCTGCTCTGGTGTCGCATTGGTAGCGATATCAAAGTCTTTTGGGTGTTCGCCAAGCAAGAGATCACGCACACCACCGCCCACAAGATAGGCTTCATAGCCAGCATTGTGTAGTCGATAGAGTACTTTTAGCGCATTATCACTGATTTTCTGACGCGAGACAGTGTGCTCTTCGCGAGAATAGACATGCAGTGCAATGTCACCATAAACCTCGTGAACATTTTTGGAATTTTCAGTTTTATTCATAATCTTAACGCAGTTTAGGTGAGAAAAAATGACGGCTCATCCGTCACGTTTCGTTCCTGTCGCTTGAATTTTGCCGCTTATGATAGCCTAGAGTGCATCATTTGAGAATGGCGGTTTAATCTTGAGCGCATCGGATAGCTGTTGCAAGTGCCAATTTTCCACTCCCCATTTTAGGAGTTCTTCTGGTGTAGCGCCTGCCATATGGTCATCTAAAGAGAAACCAAGAAAGCGCATCGCATTCATTAAAGTTGGCACGGGATTGGTTAAATCTATACCGGCAGCATGGTTCTGTTTGGATAGTTTATTGCCGCTATCGTCAATAGCAAGGGGTAAGTGTAGGTAACTCACCGGCGTCACATTGAGCGTTTTGTAGAGACTAATTTGTCGCCCTGTAGGCTCTATTAAATCGGCGCCTCGGACCACTTCGGTTATCCCTTGATAGATATCATCGAGTACTACCGCTAAGTTATAGGCAAACAGCCCATCTCTACGTTTAATGATAAAGTCTTCGTGCACTAAACCTGCAGGAATAGCGAGCGAGCCGTAGCGTTGGTCATCAAATGTACTAATTGGGTGGGTCACTTTCAAGCGAACCGCTTGGTTGCCTGATGCAGTTAAGCCTTTGTAGCGACATGTGCCTTGATAAAATCCGTGTGTTTCTTTGATTTGTCGACGAGTGCATTCACAAAAGTAGGCATCGTCTGATGACAACCATTGATCAACTTGCTGCTGGTAGGCTGCAAGACGTGAGCTTTGGTACAGCACGTCGCCATCCCAAACTAATTGATACGCTTCTAACGTCTTTAGAATAAGAGAGGCAGCGCCAGCAACTTCACGTGGCGGGTCAATATCTTCGATACGGACGAGCCATTGGCCTGATTGAGCTTTGGCTTGAAAGTAACTGCCCAGTGCGGCAACTAGGGAGCCAAAGTGCAATGGTCCCGATGGAGAGGGCGCGAATCGACCTATATACATAACCGACCTATATACATAGTTTATTATAAAAGACAGAGTTGATTATTAAGACAGTGTAGAGCGTTATTGCTGCATTGATATGATCATCTTGAATGATCAAAAAAGGGAGCGTTTGCTCCCTTTTTATCGCTATATATTAGCCTTGCATTTGTCGCTCTTTGATTTCTGCAAGTGTCTTACAGTCGATACATAAATCGGCAGTAGGACGGGCTTCTAAGCGGCGAATACCGATTTCAACGCCACAAGATTCGCAGAAGCCAAAGTCGTCTTCTTCAATCTTGTTAAGTGTTTTCTCGATTTTCTTAATCAAGCGACGCTCACGGTCACGGTTACGCAACTCTAAGCTGAACTCTTCCTCTTGAGATGCACGGTCAACCGGATCAGGGAAATTAGCAGCTTCGTCTTGCATGTGGTGCACAGTACGATCAACTTCTTCCCTAAGTTGGTTGCGCCAAGCGCCTAAGATTTTTCTAAAATGATCCATTTGAGCTGGTGACATGTACTCTTCACCGGCTTTTTCCTGGTAAGGATCAACCCCTGCAATGGCTAGGATGCCTAGCGCTTTTTTCTTTGATTCTGGCATACAGCATCTCCTACTTAAACCTAGTCAACTGTGCGAACAGTTAATTTTAAGGCGGGTATCTATAGCAAAAAGAAATGCTTGTGGCAAACGATGTTTGTTAAAGTTCTTATCATTGTGAACGTGTCATCACTTTTGTTCGTAATTGACCCGAGATAAGAGCGTCATATCATTATCTGAAAATGATGCTTTATAACAAAGTACTTCAACCCCAGCTTCCCTTGCTTGCTCAAGTAATTGTGAATATTTCGCATCTATATGGTGTGCGGCAAAGACTTTTTCAATGCCTGAATGCAAAATAGCGAATAATAATACGGCTCTGCTTCCAGATTGAGCCATTTCCGTGAGCTCTCTGAGATGTTTTTGACCTCTTGTCGTTTGAGCATCTGGAAAATACCCTTGTCCTGATTCTTCTAGCAGTGTGACACTCTTTACTTCAATGTAGCAATCGACCCGCTCACTGTCTTGCAACAAAATATCGATCCTGCTGTTTTCTTGACCGTATTTCACTTCAGTGCGCAGCGTTTGGTAACCTTTTAGCTCTTCAATCACATTATTATTAATGGCTTCTACCACAAGAGTGTTAGCTCGAGCTGTGTTAACACAAATCATGTCACCACTATCAGTTTGGGTTAACTCCCAACTATTTGGGTATTTTCTTTTCGGATTATCTGACGTGGAGTACCAAACGGTCGAACCAGGGACGGCACAGCCAGTCATCGCGCCCGTGTTCGCGCAGTGAATGGTGACCTCGTCTCCGGATGCGGTGGTGATATCTGCGAGGAAGCGTTTATATCGTTTAATGAGCTTTCCTGACTCTAAAGGAGGATCGAAGTGCATTTCATGGCCATTTTTTATTAGAATGAGAGCTCACATTACAGCACAAGGCTTTTCCGTTGTCACAACTCCCTATTGAAGACGTGTTATCTGAGTTATTTGAGGCGATTGAAAACTCAAACCAAGTGATTTTGAAGGCGCCAACAGGGGCGGGGAAATCAACGTACTTTCCGTTGCAGCTTCTTCGTCATCAGCCGATCGATGGCAAAATTATCATGTTAGAGCCGCGTCGCATCGCCGCCAGAAATATTGCTATGTATTTAGCACAACAATTGTCAGAGCCAGTTGGGGAGTCTGTGGGCTATCGGGTGCGTGGTGAAAGTAAAGTCAGTAAAGGCACACGGCTTGAAATTGTCACAGAAGGCGTACTGACTCGAATGCTCCAAGACGATCCTGAGCTTAACGGGATTGGCGCAATCATATTTGATGAATTTCATGAAAGAAGCTTGCATGCTGATACCGCGCTAGCTTTTACCTTAGAGGTACAAGAAGCGCTGCGAGATGATCTCAAGCTCATACTGATGTCAGCGACATTGGATAGCGATGATCTTAAGCGTGTTTTACCCCAAGCACGTTATGTCGAGTCTCAAGGCCGATCCTTTCCCGTTGAGGTTGCCTATCGGCCATTAGGGGTGAATGACAACTTGCCTCAAGCCATGTGTCAGCAGATCCTATCAGCGATGTCTAATCACTCAGGGTCGCTGCTGGCTTTTTTACCAGGCGTAGGGGCAATAAAACGGACTGAGGAGTTGTTAACACAATCACAAAGTTTGACGCAATTACAAAGTGGCTATGACATTTGTCCGCTTTATGGCCAGTTAGACTTTAAAGCTCAGCAACGGGCGATACAGCCAGCAGCGTCAGGTCAGCGAAAAATAGTGCTTGCGACCAATATTGCTGAGACCTCATTAACCATCGAGGGCATTCGAATTGTATTAGATTCTGGGTTAGAGAATCAGGCTGCCTTCGATTTAAAAACTGGTGTAACCAAGCTAGCACAAGGGCGCATTGCACAATCTTCTGCAATTCAACGCAGTGGGCGAGCAGGACGTCTTGAGCCCGGGGTTTGTATTCGCTTGTATAGTGAAGGTCAATTTAATCAGCAGCCACAGCAAAGCACGCCAGAGATATTACGCAGTGACTTAGCTGCTTTGATGTTGGAGCTGCTCAAATGGGGATGCCAAGATGTAACCACTTTAGGGTGGCTAGATACACCGAAAGCGACGCATATTGAGCAGGCTAAGGCGCTATTAAGGCAACTGCAGTTGCTTGATGCTTCATCGCAATTGACGTCGTTGGGGCAGCGCGCTCATACACTTGGCGTTGAGCCTCGCCTCGCCAGCTTGCTACTGCAAGCCCAGCCATTAGGCGCTGTCGAGCTAACCACTGCTATTGCGTTGTGCTGTTTAATTGAAGAGCCAGAAAGAGGGAATATTGACTTAAGGTATGCGTTACATCGCTGGCAGACGGGGCAGCATACTCGTAGTGTTGCTCTAATGCTTCGAGCTAAATCGATAGCTCAGAAGCTCAAGTATCGGTTTATCTTGAAAGAGAGTGATGAGTCGTTGCTCGGGATACTTGCAGCCTTAGGTTACCCAGATAGAATTGCGGCGAAACGCTCGGGAAATTCGGGTCAGTTCTTATTAGCTAACGGTCACGGCGTGCAAATTGACGATCATGACAAGCTTGCAGATGAAGAATATCTTGTTGTTGTGGATGTACTGAATACCGGGCGAGGTGCTAGTCAGATCTTTAAAGCACTCAGCGTAGATATTCCCAGTATTGAACACTTAGCACCTCAATTAATTGAAAACAAACAGCGTCTGGAATGGGATGATAAGCGAGGGGGATTGACTGCCAGTGAAGTGAAACAGCTTGGCGCGATCATCTTGAAGCAAAAAATCATCCCTATCCCAGACGATGCTGATGTCAGTGGGGCATTATTAGCGACCGTTCGTCGTCACGGCGTATCAGTACTCAACTGGACACCATCTGTGAATGAATTCGTCACTCGGGTAGAGTGTGCACGAGATTGGCTTGATGTACCTCAATGGCCGAAAATGTCACAGGAGGCATTATTGTCCCACTTAGAGCAGTGGTTGCTGCCTTTTATGCATGGCATTTCATCCATGAAGGGGCTAAAAGCGCTCAATCTTATGCCTGCACTCGAGGCGTACCTAGGATGGGAGGCGTTAAAAGTGTTGAATGATGCTTTGCCGACGCATCTAGCTGTGCCAACAGGCGCAAAGAAAAAAATTCGCTATCAGATCGGGCAAGCGCCTATGTTGTCGGTCAAGCTTCAAGAAATGTTTGGTGAACGAGCTTCACCATTGATAGCACATGGTCGCCAAGCGATAGTGCTGGAGCTACTCTCTCCAGCACAAAGACCGTTACAAATTACACAAGACCTTGCCGCATTTTGGCAAGGCGCATACAAAGACGTTCAAAAAGAGATGAAAGGACGTTATCCCAAACACCCATGGCCGGATGATCCAATAAATCATCAGGCAACGCACAAAACCAAAAGACAGTTGAACTCATGATAGAAGTTAGAAAGTTGGCGGCGACAGGTAAAAAACCAACAACCAAAAAAACCACCAAAACCGCAGCAAAACCGAGAGCAAAAAGTGCGCCTAAGAAGCGTAAGCCTGCCAAAAAGAAAGGGCGCTCAACGCTTGGAAAACGACTGTTCTCTATTGGCTGGAAATTGGCATTAGTTGGCGGGGTGGCGCTTGCTGCGGTCGGCTTTTATCTTGATCAGGTGGTGAAAGAGCGTTTTGAAGGGCAGTTGTTTGATTTGCCTACCGTTGTTTATGCGCGTGTGCTTAATTTGTCGACAGGCGATGCGATCGAGATTCAGCAGCTACGTAATGAACTTGATGTGCTTGGCTATCGTAAGGTGAACCAGCCTCGCAACCCAGGAGAGTACTCCTCATCATCAACGAAGATTGAGTTGATTCGCCGTCCATTTGAGTTTGCTGACGGCCCTGAACCTGATCGTCACGTCATGTTGTACTTTGAAGGCAATGAATTAGTTCGAATTCAATCGTTAGAGAAAAAAGGCAACCTTGGCTTTCTCCGGATTGAACCCAAAATGCTAGGAATGCTAGAGAAGAATGCGGATGAGCAGCGGTTATTCTTACGTCGTGACCAGTTTCCGGAAATCATGATAGATGCGTTGCTCGCCACGGAAGATAGAGACTTCTATCAGCATGATGGTGTGTCACCTACTGCAATCGCTCGTGCATTTTTTGCCAATATACGTGCGGGAAGAACGGTACAAGGGGGAAGTACCCTGACACAACAACTAGCGAAAAACCTTTTCCTGACCAGTGAGCGCACGCTGTGGCGTAAGCTACGTGAAGTGTATATCGCATTAATACTGGATTATCGATATAGCAAGGACCAGATCTTAGAGGCCTACCTCAATGAAGTGTATTTAGGGCAAAGCCGAGGGGAGGCGATTCATGGTTTCGGTCTTGCTGCTCGTTTGTATTTTGGTCAGCCGCTACAAGAGTTGCGTATTGATCAATTAGCTCTGCTTGTCGGCATGGTGAAAGGTCCGTCTTATTACAACCCAATTCGCCATCCTGAGCGCTCAAAACAGCGTCGGGACTTGGTGTTGCGCTTGATGATGGATCAAAACCTGTTAACCGGGCGTGAGTTTGAAATGGCGGCGAGCCGCGATCTCGACTTACAAAAAAATCCGCAGATTGCCAGTCGTCAGCCCGCTTACTTTCAGCAGTTAAAGCGAGAGCTAAATCAAAAGCTTGGCAATAAAATTAATGCTGAAGGTGGGGTGCGTATTTATACCTCTCTTGACCCAGTTTCACAGGATCAACTTGAGAAAGCGATCGCGAGACGGCTGCCACAGCTAGAAAAAACGTCTGGCAAAGGGTTAGAGGCGGCAGCGATAGCGGTTGATCGTAATAGCGGTGAAATTCGTGCCATGGTTGGTGGAAAACGCACTGGCTACAGTGGTTTTAACCGAGCGCTGAACGCGAGTCGTCCTATTGGTTCTCTCGTGAAACCTGCCGTGTATTTAACGGCGTTAGAGCAGCCAGACAGGTTTGATTTAGCAACAACACTTGATGATGCGCCACTGACCCTGAAGGGCAGTAAAGGCAATGTGTGGCAGCCTAGAAACTACGATCGAAAGTTTCGCGGTGACGTGCCATTGTATGAAGCGCTCGCGAAGTCTCTGAACGTTCCTACCGTTCGTTTAGGGATGTCGCTGGGTATTAAAAATGTATCAAGTACCCTAGTGCGCCTTGGGGTCGATGCCAGCGAGATAAGGCCAGTACCGTCGATGTTTTTAGGCGCGATATCATTAACGCCTTATCAGGTGGCGCAGATGTATCAAACGTTATCAAACTCTGGTCGACAAGCTAATTTGTCAGCGCTACGTTCCGTGGTGAGCGTGGATGGGGACGTGTTGTATCAGTCTTTGCCTAAAGCGACACAAAAAGTGCCACAACAAGCTGCTTGGCTGACTACCTATGCGATGAAAAAAGGCGTGCTTGAAGGGACAGGGCGATACTTAAATAGCCTGTTTCCTCACGCAGCATTGGCGGGGAAAACCGGCACCAGTAATGATACGCGAGATAGCTGGTTTGTAGGGGTAGACGGCCGAGAAGTGACCACCATATGGGTAGGTAGAGATGATAACAAATCGACCAAGTTAACCGGTTCAAGTGGCGCTCTTCGCGTGTATTCCGATTACTTAGCCGCTCGCGTGCCGGAGCAGCTTATTTTGCCGTGGCCAAAAAATATCACGATGATTGGTTTCAATAAAACCACCAATGGTTCACTACAGCTCGATTGCGGCAATGCATTTGAGTTACCCGTCTGGGATGAATCGGGGAAATTGAAGGCATCGTGTGACAACCAACCCAAACAGTGGATAAAGAACCTGTTTGATTGGTAATTGTCACTAAAGTAAAAAGGTAAGTGTCACAACATTTAATTGTAGAACGAGCCAAGCTGCCGCTTATCGAAACAATGGATACGTTTGAGATAAGCGGTTAGGCTATAGCTATGATGCAAAATACTGATATATTAGAATAATCAAATTGAGAGCGCTTTTAGGGATGAATGTGAAACGCCTAACGGGATGGTTTATAGCGTCAGTTTTTACATGGGGTAGTGCAACGTTATGCGCGCAAGAAAGCGAAACTGCAACCTCAGTTAAACAAACGGCTCAAGAGAATACTGCAAATAGTGATAAGGCAAGGCCAAAAATTGGTCTTGTGTTAGCGGGTGGTGGTGCAAAAGGCGCGGCGCATATCGGTGTGCTTAAAGCGCTCGAAGAAATGAATATCCCAGTCGATATCGTGACAGGTACCAGTATGGGTGCTTATGTTGGCGGTCTGTATGCCACGGGTATGAGTGCTGATGAGATTGAAAGTTTCATCCATACGGTTGATTGGAATAACGGCTATGTGGATCGCGTAAATCGCAGTCAGCGCCGAATTCGAGATAAAGAAGCAGAAGACCGTTATCAAATTCGTACGGACATTGGCTTGCATTTTGGTTCTATTGAGGCGCCAAAAGGTGTGGTGCAAGGGCAGAATATGTTACGTATTTTGCGCAAAACAACCGGTAACCTACCTAAATTTCAATCTTTCGATGACTTAGCTATCCCTTATCGCTCCGTCGCTACAGATATCCTTAAACTTGAGCCCGTGGTGATTGATAAAGGGTATTTAGTCGACGCCATGATGGCTAGCATGTCGGTTCCGGGCGCGTTGCCTCCTTATGAATTAGGCGATCTTTTGTTGGTCGATGGTGGCGTGACCAACAATATGCCGGTTGAGCTTGCTAAAGAAATGGGTGCTGATCTTATTATCGCCGTGGATATCAGTAGTGATTATAAGACCCGTGATGACTTTAGTAGTTTTTTGAGTGTTGGTGAGCAGTTGTCGAACTATTTGGTTCGTCGTAGTACGGAAGAACAGATGCAGTCGCTTGGTGAAAATGATGTTTACATGCATCCGGAAGTGGGGAAAATCGCGACTACTGACTTCTCGAGTATGCCGAGAGCATATGAATTAGGGTATGAAGCCGCTTATCAAATTGCAGATGAACTACAGCATTTATCCGTTTCTTCTTCCCAGTTCCAGCAGTACATTGAAAACAAGCAAAATGCTCGTCGTCACCTTCGTTATGGCGATCAAACGCAGGTTGATAAAGTTGTCATCAATAACCAGACGCATTATAGCGACAGTTTGTTGAGCAATAATTTGTCACTAAAATCAGGTCAGATCCTCGAAACGGATGACATAGAAGAAAAAATAGAAAACCTCTACGCTTTAGACCGATTTGAACTCATCACTTACGAGTACCAAGAGCTAGGTGAAGACACGGCACTGGTGGTGGACGTGAAAGAAAAGTCATGGGGTCCAAACTACATGGATTTCCGCTTTTATCTTGAAGAGGATTTTAATGCTAATAGCTTCTATGCCATTGGTGTAAGTACAAACTTTACTGATCTCAATGATCGCGGCGCCGAATTGCGAGTCAATGCTGATTTTGGCACCGATAAGCGAATAGAGGCGGAGCTGTATTCGCCATTTGTCACCAACCAAGATTTTTTCTTCTTAGCGGGTCTTAAGTACGGCAACGAAAAACGAAATGTACTGTGCACGCCTAATGCGGATCGCACAGGTTGTCTTGATCCAGCCTTAGAAGGCAGTGCCGATTTTGTTCCCGTGACGTATCGTGAATGGCTAGGAGAGCTAGCGGTAGGCTATGCCCCTACTTTGTGGCAAGAATTTAAGCTCGGTGGTCGTTTTGTTCAGGGGGAGTCTTATGTGTCACCTTTACCTTCATCAGGAACGTTTGATTTTGATCGTCAAGGGATGTTTGTAAATTATAAGCTGGACACCCTCGATGATTTCAGTTTGCCGACGAAAGGTTGGTATATCAACTTAGAGTACTTACTGTCTAAAGATAGCGGTCAACAAAATATTAATGAAGCGCCGTCGGACTTTTCTGATACCGCCTATGAAATTACGGCGGAAACTAAGTATGCGCACACTTTTGGGCGTAATACCTTTGTTGGTTCGTTTGATTATGCGGTCATTGAAACAGAAAACGCTACATTACCCGTCAACCCAAGAGAGCTGGGTGGCTTTTTGAATTTATCAGGTATCCCAAGAAATAGCTTAATTGGCGAAAATAAACTGTATGGCAGCCTAGTGTATCGCTATCGGTGGTTTGACAACGATTTTGGCATGTTTAAATCCCCCGTGTATCTAGGGGCATCCGCTGAGTACGGTGGGGTTTGGGATGGTGATCAAGGGATATCGAGTGCGCCACTGTTTATGGCCGGATCCATTTTTGCCGGTATCGATTCGCCTGTTGGGCCAATAATGTTCTCCTATGGTCAGGTTGAAACAGGATTACGGTCGTTTTATTTAATCATTGGTGCTGCATATTAATTCAGCCCACAATTGTTCACAGGTGCGTGCCTGTGAACAGAATTTGCGAGTGAAATAAGTAAAGTTTTCTACATAGATGCGAGTGAAAATCATGGATTTTGCTCGAAGTTGCTATGTTGGTCAAAATGATAAGATTTTAATTTATCGTTAAATTTGCTATTCTTCGCCCCACAGTTTGGCCTCTCTAATGCTGATCATTAAAGGATTTGATGACGAAAAATGGCGAGGGAGAGCCAAGTTTCCAAGGATGTCCACTCCTAATTCTAATTATTAAGGAGGGACCGCAATGAGAGGAAAAAGTCGTGCTTGAAGCCTACCGTAAACACGTCGAAGAGCGTGCTGCCGAAGGAGTTGTTCCTAGACCCCTAGACGCTGAACAAGTTGCTGGACTTGTTGAGCTATTAAAAAATCCCCCTCAAGGTGAAGAAGAAGCCATCCTTGATCTTCTTGAGAACCGTATTCCACCGGGCGTAGATGAGGCCGCTTACGTTAAAGCAGGTTTCCTTACGGCTATCACAAAAGGTGAAGTTGAATCACCACTCGTCAGTCGTGAAAAAGCAGCCCAATTGCTTGGTACAATGCAAGGTGGGTATAACATAGAGTCACTTGTTTCTTTACTTGATGATGAGGCGCTTGCCCCTATCGCTGTTAAAGCACTTTCTCATACGCTTTTGATGTTTGATGCATTTTATGACGTTGAAGAAAAAGCCAAAGCGGGCAACGAGCACGCTAAGCAAGTTATGACGTCGTGGGCGGAAGCTGAATGGTTCCAGTCTAAGCCAAAGCTCCAAGAAAAAATCACACTGACGGTGTTCAAAGTTACCGGTGAAACGAATACCGATGACCTATCGCCAGCGCCAGATGCTTGGTCTCGCCCGGACATCCCTGTTCACGCGCTAGCAATGCTAAAAAATGCTCGTGAAGGCATAGAACCGGATCAACAAGGTTCTATTGGTCCAATTAAACAAATTGAAGCGCTCCAACAAAAAGGCCATCAATTGGTTTACGTTGGTGACGTTGTTGGTACGGGATCTTCACGTAAATCAGCAACAAACTCTGTGCTTTGGTTCATGGGCGATGATATCCCTAATGTTCCGAATAAACGCGCAGGTGGTTATGTTCTAGGTGGTAAAATTGCCCCAATCTTCTTCAATACCATGGAAGATGCAGGCGCACTACCGATTGAAGTGGACGTGACTAAACTGAACATGGGTGATGTGATTGATATTTACCCGTTTGAAGGTAAAGTTTGCGCCCATGAGAGCGGTGAGACACTGGCTGAGTTTTCATTGAAGACCGATGTACTGATTGATGAAGTACAAGCCGGTGGTCGTATTCCTCTAATCATTGGTCGTGGCTTGACGGATCGTGCTCGTGAAGCGCTAGGTATGGCGCCTTCTGAAGTCTTCCGTCGTCCGGTTGAAGTTGAAGATACAGGTACTGGCTTTACACTTGCGCAAAAAATGGTGGGTAAAGCTTGTGGTGTAGAAGGTATTCGTCCAGGTACTTACTGCGAACCTAAGATGACAACGGTTGGGTCACAAGATACCACAGGACCAATGACGCGTGATGAGCTCAAAGATCTCGCTTGTCTTGGCTTTTCTGCGGATTTAGTGATGCAGTCTTTCTGTCACACTTCGGCTTATCCAAAACCGGTTGATGTGAATACGCACCATACACTGCCAGATTTCATTATGAACCGTGCTGGTGTATCGCTACGTCCGGGGGATGGTGTTATCCACTCTTGGTTGAACCGTATGTTGTTGCCAGATACTGTTGGTACTGGTGGTGACTCTCATACTCGTTTCCCTCTTGGTATTTCTTTCCCTGCTGGTTCTGGTTTGGTGGCGTTTGCTGCTGCAACTGGCGTGATGCCGTTGGATATGCCTGAGTCTATCTTGGTTCGTTTTAAAGGTGAGATGCAGCCTGGTATTACACTGCGTGATCTTGTGCATGCGATTCCTTACTACGGCATTCAGCAAGGTCTACTTACTGTTGAAAAAGCGGGTAAGATCAATGAGTTCTCTGGTCGTATTCTAGAGATTGAAGGTGTTGAGCACCTATCAGTAGAGCAAGCTTTTGAATTGTCTGATGCGTCAGCAGAGCGAAGCGCCGCAGGTTGTACGGTGAAGCTATCTCAAGAGTCGATTGAAGAGTACCTTAATTCAAATATCACCATGCTTAAGTGGATGATTTCTGAAGGTTACGGTGATCGTCGTACGATTGAACGTCGAATTGTGGCAATGGAAGAGTGGCTAGCAAACCCTGATCTTATGCAGGCGGATAGCGATGCACAATATGCTCACGTTATCGAAATTGACTTGGCCGATATCGACCAGCCAATTCTTTGTGCGCCAAATGACCCAGATGATGCTCGTTTGCTGGCTGATGTTCAAGGTACCGAAATCAATGAGGTCTTTATTGGTTCATGTATGACGAATATTGGTCACTTCCGTGCTGCGGGTAAGCTTCTTGATAAGTTTACTGGTCAGTTGGATACTCGTTTGTGGATTGCACCACCAACTAAGATGGATAAAGACCAGCTAACAGAAGAGGGTTACTACGGTATCTTTGGTCGTGCGGGCGTGCGTATCGAAACACCAGGATGTTCTCTGTGTATGGGTAACCAAGCGCGAGTGGCTGACGCTTCTACAGTGATGTCAACATCGACACGTAACTTCCCGAACCGTTTGGGTACAGGTGCGAACGTTTATTTGTCTTCTGCTGAGCTCGCTTCTGTTGGTGCTATTCTAGGTCGCATTCCAAACAAGGAAGAGTACTTAGAGTACATGCAGCAAATTGATGCCACTGCGGCAGACACCTACCGTTATTTGAACTTCCATTTAATGGGGCAGTATACAGAAAAAGCTGATACAGTTATTTTCCAAGAGCCTGCATAAGCGGTTATAAATTGGGAGAGCCTGCTCTCCCAACCTAGTGGCGATAGCGACTCTGGAATAGAACGACACTAATAATAAAGCCAGTCTTCAATGTTAAATTGAAGACTGGCTTTTTTGTAGGGCAAGCTAACATGCTGAATTAAGACAATGAACGCATGAGTTAATTAACTGGTTAACAACTTCTGCAGCCTGTCTCTACAGGCGATGATGTGGTCGCGCTCAGGGCCTTGTTTGTGGCAGTGCTCCAAAATGTATTCCATTGAACTCAATACAGTTCGCCAGCGAGGGGTTTTAGGCAGCGTTTCTACCCGTAAGTATTTGTCTAACGTTCGAGTTTGTAGCGTGCTTCGATCTAGGTAAACCCGCCAGAGGCCACTTTGTTCTGCAAAGGCAAACTTCGATTGTCCGGTGACATCTTCCCAGTAAGTCAATGAATTTGTCATCGCTTCTACCAGTATTTCACGCATTAATTCAGGGCGAGATTTTTGCTCGTCGCTGGCTTTATCGGCCAGTCGAGTAAACTCTCCTCCTAGCTCTTTTAATTCTTGTAGCTTGGCTTTATCCCCTTCAATGGCGTAGCTAGAAAGTGCATCAATGGCGGTTTCAAGGTTTCTAACGCGCGATACGTTAGTATTTTTACCTTGTTCAAAGATATAGACACTGCGCAGTCCAGAGCCTTCTGGTAGCGTTAAAATGTCGGCATTGATACGCTGTCTTACATCTTCTATAAAGATATCAATGTCACCGCAATAATGCTCTTGAGATAGGTTAACGAACTTAGGCGCAATGAGGTCATCTAAGCTTGAACGCTTTAGCTGTTCAACATTTCGTTTGAATAACGCTGCCGCCGCTTGATTGGCAAATTGGATTTTAAGATCATTACGTACGCACAAAATAGCTTCTGGTGCAGTGTCGAGCTGCTCAATGAGTCGCCCTTGTGTTTCCAGTAGGCTGGCTTCGACGAGAGCACGTTGCTTTAGTTCATATTTAAGACTTTGGTTTTCTGCCCGCCTTACCTCTGCCTTGCTCGCTTGCAGGTGGGCTGCAATTCTTGCCGCCAGTTCTTGTTTGCTAAATGGTTTGGATAAGTAGTCATTAGCGCCAACTTCAAAACCACGAACACGGTCTTCTGATTGATTTAGCGCGGTGAGCATAATGACGGGCAGAGCAGCGTGATCGTATTGCTCACGTAGCGTTTCACAGACTTCAAATCCACTCATTCCTGGCATCATGATATCAAGTAGTAGTAGGTCTGGTTTGTCTTTTTCAATGGTCGCCATGGCTTCTATGCCATCCTTAGCGAGTGTGACTTGATAGCCTTCAAGTCGTAAAAAGCTCTCTAGAATACGCAGGTTAACTGGCTCATCATCAGCGATAAGGATTCTAGGCCCATCAGGGTTGTCAGGAAGGGTTTCTTCGTCATCGATTGCTAACTCGCTTTGTTCCGTCACTTGGTAGTGATTAGATTGCGGCACGTAAGACATGGCTTCCACTTCTTCTTGGTTAGCTAATGGCAGGGTGAAGCTGAATGTGGTTCCTACATGCGGTTGGCTACTGACGTAGAGTGAGCCACCCATTAACTCAATGAGTTGTCGGCTGATAGAGAGCCCTAGTCCTGCTCCTTGGCGATAGTGCCCTGAATCGTGTCCTGCCTGTACTAATGGTTCGAAAATATGCTCTAGCTGCTGTGCAGGGATGCCATGTCCAGTATCGACAACTTGAACGCGGATATGATCATCCATCGCAGTTGCTGATAATACGATTTTTCCTTCATTGGTGTATTTTATGGCGTTGCCGACCAAGTTATACAGTACTTGCTCTAACCGCTGCGGGTCAGCGGATACGTAAGGAATAGGTTCTAACACTTGGTTAATAATGCGAATCTTTTTATTACCCAACAGGTGCTGGGATAAGTCGAGAACAAGTTGTGTCGCACTGGTTAGGCTCACGGCGGAACGCTCTATTGCAAGGCTGCCATAGCGCATCTTGTGATAATCGAGAAGGTCATCTACAAGGCTTGCCAGCCTTTGACCGCTGTTAACAATAATATCCAGTTGATAGCGATGATTGGCGCCAATCGGGCCATTAGCACCAGATATCATGGCTTCAGCAATACCAATCATGCCATGTAGCGGTGTCCTTAGTTCATGGGAGGTAGTGGCAAGAAATTCATCTTTTAATTTGTTGGCAAGTTGTAGTTCTTCATTCTGTTTTTTAATCACAATGAGGTTTTGTTCTAGCTCTTGGTTTTGGTTCTTAATTAACTCGATTTTATCCTTGATAGAGCGGCGCATACGCTCAAAGCTTAGTGCCAGCCGACCTATCTCATCTTTGCGGTTAGCACTAATGATTGATGGCTCGAGATCACCTCCAGATGCTCGCTCGGCAGCCCATGTTAGCTTAAGAAGTGGCGAGGTAATGAAATTGGAGAGGTAGTGCGAAGCGATCACCACTAATATAATCGCGCTAAGCATAGCAATGACAAATAGCTTTTCCAGTTGACGGATACTGGCAAACGCCACGGACTCAGGCGTTTCTGCAACGAGCGCCCATGTGGTGTCTGCAAATTGAACGGGTGCGAAAGCCGCTAAGTATTGGTTGTCGAGAGTATTGCTGTAGCTTCCGACTTGAGTTTCACCTGATAGCGCTTTTTGGATGACTTGTTCGCTTTGTGTGATGCTTTTTGCGGATAACCCCATCATTTTAGCTTTGCCATCATTTCCGACCAAAAGAAGGTTGATGTCGGTGGTGCTGCCGCTATTGATGAGCTTAGTGATCCCTTTAATTGGTAAACGAAATAGTGCGTAACTGTGTAAATACCCTTGCTGAATAATCGGGGCGCCTAGCCAAGCGTATTGCTGCTCTCCTTGGGAGGCAAAGTCAGAAATGATAACCGGCGTGTATTCTTCGTTGTCCTTACGTTTTTGCGTTACTTCTTGGTCTAAAGTCGCGAAGGTAGAGCCTAATATCGATTGAGAAAAGCGGCCTGTATTGAGGTTGGTACCATAGTAATCGTGTTTGAACACCGAGTAGGTAACGTTACCCGTTAAATCGACCAAGACGATATCGTCAAAGTCAGAACGCTTAAGGTGCTCCACAAATGCGCGGTGGTAGCGTTTGTGGAGCAGTCGGTAACGTTCACTGCCAACATAGCTGCTTGAGTCGGGCATGATTGAGGTTTTTACTTGATCGCCAGAGCCTGTAATGTAGCGCTCTTGTGCATGTTGTTGAGCTTGCTCTATGTCATCGCCTAAACGTTGGAATGCGTTGACTATGCCGTAAAATCGCCCACCACTGGCATAGGCAAGCTCTGAGCGCACAAAGCCCATGACTTCGGACTTCTGCGCATCAAAGTAATCGAGAACCTGCTGTTTTTTTGTATCGCGAACCGAAACAAGGTGCGTAGTGCTTTGATCGCGAAGATCTTGGCTGTGAGCATTAAGAAAAAACAGAGCAATGACAGTAAGTGGAGTGATGCTGAGCACCAAAAAGGCCATCATCAAAGTGCTCTGTAATCGTTTAAATTTCTGTTTTCTATGCAGCTTGAACATATGTAAGTCTTAGGCCGTTAAGGGGTATCTAGTGAGTAAGTGAAGATGTGCGTTTTGCTATAAAACGTCTGACCTTACTAATCTAAATACTTTTTTTACTTTAGCAAGTAAGTTGGATACAAAGCGTGTGAGGTCACTCATAATTAATGATTGCTTGAAAGCAGATTGAAGCTTGTTATGTCAGCAATAATAAAAGTGGCGGTTAAACAGGGCGTTATGAGAGGCTTGTAGAGTAGAACGGCAATACGGATGCTAATGATGAGTATTGCCGATATTCTTGTTTAGATACGCGAGTTATTTTGTTGCATGGTAGATAGTAAATTTACGATTTTTATCGAGAGTGTGGCAATGGCCAAATTGACGCTCGATGATAGGCGCGTATTTAAGGAAACTGTTCGCTACAATGAGGATATTTCCTGCGGCTTTAAGATGCGTCGGTGCATCATTTAGCAGCTCTTCAGTTGCAGAGTAACTGGTGTCTAGACCAGCATGGAATGGCGGGTTGCTTACGATGAACTGAAAATCTGACGACAGATCAGAATAGACATCAGAAGCTAAGACATCGCCTTTCAAGCCGTTAGCGAGTAGGGTCTGCTTACTAGACTCGATAGCAAAGGCATTAATATCACACATTTGCAGAGAAATATCCGGGTAGCGTAGTGCCATAAAAGCACCGAGTACACCAGCGCCACAACCAAAATCGAGGACTTTTCCATGCAGTGGGGGGAGGTTATTGAGTAGCAACTGGCTACCTAAATCAAACTCACCATGGCTAAAGACACCAGGCAGGCTTTTTACCACTAATTGCTGGCCGTCCAGCTCGACAAGGTAGGACTTAAACCATGATTGCAAATCAAACGATGCGGGTGCTGTTTGGCATTGCCCCCAATAAAATGAGCAACGACGTGCTGAGTCGTATTTTTTAATCACGCCATAAGGCGCAAACATTTTCTCCACGCTTTTTACGCCTGAACGGTTTTCACCGACCACGACGATTTCAGTATCTTGACCTAGCTTCGCTAACGACATGTCTAATAGCATCTGCGCTTCTGCTTTAGCTTTTGGCCAATACATTAAGATCATATCTGCGTCGATCGTGTCTGGTAAATTAGCACCAAAGTGACAGCAAAGTTGTTCCGAGCGATGAAGTTGTCGGTAAGTACAGTAATTGCTAGTAAATACCGTGACTTTGTCGCAATGCTTACTCAAATCAATCGGGAATTGGTCTTCTATTTCACCGATGACCAGCACACGTTTTCCTGCGAAGTACTCAAGCTGTCTTTCGGCAATCTGGCTGGGAGCGATGTAATGCGACATGAACGTCATCTCTTGGAAACTGAAAAAGGGAGGGGATTCTCTCATAAACCCCCAGACTAAAAAAGCATTCTAGCTGTTATCTTGGCTATCTAAAAAGTCCTTAAACTCTTCTTCATACATATTGAAAAGTACGATAGTGATAGCAAAAATGATCGGGCCATAAATCAGGCCGATAAGACCAAATAAATGAATACCACCAAGCAGGGAGAAGAAAATCATCAACGTATTCATACCGGCACTACCTTGCATTAGCAGGGGTCTTAATACGTTATCAATAGAGCCCACCACCGCGATACTCCATATGGCGAGGAATATTCCCCACTGCGTTTCGCCAGTAATCAGTAAGTAAGCCGTTGCTGGAATCCAAATCAATGCGGTTCCAACCACAGGAATAAATGAGGCAAAGCCCATCATTGTTCCCCAGAATAGCCCAGGGAATCCGGCTACCCACATACCAAATCCGCCAGCGGCACCCTGCGCAATAGCGGTTAAAAACGAGCCCATTACTGCCGACTTCGACACTTTTTCAATCTCGTTCAACAAGCGATCTTCTTGACTGCGAGAGAAGGGCAGAATGTGGCGAATGGCAGCAATGATTTTATCGTGATCGCGCAGTAGGAAGAACAACACAAATAGCATTAAGAAGAAATTCATGAGGAAGCTGGTGGCATCACCAAGAATTTTTGCGCTGATTGCCACTAGATTTGAACCAAGTGAGGTCGCAAATTCAGCGGCTTTTTTGGCGATGTCTTGTGGGTCAATTTTATCAAAGGGTAGGTAGTCATTAATGAAAGAAAGTCCTTTAACGACCCAAGGGTGAGCAAAGACTTCTTGAATGCCACCACCGGTCACCCAGTGATACATGTTTTGTGAAAAGACCGATCCTTGCTGAACGATGGCGCTAAAAACCAGCAGCAATGGCATGACAATAATAAAGGTCAGAATGACGCATGATAACAAGGCAACAATGTTTTTATGTTTTGGCAGCTTGTTCTCTAGCCACTCATGGATAGGGAACATCAATAGTGACAAAATAAATGCCATGACGATCGAGTTAATATAAGGCTCGACGAGCAAGTAACAGGCAAAGCCAGTTAAAAGCAGGGCGATGATGAGCACCCAGTGACTTGCTGTTACGTTCATTTTCGTTTTCACGAGTGATCCTTTTTGACTATATCGGCTGCGAAATCTGCATGCGATCAGGTGATGAGCGAGAGTTGTTTTTTCTGCGTCGCGGCGTTGCTTTACTCGTAGGCAACGGGCCATCGCTAGTACTGTTCTTTCAACTTATTACTGGTAAGCGTATTGTCGGTAAACTAAGTAATCAAATACGGCGACCAATTGAGCATATAATGGACGTAAAATATGGAGTGATCAATTTTAATTAGTATTTAGTACTGTGATTAGTGGGGGTTTTATGGGGTGCTGCAATAGCAAAGAAACGTGTCAGTCAGAGGTTAAAATTAAGCGAAAAATTCCTTGGTTCTGGCTCATGGTATCAGTCATCGTGTTGTTGGCTGCATTTCACTGGCAGGCGTAAAAAAGGGCTGATTTCAGCCCTTAATGTCATGTTTCATAATTTTCTACTGTACTCAGTAATTCAGAAAATTACGCTTCTTTAGCCAGCATCGCAAAACAGCGATCTGCGGCTTCTAATGTCGCCTCGATCTCTTTTGAACCGTGAGCAAGAGACAGAAAGCTAGCTTCAAATGCTGATGGTGCAAGGTACACACCGTGATCGAGCATTAGATGGAAGAAACGCTTAAAGCGCTCAACATCGCATTTAGCGACATCTTCGTAGCAAGTAACACGTTCTTGATCAGTAAAGAAGAAACCAAACATACCGCCAACTTGATTGACAACCATTGGAATGCCATGTTCGTCTGCCAAGGCTTTAAAGCCATCCGCAAGTTGTTTAGTTTTGTGTGCAAGGCGCTTTTCGTTGCCCTCTTCAGACAGTAGTGTAAGGCAGGCATAACCTGCAGCCATTGCGATAGGGTTACCTGAAAGTGTCCCTGCTTGATAAACAGGACCTGTAGGGGCAACGTATTGCATGACTTCTTTACGGCCACCAAACGCACCAACAGGCATGCCGCCACCGATGATTTTACCTAGCGTCGTTAAGTCTGGCTTGATGTTGTAATACGCTTGAGCACCACCTTGCGCGACGCGGAAACCTGTCATGACTTCGTCGAAAATAAGCAGTGCGCCTTCTTCATCACAAATTTGGCGAAGTCCTTCGTGGAAGCCTTCAACCGGTGGGATGCAGTTCATGTTACCGGCAACAGGCTCAACAATAATGCAGGAAATTTCGCCCTTGTTCGCAGCAAAAAGTGCTCTAACAGATTCAAGATCGTTAAAACGAGCCGTTAGCGTGTATTTTGCAAAATCAGCAGGCACGCCCGGCGAGCTAGGTTGACCAAGCGTTAGGGCACCAGAGCCAGCTTTAACAAGCAAGCTATCGGCATGGCCGTGGTAGCAGCCTTCAAATTTCATGATTTTGTCGCGGCCGGTGTAGCCACGAGCAAGACGAATAGCGCTCATGGTCGCTTCTGTACCAGAGCTCACCATACGCAGCTGCTCCATAGAAGGAACCAGTTTACGCACTAGCTCAGCCATGTTGATTTCCATTTCGGTTGGTGCACCAAAACTTAGGCCTCGTTGTGCGGCATCAATAACGGCTTCGCGGATAACGGCATGGTTGTGACCTAAGATCATCGGTCCCCAAGAACCTACGTAGTCAATGTACGCTTTACCATCAGCATCAAAAATCAAAGGGCCATCGGCACGCTCAACAAAGATAGGTGAGCCACCTACACCGTTGAAGGCTCGAACGGGCGAGTTTACACCACCAGGGATAGTCTCTTGCGCTTTTTGATACAGCTCTGCTGATTTGGTCATGGAGAATTCCTCTTTGCTTATTCGGACCAAGTGAGCAGCATTGTACATACCCTCACAAAATCTAGTAGTGTTTTGAGCACATTTTCGGAAATTGTCCCCTGATATCGAGGTAATGTTAAATTGCACCTGCCTAATACTTGAACGAAGCAGTCAGGTATTAGATAATCCCCAGCAATACAATTAATACTATTTGTTTATTCATCGCTTTTGATGAGTTATTAATCATCTTCGTAGGGGATGCGAGATCGCTGCCAGTCAGTGATACGTTAAATTGCGAATGAGTAGCGAGAGAGGTTCCTATGAGTGATGTAGCTATTCCTTTAAATTTTTCTGATGCCGCCGCAACGCGTGTTCAGACATTGATTTCAGAAGAAGAAAACCCAGCTTTGAAATTGCGTGTCTATATTACCGGTGGTGGCTGTAGCGGATTTCAGTATGGCTTTACCTTTGACGAAAGTGTCAACGATGGGGATACCACGATTGAAAAATGTGGTGTGACTTTAGTGGTAGATCCAATGAGCCTACAATATTTAATTGGCGGTACGGTTGACTATACTGAAGGGCTGGAAGGGGCAAGATTCTTTATCGATAACCCCAATGCCACGACAACATGTGGCTGTGGCGCTTCATTTAGCGTTTAAGTTAATAAATAAGAAAGAGGCGAATGAGAAGTTCGCCTCTTTTTTTTGCTACCCAGATAACAAAAAATCAATAAAGTATCGTAGTGTTACTGCTCTACTCTTATCCTTTTCTATGTAAAGGGTGTGCTGAAACCATGGGTCTAAGGATGTTATTCATGGTTTGAGTACTTTTATGAGTTAATTCTCGTATGAGAAAAGCTAAGTGAACACAATTGCCTGAATATTATAAGGATATAATTATGCCAACCATGCAGCCTGGCAGCTTCTTTTCAAAACGTCCCTGGCTTATTTCGCTATTATTCATCATTGGGCTGGCTGTTTGGTTAGGCCTTGGTGCTTTACGCGCAGAAGAAAATACTCAGCCGACTTCGCCAGAGGTTGCACCACTTGCAAGGGTGGTCTTTCAATCTTTTGTTGCCGAGAATATTGATAAAAAAATTGATTTATATGGCCGAACTGCTGCGGATAGAACCGCTAAGCTTGGGGCTGAAATTGCTGGAAAAATCATTGGTTTGAACGTGAAAAAGGGAGAGCAAGTTAAGGCCGGTCAAGCTATTGCTCAAATTGATAAAGGTGATCTTCCTATTCAGTTAGAGCGCGCTCAAGCGATGCTGAATGTTCGTCAGCAAGAGTTTAATGCTTCTAAATCGTTAAAGAGCCGAGGGTTACAAGGTGAGGTCGCTTATTCAACCGCCGCCGCAAATCTTACAGAAGCTAAAGCGATGGTGAGTGCAGCCAAACTAGCGTTGCGAAATACCCTCGTTAAGGCCCCATTTACTGGTATCGTTGACCAAATTGATATTGAGTTGGGGGACTTTGTGTCAATTGGCGATCCGGTTGCGATGATGATCGATTTAAACGTGTTGGTCATTGAAGCTGATGTGAGTGAGCGCCATATTCAAAACTTGTCTGTAAATCAGCCAGCGATGGTGCGTTTTATTGATGGCAAGCAAGTGACCGGTAAACTCCGTTATATCTCCAGAGTGTCTTCACCTACTACCAATACCTTTCCTATAGAAATAGAAGTACCCAATCCAAACCAGAAAATTTCGGCAGGAGTCAGCGCTGAAGTCGAGTTGGCGCTTGAGAAAAATATTGCGATAAAAATAACACCGACCATGTTGGCGTTGGATGAGCGTGGCAATCTAGGAGTCAAAACACTTCAGAGCAAAAAGGTGGTGTTTGTACCCATTCAACTTGTTAAAGCAGAACAAGATGGAGTATGGCTTACAGGACTTGGCGACCGAGTCGATATTATTGTCTTAGGGCAAGGGTTTGTTCGCGATGGTGACGCGGTAGAAGCGATTAGCGTTGAGCAAGCAAATAAAATAGCTGATCAAGCTAAGCTGTAGGAGAAGGCGCATGAATGCTTTGATTGATGCGGCGTTGTCTCGCTCTCGAACAATGATCAGTTTACTGGTTTTAATTTTAATTGCCGGAGTGGTGACCTATAACACCATTCCTAAAGAGTCGAGCCCAGATATCACGATTCCTATCATCTATGTATCGGTAGGGCACCAAGGGATCTCCCCTGACGATAGTGAACGTTTGTTAGTCCGCCCGTTGGAAAAAGAATTACGTTCAATTGAAGGCGTAAAAGAAATGACGGCAACGGCGTCTGAGGGACATGCGTCGGTAACGCTTGAATTTAATGTTGGTGTTGATCTAACACAAGCCATGGCGGATGTGCGTGACGCTGTTGATTTGGCCAAACCAAAGTTGCCAGATGATAGTGATGAGCCAACCGTTAATGAAGTGACTTTTGCCTCTCAGCAGCCTGTATTGTCGGTGGTTCTTTATGGAACCGTACCGGAACGCACGATTGTTCAAATAGCTCGGCAACTGCGCGACAAACTGGAGAGCTACCGACAGGTCTTGGAAGTGGATATTGCGGGTGATCGCGATGACATCGTCGAGATAGTCGTTGACCCACTATTGATGGAAAGTTATGGCTTAGATCAAGGTGATATTTACAACCTTATTGCACTTAATAACCGTGTGGTTGCAGCAGGGTTTGTTGATACGGGCTATGGACGCTTTTCTGTTAAAGTCCCCTCAGTGTTCGAAACCCTAAAAGATGTGTTAGAGCTGCCTGTTAAGGTCGATGGCAAGCAGGTAATTACCTTCGGGGATGTGGCGACCGTTCGTCGTGCATTTCGAGACCCAGACAGTTTTGCGCGCCTCGATGGACAGTCTGCTGTTGTTCTTGATGTGAAAAAACGCGCCGGCGAAAATATTATCGAGACGGTTGCTTTGGTAAAAGAGGTAATGCATCAAGCGTCGCTGCTTCCAGAGTGGCCAAACAACTTACAGGTAAAATACACCAAAGACGAATCGAAAGACGTTAAGATCATGCTTAATGATCTACAAAATAATGTGTTGTCGGCAATTATTCTTGTCGTGATCGTGATTATTGCCATTCTCGGTGTTCGAACTGCGATGCTGGTCGGGGTGTCGATCCCTGGCTCGTTTTTGACTGGGCTATTGGTACTATCAGTATTTGGCTTGACCGTAAATATCATCGTCTTATTCTCGCTTATTATGGCCGTTGGTATGCTGGTTGACGGAGCGATAGTGGTCACCGAGTTTGCCGATCGTCGAATGCAAGAAGGCACGCCGAGAAAGCAAGCTTACGCCGACGCAGCTAAGCGCATGGCATGGCCGATCACCGCCTCAACGGCGACCACACTCGCCGCTTTCGCGCCCTTATTGTTCTGGCCAGATACCACTGGCGAGTTCATGAAGTTCTTACCACTGACCTTGATTGCGACCTTAACCGCCTCATTAGTTATGGCGCTGCTGTTTGTACCGGTTCTTGGCGGGTTATTTGGTAAGCCTCAATACGTGTCTAGTGCACAGCAAGCTAAGATGGTGGCACTGCATGAGGGAGATTTTGATAAGGCAACGGGCATCACTAAGCTTTATTACCACACGTTAGCCATTGCGATTGTGCACCCATTTAAAATATTACTGCTAGCGATTTTGATTGCGATTGGTGTCGGTGCCGCTTACAACAAAGCGGGTTTAGGGGCTGAGTTTTTCCCTGAGGTGGACCCGCCGTATTTTAACGTCAAAGTACGCTCTCATGGTGATTTATCGATTAATGAAAAAGATGAAGTCATGAGGGTCGTTGAGAAGGTGATGCTCAATCATGATGAATTCGAAAGTGTCTACACGAAAACCGGCGGTAAAAGTGAGATTGGTAATATCCAAATTACGCCTGTTGATTGGCAAGACCGCCGCCGAGTTAATGTCATTATCGAAGAGTTAAAGCAAACGACGAATCAGTTTGCTGGGGTAGAAATTGAGTACAAATTCCCTGATGCGGGGCCACCGGTCGAGCATGACTTAGTGATTGAACTGTCAGCCCGCTTCCCAGAGCGTCTTGATGAGGCGGCGAAAGTGATTCGACGTTGGGCCGACAGTAACGAGAAGCTCACCAATATTAGTGACTCATCCAGTAAACCTGGTATTGATTGGCAGATAGATATTCGTAGAGATGACGCTGCTCGATTTGGTGCTGATGCTAGTTTAGTCGGAAACACGGTGCAGTTTGTAACAAATGGACTAAAAATTGGCGACTACCTTCCAGATGACTCGTCAGAAGAAGTGGATATTTTAGTTCGCTTCCCAAGTGATAAGCGCGATATTGGTCGTTTTGATGAACTACGTGTGAAGACTCCAGCAGGTTTGGTGCCGATTACCAATTTTGCGGAAATCACACCTCAGCATAAGCAAGATACCATTGAGCGATTAGATGGTATTCGTATCATTAACGTTAAAGCAGACATGGCAGAGGGCTACAATCTCGCAATTGAGCTACCTGAGTTCCAGCAATCATTAGATGCACTTGAGCTTCCGCCTGGTATTGATGTGCGAATACGAGGTCAAAATGAAGAGCAAAAGAACTCATCAGAGTTTTTACAAAGTGCGTTTTTAGTGGCGCTTGCTGTTATGGCGTTGATTTTAATTACGCAATTTAACAGCTTCTATCAGGCATTTTTAATTTTGAGTGCGGTGATATTTTCTACGGTGGGTGTGTTTGCAGGACTGCTGATCTTCCAACGCCCCTTTGGCATTATTATGTCGGGCATTGGGGTGATCGCTTTAGCTGGTATTGTAGTGAACAATAATATCGTCTTAATTGACACCTATAATCAGTTGCTAAAGCGCGGGTTAGATAAACGAGAAGCGATATTAAGAACGGGAGTTCAGCGTTTGAGACCTGTACTGCTGACGACTGTCACGACGATATTGGGATTAATGCCGATGGTATTAGAAATGAACATCGATCTTATTAATCAAAAAATCGAATTTGGGGCGCCTAGCACCCAATGGTGGTCGCAGTTAGCAACGGCTATTGCGGGCGGCCTGGCCTTTGCCACGGTATTAACATTAGTGCTTACTCCTTGTTTACTGATGTTAGGAAGAAGCACATACGACACGAAAGTGAAGAAAAGGCGACACTGGCTCTTTTGGCGAAAAAGCGCATAAACAGTTACTCTCAATCATTTTTCATTTAAGGCTCCGAAAAGGAGCCTTTTTTATTGCCATGAAACGATGAATACGGTGGTTTTCATCGTTAGTGTTAATAGGTTTTTGCACCTAAAGAGGATGAGTAAAAGTTTTTTATCCTGAACTTAAAGGTTAGTTGAGATTATATGCCGGGTTGACTGCCTAATCCGTCACAATTTGTTGTAAATGATAGGGAATGAAGACGAGTCTCTTTTTTGCGATCAAAACAAGGTTAGACCTTGTGATAAGAAAGCGTTACAGTTGTTGCGTAAACGATGTGCTTGTTATGACTGGCACAACGACATAGCCGAAAAGTGAGTGATTTCGATTAGGCTACGAATAAGCCCTAACTATGTAAGACCAGCTCTTCAAACGACCTGTTTGTAGAGATAACTGGTAAGGAGAAAATATGCAAAACCCAACCCCAGACATGTTATCTGGCGCTGAAATGATCGTTCAGTCCTTGATCGATGAAGGCGTACAGCAAATCTTTGGCTACCCAGGTGGCTCTGTACTTGATATCTATGATGCCCTTCATCAAAAACAAGAAGATATTCAACACGTATTAGTTCGACACGAACAAGCGGCGACGCATATGGCCGATGGTTATGCTCGAGCAACAGGCAAGCCTGGAGTCGTGTTGGTCTGTTCAGGTCCAGGTGCGACCAATACCATCACCGGCATTGCTACCGCTTACATGGACTCGATTCCAATGGTCGTACTGTCTGGTAACGTACCTAATAACCTTATCGGTAATGACGCATTCCAAGAGTGTGACATGGTGGGGGTATCCCGCCCTGTCGTCAAACACAGCTTTTTGCTTAAACGCGCAGAAGACATTGCCGATACCATAAAGAAAGCCTTTTACATTGCGTCAACAGGGCGTCCTGGTCCTGTGGTGGTTGATATTCCTAAAGACGTAATGAACCCTCAGATTAAATTCCCTTATGAATACCCAGAGACGGTTGCATTGCGTTCATACAACCCAACGACATCGGGTCATAAAGGGCAAATTAAGAAAGCGCTTAAAGCGATCTTAGAAGCGAAAAAACCAGTACTTTATATTGGCGGCGGTGCGGTGATGGCGGAAGCCGATCAACAGATTGCTAAGCTTGCTGAGACCTTAAACCTGCCAGTGGTGAGTACGTTAATGGGGCTAGGGGCATTCCCTGGTACGCATAAAAATTCGCTCGGTATGCTCGGCATGCATGGTACGTATGAAGCCAACATGGCGATGCATGATGCAGACCTTATTTTTGGTGTCGGTGTTCGTTTTGATGACCGTACTACCAACAATTTAGAGAAGTACTGCCCGAACGCTAAAGTCGTACACATTGATATTGACCCATCTTCTATATCGAAAAATGTGCCTGCGGATCTGCCGATTGTCGGCTCTGCAGATGTAGTACTTGATTCCATGCTGAAGCTACTCATCGAACAAGGCGGCAGCAATGACGCGCAAGCCCTTGATGCTTGGTGGACAGATATTGAAAGCTGGCGAGATCGTCAATGTTTGGGCTATGAAAAATCCGATGAAAAAATCAAACCCCAACAGGTTATTGAGGTGCTTCATAAACTGACAGGTGGCGATGCTTATGTAGCATCGGATGTTGGTCAGCATCAGATGTTTGCTGCGCTTTATTACCCATTCAATAAGCCAAGACGATGGATTAATTCTGGTGGTCTGGGCACGATGGGCTTTGGTTTCCCAGCGGCGATGGGCGTGAAGTTTGCCTACCCTGATGAAGAAGTGGTTTGTGTGACGGGAGATGGCAGTATTCAGATGAATATTCAAGAGTTGTCGACAGCCATGCAATACGACATTCCGGTTAAAATTATTAACCTGAACAACCGCTTTTTGGGCATGGTAAAGCAGTGGCAAGATATCATTTATCAAGGTCGTCACTCTAACTCGTATATGAGTTCTGTCCCTGATTTTGCTGCGATTGCCGAAGCATACGGTCATGTTGGTATTCGTATTTCTCATCCAAATGAACTGGAAGAAGGTCTTAAAAAAGCGCTTTCGATGAAAGATCGTCTGGTTTTTGTTGATATTAATGTTGATGAAACAGAGCATGTCTATCCAATGCAGATCAAAGGTGAAGGCATGGACAAAATGTGGTTGAGCAAGACGGAGAGAACTTAATATGAAGCACATTATTTCACTACTAATGGAAAACCAACCGGGTTCATTATCACGCGTGGTTGGCTTGTTCTCTCAACGTGGTTACAACATCGAATCTTTGAACGTATCGCCGACTGAGGATGAAACTCTGTCCCGTCTTAATATCACGACGGCGTCGAGCGAAATGCAATTGGAGCAAATTCAAAAGCAGCTACACAAATTGATCGATGTCCTGAAAGTTCAAGAAGTTACTGCCGTTGAGCATATTGAGCGCGAGCTGATGATGGTAAAAGTAAAAGCTAGTGGCTTTGCTCGGGCAGAAGTTAAACGCACTGCGGATATTTTCCGCGGCCAAATCGTAGATGTCACTGCATCACAATATACGGTGCAATTGGCGGGAACCAGTGAAAAGCTTGATGCTTTCATTACGGCGTTATCTGAAGTTACGGATGTAGTGGAAGTGGCGCGAAGTGGTATTGTTGGTATTGCTCGTGGTGAGCGAGCACTTAAAGCTTAACGATCAAAGAGCGCAAAAGCAGTCCAATAAAAAACCAGCCTGTTGATGACAGACTGGTTTTTTTATTTCTGGTGAAGTCAGCAGGTCGCTGTCAGTGATTGGCCCTTAACCTTCCACTTCTACGAAAGGTGCAGGCTCTTCGATAATTGGTCGCATCGGCTCTTCCTCTGCAGTAACAGGTGCAGGGTTGACACTTTGTTGCGTGCTGAGTTCTTTTTTCGTTTCACCTTCGGCTTCAGTATTGAGTTTTTCTTGTGTCTCACTGAATTGGAAAGCACGGATAACTTGAGAGACGCCTGATATGTTACGTGCTATATCTGTGGCGATATCGGCGTGCTCTTTGGATACATAACCGAGTAAAAACACTTCTTTGTTTTCAGTAATAACTTTTATTTTTACACCATTTAGGCGGTCGTCAGTCAATAATGCTGACTTCACTTTTGTCGTTAACCAGCTGTCATTACTCATTTGGGTAAAGCCAAGCGGGCTATTAATTCGCACTTGATTGTAAACTCGCTTTACACCATTAAGCGCGGACACGCGTGCATAGAGTGTGTCTCGTAACTCTTCGGTCTGAGCTTGTCCCATTAATACGACAGTGCCGCGCTGTGAACTCGCGACTACGCGAACTTTGCCAACAAATGGTGCTTTATTGGTTATCCCCGCAACTTCTGACTCTAATGCGCTGTCGCTCCATAGTTCTTTAGCTGAGCGAGTATCGGTAACTTCAAACAACCCAGCGCAACCTGAGAGCGCCAAGCTCATCACCAGTAAGGCGACGGTTTTGTAGATATTCATAGCGTTACTCTTCATGAGCAGGGAATAGAACCTGATCGATAAGATCGCACAGGCAGTGAAGAGTGACCATGTGAACTTCATGGATTCGAGAGGTACGGTGAGAGGGAATACGGATCTCAACGTCATTCTCGCCCAGCAGTCCTGCCATTTCGCCACCGTCTTTGCCGGTGAAAGCGATAATCGTCATGTCTCGGGTTACTGCAGCTTCCATCGCTTTCAGGACGTTTTTGCTGTTACCACTGGTAGAAATGGCAAGCAAAATATCGTCGGTTTGCCCGAAAGCACGCACTTGCTTGGCGTAGATATCTTCAAAATTATAGTCGTTGGCGACGGCGGTCATCGTGGTGTTGTCTGTGGTTAGTGCCATGGCGGGTAAACTTGGTCGCTCGGTCTCAAAGCGGTTTAGTAAACACGAAACAAATTGCTGGGCATTGACGGCAGAGCCCCCGTTCCCGCAGCAAAGAATTTTATTGCCATTAAGCAGAGTCGCAACCATCGCTTGTGCCGCGTGGGTGATGACATCAGGCAGTGCTTCTGCTGCTGCTATTTGAATTTGAATGCTTTCAGTAAAGCTTTCTTTAATGCTATCGCGCATGGTTATCCTTGAGTAATCGCGTTTTTTATCCAGTCAATGTCTTCGCCACTGTTATGTATGGCGACGACATCAAATCGAAATTCAGTATCGTACGGTGACAAGTCGTTTTTCATCAGCCAAACCATGGCTGCTTTTTGTAGTTTTTTTGCTTTGGATGCAGTCACCATCTCTTGGGCATGGCCATATTGACGGTTTTTTCGGTATTTTACCTCAACAAAGACCAGGCATGTAGCATCTTGCATGATGAGATCGAGTTCGCCACATTTTACCGTGTAGTTTTTTGTCAGCGTACTTAGGCCGTGTCGACCCAAATACGCTTGCGCTAGGTCTTCGTAATGTTGACCTAGCTGTCGTTTGTTTTTTGGAGCGTCTTGCTCGATACTTGCTCGGGTTTTATTCCACAGTTGTCGTATCATTTGCTTCCAATTCACTGCTTTCGATGGTGCTATTGACGCCAGTAGCGTTATCGGTAGCACTGTCGGCAACGTTAGTGGTTTGTGATTTAGCTTGACCATGGACGCCCCATGCAATTTGTCGTTGAACCACACAGTTGCTATCTATCGAAAGGGTACCCGTTTGACCGTCAACAGAATAACCGACGACGGCTTTAAGTTGTGGCAGTTCTTTGGTTAGGGTATACGCATCCATTCCCAATGCTTGTAAGCGTTTCTCTGCATTTGAACTCTTTGGCCAAAACTTGGTCATTTGAGCGTCAAGTTGCTCATCTTCGTCAATGAGCATTGGAATGTCACTATACACAACGCCAGTGAGATCTTCATATTGGCGCTTACTTGAATTGCTGTGGGAGTCGGCAAACAATTTTGGTTGGCTTGCATCTGGGTTAATGGCAACTTCGATAAAGGGTTTGATTAGCGTAAGATCGGCGCCGTTAGCCACAATGTAAACCGAGTCAATATCGCGGCGGCTTCTTGGTTGGTTCTCTAATTTAAGGCCGGTTAGTGTTTCCATTTGAGCAATACGTTGCTGGCTGTCTTGCAGCCCAAAGACGTTGTTAATGGTTTTTTGTAATTGAGCTCGATTGCTGTATTGAGCCACGGCAATGTTATTGGTGCTTAATTTGCCCCATTCTTCCTCGAAGGCTTTGACTACACGGTTTCCAAGGCTACTTTTAGGTGCCAGGATCAGCGGATAGGCATAGTTTTCCTGCGCAAGATGCTTCGCCGCTTGTGAGACTTCCTGCTCTGGAGATAAGGTTAAATAGCACATCGACTGGCTGGGCTCGATAACGGTAGGGATATTTAGTGCAAGAGCTGGAATTGGCGTCTCTGTTGCTAATTGAGCTTGCTGCAGTTTTTCAACATTTTCTTTAATCAGCGGACCGACAATGAAGTCGACATCATTAGCAATAAGCTGCGCTTTGATATCAGCAGGCGTTGTTTCATTAGTGTCGATGATCGTGAAGGTCGCATCAGGATCGCGTTGATCATCATCCATGGTCGCCATCATGAAACCATCACGGACCAATTGCGCTTGTTTCGCGTACTTACCCGTTAACGGCAGTAAAAGCGCAGTGCTATGAGGCGTGGAAATCTCGAGGCTCAAGATATCGTAGATACTTTGTGGCGTATAAAGCGCAGCTGGATGATTACTATTTTCCGCTAACCACTTTTCAAGTGTATTTTGCAATTGAGGTAAGCTGCTTCCCAGAGCCTTCATATAGCTGGCAAGTTGCACCCAGCCATCAAGAATTTCTTCTTCAGGTTTAATGGTAAGTTGTGACAACTGCTCAGATGATAATTGATTTAGGTTGTGCCAAATATTGTCGTTAATAATTTGCTGCTGCGCGCGTGGTGCAAAACCTGACATGGCAATATACTCACGGCTTGACTCTACGTAGTCGCCCATAATCGCTAAGCTTTGGCCGCGTAAGTTGTGATACTGCATCCATTGTTGCTGCAGCAAAGGCCACTCTGCGGGTAGATTAAGCTGTAGGTAAGCGTCTTGAGCTTTACCTTGAGCAAGGTTAAGTTCAGCGCGTGCCAATTGCCATTCAGCTTGTTGAATGGTGCTCAAGTTTTGTTTGGCTAAACGGTTAGACAAGCGCTGCGCTTGTTCGTAGTTGCCTTCTTGAATGGAAGCTTTAAAGGCAAGGATGAGCCACTCATTGGCAAAACCGCCTTGGTCGCTGTCTGCACGCATTAAATAGCTTTCAGAAGAGGCGGTAGGGGCCATTGTGATATCAACACTGGTTGGCGCGCTGGGTTGTGTTGAACACGCGGCAATGGACAGTGCCAGTGCGATGGGTGTTAGCAGGCGCGTTACACTATTTTTTTTACGGTTCATCATTGCCATGAGCTCTTTAATCACTATTCGTGTAAAATCATTATATTAATCGTTGAAGTGATGGTAAACAAATGACAAGCAACAAAACCATTCATATCGAGCAACCAACGCTCTTTATTGTGCCAACTCCCATTGGGAACCTTGGTGATATTACACATAGGGCACTAGAGGTGTTGCATAGTGTGGATATTATTGCCGCTGAAGACACCAGACATACTGGTAAACTTCTTTCTCACTTCAATATACAAACTAGAACATTTGCGCTCCATGATCACAACGAGCAACAAAAAGCACAAGTTTTAGTTGAAAAATTGTTATCTGGCGAGTCCATTGCATTGGTCTCTGATGCTGGGACGCCATTAATCAGCGATCCAGGGTACCATCTTGTTTCGCAATGTCGTCAAGCTGGCGTTAATGTTGTGCCATTACCGGGTGCATGCGCAGTGATTACTGCGTTAAGTGCATCGGGTTTACCTTCTGACCGCTTTAGTTTTGAAGGCTTTTTGCCAGCAAAAAGTAAAGGACGTAAAGATAAGTTTTTAGAAATTGCGAAAGTTGAGCGTACCTGTATTTTCTATGAATCACCACATCGTATTACTGAATCTTTGGCAAATATGCTTGAAGTATTGGGGCCAGATCGTGAAGTGGTGCTGGCTCGTGAGCTAACAAAAACCTTTGAAACTATCCAAGGCTTGCCGCTGGGTGAACTGATTGAGTGGATTGCAGAAGACGATAACCGTAAACGTGGTGAGATGGTATTGCTTATACATGGCCATCGTGAAGCAGCGGTTGAAGGCTTACCTGATGAGGCGCTAAGAGCGTTAGGTATTTTAGTTAAAGAGCTGCCATTAAAGAAAGCCGCAGCGATGACGGCTGAGATTTATAACCTGAAAAAGAACGCACTTTACAAATGGGGACTAGAAAACCTTGAGTAATTGCTCGCGCTCCTATACAATCCGCGGCCTGAAGTTGACCAGATAGTCGCTGCTTCGTTGACGTCCCCTTGAGCTTGTCTTGGGGGAGACTGACGGAGGGGAGGAAAGTCCGGGCTCCACAGAGCAGGGTGCCAGGTAACGCCTGGGGGGCGCAAGCCCACGACAAGTGCAGCAGAGAGAAGACCGCCGATGGCTCTATTTCTTCGGAAAGAGCACAGGTAAGGCTGAAAGGGTGCGGTAAGAGCGCACCGGACGACTGGTAACAGTTCGTTGCAGGGTAAACTCCACCCGGAGCAAGACCAAATAGGCTTTCACATTGCGCGGCTCGCGTAAGGAAGCGGGTAGGTTGCTTGAGCCAGTGAGCGATTGCTGGCCTAGACGAATGGCTATCACCGCTTAGGCGGATACAGAACCCGGCTTATAGGTCAACTTCACCTTTTAAGAAAAACCCATTACAAATTGATTTTGTGATGGGTTTTTTGCTTTTTTATCACCTATCTTTACGTTAGGCTGAACTTAACCAGATGACGTTACTTCGTGAAATCAGTACACTTGTCATCTTTGCCCTAAGCAACTCTTGAGATCACCCATGAGCGAATCCTTTCAACACGTTTCAGTTTTACTGCATGAATCCATCGACGGCCTAGCCATTAAGCCTGACGGTATCTATATAGATGGCACGTTTGGTCGTGGTGGTCATAGTCGTCAAATTCTTTCACAATTAGGTGAAAATGGTCGCCTTTATAGTATCGACCGTGATCCCCAAGCAATTGAGGAAGCCGGTAAAATTGATGACCCTCGCTTTACCATCATCCATGGTCCATTTTCTGGGATGGCGGAATACGCAGAGCGTTATGATTTAGTTGGTAAAATTGATGGTGTATTGCTCGATCTTGGCGTGTCTTCGCCACAGCTTGATGATGCGGAACGTGGTTTTAGCTTCATGAAAGATGGGCCTCTAGATATGCGAATGGACCCAACGTCGGGTATGCCGGTATCTCAATGGTTAGCCGAAGCGGACTTGGATGATATTACTTGGGTTATTCGTGAGTTTGGCGAAGACAAACATGCTCGCCGCATCGCAAAAGCAATTGTGGCTCATCGTGAAGATGAAGAAAAAGAGCCGCTTACGCGCACTAGCCAGCTTGCTAAGTTAATTTCTGAAGCGGCCCCAAAAAGTTTTAAAGAGAAAAAACACCCTGCGACACGTAGTTTTCAAGCGTTTCGTATTTACATCAACAGCGAACTTGATGAAATCGATACCGCACTAAAAGGCGCAGCGAGTATTTTAGCGCCGGAAGGGCGTTTATCGGTGATCAGTTTTCACTCGTTAGAAGACCGTATGGTGAAGCACTTTATTCGTAAAGAGAGCCGAGGCCCACAAGTGCCTCATGGAATTCCGATGACAGAAGCTCAAATCCGTGCGTTGGGTAGTGCCAACCTCAAAGCGGTGGGTAAAGCGCTGAAACCGACTGATCAAGAAGTGGAAGTGAATACTCGCTCTAGAAGCTCAGTGCTTCGTGTTGCTGAAAAACTGTAACGGACAAGTGGATGTCTAACGAGCCTAAGCATAATCTTGCGAAAGTTATTTTTTTCGACCTTATTACGGTAGGTCGATTGCCTCTTATTGCGCTTATGCTTATTTTTGCGACGGCGATGGGAGTGGTGTTTGCCACTCACCATACCCGACAAGCCGTGAACGAAAAAGACATGGCTTTGCAAGAGCGCGAAAGATTGGATAATGAGTGGCGAAACTTATTGTTAGAAGAAAACGCCCTCTCTGAACATAGCCGTGTTCAAGCTATGGCTAAGCAAGAGCTTGATATGAAGCGTCCAGATGCAAGCAAGGAAGTAGTGGTTTCTCTCAAATGAAAGGCAAAAAAGTTAGCAACCCCACCAAGAAAAAGCCAACACCTCAACCTTCATCATCAACAATGATACCTTGGCGCTTTCGTACGGTTTTAGGCGCGGTCATTGTTATTTTTATCGCTCTACTGGCACGTATTGGCTATATCCAAGTGATCGAGCCTGATAACTTGATTAAGCAAGGGGATCTCCGTTCTGTCCGAGTCAAAGCCTTGCCATCAGCGCGTGGCATTATTTCCGACCGTAATGGTGAGCCACTTGCGGTGAGTGTGCCTGTTCAAGCGGTTTGGGCTGATCCTGCGACTATTTTTAAAGATGGTGGCTTTCAAGAAATTGATCGCTGGCATGCTCTTGCTGACGTTTTAGGGTTGGAGCGCCAAGGATTAATCACCAAGATTAACAAGAATAAATCACGCCGCTTTATCTATCTTCAGCGCCAAGTCAGCCCTGCGATGGCTAAGTATATAAAAGAACTCAAATTATCTGGGATTGGGCTAAAAGCGGAATCTCGCCGTTATTATCCGGCAGGGGAAGTGAGCTCTCATTTAGTGGGCGTGACAGGCATCGATGGTCATGGACTTGAAGGGGTCGAGCGCAGTTACGATAAATGGTTAACGGGTGAAGCCGGTAAGCGAATTATTCGTAAAGATCGCTATGGGCGTGTCGTTGAAAATATCTCCCTTGAAGAGCGTGAAGAAGGCAAACCATTAGAGTTAACGATTGACCAACGCCTACAGGCGATAGCGTATCGCGCCATTAAGCAAGCGGTCGCAGACTACCGTGCCACATCGGGTAGCGCGGTGATGATTGATGTTGAAACCGGCGCGGTGCTCGCGATGGTGAATGCCCCCTCTTATAACCCAAATAACCGTATGTCTCGCCAGTCATTTACCATGCGAAACCGCGTGATTACCGATTCGATGGAACCAGGCTCTACGGTGAAACCGTTTGTTGTGCTCGCGGCATTAGAAGCCGGTACCGCAGATGACAAAACGGTGATTGATACTGGCAACGGTATTATGCAAATTGGCGGTAGCCGAGTTCGGGATACGTCGAAGGTAGGGAAAGCGGACCTCGCGAAAATACTACAAAAGTCGAGCAACATCGGTGTGGCGAAATTGGCTTTAGATATGCCATTAGAAGCGCTACTGGGAATGTATAGCTCGATTGGCTTTGGGCAAGTATCTGGACTTAATCTTATTGGTGAGGCGTCGGGGATTTTTCCAAATCGCCGTCGTTGGTCTAAATTTGAAATTGCGACACTGGCGTTTGGTTATGGCATCTCTATTACGCCATTACAGTTGGCGCATGCATACGCCACGCTAGGCAATGCCGGTTTGTACCAACCAGTGCATATCATTGAAAACAATCAGCAAGATCTCTCCAAACAGGTCATGGAGCATGATAATGCTTTGCAAGTACTGCACTACCTTGAAGGGGTCACTAAGCCCGGTGGAACCGCCACCCGAGCGGCGGTTCCTGGGTATCGTGTTGCGGCTAAAACCGGGACATCGCGTAAGGCGAGTGCGGGCGGATACAGCGATGAATATGTCGCGTTAACCGCAGGGGTTGCCCCGGTCAGTCGGCCTAGAGTGTCATTGGTGGTTGTGATTAATGAACCGCAGGGTGATCAATACTACGGCGGCTCTGTCGCTGGACCTGTATTCTCAGAAATTATGAAAGGGGCGCTGCAGATTTTAAATGTTGCGCCTGATGAAAATCAGTTTCAATAAAAGTGAGCTATTTCTATGTTGACGTCTTTGACATTGACAGCGTTGCTTGAGCCTTGGCTCAAGGTCGACAATAAAACCCTTGATGCGATCAAGGTGACTAACCTTGAGCTGGATAGCCGTGTCATTACCCAAGGTGACACCTTCGTTGCCATTATTGGTCATGAAGTGGATGGTCGCCGGTTTATCGAGAAGGCCATTGCGGCGGGTGCCAGTAGTGTGATTGCTCAAGCCGATGAAGAAAGCCAGCATGGGCGAGTATCCGTAACAGGCTCTGTGCCGATTGTTTATCTTTATGGCTTAGACGGCTTTCTATCAACACTCGCAGCGCGTCTCTATCGTTACCAGCAAAATGTGATTGGGATTACTGGAACCAACGGCAAAACCACTATCACTCAGCTTATCGCTCAATGGATCGAATTACTTGGTCAGCGTGCAGCCGTCATGGGGACAACAGGCAATGGTTTTTTACAGCAGCTTGAAGTAGCAAAGAACACCACTGGAAATGCCATTGAAGTGCAAAAAAAATTGGCCTCTCTAGATGCACAAGGTGCGTCTTATACTGCGATGGAAGTCTCTTCCCATGGGTTAATTCAAGGTCGCGTCGGCGCTGTACCTTTTAAGTTAGGCATTTTTACCAACCTTAGCCGAGATCACTTGGACTATCACGGCACGATGGCGAGCTATGAAGCGGCGAAACAACAACTGTTTACTCAACATCACTGTGAACACGCGGTGATTAATGTTGATGATGAAGTAGGGTTACGCTGGCTTGAAGCTCGACCTGATGCGATAGCGGTTTCCGTTAATGGTCATCAAATAGGTAACCATGCACTGTGGGCAAGTCAGGTCAAATACAGTGAAAACGGTATTGAAATCGACTTTGACGGTTGCTTTGGTTCAGGTCAACTAAAGGCTCCTCTTATTGGCCAGTTTAATGCGTGTAATGTCATGCTGGCATTGGCGGCTTTGCTTCAGTTAGGTTTTGATAAGCAGCAGTTAATTGAATGTGCGCAAAACTTACAACCTGTTTTGGGGCGGATGGAGCTATTTCACGCCGTATCAAAACCGAAAGTTGTGGTTGATTACGCGCACACGCCAGATGCATTAGAAAAAGCGCTGCAAGCACTACGCGTTCACTGTGAAGGAAAACTTTGGGTGATTGTTGGGTGTGGTGGTGATCGTGATAAAGGTAAACGACCTCTCATGGCAAGCATTGCCGAGCAGCTCGCCGACCATGTCATTATCAGTGATGATAACCCTCGTAGTGAAGATCCAGCCGCCATTGTTGCTGATATGCTAGCGGGTGTGCAAAGTCCTGACTCTATCATGGTGCAGCATAGCCGATTTGATGCGGCTAAGCTTGCCGTCTCTAATGCTGGGATTGCCGATATTATTTTACTAGCGGGTAAAGGGCATGAGGATTATCAGGTTATAGGCCAAGAGTCTCGACACTACTCTGATCGTGAGTCGGCCGCGACTCTATTAGGGGTAGCGTTATGATCACACTTGCTTTATCTACGCTGGCGCAAGTTGTCGATGGGCGACTGATTGGTGAAGATACACAAATTGAACACGTCACGACCGACACACGAGCGATCGAAACTGGCGCGCTGTTTATTGCCTTAGTTGGTGAACGTTTTGATGCGCATGATTTTGTTGCTCAGGCCAAAGACAACGGAGCAACTGCCGTTATTGTCGAGCGAGTGCTCGACGTGGATATTGCGCAAATTATCGTTGAAGATTCATTGAAGGCTCTGGGTCAACTAGGTGAATATGTGCATCAAGGTTGTCACACTAAAACCGTGGCGATTACTGGTAGTTGCGGAAAAACAACCGTTAAAGAGATGGTGGCGAGCATTTTAAGTCAGCAGGGTCAGGTGCTATATACTGCTGGCAATTTTAACAATGATATTGGCGTGCCTTTGACGTTGTTAAGAAGCAGCAAAGATGATGATTTCGCAGTGATTGAAATGGGCGCAAATCATATTGGTGAAATAGCCTACACCACTCAACTTACCCATCCTGATATCGCGATAGTGAATAATGTCGCAGAAGCTCACCTTGAAGGTTTTGGCTCTCTAGATGGTGTAAAACAAGCCAAAGGTGAAATCTATCAAGGCTTGCAAGCCGGGGGCATTGCTTTAGTTAACCTTGATAGCCAAGGTGGGACAATGTGGCAAGAGGTTCTGCGTGATAAATGCGTGGTCACTTTTGCTCAGCAAAACTCTGACGCAGACTATTTTGCTTCTGACATAGCAATGTCATCGAAGGGGAGTTCCTCCTTTACACTGCATACTCCTGTTGGGCAAGTTGCGATTCAGCTTGGCTTAGTAGGGGCGCATAACGTGAGTAATGCGATTGCGGCGGCGGCACTTGCTGTGCAATGTGGTGGAACATTAGCGCATATTCAACTTGGATTGAAAACGTTGGATAAAGTGAAAGGACGTGTTGAGGTAGAAACACTCACCGATTCGATCACCTTGATTGACGATAGCTACAACGCCAGTGTGCCCGCGATGAAAGCCGCAGTAGACCTTCTTTCCCAGTTTGATGGAGAGCGCTGGTTGATTTTGGGCAACATGGCGGAATTGGGGCATGAAAGCCTTGCACTTCACAAAGAAGTCGGACAACATGCTGCACCTTTCGCTTTCGAGCATGTTTTAACCTATGGTGAAGATGCGAAAGTGATCAGTGACCTTTGCGGTGGACAGCATTTTCAAAGTCACGACACTATGCTTGATTATATTGGGCAACACCTATTATTACTAAATCAGACCTCTCACACCTTATTGGTGAAAGGGGCGAACAGTGCCGGTATGTTTAAAATAGCCACAGCACTGAAGGAGAACTTTACATGATTATTTGGCTTGCGGAGCTGCTTCAGCCATACTTTTCTTTTTTTCGTCTTTTTGAATACCTGTCATTTAGAGCCATTGTCAGTGTATTGACGGCGCTCGGTATATCCTTATGGATGGGCCCAAAAATGATCGCTAAATTGCAGATGCTGCAAATTGGTCAAGTGGTTCGTAACGAAGGCCCAGAATCTCACTTTAGCAAACGCGGTACACCGACAATGGGTGGCGTGATGATCCTGTTTGCTATCACTATAACCATCTTGCTTTGGTCTGATTTGAGTAACCCTTATGTATGGGCGGTTCTCTTTGTCCTGCTTGGCTATGGAGCTGTCGGCTTTGTCGATGATTACCGTAAAGTCGTCCGCAAAAACACCGATGGTTTGATTGCACGCTGGAAGTATTTTTGGCAATCAATGATTGCTTTAGTAGTGGCATTTGCCTTGTATGCTCACGGACAAGACACCGCCGCGACTCAACTAGTGGTCCCTTTCTTTAAAGATGTGATGCCGCAAATGGGACTGTTTTATATTGTATTCACTTACTTTGTTATTGTCGGTACCAGCAATGCGGTTAACTTGACCGACGGCTTAGATGGGTTAGCGATTATGCCAACGGTGTTGGTTGCCGCTGGCTTCGCTGTGATTGCTTGGGCAACAGGTAACGTGAATTTTGCAAACTATCTTCATATCCCTCATATTCCGTATACCTCTGAGTTAGTGGTGGTTTGTACCGCGATCGTTGGTGCAGGGCTTGGCTTTTTGTGGTTTAACACTTACCCGGCACAAGTATTTATGGGCGATGTGGGTTCACTGGCACTGGGCGGCGCGCTTGGTGTAATAGCGGTATTGGTTCGCCAAGAGTTCGTATTGGTGATCATGGGTGGTGTTTTTGTTATGGAAACCTTGTCGGTGATTTTGCAGGTAGGTTCTTACAAGCTACGTGGGCAGCGTATTTTCCGCATGGCGCCTATCCATCACCACTATGAGCTAAAAGGATGGCCAGAACCTCGTGTTATCGTACGCTTTTGGATTATCTCTATCGTTCTTGTTTTAATTGGCTTAGCCACGCTCAAAGTACGTTAAGTCAGGTTAGGGAAAGTAAGCATGGAACGTTGGCAAAACATTCACAATGTTGTTGTTGTAGGGCTCGGTATTACCGGGCTCTCAGTCGTTAATCACCTTCAAAAACTGCCACATACGCTTCGTATTCGCGTCATGGATTCTCGAACCCAAGCACCGGGTGCTGGTGAGTTACCTGATGGCGTGGAGTTGCATTGTGGAAGCTTTAATCAGCAGTGGTTAAATGAGGCTGACCTTGTGGTTTGCAATCCTGGTATTGCTCTAGCGACGCCCGAAATTGATGCGGCAAGACAGCTTGGTGTTCCCGTTGTGGGTGATATTGAACTATTTGCTTGGGCAAATACGAAACCAGTCATTGCCATTACCGGCTCTAACGGTAAAAGTACCGTGACTGATCTGACGGGCGCGCTAGCTAAAGCGACGGGATTATCGGTTGGTGTCGGCGGCAACATTGGCGTGCCAGCTTTAGACTTGCTTGCTATCGATGCGGATCTTTATGTATTGGAGTTATCGAGCTTTCAGTTGGAAACAACATCGAGTTTAAAGGTGACTGTCGCGGCATTTTTGAACTTATCAGAAGACCACATGGACAGATACCAAGGGATGGACGATTACGCGCAAGCGAAGCGCCGTATTTTCATGAATGCTGAATATGCCCTTGTTAATCGAGCGGAGCCGGAAACGTATCCTGATGAGTCGGCTAATACTTGCCAGATTGAGACGTTTGGTTTTGATAATCAGGCTTTTGGTATGTCGGAGGCACAAGGCACGACATGGTTAATGGATCATGGTGAGCCGATAGTCGACACAACACGCTTAAGTCTTGTGGGTAAACATAACTGGTCTAATGCGCTGGTGGCTTGTGCGTTACTTAAGCTTGCGGGCATTGATTATCGCCGTGCCATCGATACATTGACGCGCTACTCTGGTCTGAGCCATCGCTGTCAAGCGGTAGTAAAGAAACAAGGCGTCACGTGGGTCAACGACTCCAAGGCGACGAATGTGGCGAGTACGCTAGCAGCGTTATCGGGACTAACATTAGAGGGTAAACTATATCTTCTTGTTGGCGGCGAGGGTAAAGGCGCAGATTTCAGTGCTTTGGCTGAACCCTTATCTCAATTAAATGTCATGCTTTGCTGTTTTGGTCGTGATAAAGCTTGCTTTACCGAGCTTCACTCAAGCGCTCAACAATTTACCTCGCTTGATGACGCGATTGCTCATATTACGCCAATGCTTACCAAGGGTGATATGGTGATGCTTTCTCCAGCATGTGCAAGCTTTGATCAGTTTGCCAACTTTATGGCTCGTGGTGATCATTTTTCAGCACTGGCTTTGCAATACGCACCACAAGTTAGTTAATACGGACAGGTCGAGTATGTTTCATCAAGTTAAACAACGCACTTCAGATTGGTTATCTATGCCAGCACCGAAGGCGCTTTATGACCGACAGCTTGTCTGGTTAGCACTTGGTTTAATGATGATCGGCCTAGTGATGGTGACATCAGCGTCCTTTCCAATCAGTTCTCGCTTAACTGATCAGCCTTTCCACTTCATGTTTAGACATGCCATTTTTTTATGCTTAGCCATTGGTGTGTCATCGGTAGTGCTACAAGTGCCGGTCAAAAAGTGGTTTCAATACAGCTCTTATCTTTTAGCTATCTCCGTTTTTTTGCTCGTGGTGGTACTGGTCGCGGGCAAATCGGTGAATGGGGCTTCTCGCTGGATCCCGCTGGGACTGTTTAACTTGCAGCCAGCAGAAGTAGCAAAATTGTCGCTGTTTATTTTTATGTCAGGCTACTTGGTTCGTAAACAAGATGAGGTTCGACAGTCGTTCTTCGGGGGATTCATTAAACCCATTCTGGTATTCATGACATTGGCAGTGCTCTTATTGGGGCAACCTGACTTAGGCTCTGTTGTCGTGATGCTAGTGACACTGTTCGGGATGCTGTTTGTTGCCGGAGCAAAACTCTCTCACTTTATTGCGCTTTTTGTTGCTGGAGTAACGGCGGTCATAGGGCTTATTTTAGCTGAACCCTATCGTGTACGACGAGTGACGTCGTTCTTGGACCCTTGGGAAGACCCGTTTGGGAGTGGTTATCAACTGACTCAATCACTGATGGCATTTGGTCGTGGTAACTTGATGGGGCAAGGACTTGGTAACTCGGTGCAAAAATTGGAGTATTTACCAGAAGCGCATACCGATTTTGTTTTTGCCGTCCTGGCTGAAGAACTAGGCTATATCGGCGTAGTATTAGTCTTGATGTTAGTTTTTGGCTTGGTGATTAAAGCGCTATTTATTGGTAAGAGAGCCTTTGAAAAACAAGAACTTTTTGGCGGCTATCTATCTTTTGCTATTGGTATCTGGTTTGCATTTCAAACCCTTGTTAATGTGGGGGCTGCCGCTGGTATGGTGCCGACGAAAGGCTTAACACTACCGCTGATTAGTTACGGTGGTTCTAGTTTGATTATTATGTCAGTGGCGGTGTCAATTTTACTGAGAATTGACCACGAATGTCGTCTATTGCCGGATAGTGTAGAAGTTAAGAAACCGCAAAAAGAGCCAGAAGAAAAAGTAGTGAATAATGAAGAAAAATAAACGATTAATGGTGATGGCTGGTGGTACTGGCGGTCACGTTTTTCCTGGTCTCGCTGTTGCGACAAGACTTCAGGAGCAAGGGTGGGATATTCGCTGGCTTGGTACCGCAGACCGAATGGAAGCTGATCTTGTGCCAAAATATGGTATTGAAATCGATTTTATTAAGGTTAAAGGGCTACGTGGTCAGGGGATTGCGAAGCTTATCAAAGCGCCGTTCCAGATCTTTAGTGCGATTTTACAAGCCAGAGCTCACCTTAAGAACTGGCAGCCCGATGCGGTACTTGGTATGGGAGGATACGTCAGTGGTCCTGGGGGGATTGCCGCTTGGAGCCTAGGAATTCCGGTCGTATTACATGAACAAAATGGCGTAGCAGGCTTAACGAATAGCTGGTTATCAAAGATAGCTAAAAAAGTATTTCAAGCTTTTCCAGGTGCATTTCCCAATGCAGAAGTGGTCGGTAATCCGGTAAGACAAGATTTATTGAATATTGAACGGCCAGAAACACGCCTTGCGCAGCGAGAGGGCGATATTCGCATTCTTGTGATGGGTGGCAGCCAAGGTGCTCAGATTCTCAATAAGACGCTTCCTCCTGTATTGCAAGCGTTGGGGGGCGGTTACGAGGTCTACCATCAAGCGGGCAAAGGAAATCAAGAGTCGGTAAGTCGTGAGTATCAACAATGTGGTGTATCGAGTGCTACCGTTAGTGATTTTATTGATGACGTATCCGCCGCGTACCAATGGGCAGATCTAGTGGTATGCCGGTCAGGTGCCTTAACGGTGTCGGAGCTGGCCGCGGTTGGTGTTGGCGCTATTTTTGTACCATTTATGCATAAAGATAGACAACAAGCGCTTAATGGCGATCATCTTGTGAATAGTGGTGCAGCGTATATGATTGAGCAACCCGATTTAACGGTGGACGCTCTCGCAGAACAAATTCGCGTTTTAGATCGAGCGCAGTTAGAGAGTTTGGCGATAAATGCTCGAAAAGCCGCTAAACTTGACGCAGATACGCGTGTAGCCAACGAAATTATAGAATTAACAAATTTAGATTAATGAGACGTTTTTAATGACACAGCAGCACAAACAAGATTTAGCACAAATTCGTGCTTTAGTACCGGAAATGCGACGAGTGAAAACCATTCACTTCGTTGGTATCGGTGGCGCAGGAATGAGTGGGATTGCCGAGGTATTGCTCAACGAGGGGTATCAAATTACCGGCTCTGACCTTGGAAGTAATGCCGTGACCGAACGCTTGCTGGAGAAAGGCGCAACGATCTACCTTGGACATCAAGCAAGCAATATCGATCAGGCGAGTGTTGTTGTTGTATCAACGGCTATTAATGCCGATAACCCTGAGTTGATGGCGGCAAAAGAGTTGCGTATACCGGTAGTGCAGCGCGCTGAAATGTTGGCCGAGCTTATGCGTTTCCGCCATGGTATTGCAGTAGCAGGGACGCATGGTAAAACGACAACCACGGCCTTAGTGACACAGATCTATTCTGAAGCAGGTATGGATCCGACGTTTGTGAATGGTGGTTTAGTGAAAAGCGCTGGTACCAATGCACGCCTTGGATCAAGCCGTATTTTGATTGCGGAAGCCGATGAGAGTGATGCGTCTTTCCTTCACCTTCAGCCAATGGTCAGTATTGTCACTAATATTGAAGCTGACCACATGGATACCTACGGTGGAGATTTTGATACGTTGAAACAGACGTTTATCGATTTTCTGCATAATTTGCCATTTTATGGTCAAGCGGTGGTATGTGTCGATGATCCCGTCGTGCGAGAGCTCATTCCTCGTATTAGCCGCCAAGTGATTACTTACGGTTTTTCTGATGATGCCGACGTTCGTATTGAAAATTACCGTCAGGAAGGGCAGCAAGGTAAGTTTACTGTTGTCAGAAAAGACCGAGATAACCTAGATATTACGCTCAATATACCTGGTGAACATAATGCTCTGAACGCATCCGCGGCGATTGCGGTTGCAACGGAAGATAATATTTCTGACGAGGCGATAGTCAAAGCTATGTTGGGTACTGAAGGGACGGGTCGTCGCTTTGAGCACTTGGGTGAATTTGATACCGGTAATGGCAATGTCATGTTAGTGGATGACTATGGGCACCACCCTACAGAAGTTGACGTGACCATTAAAGCGGCACGCAATGGCTGGAGTGATAAGCGCCTTGTCATGGTATTTCAACCCCACCGTTACAGCCGGACTCGTGACTTGTATGAAGACTTTGCCAATGTACTGGAGCAGGTCGATGTATTAGTGATGTTGGATGTATATTCTGCGGGCGAAGCGCCAATTGTTGGTGCCGATGGGCGAGCCCTGTGTCGGACTATACGTACGCGAGGGAAACTAGATCCTGTTTTTGTTCCAGAAATTAACAGTTTACCCTCAGTTTTATCTAATCTCTTGCAAGATGGAGACTTAGTGCTGACGCAAGGTGCTGGTGATATCGGTAAAGTAGCTAAACAATTACAAGCGATGGAGCTAAGCATCAAAACGATGCAAAATAGCGATTGCTAGTTATTGTGTATTCTATCAAATAAAAGTACGCTGTACGGCTTGGTTTTAACTTATAAAGTTGCCCAAGCCGATTTTTTACGGATTTCCTACTCAAATCATCAGATTTATGTGGTTCAGTGTTTGATAGTTTGATATTCGTTAGTATAATCCTAAGGTTATAGACAATAGAATAGACGCTTACTCCGCAATCTTAAAAGGTGAAGGGAATAATTAGGGACCAATAGGTTTGACAGAAGCTTCTGCGAGCAGCGCAACATACAAAAAACCAGCCACTTTGCTAAAGCAACCCGTCACGTTGTTGAAGCAAAATCGTTTAGGCTTGGCATTTTTGTTTATTGTCATTATTGCTATCGGCTCTATGCTCTACGCCACAATAAGTTGGATGTGGGACGATCAACGACTTCCTTTGTCTAAAATTGTATTACAAGGTGAACTGACTCACGTGTCGGCAAAAGACGTGCAAGATGCGTTTGCTCACCTTGATCATATAGGTACATTCATGTCTCAGGACATTAATGTATTGCAAGCCAGTGTTGAGAATATCGAGTGGGTATCTCAAGCTTCCGTAAGAAAGCAGTGGCCAGATACTGTGAAAGTATTCTTAACGGAATATCAAGCCAGTGCTATTTGGAATGGTATTGAAATGCTGGATGCTTCCGGTGTGATCTTTAATGGCGATGTTTCGCAAATTGAAGAAGAAAAAGTGAAACTGTATGGGCCGGCAGGAACACAGCTCAAAGTGTTGAACGCTTATAGAGAAAGTAATAAAAAATTGTCGCCATTAGGGCTATCGATTTCATCTTTAGTATTAAATGAGCGCCGTGCTTGGCAGGTAATTTTAGATAATGGAATTCGAGTCGAGCTAGGTAAAGATGCACTGAACGACCGTTTGCAACGATTTATTTTCTTATATCAACGACTCGGTGAGAAGGTATCTCAAGTGAGTTATATTGATTTACGATACGATACAGGTGCGGCTGTGGGTTGGTTTCCTGATGCTGAAGTGATGGAAAGCAATGGTAGCACCAAGAATATAGCAAGTTAACGACTGACATTATGTATCGATATTTTGAGTGTTGATACATAAATTCAGTCTTGCGATTAAGTCTCTTCATCCGTGAAATTATTGATCTGGTGGAGAAGCTTAAATGGTAATTGAAACTTTACAATAAGAGAGTACAGATGACTAAGACCATGGATGACAATTTAATTGTCGGTCTTGATATAGGCACTGCTACCGTGTCGGCCTTGGTAGGAGAGATTTTACCAGACGGTCAGGTGAATATTATTGGTGCTGGATCCAGTCCATCTAGAGGGATGGATAAGGGTGGCGTCAACGATCTTGAGTCCGTCGTTAAGTCAGTCCAGCGTGCGATTGATCAAGCCGAATTAATGGCTGAATGTAAGATCACCAATGTCTTTATCTCTCTGTCAGGTCGTCATATTGCCAGCCGTATCGAAAAAGGTATGGGAACCATTTCTGAAGAAGAAGTGTCACAAGATGATATGGACCGAGCGATTCATACCGCTAAATCTATAAAAATTGGTGATGAACAACGTATTCTGCATGTAATTCCGCAAGAATTTACCATAGACTATCAAGAAGGCATAAAAAACCCTCTCGGTTTATCCGGTGTTCGAATGGAGGTCAGTGTCCATTTGATTTCTTGCCATAACGATATGGCACGGAATATCATTAAGGCAGTAGAGCGTTGTGACTTAAAAGTCGAGCAGCTTGTTTTTTCTGGTTTGGCATCAAGTAATGCTGTCATCACTGAAGATGAGCGTGAGCTTGGCGTTTGTGTGGTTGATATCGGTGCTGGCACGATGGATGTGTCTATCTGGACTGGCGGAGCGTTACGACACACAGAAGTGTTTTCATACGCAGGTAACGCTGTGACTAGTGATATCGCGTTTGCGTTCGGCACACCATTAAGTGATGCTGAAGAGATTAAAGTTAAACACGGCTGTGCATTAAGTGAGTTGGTCAGTAAAGACGACACAGTTAATGTCCCAAGTGTTGGTGGACGTCCTTCTCGTAGTTTACAGCGTCAAACGCTGGCGGAAGTGATTGAACCACGCTATACAGAGTTAATGGGGTTGGTAAATCAGACCATTGATAATGTACAGGTTAAATTAAGAGAGAGTGGTGTTAAACATCATCTCGCTGCCGGAGTCGTCTTAACAGGTGGCGCCGCGCAAATTGAAGGGGTTGTTGAATGCGCAGAACGTGTTTTTCGCAACCAGGTCCGTGTTGGCAAACCTCTCGAGGTTAGTGGCCTTACGGACTACGTTAAAGAGCCGTATCATTCGACGGCTGTAGGATTACTTCATTACGCAAGAGATAGTCAGATTAATGACGACAATGATTATAACGAACCAAAACGTCAATCGGTGTCGACACTATTCGGAAAATTGCGTAATTGGATACAAAAAGAGTTTTAACCTGAGTTGCAGGGAAACGGAGATAACAAATGTTTGAACCGATGATGGAAATGTCTGACGAAGCGGTAATCAAGGTAGTTGGAGTTGGCGGTGGCGGTGGTAACGCTGTTGAACACATGGTGCGCGAATCAATCGAAGGGGTTGATTTCATCAGTGTAAATACAGACGCACAAGCGCTTCGCAAAACGAGTATTAACCACGTCATTCAAATTGGTGGTGATATCACAAAAGGCTTGGGTGCGGGTGCAAACCCACAAGTTGGACGTGATGCAGCTCTAGAAGATAAAGAAAGAATTAAAGAAAGCATTACTGGCGCCGATATGGTGTTTATCGCAGCAGGTATGGGCGGTGGCACGGGTACTGGTGCGGCGCCTGTGATTGCTGAAGTGGCGAAAGAACTGGGCATCTTAACCGTTGCCGTAGTAACGAAACCATTTAGCTTTGAAGGTAAAAAACGGTTGGCGTTTGCTGAGCAAGGAATTGAAGAGCTTTCTAAGCATGTTGATTCTTTGATTACAATCCCGAACGAAAAGCTTCTCAAAGTGCTAGGTCGCGGTGTGACTTTACTTGAAGCCTTTGCAAGTGCGAACGACGTACTTAAAAACGCGGTTCAAGGTATTGCTGAGTTGATTACTCGCCCTGGTATGATTAACGTCGATTTCGCCGATGTCCGTACCGTGATGTCTGAAATGGGACATGCAATGATGGGTAGTGGTGTCGCTAAAGGTGAAGACCGAGCGGAAGAGGCGGCTGAAATGGCCATTTCTAGCCCACTTCTTGAAGACATCGATCTTGCTGGTGCTCGTGGTGTTCTTGTGAACATTACTGCTGGTCTAGACATGCGCTTGGACGAGTTTGAAACGGTTGGTAACACGGTTAAGGCATTTGCTTCTGATAATGCAACGGTTGTTATTGGTACGTCTCTTGACCCAGATATGAGCGATGAAATTCGAGTAACGGTTGTTGCTACAGGTATTGGCAATGAACGTAAACCTGATATTACTTTAGTTGCTGGTGGTAAAGCCCCCGTTGCAACTGCTCAGCCACAGTCGGCACCACAAACTCAAGCTGCGAAAGTAGAAGAGAAAGTGGCACCAAATGTGCATGTAAATACTCAGAAGCCAGAGGTTAAACAGCAACCTGCACCATCGGCAAGCGCGCCGGCGAGTTCAGCAAACAACGCTGTACCAAAACCTGAAAAGGAAAATGGCTACTTAGATATTCCAGCATTTTTGCGTCGTCAAGCGGACTAACAAATCCGCTTGAATTTGACATAGCTCAAAATTCTGGTAGGATTCGCGGTTGCTTACATTATCAACAGTGATATGTAACGTAGATTAAGAGGTTTGCAGATGATCAAACAACGTACGCTGAAAGAAATAGTGACTACAGTGGGGGTGGGACTCCACTCTGGCCGTAAAGTAACACTAACTCTACGACCAGCTGCGGCCAACACCGGTGTTATTTACCGTCGTACCGACGTAAATCCTCCCGTGGATTTCCCTGCAGACCCGTTGTCAGTGCGTGATACCATGCTTTGTACCGCACTGGTTAATGATGAAGGTATTCGTATCTCTACCGTTGAGCACCTTAGTGCTGCGTTAGCGGGTATGGGTATCGATAACATTATTGTTGAAGTTGATGCGCCTGAGATTCCAATTATGGATGGCAGTGCAAGTCCGTTTGTTTACCTGCTTCAACAAGCTGGTATCGAAGTGCAGAGTGCACCGAAGCGTTTCATCCGCATTAAAAAGCCAGTGCGCTTTGAGGATGAAGACAAATGGGCAGAACTTCGCCCATACAACGGCTTCCGTATGGATTTTGAAATTGAGTTTAATCACCCTGCTATCGATTCAGATGAGCAGCGACTGAAGTTTGATTTCTCATCTCAAGGTTTTGTGAAAGAAATTTCACGCGCTCGTACTTTTGGCTTTATGCGTGATATTGAGTACCTTCAATCTCAAAATCTATGTCTAGGCGGTAGCTTTAACTGCGCCATCGTACTTGATGAGTACCGCATCTTGAATGAAGAAGGTCTTCGTTTTGAGAATGAATTTGTGACTCATAAAGTACTGGATGCAATTGGTGACTTGTACATGGCAGGGCATGCCATTGTTGGTGAGTTCTCTGCTTATAAGTCAGGGCATGGTCTCAATAACCAATTATTGCGCGCAGTTTTAGCGGATCAGGAAGCTTGGGAATGGGCAACATTCGAAGAAGAAGTCGGCTCTCCTGTTGCCTTTGCTGACCCAGCGATGGTTCTAGCGTAAAAAGAATTTGAATGAAGAATCAGGCCTAGTGCCTGATTTTTTTTGTTTAGGTTTTCTCACTTCTTCTATTTCTCTCCATAAATGACATTACCAAGCTTTCTTGCCTGTTGATCAATAACCACGGCAAACTCTTGCCCTTTGTAAGCCTGTTTTTCGCAAACCTCTATTCGATATTGTCGTACTCTGGCGTTTTGTAGGTGACTCAGATGGGGCAGGGGAAAGTATTGCTGCATGTTTAGATTGCATTTTTAACCGAGACTAGCGGTATCCTCATCGCGCTATTTCGGCGACAATTTTGTTTTTTAAACACTCTAATTGCAAAAACTTCCAAATACATCAAACAAATTGAGGTTAGTTTGCCTAGTTACTTGGTTGTTAGGACAAAAATTCCTTACACTATGGCCATTAATTGGTAAGTCTGCCTTGAAATTTTTAAGTTTGAACTCAATATCAGCTTATATAGATTTTATCTCTGTTAGGTCAATAGACCCTAGTCGAGACGGAAGGCAATTTTAATAGGTCAGTATGATCTAATGGTAGAGAGAAAAAATTCACAATGATTACTAAGCTACTGACGAAGGTCATTGGTAGTCGCAATGATAGAACATTGCGTCGACTAAAAAAAATTGTTAAACAGATTAACGACTTTGAACCTCAATTTGAGTCACTATCGGATGAAGATTTAAAAGCGAAAACGATAGAGTTCCGTGAGAGACTGGATAAAGGTGAAGACCTAGACCGAATCTTGCCAGAAGCATTTGCAACGGTACGTGAAGCATCGAAGCGTGTATTCGGCATGCGTCACTTTGACGTGCAGCTCATTGGTGGCATGGTGCTGAACTCTGGTCAAATCGCTGAAATGAGAACAGGTGAAGGTAAAACGCTGACCGCAACACTTCCAGCTTACCTAAACGCTCTGCCGGGCAAAGGTGTTCATATCGTTACCGTCAACGATTACCTAGCAAAACGTGATGCCGAAACAAACCGAGCTTTGTTTGAATTCCTTGGCATGACTGTTGGTGTCAATGTTCCTAACATGCATCCGCAAGAGAAAAAAGAAGCTTACCAAGCGGACATTTTGTACGGAACAAATAACGAATTTGGTTTCGACTACCTGCGTGACAATATGGCGTTCCGCGAAGAAGATCGTGTACAGCGCGCTCGTTTCTTTGCTGTTGTCGATGAAGTGGATTCGATCTTGATTGATGAAGCGCGTACGCCGCTTATCATTTCAGGTCCAGCAGAAGATAGCTCAGAGCTTTATACTCGCATCAACACGTTAATCCCACACCTTCAGGTGCAAGAGCAGGAAGACTCAGAAGAGTACCGCGGCGACGGTCACTATACGGTTGATGAGAAATCAAAACAGGTACATTTAACTGAGACTGGTCAGGAGTTCGTTGAAGAACTGCTGATTAAAAATGGCATGATGGAAGAAGGGGATACCCTGTATTCTCCAACTAACATTAGCTTACTGCATCACGTGAATGCCGCGTTGCGTGCTCATGTGTTGTTTGAAGTTAACGTTGATTACATCGTTACCGAAGAAGGTGAGGTCGTCATTGTTGATGAGCACACTGGCCGTACTATGCCGGGTCGTCGTTGGTCTGAAGGTCTACACCAAGCTGTCGAAGCGAAAGAAGGCGTTAAGATTCAAAATGAAAACCAAACGCTGGCTTCGATTACTTTCCAAAACTTCTTCCGTCTGTATGAAAAACTGTCAGGCATGACCGGTACCGCTGATACGGAAGCGTTTGAATTCCAGTCTATCTATGGATTGGAAACTGTCGTTATCCCAACCAATAAACCAATGGTTCGTGATGACATGCCAGATGTGGTTTATCGTACTGAAGCAGAAAAATTCAACGCTATCATTGAAGATATCAAAGTACGTGCTGCGAATGGTCAACCGATTCTTGTGGGTACTGTGTCGATTGAAAAATCGGAATTGCTGTCTAATGCTTTGAAAGAAGCAAAAGTAAAACACAATGTACTGAATGCGAAATTCCATGAAAGAGAAGCTGAAATTGTTGCCGAAGCGGGTACACCAGGCGCGGTAACTATCGCAACTAACATGGCAGGTCGTGGTACGGATATTGTGTTAGGCGGCAGCTGGCAATCTCAAGTTGAAGCGCTAGGTAATGCGACGCAAGAACAAATTGATGCGATCAAAGCAGACTGGCGAGTAGTGCACGATAAAGTGCTAGAGTCAGGTGGTTTGCACATTATTGGTACGGAACGTCACGAATCACGTCGTATCGATAACCAATTACGTGGTCGTTCTGGTCGTCAGGGCGATGCGGGTTCTTCACGTTTCTATCTCTCTATGGAAGATCAGCTACTGCGTATCTTCACTTCTGACCGCATGGCGGGCTTGATCCAAAGCGGTATGGATGAAGGTGAGGCTATTGAAAGTAAGATGTTATCTCGCTCGATTGAAAAAGCGCAACGTAAAGTGGAAGGACGCAACTTCGATATTCGTAAGCAACTACTTGAATTCGATGATGTTGCCAACGATCAACGTAAAGTCGTTTACGAGCTTCGTGATGAGTTAATGACGGCGGAAGATATTCGCGAAATGCTTGAGCATAATCGCGCAGATGTATTTACCTCGGTCATTGATGAGTATATTGCACCGCAATCTCTGGAAGATATGTGGGATGTGAAAGGTCTTCAAGAGCGCCTGAAAAACGACTTCGACTTAGATCTTCCTCTTACTACATGGCTAGAAGAAGATGACAAGCTGTATGAAGAAGCACTTCGAGAGAAGATTCTAGAGACCGCCGTTACGGTTTATAACCAAAAAGAAGAAACGGTTGGGGCTTCTGTACTGCGCAATTTCGAAAAGTCAGTCATGTTGCAAACGCTCGATACATTGTGGAAAGAGCACTTGGCTGCAATGGATCATCTACGTCAAGGTATCCATTTGCGTGGTTACGCACAGAAGAACCCGAAACAAGAGTATAAGCGTGAATCATTTGAACTGTTTGAACAGTTACTTGAGTCACTTAAGCTGGATGTGATTACCATCTTGTCTAAAGTTCGAGTTCAGCAGCAAGAAGAAGTTGAGCGTATGGAAGCTCAGCGTCAAGCTCAAGCAGAAGAAGCGGCGCGCCGTGCTAAGCCTCAACATGCAAGTGCTGAAAATCAACTCGCTGACCACAGTGACGAAGAACAAAACGATGCTCATCAGCCAGTTGTTCGTGAAGAGCGTAAAGTTGGCCGTAATGAACCTTGTCCATGCGGATCGGGTAAGAAGTACAAGCAGTGTCATGGTCAAATTAATTAAATAATGATGTGATTAAAAAGAGCCGCTTTCGCGGCTCTTTTTTTAAGGAAAATTTACAATGAAACGGGTACATATTGTCGCTGCTATTATATTTAACGCTGACAAATCACAAATCTACATTACTAAGCGTCCCGACAAAGCACATCAAGGTGGGCTGTGGGAGTTTCCTGGTGGTAAAGTTGAAATTGATGAGCAGGCAGAAGATGCGCTAAAGCGTGAGCTTTATGAAGAGATTGATATTGAGGTGACAGAGCTAGCGTTGTTTGAGCATTTACTTCATGACTACACCGATAAATCATTGTCGTTCGATTTTTTTGAAGTGACGGCATTTGATCGCCAACCTTACGGTAAGGAAGGGCAGCAAGGTGCTTGGGTTAACATTACTGAGCTTGCCGACTATGCTTTCCCTGAAGCAAATGTACCAATATTAAATAAAGTCATCGAAAAATACCGCTAACCAGAGTTAGCCTATAGCGAGTAGAAATACTTTACGTTACATTGGTAGCAAATAATCAACGGAGAATGACGCAATGGTTAGAATTGCGATTGCAGGAGCAGCGGGCCGCATGGGTCGCAACTTAGTAAAAGCAACATTTCATAATGAAGGGGCGACAGTAGGTGCGGGTTCAGAAAGACCAGAATCATCACTGGTCGGCGTCGATGTCGGTGAATTGTGTGGTGAAGGGCGCTTTGATGTCGCGTTAGTCGATGACTTAACGAAGTCGATTGATAAGTTTGATGTCATTATCGATTTTACGGCACCGAAAAGTACCCTAGCAAATCTTGCGTTATGCCAGCAATATGGCAAAAAAATGATTATCGGTACGACTGGATTCTCAGATGAAGAGAAACTACAAATCGATGAAGCTGCGAAAGTGGTTCCGTTAGTGATGGCACCAAACTATAGCGTAGGTGTAAACCTCGTTTTCAAGTTGCTTGAAAAGGCGGCGAAAGTGATGGGTGACTATTGTGATGTTGAGATCGTCGAGGCTCACCACCGCCACAAAGTTGATGCCCCTTCTGGTACGGCTATTGGTATGGGTGAGGCGATTGCCGGCGCGATGGGTAACGAGTTAAGTGATGTGGCTGTTTATGCTCGTGAAGGGATTACTGGCGAACGTAGCCGAGATGAAATTGGCTTTGCCACGATTCGAGCCGGTGACATTATAGGTGAGCATACTGCAATGTTTGCTGATATCGGTGAGCGAGTTGAGATCACGCATAAGGCGACCGATAGGATGACCTTTGCGAATGGTGCTGTGAGAGCGGCGGTTTGGTTAGATGATAAACCCGCGGGGCTTTATACCATGACCGAAGTTTTGGGATTAGACCAAATTTAAATGAAAAAGCACTTCATAATGAAGTGCTTTTTTTTCGTTTAAAAAAGGCGATATTAGAGTGAGCTAAGCTACATAGTTATGCTCAAATGCAGACTTAGTACTAAGTGTGGATATTCTGCGCGATAAAAATGTGTAATGAGTGAATTTTAGCCGCAATTTAAGTTTTTTAATGGTGTTAATGACCATCTTGTTTGGTTTGCGTTGTTTTTGCGTTGTTTTTGCAAGTTAACCTTGCTTGGTTAACGTTTGCTTTCCTATATGTAAAATAATGATAACTCAGATAGGAAAATGTGGTCTATCAAATAAATGCAATTCGCTAACCGATTGAATTTTGATCTTTAAATGTACTTTTTTGAGGCTTTAGCTTAAAAACGTGCTCAGATGCAATAAAAGTTAGCTTATTTTTTATCTTGTTGTTGACACTCGTCACAGTGCTAATTAGAATACCGCCAATTTGTCTGTACTACCTCATGGTGCTTTTAAGCCGTATGTAGGGTGTCAGCATTGATATTTTATTTATATTTTTTGCATCTTTATTCTGGAGGTTATCTTGAGTAAACCAGCACTGTTAGTCCTAGAAGATGGGACTGTGTTCCACGGTATTTCCATTGGAGCAGACGGGTTGTCCGTTGGTGAAGTTGTTTTTAATACCTCGATGACGGGGTACCAAGAAATCCTCACTGATCCTTCCTATTCTCAGCAAATCGTTACTCTTACTTACCCTCACATTGGCAATACCGGAACCAATTCCGAAGATGAAGAATCTTCTTCAATCCACGCTCAAGGCCTTGTGATTCGCGATCTTCCTCTTATCGCTTCTAACTTCCGTAATGAACAATCTCTTTCTGATTATCTAAAATCGCAAAATATTGTGGGTATCGCCGATATCGATACACGTAAGCTGACACGTATTTTACGTGAGAAAGGCGCTCAAAACGGTTGTGTTGTTGCGGGTCACAATATTGATGAAGCTCTAGCGCTAGCTAAAGCAAAAGAATTCCCAGGCCTAAAAGGTATGGATCTTGCGAAAGAAGTGACGACAAAAGAAGCGTATCAATGGAAACAAGGTTCGTGGACGCTCACGGGTGGACTTCCTGAGGCGAAAGCAGACAGTGAATTGCCATTCCACGTTGTTGCTTATGACTTCGGTGCAAAAAGAAACATCCTACGCATGCTGGTTGACCGCGGTTGCCGCTTAACCGTAGTTCCTGCTGAAACGTCTGCAGAAGAGGTGCTTGCACTTAACCCTGACGGCGTATTCCTTTCAAATGGCCCTGGTGACCCGGAACCGTGTACTTACGCTATCGAAGCGACAAAAGTGTTCCTAGAGAAAGGTCTACCAATCTTTGGCATTTGTTTAGGTCACCAAATTCTAGCTTTAGCATCCGGTGCTAAAACGGTAAAAATGAAATTTGGTCACCATGGTGCTAACCACCCTGTAAAAGATTTGGATCGTGATGTTGTGATGATTACCTCACAAAACCACGGCTTTGCGGCTGATGAAGCGACGCTTCCAGAGAATCTACGTGCGACGCACAAGTCACTGTTTGACGGTTCTCTACAAGGTATTCACCGTACCGACAAGCCAGCATTTAGCTTCCAGGGGCACCCTGAAGCAAGCCCAGGTCCTGAAGACGCAGCGCCGTTATTCGACCACTTCATTGAACTAATTAAACAGCACAACGCTTAATCCGGAGTAGTAGAGAATGCCAAAACGTACTGACATTAAAAGTATTCTAATTTTAGGTGCTGGCCCGATCGTAATCGGTCAAGCATGTGAGTTTGATTACTCTGGTGCTCAAGCTTGTAAAGCGCTTCGCGAAGAAGGTTACCGAGTTATTCTTGTTAACTCTAACCCAGCGACAATCATGACTGACCCTGACATGGCCGATGCCACTTACATCGAACCAATCCAGTGGGAAGTCGTTCGCAACATTATTGCGAAAGAAAAGCCAGATGCGGTTCTTCCAACGATGGGTGGTCAAACGGCGCTTAACTGTGCACTAGACCTAGAAAAGCACGGCGTTCTTGAAGAGTTCGGCGTAGAAATGATTGGTGCAACGGCAGACGCGATTGATAAAGCAGAAGACCGTTCACGCTTTGATAAAGCAATGAAGTCGATTGGTCTTGAGTGTCCTACCGCGGATACGGCGAAAACGATGGAAGAAGCTTACAAAGTTTTAGACATGGTTGGCTTCCCTTGTATCATTCGTCCATCGTTTACGATGGGTGGTACGGGCGGCGGTATCGCTTACAACAAAGAAGAATTTGAAGAAATCTGTCGTCGTGGTTTGGACTTATCTCCAACTAATGAACTTCTTATCGATGAATCACTTATCGGTTGGAAAGAATACGAGATGGAAGTGGTTCGTGACAAAAACGACAACTGCATCATCGTATGTGCGATTGAAAACTTTGACCCAATGGGTATTCACACAGGTGACTCAATCACTGTGGCGCCAGCTCAAACGCTGACAGACAAAGAATACCAACTCATGCGTAACGCATCTCTAGCAGTACTGCGTGAGATTGGTGTTGAAACAGGTGGTTCAAACGTACAGTTTGGTATCAACCCGAAAGATGGCCGTATGGTTATCATCGAGATGAACCCACGTGTATCTCGCTCTTCTGCACTAGCATCTAAAGCAACAGGTTTCCCAATCGCTAAGATTGCAGCGAAACTGGCTGTTGGCTTCACGCTAGACGAGCTAATGAATGACATCACTGGCGGCGCAACGCCAGCATCGTTCGAACCAACAATCGACTACGTAGTCACTAAGATTCCTCGTTTTAACTTCGAGAAATTTGCCGGTGCTAACGACCGTCTAACGACGCAAATGAAGTCTGTTGGTGAAGTTATGGCTATTGGCCGTAACCAACAAGAATCGCTACAAAAAGCACTGCGTGGCCTAGAGGTAGGCGCGACAGGTTTTGATGAAATGGTTGACCTAGATGCGCCTGACGCACTAACAACGATTCGTCATGAGCTTAAAGAAGCGGGCGCAGATCGTATTTGGTACATTGCAGATGCATTCCGTGCTGGTATGTCGGTAGATGGCGTATTCAACCTAACGCAAATTGACCGTTGGTTCCTAGTTCAAATCGAAGACATTGTTAAGCTAGAGCAAGAAGTTAAAGCTGCTGGTTTTGCTGGCCTTAATAAAGACGTACTTAACAAGCTTAAACGTAAAGGCTTTGCTGATGCTCGCCTATCTAAGATTTTAGGTGTAGCAGAAAGCGAAATCCGTCGTCTACGTGACCAATACGATATCCACCCAGTATACAAGCGCGTAGATACGTGTGCGGCTGAGTTCTCTTCAGATACCGCTTACATGTACTCATCTTATGATGACGAGTGTGAAGCGAACCCAACAGATAAAGACAAGATCATGATCTTGGGTGGCGGTCCAAACCGTATCGGCCAAGGTATTGAATTTGACTACTGTTGTGTACACGCATCACTAGCACTACGTGAAGATGGCTACGAAACTATCATGGTTAACTGTAACCCTGAGACAGTTTCGACGGATTACGATACGTCAGACCGCCTTTACTTCGAACCCGTCACTTTGGAAGATGTACTAGCCATCGCTCGTGTTGAGAAACCAAAAGGCGTTATCGTTCAGTACGGTGGTCAAACACCACTTAAACTGGCTCGCGCTCTTGAAGCGGCTGGCGTACCAATCATTGGTACTAGCCCTGATGCTATCGACCGTGCAGAAGACCGTGAGCGTTTCCAAGTGGCTGTAGACCGTCTAGGTCTGCTTCAGCCAGAGAACGCGACAGTGACTACCATGGAGCAAGCAGTAGAGAAATCTCGCGAAATCGGCTTCCCATTGGTTGTACGTCCTTCTTACGTACTTGGTGGTCGTGCGATGGAAATCGTATACGACGAGCAAGACTTACGTCGCTACTTCAACGAAGCAGTAAGCGTATCAAACGAATCGCCAGTACTACTAGATAGCTTCTTAGACGACGCTGTTGAAGTTGACGTAGATGCGATTTGTGACGGTGAGCGTGTGGTTATCGGCGGTATCATGGAGCACATCGAGCAAGCGGGTGTTCACTCAGGTGACTCAGCATGTTCTCTTCCTGCATACACGCTAAGCCAAGAAATCCAAGACGTCATGCGTGAGCAAGTTGAAAAGCTAGCATTTGAGCTGGGTGTTCGTGGTCTGATGAACACGCAATTCGCTGTTAAGAACAATGAAGTGTACCTCATCGAGGTTAACCCTCGTGCGGCACGTACGGTTCCATTCGTATCTAAAGCGACGGGTGCGCCAATCGCTAAGATTGCCGCACGTGTTATGGCTGGTCAATCTCTAGAGTCTCAAGGCTTTACTAAAGAGATCATTCCACCATACTACTCAGTGAAAGAAGTGGTACTTCCATTCAACAAGTTCCCTGGTGTTGACCCACTATTAGGCCCAGAAATGCGCTCTACTGGTGAAGTTATGGGTGTTGGTGCAACATTTGCTGAAGCTTACTCAAAAGCTGAATTAGGTTGTGGTCACATCTACCCTGAGGGTGGTCGTGCACTGCTTTCTGTTCGTGAAGGTGATAAAGAGCGCGTCGTTGACCTTGCTTCTAAGCTAACGAAGCTAGGTTACCAGTTGGATGCAACTCACGGTACAGCAGTGATTCTGGGCGAAGCGGGCATCAACCCACGTCTAGTGAACAAAGTACACGAAGGTCGTCCTCACATTCTTGACCGTATCAAGAACAATGAGTACACCTACATTGTGAACACGGCTGCTGGTCGTCAAGCGATTGAAGATTCTAAAGTTCTTCGTCGTGGTGCTTTGGCTGAGAAAGTGAACTACACCACCACGCTAAATGCAGCGTTTGCAACGTGTATGGCTCACACCGCTGATGCAAAAACATCAGTGACGTCAGTTCAAGAACTGCACGCACAAGTTAACGCGGCAAAATAAAAACTAATAGGTTGGCTTTGCGCCTGCCTTTTAGACAGTCTTATCGCCCGCTCATTCGAGCGGGCTTTTTTGTGTAGGACCCTCTATACAGAGAGTGTTTTTCAATCAATTCTTCTTGGCGCTATATTCCTATTCTCAATAAAAATATAGGAAAATAGCAGTGAAAATTAAATGCGCTATGGGCGTTCTCTTGACGGCCACAACACTATCACTTCCGGCCATCGCCGATGATGGTTTTTACCTCGGTAGCATGTTTAGTACGGTGCAAGTTGCAAGTGACGCGGTCAAATTACCAGGCTTTAATGTCAGCAATTTTGGACTTCAGGCAGGGTATTCGTTTACTGAACACTTTGCTTTAGAGGGAAGGTATCTTTATGCCCTTAACCGTACAGGGTCATTACCTCAACACCAGTCCCAAGTTTACGCCAAAGCAAGCTATCCACTAAACGACACTTTTTCTATTTATGCTTTAGCTGGTATCAACATTACCAATCAAGACTCGGCTAGCAGTAAAACCAAGAGTTATTTTTCAGGTGGAGCCGGTGTGTCATATACCTTCACTGATAAGATCAAAGGATCGTTGGAATATGTATCTTTGGCGCAAAACAAAATCTATAAAGGTAATGCGGTCAATGTTGGTCTTAGTTACTACTTTTAACTTTTTGAATTTTTTGAGGCTTTAATAATGATGAATGTTAAATGGACTAAAGTAGTGTTCATGCTGTCTTTTTTGGTCAGCTCCTATTCCTTTTCTGGACCTTATATCGGGGTAAACTTAGGCTCTACTAAATATGAAATGAACCATGCATACAAAGTAGATAACATGGATAAAACCTACGGCACATCAGGTTCCTATTCTGCTGTGGGAATAAAGCTAGGCTACGAGTTTAATCCCTATCTTTCTTTCGAGGGGCGTTATACCAACAACAATTCGCTTAATACATACCATGTTCCTAAGCATCAGTTTGGGCTGTTAGCTAAGATATCGCTGCCCGTCAGTGAAAGGGTTGCGCTTTATGGTTTAGCTGGTACCAGTGTGTTCGATGCTCCAATTTATAACAGTTCGAGACCGTCTAATGGGACCGATGTCTTTCCCCATACTCATAAGGTACAGACGACCCTAGCATTAGGTGGCGGAGTAGAGTTTCGCCATTCTGAGAACGTTGCCTTTAATATGGAATACGTAAATTATGCCCATAAAGACGCATATAAGTTTGGCGGCGTAAATATCGGGTTGAACTATTACTTTTAACCAACTCCAAATAGGAATAGGTCAATATCCATCGTTTCGCTAGTGTTGATGTTTTTAGCAAGTAAAATGACGGAATGTTTTCGCTTTGACTCAGAATCATGGAAGTTACTATAGAAATTCTCGGACTGTTATTTCTCGTTGCAGGGATAGCTGGTTTTATTGACGCGATGGCTGGAGGAGGAGGGTTACTTACGCTCCCCGCCCTGCTTGCTGTAGGGGTGCCCCCAACCCAAGCGCTAGCGACCAATAAACTGCAAAGCTCATTTGGGAGCTTTTCTGCAACGTGGTATTTCGTTCGAAACGGCATTGTTGATATTAAAGAAATGCGCTTAGCGATTGCGTGTACTTTTATTGGCTCAGCGGTGGGGGCTGAGCTGGTTCAACATATTGATGCTGGTATATTGACGAGTCTTATTCCAGTCTTACTACTGGGTATTTCCTTATACTTTTTGCTGGCGCCTCAAGCTGGAGAGGGTGGGGGGAAGCCAAAGCTATCTGAGACCATGTTTGCTTTTTCTGTTGGAACTGGCGTGGGATTTTACGATGGTTTCTTTGGCCCTGGTACAGGTTCTATTTTTACGATTTGTTTTGTCGCCATTGCCCAACTTTCTATTGTGCATGCCACGGCGCGAACCAAGGTTCTGAACTTTACTTCAAATATAGCCGCATTATTGTTCTTTGTTTTGGCGGGCCTCCCTGTGTGGGAAATCGGTTTAGTGATGGCGATGGGCGGTTTCATTGGCGCTCGTATGGGAGCAAAAATGGTGGTCACAAAGGGCAAGAAGTTCATCCGCCCGTTGGTGGTCATCATGTCAATGGTGATGGCGATAAAACTACTCTTGGAACAGCATCCTCAATGGTTTCAATCACTGTTTTAGCTCGATTATTCTTTAATGCCGTTGGTCGGTAAATCAGGTGTATTGGCCGAGTAAGAGCGGATAAAAAGGCAAAGTCAAAACACAGCGCCTCATCAATATGTAATGTCTTAATAATGGACATCGGTACGAGAGCCGGTCCCGCCCCTTTGATCGCAAGCTGGGCGGCGGCCGTGTACGAATCCATTTGCATGCAAGGAACAATTTGGGATTGCTGCAGTAAGGCGGCTTGGTATGTGTTAGCTGGGTTATTGAGATCGTTGGTGATTAGATTTTTTGGCGCACAGCTTAAAGGTTGATGACTAACAATTTTAAACGGTTCATCAAATAAGTGAGTCGCGTATAGTCCTAATTTTGCACTGAGGTGCCCGGCACAGAAACCAATCATGGCATCACCCGAACGGACATGCTCAACAATTCTTGGAGTGTGATTAGTAGTGATGGTGAGGTACGGGTCTTGAGCCAGTAATGGGCTAATAAACTCACTAAGGTAGCCAGCAACGAGCGTTTCAGAGCAGTCAATACGAATCAGGGTTTGATCGCTATGTAGCTGCTCTTCTGATATCAATCCTTTCAGTTCATTAACACTGGTGCCTATGCGCTCAATGAGATCTAACGCATCTGGCGTGAGCTTGATCTGCCTGCCGTCAGGCTCGATGAGCTTTTTTCCTAGACGCTTTTCTAAGTTAGCAATGCGCTTACTCACCGCCGACTGACCGATGTAAAGGCGACTGCCAGTACGACTCATGGTTTTTTCTTGCGATAAGACTAAGAGTGTTTCAATACCTTCAAGTAGCATGACTATTAATGAAATATGGGAATAGATAACGCCTAGGTTATCACGATTTTAGGGATTATGGCGTTATAGACAGCGAGCGAGTCGTTGCCCAAAGTAGTACGCCGTGGCTAGATCATTGTCATTGACTAAATTGGAATCGCTTAGGGTGCTGGCAACAAGCCCAATAGAGGAGCCTGTTCTATTGAGCTTAAGTTGGTCGTTGTGCTGTGAGGTGTCTAAACCCGCCCAAAGCATGGCATGCTGGCAGGCTAAAGTGAAAAAACTAAGTAAGGTTTGCTGCTGTTCTCCATTGAGGCTTCCCCCAACTGTGAAGCCTGCTGCCAACTTATTTCGCCATGCCAGGTCAACGTAATCATTGCTACTTGCATCCATAAATGCTTTAAATTGCGCTGCGGCAGACCCCATATAAGTGGGGCTACCAAATACAATGGCATCTTGCTGCTGCAAGACGTTAAAGATGTCCTTACGGATATAGCGACCTTCAACAATGTCGCTAGATAGAATCTCAATCTGAGTAGTGGTCACTCCGGCAGCAGTGGATCCCGCGGATATTCTTTCTGCCAGCATTCTCGTTGCGCCAGTGTGAGAAAAATACACGATGGCCATTTTCTTACTCATCAGTGACCTTAGCCTTGTTGGTGATTTTTATTTGATAGCCATCTTCTTGAAAGTTAGGAATAAAATCAACAAAGTTCTGGATACTGTCTAGCGTATCTTCGGTGTAATGCGAGACGTATAACAGTTGGCTAAGGTTTTCTTTGGCAATCATGTTGAGCGCGTTCATCACCAATTTTCGACCTAGGTAATCGAGTCCTTGATAGGGCTCATCCAGAATGAGAATGGTGGGTTGTTTTATAATCGCACGGGCAATTAACAGCAGCCGTTGTTGGCTGTATTCAAGCGCCCTAAATGAGCTGTGAGCAAGGTGTGCCATGTGCAGTAAAGTCAGCCACTCTTTTGCGGTATCAATTTGTTTTTTCGTTGGCTTATCGTAGAGCCCAATCGAGTCAAAAAAGCCCGAGAGCAACACATCAAGCGCATTGCAACTGACTCGATATTGCAAGTGTAGTGAGGATGACACCATCCCTGTATGCTGTTTGATGTCCCACACTGTTTCGCCGCTACCGCGTTTCATGCCATAAATTTGAATATCGTTGCTGTAGCATTGTGGATGGTCGCCAAAAATCAAACCCAGTAAGGTGCTTTTTCCACAACCATTAGGACCTCGGACTTGCCAATGCTCCCCGTGATTGATCTGCCAATTAACATTGGAGAATATCTTTTGGTCAACGTATTCGACACAACCGTTGGTAATTTGAATGAGCGGGTCACTAAATGCAGATGCATGTTGGTGTTTACGGATTAATTCCATCCACTGTTCACTCTGAATCGCGGATTGAGACAGTAATTGGGCGATAACAGGATGGCTGGTCCATTGTTGGTAGCTGAGTTCTTCTTTTAACGTACCGTTTTCAAATAGAGCAATGTGATTCACCCATGTTGGAATTTCATCTTCTCGTGAGGTAATGAGAATGAGTTGTACATGAGCGGAGAGATCGTAAAGGTAGTCGGCGAGTATTTTTCTGTGGGCATGATCGAGACCAACAAAAGGCTCATCCAGAATCAGTACCTGTGGTGAAGAAGAAAGAGCACGAGCTAACATCACGCGGCGAGTCTCACCAGTTGAAAGCTGTTTGAAGCCGCGGTCCTTTAAGTGCAGTAAGTCTAACTCCTGTAGTAGCTGTTCGATGATCACAGGGTTGTCACAATGTTCAGAAATAAGCTGCATCACACTACGGCCATGATCGATTCTGTCTAAGAAGTCAGTGTCATCGTTGGCATGTTCTAATTCAAGCAGCCGTTGTTGTTCGGCAAGTGACACCTGAGCAATGTGGTATTGGTTGGTATCGACATTACCCGTATCAGGTTCAATTTCTTGACAGAGTAGATCTCCAATCACGGACCCAACATTACCTTGGGTCTCGAAGACGCCCCAATGCTCTTTATGCTTAAGTTGCCAAAAAGGAATACATAGCTTTTGAGATTGATTGAATTGAACTTGATTGAACGTGATCGCCATGAGATCTCCTTATCTCGAATAAATCCATCATCCCGCATTACTTGAATAAAAAACGGTCAGGTATTCAACATACTAGAGCAATAAGGAAAATTGAAGAGTGAATGTCAGAGAATGGCGCAACTCTGACATTCATGTTGTGAAATATCGTTATTTATCGAGTGCAAACGTAGGTAGGGAGAGCTGCCAGCGAATAGCACCAAGCCGAATAATTAGCGTAGTGACCACACAGCTTAGAAAAGCACTTTCCGGCGTCGCGCCGAACATTAATGTCGTGGTGTAAAAAGCCCCACCGATAATACAGGCGGTCGCGTAAACTTCTCGGCGTAAAATCATCGGGATTTCTCGTGCGAGGACATCTCGAATAATGCCGCCGCCACAGCCTGTTATCACGCCCATAATAATAGCGACCAAGGCGGAATCTTGATAATTAAGCGCTTTTTCTACACCGATGCCAACAAAGACAGCTAGTCCGATAGCATCGGAGACCGGCAGTACCCACCATGGCAATCGACGAGGGTGTCTGATTAACATCATGGTGAGTAAACAGGTAACGATGATAACCCATAAATAGGTGGTGTCGGTGATCCAGAATACTGGCGTCGCGCCTAGCGCCATATCTCTTATGGTGCCACCACCAATCGCGGTGACACTGCCTAATACCATAACGCCAAAGGGATCCATCCTTAGTCTTCCTGCGAGAATCACCCCTGATATCGCAAATACCATTGTGCCGAATAAATCGACTAAATAGAGCATGGAGTCCACGTTATATACTCATTGAAAAATGTCTTATTAAAAGTGCGGCAATTTTACGGTAATTATAGACGCTTCGCACCTGATCTTGTCATGGTGCGAGTGAATTCTCACTGAGACTGTCTAACCGTATCGAAATGTTGGCAAACTTGTTCTATTGCCAACAAAGTACGTGGTGTTGGTCGGTTTAACCAATCAGACGTTAGTGTCCACATATGCTTCTTCTCAACGGCAGGGAGTTCGGCAGACCACTTCTGCCACATGCCGCCATTTTTAATGGCATGCTCTGAAGTGAAAATAGCGTCCGGTTGGCGAACAATAATTTGCTCTGGGCTGACCTGAGGGTAGGGGGCTTTGCTGTTGGCAAAGATGTTTTCACCACCACAAAAGCGAAAGACCTCACTTGGCCAGCTACCTTGTGCCAGAGTGATTATGGGTTTTTCACTCAGTTGATAAAAATAACGAACGGGTTTATCCGTCTGTGAGGTTGATTTTAGCGAGTCTAATCGTTGTCGAAAATCGGCTGCGGCTCTTTGACCGATAGTAGGGTCATTAGCATAAGCACTGAGAGCCTCGATATTATCGGCGATATCCTCAAGCTTGTTTGTTTTTGAATAGATAAGGTTAAAACCTAACTGACGGAGTTTATCTAACTCACGAGCCGGATTACCTGCAGGCCAAACAAGTATGAGATCAGGTTGTAATGCGACGATGCGTTCTAGCTTAATGCCTTGATAGTTAGCAACTCGCTCGAGTTTTTTAGCCGCGTCTGGATAGTCACTGTATTCACTGGCTGCGATGAGTTGGTCACCTAGGCCTGCTGCATAAGCCAATTCTGTGGCGTGAGGAGCAAGGCTAATAACTCGCTCTGCAATCGCCAGTGCTGGTGAGGAAAGACAGGCCATAATCATGACCGTCAGAATTCGTTTCATTGACTAAAACCCTTTATGAATAATAAACATGATGGCGCTTTGCAGCATTAACCAAATATAGATCCGCCAGGCGATATCTTTTTGTAACACTGCGAGGTGATACGCCGATGGGACTATTTTTCCGCCAATTCGGGCGCGTTGATATTTCGTCGCGTCGTACATTGCTGGCCCACCGAGTGAAAGCCCAAACTTGTTTGCGTACCCACATAATAGCCAATTGGTGGTGGGGTTGTGCCAACTCCGGCTTTGCGCTATAGCCGATGTAATACTTTGGCGTGATGTGCCTATCATGATAAGCAGTGCGAACAGTTTTTGTGGTGCGGCATCAAGCAAGGAAAAGGCGGCAAGAGCAGGCTTACCAAAATGTTGATAGTGAGGTTGAGCAGGGCTCCAACTGCGGGCTAATTCCATAGCTAGACGATAAATGAGCGCGCCGATTCCACCGAATAAGCCATACCAAAACAGTACGCCAATGACGCGTCGAGAGTAGCCTAGTATGAGTGTTTCTGCCGAAGCTTTGCCTAGCCCAATCAGAGATAAAGGCGCAGTGTCTCTATTTACACACGTTTGTAAAGAGGTGCGCACATAGGCTTTATCTTCATTGGATAAGCCGCGGATGAGCTGCTGAGTTAACGTTTCATTGCCACGCCAGTCTAACGCCAACAGTAATAGCGCCAATTGATAAAATTGCGCCTGCCAAGCCAGTGATTGCATGGCGAGTAATACCGCAAACGCAGGCATCACGAACAGTACCCAAGTCAGTAATCCGGAAAGAGTTTGCTGGGAGGTTGTGCTAGTAGGTTGATTGACCTTGTTAGCAATCGCTATCGCCAAGCGTCGCCAGTAGTAAATTGGGTGAGCACTTTGGGGAATGGGGAGTAACAGATGAAAAATAAGTGCACCCCACATCACGAGAAGCGCACCATTGGCATAGAAACTCTCTAGAAAAGAGCTCATTAACGAATCCTTGTTATTCTAATTAACTCGTCCTTGCAGTTTGGTTCTTGTTATCAAATCTTTGTTGACAGCAGAACCCAAGATTAAGCTTGAGCTTATTTGAGCAAGCTGACCATTTTCACAACCATCTCAGATGAGCTTTGTGCTGCTAATGGTAGAAATTCTTCAAAACTCATTGGTGATTCTTTGTCGGCAACATCAGAGATAGCACGAACAACCACGAACGGAGTATTGAATTGATGACAAGTTTGAGCAATAGCTGATGCTTCCATCTCAACCGCAATAACGCCAGGGAAGTTAGCACGGATCGCTGCTTGGCGCTCTGGGCGACAAACAAACTCATCACCGGTGCAAATAAGGCCACGTACCGCGTGCTTGTCTTGCATTTGAGCAAGCGCTTGTTCAGCGATATCCATTAATTTTTTATCAGCAGTAAATGCAGCAGGTTGACCAGCCATTTGACCGATTTCGTAGCCAAATGCTGTGACGTCAGCATCGTGGTGACGAACTTCGGTAGAGATAACCACATCACCTAAGTTGAGAGTTGATTCAAAGCCACCCGCTGAGCCTGTGTTGATAACAACATCAGGTTGGTAGTCACTTAGAAGAACCGTGGTGCCGACAGCTGCTGCCACTTTACCAATGCCGGATTGAAGTAACACAACATCTGCGCCATTGAGTTGACCAGTAAAAAAAGTACAGCCGCCTTTTTTCACTTCGACTAAATTTTCTAGAGCAGATTTAAGGATGGACACTTCTTGTTCCATTGCGCCAATTACGCCGATTTTCATAGAGATTCTCTCAAGTTGGTAAAGGTGTTCGGCGTGCAGTATAGCAATAGTCTTGGTTGACCCCAACTATCTTCTCTAACCCTAGCTCTCTTCTCTGGTCTCTTACAATTAAGGCTTTATGATGAGGCCTGTTTCGATGAGTTTTGCTCTAAATGCTTCGACTCGCTTTCTATTCACCTTGAAATCATAATAGCCAATACGGGCTTCTGAGCGTACCAGTAGCTTTCCATCTTCGATCTTCAGCTCCATATCATCCACATAGCGAAAGACTTTAGATTTGTACTCGATGCGTAAGTAGTCGCCTTCTTTCGCGGCAACACTTGCGCGCGGAAAGCTTAAGGCAACGGTTTCTATCTGGTTGATGTTTGCGCCGTCTGTGAGTTCAAATGGTGCAATATTAAAGTCTTCGCGATTATCTTGAGTGGATACACAGCGGGGGCTATCGCCACACGGTAAGTGAGTTCGGTCGGTCATAGTTGTCGTTCCTGCACCGCATGCGGTGAGTAATAAAAGAGAAAAGGTGCCAATGGTGATTTTGTTCATGAACCCTCCTTGCAATGCGCTAGAATGAGAGGTGAGGTTATGGTTTATGAGTACTTAAGCTTATCGATATGAGTACCGCCGCGTTTATCACTCCCTTTGAACTAACAAAGGGAGTGATTGGAGTGAGTATCCACACAATTTTTAGATGTCTAAGAAGTCTAGTATACCTTCAGCGCCTTTACGTCCTTCATCAATAGCGGTGACGACTAAATCAGAACCTCTCACGGCATCACCGCCGGCAAAGATTTTTTTGTTGGTCGTCTGATACATAAACTCTTGCGTCGCTGGTGCTTTAATTCGCCCCCATTGATCCAGCTCGACACCAAACGGTTCTAACCATGTCATTTGATGAGGCTGAAAGCCAAACGCCATAATAACAGCGTCGGCGGCTAACACATGTTCGCTGCCTTCAACTGGCTCTGGTCGACGTCTTCCTGCCTCATCCGGTTCACCAAGCGCTGTTTTAACCACTTTGACGCCGCAGGTATTGCCGTTGCTGTCGAGTTCAATGCCAAGAGGTTGCAAGTTGAACATAAAATTAACGCCTTCTTCTTTGGCGTTTTTCACTTCACGTCGAGAGCCCGGCATATTCACTTCATCACGGCGGTAGGCACACACCACGTTATTGGCACCTTGGCGAATAGAGGTTCGCACACAGTCCATCGCAGTATCGCCACCACCTAATACCACCACATTTTTTCCCGCCATGTCTAAATATGGTTGAGTATTGGCAAGTTCCATGACCTTGTAAGTGTTGGATATCAGAAAGGGCAGTGCGTCATAGACGCCGGGGGCATCCTCATTCTCTAACCCTGCTCGCATGTTTTTATACGTACCAACGCCCAAAAAGACGGCATCATAGTCGTTGACCAAATCTGACATTTTGACGTCTTTACCCACTTCAGTATTGAGTTGGAATTCGACTCCCATATCGCTAAAAATTTGTCGGCGGTTGGTCATGACGTCTTTCTCTAACTTGAAGGATGGGATCCCAAAGGTCAGTAGCCCGCCAATTTCAGGGTAGCGGTCAAAAACAACGGGCTTGACGCCATTACGAACTAATACATCTGCAGCAGCGAGGCCTGCAGGCCCTGCGCCAATGATCGCCACTTTTTTATCCGTCCACTCAACGTGAGAAATGTCTGGTTTCCAACCCATTTCAAACGCCTTGTCGGTTATGTATTTTTCTACATTGCCAATGGTGACCGCGCCAAAGTCACCATTTAGCGTGCAGGCCCCTTCGCAAAGCCTATCTTGTGGGCACACTCTACCGCACACTTCAGGTAGGCTGTTGGTTTGATGAGAGAGCTCTACCGCTTCAATAATGCGCCCCTCATTGGCGAGCTTTAACCACTGTGGGATATAATTGTGGACTGGGCATTTCCATTCACAATAGGGGTTACCACAGTCTAGACAGCGGTCAGCTTGTGCAGTGGCTTGCTGCTTGGTAAAGGGTTCGTAGATTTCGACAAATTCAATTTTACGAATTTTTATCGGTTTTTTTGCCGGGTCTACACGATTGACGTCGATAAATTGATAGACGTTCTGGCTCATAATTTTCGCTCCTTGCAATTATTGGGCTTGAACGCGCAGCTCGGCAGCGCTTCGGCTTTGATGACCCAAAAGCGTACGTAAATCAGCGGCTTTTGGCTTAACTAAGTAGAATTTTGGAATCCATTCATCAAAATTCGCTAAGATATTCTCGGCGTGTACTGAGCCGGTTTCTTCAAGGTGCTCTGCAATTAACCCTCTTAAATGCTCCTGGTGAATATAAAGGTCAGATAGAGCAAGCGCGTCAACAGATTCTTCGTTGACTCGACCATTAAAGTCTTCATTGGTATCAAGGACATAAGCAAACCCTCCCGTCATACCCGCGCCAAAGTTAACGCCCGTTGCACCTAAGATAGCGACAATTCCTCCCGTCATGTATTCACAGGCATTATCGCCAGCGCCTTCAATTACAGTGATGGTGCCAGAGTTACGAACACCAAAGCGCTCTCCCGCTGTGCCTGCCGCAAACAGTTTTCCGCCAGTGGCGCCATAAAGGCAGGTGTTACCAATGATTGTCGCTTCATTACAGATGAAGGTTGTACCGACATGAGGTTTAATGACAATCTTTCCGCCCGCCATACCTTTGCCTACATAATCATTAGCATCACCAGTTAGAGTGATATCCACCCCGCCTGCATTCCAAACGCCGAGAGACTGGCCCGCTGTTCCGTCAAGGTGTAACTGAATGGGAGAGCTTGCCATGCCTTGATTGCCATAGCGCTTGGCAATTTCACCCGATAAGCGTGCTCCGAGGGAGCGATCAGTGTTTCGTACGTTGTAATACAAGCTGGTGGATTGTTTCTCTTCCACTGCTGTGCGCGCATCTTCCACAATTTGACTGTTGAGTTCGGCCTTATCAAATGGGTTGTTGGGTTGGGTCCAGTACAAAGGGAAATTCTGTGCTGATATCGGGGTTTCCAAGATTGGCGATAAATCCAGTTTACTTTGTTTTGCTGTTAACCCTTCAACCGCTTGTAATAGATCCGTACGACCAATGAGGTCGGTTAGCTTTTCTACACCCAGCTGGGCAAGGAGCAAGCGTACCTCGTCGGCTAAGCCGGTAAAGTAGTTAACCACCATCTCTGGCAGCCCTTTAAAGTACTCTTTTCGCAAGGTTTCGTCTTGAGTTGCCACCCCTGTGGCGCAGTTATTTAAGTGGCAAATTCTTAAGAACTTACAGCCCATTGCGACCATTGGAGCCGTACCAAAGCCAAAGCTTTCTGCGCCTAAAATAGCCGCCTTAACCACATCAAGACCTGTCTTTAATCCGCCATCAACTTGTAGACGAATCTTATGACGCAAACTATTAGCGACTAAGGCTTGTTGAGTTTCCGCAAGCCCTAACTCCCAAGGACAACCTGCATATTTAACGGACGTTAGAGGGCTCGCAGCTGTGCCACCATCATAGCCTGAAATAGTAATTAGATCGGCGTAGGCTTTGGCAACGCCTGTCGCGATAGTACCCACTCCTGGCTCGGACACCAGCTTCACCGAGACTAAGGCATTCGGGTTAACTTGCTTGAGATCGAAAATCAGTTGGGCAAGATCTTCTATGGAGTAAATATCATGATGAGGAGGGGGAGAAATTAACGTCACGCCTTGAACGGAGTAGCGCAGCTTCGCGATCTCAGCGGTGACTTTGTGGCCTGGTAGTTGCCCGCCTTCTCCCGGTTTTGCTCCTTGCGCGACTTTGATTTGTAGAACGTCGGCATTACTCAAATAGTGCGGAGTCACGCCAAATCGACCTGAAGCAATTTGCTTGATTCGTGAATTTCGGTTGGTGCCAAATCGTCTTGGATCCTCACCACCTTCACCAGAGTTTGAATAACCACCGAGCTGATTCATGGCCATCGCGAGTGCTTCATGGGCTTCAGGGCTTAGCGCACCAATAGACATGGCAGCAGAATCAAAGCGTTTGAATAAGTCGCTGGCAGGCTCAACTTGCGATAAGGAAAGCGGAGACGCAGACGTTTTCAAGGTCATGAGATCGCGTAACATGGCGACGGGGCGAGTATTCACTTGTGTCGCAAAAGACTGATAATCTTGGGTATCACCGGTTTTCACTGCTTGTTGTAGGGTGCCAACCACGTCAGGGTTATAGGCATGATACTCCCCGCCATGAACATATTTTAATAAACCACCGTGCTCAGTTGGCTTACGTTTTGTCCAAGCTTTGCGTGATAAGTTGAAAATATCTTGCTGAAAATCCTCAAAGCTCGCACCTTGAATTCTAGCTGTCACGCCTTTGAAGCAAAGCTCAACGACGTCGTCATGGAGTCCGACTGCTTCGAACAGTTGTGAGCATCGATATGAGGCAATCGTTGAAATCCCCATTTTCGACATGATCTTATACAGGCCTTTATTAATGCCGTTTTGATAGTTTTGCATGGCAACGCGATAGCTTTTATCGAGTACGCCATCTTCTACCATTTTACCAAGTGTTTCATAGGCGAGATAAGGGTAGACGGCTGTTGCCCCAAAACCGAGTAAGACAGCAAATTGATGAGGGTCTCGTGCGGTTGCCGTTTCAACTAGTATGTTGGTATCACAACGCACGTTAGCGTCAATCAGGCGGGTTTGAACTGCCCCTACCGCCATTGCAGCAGGAATAGGTAAGTGACCTTGTTTCAGAGCGCGATCGGAAAGTACCAATAGTACCGTCCCAGCCTTAACCACTTTTTCAGCTTGCTCACATAAATCGATAATAGCTTGCTTAAGATCTTTCTGTTGTGGGTCAAAGTTGATATCAAGTATGGTGTGGCGATAGTGATCTTCACTAAGGTTTAGCAGTTGCTGCATGTCTGAATAAAGCAGAACTGGTGAGTTAAATGCCACACGGTAGGCGTGTCCGTCGGTCTCGCAAAAGACATTCATTTCTTGTCCTACGCTAGTCGCCAGTGACATGACGTGTTTTTCACGTAGTGGATCGATTGGTGGGTTGGTGACTTGAGCGAATTTTTGCCTGAAATAGTCAGTAATAAGGCGCTCTTTAGAAGACAGCACAGCCATAGGGGTATCATCACCCATGGAGCCTACTGCTTCTTGACCCATATCGCCTAATACACGTAGTACTTGGTCAGTTTCTTCATTGCTCATAGCAAACTGTTTTTGATAACTACTTAATTGCGTAGCATCGAAACTGCGTTTGCCTACATCATCGTCTAATAATTCCGAAAAAGGGATTAATTTATGGACATTGTTTTCCATCCACTCTCGATAAGGGTGGCGGCTTTTTAGATCGTTATCAATTTCTTTTGAGTGCCATAATTTGCCATCTTGAGTATCGATAACCAATAGTTCTCCGGGCCCAACTCGCCCTTTTTCTGCAACTTCGTCTGGGGCGTAATCCCAAATTCCTACTTCAGAAGCAAGAGTTATAAGGTTGTCTTTCGTGATGACATATCGGGCAGGTCTTAACCCATTTCGGTCAAGGTTGCAGGCGGCGTAGCGCCCATCAGAAAGTACAATACCAGCCGGGCCGTCCCATGGTTCCATGTGCTTGGAGTTAAAGTCGTAAAAAGCGCGCAGATCCGGATCCATATCAGGATGGTTTTGCCATGCAGGTGGTACGAGCATTCGCATCGCTCGGAATATATCCATCCCTCCCGATAAAAACAGATCAAGCATGTTATCTAGGCTTGAAGAGTCTGAACCCGTTTCATTAACAAATGGAGCGGCGGTTTGTAAATCGGGCAATAACGGAGAGGCAAATTTGTAAGCGCGCGCTTTTGCCCACTGCCGATTGCCTTCAATAGTGTTGATTTCACCATTATGAGCGAGGTAACGAAAGGGTTGTGCCAGTGGCCAGCGAGGTTGAGTATTGGTAGAAAATCGCTGATGGAATAAACAGATCGCTGATTCCATTCTAAGATCGGCAAGATCAAGGTAGAAGCGCGGAAGATCCGCAGGCATACAGAGACCTTTGTAGACGATAACTTGTGTGGATAGGCTACAAACATAGAATTCTGGGTCGTCAGTGATCGCTTTCTCAATACGTCTTCTGGCAATGTAAAGGCGACGCTCAACATCTTGCTCACGCCAGCCTGCTGGTGCTGAGATAAAACATTGTACTATGTTAGGTAGTGACTCTGCCGCGATTGGGCCTAATACGTCGGGGTTGACTGGAACCTTGCGCCAGCCTGAAATGGTTAGGGTTTCTTGCGCGAGTTCTTTGGTGATAGTGTCTTTGGTAGCCTGCGCTTTGACAGGATCATTGGATAGAAACAGCATGCCGACAGCGTATTGTTTACTCAGATTCCATTGATTTTCTTGTGCGAGAAGACGAAAGTAAGTGTCTGGCTTTTGCAGTAGTAGACCGCAACCATCGCCTGTTTTTCCATCCGCAGCGATACCACCACGGTGTGTCATGCGATCGAGCGCAGAGATGGCGGTACGAACTAATTTGTGGCTGGGCTGACCTTGCATATGTGCGATAAGGCCAAATCCGCAGTTGTCCTTCTCAAGACTTGGATCATAAAGAGCCATTGCCTTTCTCCCTTTGAGCGTGCTGTCTTCCTGACAGTAAATTGATGCTTTTTAATGATTTTTCTTTTTATAAGAATCAAAAATCCATGAGTTATATTTTTAACAAATAGTGCGAATTTTATTTGCACCAACTTCACAACGTATAGCTTATGGTTGTAAACGTCAAGTATTCAGCATGTCATCATGTAGAACTGAGAAAAACCATGCATTTACCTGAATCGTCAGGTGGTGTTGCAGCGAATATTGAAACATGGCAGGAAAAATGACGGGGAATGCATAGGAAAAAGCGACAAAAAAGGCCAGCAAGTGCTGGCCAAATTAGGAAGGAATGTGCTGGCTGCTTATTGATGCAGCCATGCATTTATTGCTAAGCGGAAAGCATCAATGAATTGGCTTTCGCTTCAAGGTTGGTGTTACCCATTAGGAACTCATCGATGGAGCGTGCACACTCACGTCCTTCGTTGATACAACGTACCACCAAAGATTGGCCAGTACGCATGTCCCCAGCGGCAAATACGCCTTGTTGGTTTGTTTGGAAGTCTTGTGTTGCGACGTTGCCACGCTCATCAAGTTTCACGTCCAATTGTGCCAGTACACCCGTTGGTTCTGGGTGAAGGAAGCCCATTGCAAGGAAAGCTAAATCACATGGAATAACACGCTCGCTGCCTGCGACTTCATCAAAGCCAGGACGTTCGCCTGGTTTTGCATCTTGCCATACGATGTCGGCAATACGTAAACCCGTGACTTCTCCTTTATCATTACCAATAAATTCTTTGGTTAAGATATTCCAATGACGCTCACAGCCTTCTTCATGAGAGGTGGTGGTTTTCATGATCATTGGGTATTGAGGCCAAGGCATATTTGCAGGACGCTTCTCTGGTGGAATCGGCATGATTTCTACCTGAGTGATGCTGCTGGCTTTGTGGCGGTTAGAAGTACCAACACAGTCCGAACCTGTGTCACCACCACCGATAACGACAACGTGCTTATCTTTTGCGTGAATTTCTTTGGTTTTCAGATCCATATCGTTCGCACGACGGTTGTTCTGACCTAAGAATTCCATGGCAAAATGTACGCCTTGTAGCTCGCGGCCTGGGATAGGTAAATCGCGAGGTACCGTTGAGCCACCTGTTAGCAGCACAACATCGAAATCTTGGCGCAGCTGTTGTGCATTGATGTCGACACCGATATGCGCATTGACTTCAAATTTCACGCCAGCATCGGCCATTAAGTTGATCTTACGATCAATGATGTCCATGCCCAGTTTGAAGTCAGGGATACCAAAGCGAAGTAAACCACCGACTTTTTCATCACGCTCAAAAACCGTCACAGAGTGACCTGCGCTATTAAGCTGTTCGGCTGCAGCAAGTCCTGCAGGGCCTGAGCCAATGATCGCGACCGTTTTTCCACTGCGAATGCGCGGTTTTTTCGGCTTGGCGTAGCCTTCGCGATACGCTGTTTCAACGATGGTTTTTTCGATATTACAAATGGTAATAGGGTCTTGGTTGATCCCCAGTACACAAGCACTTTCGCAAGGAGCAGGGCAGACACGGCCAGTAAACTCCGGGAAGTTATTGGTCGAGCTTAGAATGTTCCATGCCTCTTCCCAGCTGTCACGAAAAACCGCGTCATTGAACTCCGGGATGATGTTACCGATTGGGCAACCGTTATGACAAAACGGCACACCACAATCCATACAACGAGATGCTTGAGTATTGATTTTTGAACCAAACTCTTCATTGAGAACGAACTCTTTGTTGTTCTCAATGCGAACTGACGGATCAAGCTTGTTAGGGAGCTCGCGACCGTGTTCTAAAAATCCAGTAGGCTTACCCATTATACTGCCTCCACTTCTTCCGATTGTGCTTGTTGTGCTTCAGCTTTGCGCTTTTGAAGAACCGCCTTGTAATCACGCGGCATGACCTTAACCAAAGAGGTTAGGCTGGTTTCAAAGTTAGCAAGGAAAGACTGAGCAACTTCACTTCCTGTGAATTCAACGTGCTTAGTTAGCATATCAAGAAGAAGATCTTTATCTTCCTGCTCGATTGGATCTAGGTCGACCAATTCAGGGTTTAGCTTGGTTTCAAAATCACCAGCGTTATCCCAAACGTAAGCCACACCACCACTCATACCCGCTGCAAAGTTGCGACCTGTTGAGCCGAGGATAATAGCCACACCACCAGTCATGTATTCACAACCGTGGTCACCGACACCTTCAACAACAACTTTCGCACCTGAGTTACGAACACAGAAACGTTCGCCAGCCATACCGCGAATGAAAGATTCGCCTGAGGTGGCACCGTAGAAACAGACGTTACCAACCACGATGTTATCTTCAGCAATAATCGAAGATTTAGCATCTGGGTACAGCACTAGCGTACCGCCAGATAGGCCTTTACCCCAGTAATCGTTCGCGTCGCCTTCTACTTCAAATTTAACGCCTTTCGCAAGGAACGCACCGAAAGATTGGCCAGCACTACCGTGGAACTTGACGTTCATTGGTTGTGGTAAACCTTGGTCTTTGTAAACCTTCGAGATTTCGTTCGACAGCATGGTACCCGCAGAGCGGTCAGTGTTGATGATAGGGAAGGTCGCGTTAACGGCTTCGCCTTTCTCAAGCGCTGGAATAGCGGCTTGAATCAACTTACGGTCTAGAACATCTTCTAGATTATGGTTTTGTTGTGTCTGGTTATAGATACCGTCTTCTGCACGAGCCTGTTCAATATGCAGAACTGGTGTGAGATCCAGGTTCTTGTATTTCCAGTGACCGATGTCATCACGAACTTTAAGTTTGTGCGACTGACCTACCATTTCGTTAATAGAACGGTAACCTAGTTCAGCCATGACTTCACGTAGACCTTCCGCCATGTACTGGAAGAAAGTCACAACGTCTTCTACGCGGCCATCGAAGCGCTCACGCAGTGTTTTGTTCTGTGTTGCGATACCAACAGGACAAGTGTTCTTGTGACACTTACGCATCATGATACAGCCTTCAACAACCAGTGCTGCGGTTGCTACGCCCCATTCTTCAGCGCCAAGTAGCGTTGCTACCGCAAGGTCACGTGGTGTTTTCATCTGACCATCAGACTGAACAACGATACGGTTACGTAGGCCGTTTTTCAGTAGTGTTTGGTGAGTTTCTGCTAGACCGAGTTCCCACGGCAAACCTGTATGTCGAATCGAAGACATCGGAGATGCACCAGTACCGCCATCAAAACCTGCGATGAGTACCACGTCAGCTTTCGCTTTCGCTACACCTGATGCAATCGTACCGACGCCTGCTTCCGAAACGAGCTTCACGTTTACGCGACCATTACGGTTGGCGTTTTTCAGATCGTAGATTAGCTGAGCCAAATCTTCGATTGAGTAGATATCGTGGTGTGGCGGTGGCGAAATAAGACCGACGCCCGGAGTTGAGTGACGTGTTGCGCCAATCCAATCATCGACCTTATCACCAGGTAATTGACCACCTTCACCAGGTTTCGCACCTTGAGCCATCTTAATTTGTAGCTCATCAGCGTTAGATAGGTAGTAAGACGTGACACCAAAGCGACCAGAAGCCACTTGTTTGATAGCCGAGCGTTCCCAGTCACCGTTTTCTTTGCGTTCGAATCGAGCTGGATCTTCACCACCTTCACCCGAGTTTGATTTCGCGCCAATGCGGTTCATGGCAACAGCCAGTGTTGAGTGAGCTTCGTGCGAGATGGAACCAAAGCTCATTGCGCCAGTGGCAAAACGCTTAAGGATGTTCTCGATCGGTTCAACTTCTTCCAGAGGAATAGAGCCTGCTGGATTTTTAATGAAATCTAGTTGACTACGTAGCGTTGCTGCGTTGTCGCCTTGGTCATCAACGGCTTTAGCGTACTTCTTGAACTGACCGTAATCTTTGTTACGCGTCGACTCTTGAAGTAGAGAAATTGTTTCTGGATTGAAGAGGTGCTTCTCACCACGTTGTTTCCACTGGTAAACACCGCCAACATCAAGGATTTGAGCTGGGATTTCACGAGCAGGGTAACCAACGCGGTGACGAACTAGAACTTCACGTGCGATATCGTCAATCGTTAGACCTTGGATACGAGATACAGTACCAGTGAAGTATTTCTCAACCACTGATTTGCTGATACCAAGTGCTTCAAAGATTTGTGCACCGTGGTAAGACTGCAGCGTAGAGATGCCCATCTTAGAGAAAATTTTCAGTAGACCGCCATTGACCCCTTTACGGTAGTTGTCGAACAACTCGCGAGGGTGAAGGCTTGGGTCTAGCTTTTTAGTGCGCTGCAACTCAACGATGGTTTCAATAACCAAGTATGGGTTGACGGCATTCGCACCGTAGCCAATTAATGTCGCAAAGTGGTGCGTTTCACGAGCATCGCCCGTTTCAACCACGATGTCACACTTAGCACGTAAGCCTTTACGGATTAGGTGGTGGTGAACAGCACCAACAGCCAGCATAGCTGGAATAGCGGCGTGGTTAGAGTTCACCGCACGGTCTGTCAGTAGAATAATGGAGTAACCATCAATCACTGCGTCTTCGGCATACTGGCAAATACGTTTCAGTGCACGTTCTAGCTTACCTGGCTCTTCGTTTGCTTGGAATACGATATCCAGCGTCTTCGCTTGCAGGTGCTCATTATCAATAGCACGCAGTTTTTCGAGCTCGGAGTTAGAAAGAACCGGTGACTCAAGCTCTACTTTTTGACAGTGTTCAGGGGTTTCAGCAAGGAGGTTCTGATCTTTACCTAGGTAAGTGTTCAGAGACATGACCATGCGTTCACGAATCGGGTCGATTGGCGGGTTTGTTACCTGAGCAAAAAGTTGCTTGAAGTAGTTTGAAAGGTGCTGCGATTGATGAGAAAGAATCGCTAGCGGCCAGTCAGCACCCATGGCAGAAAGTGGCTCGTAGCCTGTTTTCGCCAGAGGGAGAATGATTTCGTTCACTTCTTCAGAGCTGACACCAAACGATTGTTGTTTGTGTAGCAGTTTTTCTGGAGAAGGTTGGCTAAATTCGTTGCTCGCATCGGGTAGCTTTTTCAAGCTCAGTAGGTTTTCTTCAACCCACTTTTCGTAAGGCTGTGCTTTAGCGATACCATCTTTCACTTCTTCATCCGAAATGATGCGGCCTTGCTCAAGATCAGCAACGAAGATACGACCAGGTTGTAGACGACCACGGTACTCTACGTTTTCTGGCGCGATTTCAACAACGCCAGATTCAGATGCCATGACTAGGAAGTCATCTTTAGTCACGGTGTAGCGAGATGGGCGCAGACCGTTACGGTCTAGTGTCGCACCTACTTGAACGCCATCAGTGAAACACACAGAAGCCGGACCATCCCATGGTTCCATGACGTTGGCATGATATTGATAAAATGCGCGACGTGTTGGATCCATGTTTTTGTTTTCTTGCCATGCTTCAGGAATCATCATCATTAATGCATGTGGCAAAGTGCGACCAGACAGAACCAGCAGCTCTAACGCCATATCAAAGTTTGATGAATCTGAGCTACCTTCCTGACAGATAGGCAACAGCATGTCGATTTCAGCTTGTGTAAACAGATCCGATTCAAGGATCGCTTCACGTGCTTTCATCCAGTTTAGGTTGCCTCGTACCGTATTGATTTCACCATTGTGGGCGATGTAACGGAAAGGCTGTGCTAAACGCCAGCGTGGGAAAGTATTGGTAGAGAAGCGAGAGTGCACGAGTGCAAGCGCAGTTACCATGGTTGGGTTTTGTAGATCTAAGAAGTACTGAGGGACTTGCTCGGTGGTCAGTTGACCTTTATAGACTAATGTCTTGTATGACATTGAGTTGATGTAAAAGTCATCACCGATGTTAGAAATACTTTCTAAACATACGCGTACCGTGTAGTTACGCAGTACATATAGCTTACGCTCTAATTCTTCAGGTGTGCAACCTGGACCGCCTGATACAAATACATGCTCAAATTGCGGTTCTGTGCTTAGAGGGTCTGCACCAATCATGGAGTTATCTGTTGGCAATACGCGGTAGCCAATGACCTCAAGGTCAAGGCGTTGAGCATTACGCTCTAAGATATCGCGACATTGTGCGCGTTTGTGCTCGTCCTTAGGGAATAGAACAACACCAACACCGTACTTTTCAAAAGAAGGCAACTTGATACCAAGTTTTACCGCCTCTTCTAAAAGAAATTCATGGGGCTTTTGCAGTAAGATGCCGGCGCCGTCGCCACTGCATGGATCGCAGCCTTGACCGCCACGGTGTTCCATACGCGCAAGCATATCTAGGGCTTGCGTTACTACATCATGCGATTTACGGTTTTTAAGGTGAGCAACAAAACCGATACCACAAGCGTCATGCTCCAGTTCTGGAGTATACAGACCTTGTGTATTCTGCTCTCTATCTACCATAGATACTTCCTTCCAGTTAAATCCAGGCACAACAAAAGTGTGTGGTTGTGCCTTGTCCTTTGTAATTTTGATTCTTGACTGCCAGAGGGGGCAGTGTCGATTCCATTCTGCATCTCGCAGGAAAAGTATTGCGAGAAAAACAATCCGTGGTGATATTCCGCAACGTCTACTCACTTTCTAGTGAATTATTTTGGTGGGAAAGGAATATCGCCTTTATTCTACTAATCTGAGCTGTAATCCTAACAGCAGAATTAGAAGAATTGTGTAAGTATCCTACAATTTTGTTCTCGGTAATTCCAACTAAAGTTTCTTCTGTAACCCATTTTTTTTATTTGAAATTGAATACAATTGGTAACATAACGCTAACATTCGGCGCTTTTTTCTTGTTTTTGTGCATATTTATTGATTTTGATTAAGTTGAAAGTAGGCGGGTATTGCTACTGTGCCTGGTTTTATTTTGCAGGGATGTAATTTAGTTTCAAAAATTAGAGTGATAGTCATTCTTATTTAATCGAGTTTGTTTGATATGCAGTTACACGAATTAGTTAATACCATTGGTCAAGATCTTCAGCGTCGCTATGGCGAAAAAGTCCATAAGCTGACGTTACATGGTGGATTTAGCTGCCCAAATAGAGACGGTACCATTGGGCGTGGTGGGTGCACTTTTTGTAATGTTGCCTCGTTTGCCAATGAAAATACCAGAATACAATCTATCCATGAGCAATTGACCGATCGAGCTGGCGAAGTCAAACGAGCAAAAAAATATCTCGCTTACTTCCAAGCCTATACAAATACCTACGCCGAAGTTCAAGTCCTTAAAAGTATGTATGAAGAGGCATTAAAATATGCCGACATCGTAGGGCTATGTGTGGGTACTCGTCCAGATTGTGTCCCTGATGCCGTGCTAGATTTATTAGCCGATTATGTTAAGCAAGGCTATGAAATATGGTTAGAGCTGGGTCTGCAAACAGCAAACAATCAGACGCTAAAGCGTATTAATCGTGGTCATGACTTTGAGGTGTATGATGCTATTACCAAGCGCGCACGTGCGTTAGGTATTAAGGTTTGTACTCATCTTATTGTTGGGCTGCCGAAAGAAAGTAAGCAAGATAACCTCGATACGTTGGATAAAGTATTGCTAACGGGGACGGATGGGATAAAACTGCACGGTTTGCATATTGTTGAAGGCAGTACCATGGCTAAGGCATGGCATGCTGGTAGGTTAGAAGCGCCAACATTAGACTTTTATCTCGATGTCGCTGGTGAAATGATTCGCCGCACGCCATCAGACATTGTTTTTCACCGTGTGGCATCTTCTGCGCGAAGACCAACACTGCTAGCGCCGTTATGGTGTGAAAATCGCTGGTTAGCGATGACGGAATTAGGTAGAAAGCTGTGTCTTGAGGGGCCACAAGGTTCACTTCTTAATAATCCTTTCGTTTATCACAAACCTATACTCAAATAATCGAGCATTCGTGCATGGCAACTAGGCGAAGTGATACACTTGGCTAAGTAACCATGCACGGAGTGCTGAATGAAACCCATCAAAAACCTCGCTCAATATTATGTCGATCTCTTAGTGAGACTTGGCATTGTTCGTTTCTCTATCTTACTCGCTCTTGCGCTCGTGGCTCTAGCCGTGGTTGTGCAGGTTGGTATTACCTTAGTATTAAATGGTCGAGTGGATGATATCGATATCGTTCGCTCGGTATTCTTTGGTCTCATCATCACCCCTTGGGCGGTCTATTTCTTGTCAGTGGTCGTCGATCAGTTGGAAGAGTCGCGACAACGATTAGCTAAAATGGTCTCCAAACTTAAGGATATGCGTTCTCGTGACCAAGAGATGAACGTCAAGCTGCAGCAAAACATCAGTAAGCTGAACCTAGAAATTGAAGAACGGGAAAAAGCTGAAGATGCACGTAAAGAGGCAATGAAGGATCTTGAAAATGAGGTATATCAGCGTGAGCGAACTCAGCTAGAACTTGCTGAACGAACTGCACTGTTACGGTCGTTTATTGATGCTTCTCCGGATTTGATCTATTACCGAAACGCAGAAGGCGTCTTCTCTGGCTGTAATAAAGCAATGGAAGACCTAACCGGTAAAAAAGAAAAAGAGTTGGTGGGGTTGACACCGTGGGATGTGTACTCGGAAGAAATTGCTGAGCAAGTGGTTGAAACCGACCATAAAGTCATGAGTAACAACCAAGCACTGACGTATGAACAATGGTTAGAGTACCCCGACGGTAAGAAATGTTACTACGAGCTGCGTAAAGTCCCCTTCTATAGTAAAGATGGACGCCATCTCGGCCTCGTTGGTTTTGGACGCGACATCACCGAACGAAAACGCCATCAAGAGTCACTAGAAAAAGCCAGTCGAGACAAAACAACGTTTATCTCGACAATTAGCCATGAATTAAGAACACCGCTTAATGGTATTGTGGGTTTGAGTCGCATGCTACTTGAGAGTCCACTCGATAAAGAACAGCGTAGTCACATGCAAACGATCAATGTGAGTGCAATAACGCTGGGTCATATCTTTAATGACATTATCGATATGGATAAATTTGACCGACGTAAACTGGAGCTCTATCCAGAGCCACTTAAATTTGATGATTTTATTGTTGAAATTGAGAGCATTTCAGCATTAATGGCAGAGCAAAAAGGCTTACGCTTTGATTTAGAAAGATTAACGGAACTGCCTGAAGGGATCTGCGTGGATGCGACGCGATTACGGCAGGTGATATGGAACCTTGTTAGTAATGCGATGAAATTTACTAAGCAAGGTGGCGTAGTGATGACGGTCAGTGCTGATGTCATCGATGGTATTGCTCACATCGTTATTGAGGTGGAAGATACTGGTGTGGGTATCCCACAAACTGAGGTCGATAAGATTTTTGCCATGTATTACCAGGTAAAATCGAAAACGGACAATTTGCATGCTGTCGGTACTGGTATTGGGTTAGCGGTGTCTCAACAGTTAATTCACATGATGGATGGAGAGATCACCGTTGATAGTGAAGAAGGGTTCGGTAGCACCTTTACTATCTCGATCAATGTGCCTTGCGCTGACGAAGGACAATTGGTTGTCGAGCCAGTACGTTCCCCACAGGGGCTACGAATATTCATGCTTGAGGATATTGAATTAAATATTACCGTGGCACGTAGTCTACTGGAGAGCCTAGGGCATACCGTGACGGTGGCAATGACAGGTAAAGAAGCGATAAGTGTCTTTCAGCCACAAGACTACGATTTAGCATTATTGGATATTCAGTTACCCGATATGACGGGTTTTGACGTCGCCCAATATTATCGAAACCATTACGAACAACTGCCTCCGCTTGTTGCATTGACGGCTAATGTGGTTAAGAACAAGCAAGATTACCTTGAGCAAGGAATGGATGACGCGCTCAGCAAGCCACTAAATGTGAAGGCTCTGACCGAAGTGATCAATGACTTCTCATCTTCGATGGAACCCAAATCAGTCATGATACCTAATGAAAAGGATGAAGAGTTGATGAATGCTAATCGTGATTTATACGAACGCTTACTTGATATTGGGATGCTAGACTCGTACGTTGATATCGTGGGAACGAAGCCAGTACTCGATAGTATCACCATGTTTGAGGATATGATGCCGGGTTATATGGAGATCCTTCAATCCAATATGACGGCACGGGATCAGCCGGGAATTACTTCTGAAGCGCATAAAATTAAAGGCGCTGCAGGGTCTATAGGATTGAAGCGAATTCAATCTGTGGCACAACAAGCACAGTCGCCAGACTTACCCGCGTGGTGGGAAAATATAGAAGACTGGATTGAAGAAATAGAGAACGAGTATCGTAACGATATCCAAGTGTTAAAATCTTGGTTAGAAAGTAAGGGTTCATAATGAAAAGAATGATCACAGCGATGGCGTTGGCCATTGCGCTTGGTGGGTGCGTATCATCATCGACTAGCAACCCAGAGGTGTGGGCAGCGAGTGATACCGCTATGGTTGAGCAGCAATCAATTTCATTGGCATCAAATTTATGGATCGATATGATGCCAAAGGTGGGTGAAACGTTGCCATTGATGAAGGAACAAACGATCCATGGGGCGCTGAATCTTAGCAGCAAGGGTCAGCTACCGGCGGATATGGACGCATTGAAAGTGGTCTTAAAGCAAGGTGATGAGGTATGGGAGCTAAGTGCTGATGACTTTGAGCTACGTAACCATAGTGAACAGCAGTGGGAAGTGGCCTTTCAGTGGCAACTAGAGTTCAATAACTCACAGCCGATGGATGTGGCGCTATTGCTGGTGAATCAAGGTAAAGAAACATGGTTGCTCAATAAGCAGGTTTCGGTTGATACCGTCTACTAAGCGAGCTGAAGCAATAAAAATTATACGCAATAAATAGGGACGCTGATGCGTCCCTTTTTTACAATCATGTAGTGATTATTCTTCTAGGTCGCCGCAGAAGCGGTAGCCTTCACCGTGAATAGTCGCAATGATCTCTGGCGTACCAGAGACAGACTCAAAGTGCTTACGGATACGACGAATGGTCACATCAACAGTACGATCGTGAGGCTTAAGTTCACGGCCTGTCATTTTCTTCAAAAGGTCGGCACGAGTTTGAATCTTGCCTGGATTTTCACAGAAGTGAAGCAGGGCACGGAACTCAGAGCGTGGTAGCTTGTAACCTTCACCGCTAGGGCTAACGAGTGAACGGCTGTTGATATCAAGTATCCAACCATTGAACTCGTATTTCTCAACACTACGTTTCTCTTCTTGAGACACATTGCTGCTCATAGAGCGAGTGAGAAGGTTGCGTGCACGAATAGTCAGTTCACGTGGGTTAAATGGCTTAGTGATGTAATCATCTGCGCCGATCTCTAAACCAAGAATCTTATCTACTTCATTGTCGCGTCCAGTCAAGAACATAAGGGCAACATTTGCCTGCTCTCTAAGTTCACGAGCGAGAAGTAGACCGTTCTTACCTGGAAGGTTGATATCCATGATAACAAGGTTTACTGAGTTGTCAGACAAGACCTGATGCATTTCTTGACCATCGCTGGCCTCAAATACAGCATATCCTTCTGCTTCAAAAATGCTCTTAAGAGTGTTACGTGTTACTTGCTCATCTTCAACAATAAGAATTTGCGGGCTTTGCATTGGCTGTACCTAAATTAAACTTGTGATAAATCGGGCTGTAGTAGAATAAATTCTAGGCAATAAGTTAACATATAGGTAATGTTTCTTGGATGTTCTGCTTACAATCAGAGAAACAGTTACGATATGCGTCGCCATCCATGAAGCTGCCAGCTAACGAGAAATCCCTTAAATCTCTTATTATTCCGCTAGTCATTGAGGCGAATTCTAATATGTTAACAGCATGCTAACAATGGTCAAATGTTAATTCCTTGCAGTTTGTTGATTTAAATCAATAGCTGACTTGTAACAAATATTAATAGTAATAGGTAAATCGGGTGCGGTAATCAATATGTGTGTTAATGCGCAGTTATGGGCTTCTTATGCAAATGCTTGCTTTAGATTTGAACGAGCATGGTTAGTTAATCAGTATGCGATAATCACAGCATGGAACCCGAGAAGCGTTCGTTTGTCTAATGAGTGTAATTACATTAAAAACAATGAGTTGTCATTTGATTTTGGCCATAAGTCAAGATTGAAAGTAATGGTTGGTGATGCAACTTTTGATTGGTATGAAGAAAGTTATGCTGTTGAAATGACGCTTGCTGAAGCGTGTGACTTAGGACAAAAATATCATCAAAATGCCATTTATTTTGTCGACAATGGTGTACTGTTTTTGGTTCAGTGTGATGGCAAGCGCCAACCCCAAAATTTAGGTTTATTGAGTGAGCGTGTGGCTGATTAGCTACAAACTGCTGGATAAATGAAAAGGATTTTTAATTTAATGCTCTCTAAAGGTAAGCCTATTGAGTAGAATTCATGGAGGAAAGATGAGAGATATCACACCTGATATTTGCGACCAACACGAAGATAAAGTGATGCTGCTGAACGTACCGCTGCAAAACTTTGGTCAAAGAGCGGCTTTTTGGGGAGAGATAGTGACTATTCGTTGCTATCACGATAACTCAAAAGTACGTGAAATACTGGCGACCAATGGCGCAGGAAAGGTCCTTTTCGTCGACGGAAATGGTTCTTGCCAAAAAGCATTACTTGGTGACCAGCTTGCAATCATGGCAATAGAGAATGGTTGGGAGGGCGTTATTGTCAACGGCGCCATTCGAGATGTTGCTGCGATGTCTGAGATGGATTTAGGCGTTAAGGCGTTAGGGTCGTGCCCGTTTAAGACTGAAAAGCGTGGTGCTGGGGAAGTGAATGTCACACTTACGATGAATAACCAGATAGTTCAGCCGGGGCATTACATCTACTCAGATTGGAATGGTATCTTAATTGCCAAGGAAGCACTGTCGTTTTAATTACGCGCTAAAAGCGAAAGCCTAGGCCGACTTCTACGCCTTGTTGAACTTTCTCAAAGTCAAAGGTGGCGTGTACGTCTAGGTTTTCCGTTAATCGCATTCGGCTTGATATCTCAGCCGCCATCCCTGCTTGCTTCACGTTATTTTCTTCATACTGGTAGCCGCGTAGCATACTTTTTACCGAAATTCGTTCCGAAACTTGATAGCTCATACCACTGAGGAATCCTCTATCGCTTGATTCTAGAGAATTATTAAGGCGAGCCCCGATATAGACATCAACAGAGTCGAAGGCTGAGTAGGCGTATCCACTGTCGACATTCCATTGATCTAAGTTATTGCCAGATGACTTACTGTCAGACAGCAGGAAAAAGTTATGGGGAGAGGCGTCATGTTGAGAGGGCAATGAAGGTAGATCAGCCGATCGTGCGGTGTTTAATGACAATAATACGAACAAAGCAGACACAATTATTGCTTTCATAGCACCACTCCTTGTTCATTATTATTGTTTTTTATTTGTCCACTAATTAAAGCACAATATCTAAGCAAAAAGTTGTAAATCTATATAGCATTTAACGATTTGCTCATAACCTAATGACATATATCTGCAATAAATGTCTTTTTTTAGTGATTGACCCTAATAACGCCCTTGATTTAAGAAAAGTACAGATTTTGATTGACTAGCCTACGGAAAGTGCGGTAAACGTATGGGTAAGCACATAAGAAAGTTTGTAGATAAACCTATGTATAGAAGCCAGCTAGTAGTAATGACCACCACGATTATTATTACCGACATGACCAATGTTGGAGCAGGCTGGTAGACGGAAGAAATTCAAAAACAAGGCCTGTATCACCAAGATACGGGCCTTTTTTTTACCTGTTTTGAGTATTTCGGGAGGAAAGGATGCGAGTACTAAAATTTGGCGGCTCATCGTTAGCCGATGCTGACCGCTTTTTACGAGCGGCAGATATCATTGCCAACAACGCCCAGCAAGAAAATTTAGCTGTGGTGCTATCAGCACCAGGAAAAACAACCAACAAACTAGTCGCGGTCATTGAGGCGGCACTTAAGAATAGTGAAGTCGAACTCCAGATTTCGGAGCTGGAGGCGTCATTTAAAGCGTTGTTTGCCAACATCCAATCGGTTCTTCCCAATATTCAAAGTACAGACTTTGACAATCAGGTGAAAACTTCCCTGTTTCAATTACATCAATTTGTACACGGCATCCGTTTACTTGGTACCTGCCCTGATCATGTGAATGCTCGCATCATCTCGAAAGGTGAGCGTATCTCTATTCAATTGATGAAGGCGGTACTTGAAGCCAAAGGCCAAGCTGCGGCATTAATTGACCCGGTAAAGTATCTTTACGCGAATGGCGACTATCTTGAAGCGATGGTTGATGTAGGTGTGTCTACTCAAAACTTTCAAGCTAGCCCATTAGAGGAAGGCGTTGTTCATATCATGCCAGGCTTTACGGCAGGCAATGCAAAAGGTGAGTTGGTCACATTAGGTCGTAATGGCTCAGATTACTCTGCTGCAGTACTCGCCGCCTGTTTGCGAGCGGACTGCTGCGAAATTTGGACAGACGTAGATGGTGTTTACAACTGCGACCCGCGTTTAGTTGATGATGCTCGTTTGCTTAAATCACTTAGTTATCAAGAAGCAATGGAGCTATCGTATTTCGGCGCTTCAGTACTTCACCCTAAAACGATCGCTCCTATTGCTCAATTCCATATCCCATGCCTTATCAAAAACTCATTTAACCCTCAGGGTGCGGGTACTTTGATAGGCCAAGATACCGGTGAGGATAACTTACCAATTAAAGGGATTACTACGTTATCTAACTTAATTATGGTTAACGTATCCGGTCCTGGTATGAAGGGCATGGTGGGTATGGCGAGCCGTGTCTTTGGTGCCATGTCTTCTGCCGGGGTCTCCATTGTTTTAATCACTCAGTCGTCTTCGGAATACAGCATCAGTTTCTGTATTGAAGAAGAAGACCGAGTGAAAGCGTCGCTAATCCTAGAAGAAACCTTCGATCTAGAATTGAAAAATGGCTTACTTGAGCCAGTAGAGTTTATGGATGATGTGGCGATCGTGACGCTAGTGGGTGATGGAATGAGAACTTCACGCGGCGTGGCATCGCAGTTTTTCTCATCGCTGGCTGAAGTGAATGTCAATATTGTTGCTATTGCTCAAGGATCATCAGAGCGTGCGATTTCTGCCGTGATCCCAGAAGATAAAATCTCAGAAGCCATCAAGGCTTGTCATGAAAACCTATTCAATTCTAAACACTTCTTGGATGTGTTTGTGGTTGGTGTCGGTGGTGTCGGTGGCGAGCTGGTTGATCAAATTCAACGTCAGCAAGTTAAGTTGGCGGAAAAAGGCATTATCATTCGTGTTTGTGGTCTAGCGAATAGTAAAGGTGTACTACTCGACGGTAAGGGTTTACCACTTGAACAATGGCGAGACCGTATGAATGATGTTACGGAACGCTTTAGTGTGGCTGGATTAGCTGCATTAGTTCAACGTAATCACATCATTAACCCGGTATTGGTTGACTGTACATCAAGTGAAACGATCGCTAATCAGTACGCAGAATTTTTAGCCGCCGGTTTCCACGTGGTTACCCCGAACAAAAAGGCGAATACCTCAAGCATGGCTTATTATCATCAGCTTCGTGATGTGGCGCGTAGCTCTCGCCGTAAACTGATGTATGAAACAACGGTAGGCGCAGGTCTTCCGGTTATTGAAAACCTACAGAACTTAATTTCTGCTGGTGACGAATTAGAAAAATTCAACGGTATTCTATCGGGTTCATTGTCATTTATTTTTGGTAAGTTGGATGAAGGACTGACCCTAAGCCAGGCAACGAATGTTGCGAAAGATAAAGGGTTTACTGAACCAGATCCACGCGATGATTTATCAGGAATGGATGTTGCCCGTAAATTGTTAATTTTGGCTCGAGAAGCTGGCATGGCACTGGAGCTTGAAGATGTGGAAGTGGATCAAGCATTACCACCAGGCTTTGATGATTCAGGTTCAATTGAAGACTTTATGGCTCGCTTACCTGAAGCCGACGCGCACTTCTCTAAACTTGTTGCTGACGCAGCAGAAGAAGGTAAAGTGCTACGTTATGTTGGTGAAATTGCTGATGGCAAGTGCCGAGTTCGCATCGCGTCTGTTGATGAAAATGATCCTATGTTTAAGATCAAAGATGGTGAAAATGCTCTGGCTTTCTACAGCCGTTATTATCAACCAATCCCTCTTGTACTACGTGGCTATGGCGCAGGTACGGAAGTGACCGCTGCTGGTGTCTTCTCTGATGTGATGCGTACACTTGGATGGAAATTAGGAGTATAAAATGAGTCAGAATGTCGTGGTTTATGCTCCTGCGTCTATCGGTAATGTAAGCGTTGGTTTTGATGTGTTAGGGGCTGCAGTATCGCCAATTGATGGCACCTTGCTGGGTGATTGCGTTGAAATTAAAGCCAGTGATGTGGCCTTCGAGCTTACAACGAAAGGGCGCTTTGTTGACAAGCTGCCATCCAATCCACAAGAAAACATAGTTTATGATTGCTGGAAAGTGTTTGCGAGAGAGTTGGATAAAAAAGGTATCCCGCTTCAGCCGATTCACATGACGCTTGAAAAGAACATGCCAATTGGTTCGGGGTTAGGTTCGAGTGCTTGCTCTATTGTGGCAGCATTAGACGCGCTTAATCAATATCATGGTAATCCACTGGATGAAATGGCGCTGTTGGCCTTGATGGGCGAAATGGAAGGACAAATTTCTGGTGGCATCCATTATGACAATGTGGCACCTTGCTATCTAGGTGGCGTGCAACTGATGCTTGAAGAGCTTGGTATTATTAGCCAAGAAGTCCCTTGCTTTGATGATTGGTATTGGGTCATGGCGTACCCAGGGATTAAAGTCTCGACGGCAGAAGCGCGAGAGATTTTACCTTCTCAATATCGCAGACAAGATATCATCGCACACGGTCGTCATCTTGCTGGCTTCATTCATGCGTGCCATTCTGGCCAGCCTGAATTAGCCGCGAAGATGATCAAAGATGTGATTGCTGAACCATATCGTGCCAAATTGCTACCAGGCTTTAGTCAAGCAAGAGAGTATGCAAAGGCGGCCGGTGCGTTAGCAACGGGCATCTCTGGTAGTGGACCAACGCTGTTTAGTATCTGTAAAGAAAAAGACGTGGCAGAGCGCGTTGCTCGATGGTTAGAAGAAAATTACGTACAGAATAACGAAGGATTCGTGCATGTTTGTCGTTTGGACAAGCAAGGCTCGAAAGTAACAGGAAGTGAGCAATGAAGCTTTACAATATCAAAGAAAACGATGAACAAGTCTCTTTTGGTCAGGCCGTCCGTCAAGGGCTAGGCCGTAACCAAGGGCTATTCTTTCCCTCTGAACTACCAAAGTTTGAGGATGTCGATGCGCTATTAGCGGAAGATTTTGTATCTCGCAGCGCAAAAATTCTCTCGGCACTGATTGGTGATGAGCTTCCAAAAGAGAAAGTGACGGAAATGGTGGATGCCGCGTTCCAATTCTCTGCGCCAATCAAAGAAGTGAAAGAGGGCGTGTATGCGTTAGAGCTTTTTCACGGCCCGACGCTAGCGTTTAAAGATTTTGGTGGCCGCTTTATGGCTAACTCCCTTGCTGCGGTATCGGATGGTGGAAAAATCACGATCTTAACGGCAACGTCTGGTGATACTGGCGCTGCTGTTGCTCATGCTTTTTATGGTATGGAAGACATTAATGTCGTCATTTTGTATCCAAAAGGGAAAATCAGCCCACTGCAAGAGAAGCTATTTTGCACGCTAGGTAACAACATCCACACCGTGGCGATTGATGGCGATTTTGATGCCTGTCAGGCGTTAGTGAAACAAGCTTTTGATGATGCGGAGTTGCGAAAAGAAATTGGTCTTAACTCGGCAAACTCAATCAACATTAGTCGTTTAATGGCGCAGATTTGTTACTACTTTGAAGCTGCGTCACAGCTAAGCAAAGCACAGCGTGAAAACCTGGTTATCTCAGTGCCAAGTGGTAACTTCGGTAATTTAACCGCAGGGTTGCTTGCTAAAGCACTTGGGTTGCCGATTAAACGCTTCATTGCGGCAACAAATGCGAATGATACCGTACCCCGTTACCTAGAAACGGGGCAGTGGGATCCTAAACCGACCGTTGCGACAACGTCTAATGCAATGGATGTGAGTCAGCCGAATAACTGGCCACGTATTGAAGAGCTATGTCAGCTGAAAGGCTGGGGGCTTGATACGCTAGGCAAAGGGGCGGTTACTGATGAGCAAAGTGCACAGTCGGTACGCGAACTCAATTCACTAGGTTATCTATGTGAGCCACATGGTGCGATCGCGTATCGCGTCTTAGATGAGCAACTGCAAGAGGGTGAGACCGGCCTATTCTTGTGTACCGCGCATCCGGCGAAATTTAAAGAAGTTGTCGATGATATTCTAGATACAGATATCGAGCTTCCAGCACCGCTTGCAAAACACGCTGCGATGGAATTGTTATCAGAAGATCTGAATAATGATTTTGAAGCGCTAAAAGTGGTGCTACGACGCGTTCAATAGGGCGTTTAGCCTATCTGAATTTAGAACGGTGAACGTAAACGCTTGAGTATGAATCACTCTTACCGCTAAGTGAGTTAGCAAGGGAGAGTGATTTCATATTTGAGCGTTTTTTTGTATCCGCGTAGTATAAATCACCAATGAGCTATTCGCATTTTACTGGTTAGGGAAGCCAACAATGATGACGTCAATCCAACTTAATCAATATCTCTCTAAGCTAGGTGTTGCTTGTCCCATCACTGTCGATCTAGACGGTTTGCGTAAGCTGCACAAGTGTCAACATCGTAGGATACCGTTTGAGAACTTTGATGTTGCCGCTGGACGTGCGATTCGTTTGGGTCTAGATAACCTTTTCGAGAAGTTAGTTTTAAGTGAAAGGGGCGGCTATTGCTTTGAAGTGAACGGTTTATTGCTCCATGCATTACAAGCGGTTGGTTTTGATGGTCGGGCATTGCTCGCACGTGTTCACCTTTCTGGTGAGCCGTCGGGTAGAACGCATCAGGTTTCTTTAATCACATTGAACGACCAACGCTGGATTGTTGATGCTGGCTTTGGCTCTCAGACGCCCAGGAAGCCTTTGTTGCTTGAAGTAGGGCAAGAGCAGCATATTGATTATCAAACGTTTCGGTTTATTGAAGAAGAGCGCTATGGCTTTATGTTACAAGTTAAGCGTGATAATGAGTGGTTCGATTTATATAGCCTTGATCTTTCCTTTGTGTGTCAGGGGGACATCGAATGTGGCAATCACTATACGTCAACCAGTCAACACTCGGTATTTACATCGGCTACAATAGTGGCGCTTCCTATCGAAAATGGAATGATTACTTTGCTCGATAACATACTAAAAATCACCCAAGGTGATAGCGTGATGAGTATTGATGCCCCCTTCGATGATCGCTACGCTGAACAAGTGAAAAAGCACTTTAACATTGACATGGAAGCTCATTCTCTCAAAGTGCAGTAGCAGACCAGGAACTTACCAGGATTATGGCCTAGTTGATGACCGATTAGTGTAACAACTAGGCCGAAATTTTATGGTATTTTGTTTGCTATAAATCCTGCGGTGGTGGCTGGTTGCCAAGTCTGTCCGTTATCAGAGCTGACAAGCAACACGGGATCGTGTTGATAAGCTTGACTATATCGGTTTGAGTTACCTGCCAGCTCTTCATTGGGCCAACGTTGATAATGTACTTGATAGGTGTTGATACAATCCTTGCTTGATGTGGCCAGCGCGCACTCTTCAGCGTTGCTATATGAACGTCGCGCTTGTGTGTTGAACCAAGTGCTTTCTTTGAAGTTTTGAATCTCATAGGTATAGAGCAAAAATAGATTGCCGCGCTTATCTTGATGCAGCTTCTGGGTGTAGTTTGAATACTGCTGCCAGTTTGGCATGACCACAACACCTTGGTCTTGCCATTGGTACTGCCCTGAGCTCTTTAGCGTGCCTTTAACCCACTCTAAACGATAACCCTGCGGTGCCAACGTATTTGGTGCCGTGTTCCTCATCGCTAAGTAGATATCATCGTTGTTTGTTAAGACAGCATGGATATAGGTATAGCGACCGTATGGTTGCCCTACATAATTCACAGTATCGGCAAGCGGTTTATCTTCTGGGTATCGACCAAATGCGTCATTAGGCCCAGCGGAAAATTTATCATTTGCCTCGACTGTATTCCCCCATAGGTTATGATCGCTGTTCCAATCAGTATTGGTGACAGGTTGAAGAGAGTAGCGGTGCCAAATCTGATGGTTATGCGCCCCAGAAATATAGTGCAGGCGCTTGTGACTATCGATAAGGATTATCGGTTGATTATGTGAGTCGGGTGTTGCTTGTGACGTGGAGCCACTCCAACCCATAAACATCACATCTGCCGCTTCGCTGCCTAATTGGTAGCGGACATAATATTGCCCAGTGTTGTACGACTGGCGGTTATTCACATCGCTTTCAAAGCTCATGGCTGCGATATGAAGCGTGTTACCTTCCCATACAATCGGATGACTACCTCGATATAAACCAAGGGATAGCGGTAGCGTTAGGGTTTCTTGCTGCCACTCTAGCTCATCATTCCCTTGCTCGACCAAGCGTAAGATGGTGTAGGTGCTGTCTTTGGAACGGACAAATAAAGGGGCGTCCTGTCCGTTGCCAACCATTTCGGTTTGCGCGATCCAGTGCTGTGAGTAACCTTGCCATGTATTGGTTGAGGCTTGGTAACGAACAACGCCATGATCGAGCTTAAAAAAGACATCGCCATTGTCTCGGAAATATACCTGTTCAATATAGCGGTAGCGATAGCCGTCAAGCCCATCGGCATTTTGCCTAAAGCCAAACTCTTGCTCTAACCCTCTTAGTGAAATGGAAACCCACTCACCATTAGCCGTTAGTCGTACTAAGTAAGAATCGCAATCAGTACACTCGGTGCCGCTAGGGTACAGCGATGAATAGACACGATCATCATAAGTGAGAGCGTGCAGCGGCTTTCCGGTTTTCTCTAAGGTAACAGGATCTTGGTGATGACCTGGTTGATCGTTACCACGGTTAAATTGATTCATATTATTGACAATCATCCAAGGAAGATTGTTGGCATCAAAGTAGGGGCGACCTGGAATAAAACGTGGGTTATAGCCGTAGAGCTCTCGTTCTCGATCAAAAATGTTTTGGTAGTTCAGTGACTGGTTCGCGGTTTGATCGGCTTTTATATTGGGGAAGTTAGTGTTCACTTCACTGCAATTATGATCATAGCGAGAGCGTTGCCATGTGCGATTGAGGTGTTGGAATTCGGTTTGCCAGTTCACTTTACAATCGGTAACTGGTGGCTTTGGTTGTGCAGTCGGAGACGTTTTTTTTGAGTCACACCCAGCTAGTAACAGCACGCTAAACAAAGAAATTGCAAGCACACGAGAGGAAATAATACGCATGATAAATCGCTAAATAGTTAAGAAAGGTAAAAATTAGTTTCAACAGAGAAAAGGGGCTTTACTCAGTGAGTGATTTTGGTATTCTAGCGCCGCTATCGAGTCGATAGCTTTTTCGGAGATACCTATGAACAATACCGACCATCCTCCTAGTATCAAAGGAGAAAAGTAACACTTTTTCGGTATTTTGCGATCTTCGTTCCTGCCGTCAAGGTGGGAGGCTATTTATCTATATTCCTTTCTTATTTTTCTCCTTTTCTACTATTGTGCAAATGAATGCCAACCGACTTTGGTCGGCGGATATTTGTGACAATTGATGGTCGTTACCAACGCTAATCGGGAGATTCGCCATGACGGTAATGAGCAACACTTATATTGAAAATACCCCTCGCTTCTCAGAAGAAGAGATCAGTGCGGCAACCAAAGCGTTCTTACAGTACGATGACGATCAGCAACTCAATTTATTGACAGTAATGCCAATTGATGAGGCTGTAGGCGTGTTGCAACACTGCGCGTTTGGACAAGTCCAACACCTGATTCAACAGCTAGATTTGCAAGGGCATGATAAACGGGCACGACATTTTGCCCACCAACTAGGCTTTATTCACTCCGAAGCAGAAACCACACAAGGGTATTTGACGACGGGAGTGTTAGAGCACGTTAAACAGCGTATTGGCTGGATTATTACTCTTGCTTTAATGGGGATTGTCTCGGGGCTTATTATCGCTCAGTATGAAGACATTCTTAGTCAGTTAGTGTTATTAGCGGTGTACATGCCAGTGATTGCAGCAGCAGGTGGAAATACTGGAACACAAGCTGCAACCTTAGTGATACGCGCGTTAGCAACGGGTGAGCTTAGAAAGCGGCAATGGTTGGACGTGCTGTGGAAAGAGAGTCGCGTCGCCATTTGCCTAGCGTCTGCAGTGGCTTTAGTTATGGTGGCAAGAATTCTACTATTTAGCCATTCTGATGCCGGAAATGGCTTTGATTTAAATACCATAGCACTGTCTATCGCCGTCGCACTCTTTATTCAGGTGACGATTTCTACCACCCTTGGTGGTGTGCTGCCGATTATTGCTCGAGTATTTCGCTTAGATCCTGCGGTATTAGTGAGCCCGGTCTTAGCATCAATTGTAGATATATCGGGTATGTGGATTTATTTCACGGTTGTGAACTACTTCCTAGGCTTGTCGTAAGAGGGGAGTTAGGCCATTTAGTATGCTTAACTCACAACCTAGTTAACACTTCCCGCTCAGTAACACTTACCGTTCAGTAACACTCAAGGCACAGCTACGGCTGTGCTTTGTTGTTAGAGCGTTCTAGTGAGCTGCTGTAATCGATGACTTGTCGATACAAGGTTTGCTCAAAATTGGTTAAGGGAGATATCACGGGTTTTGCTGCTTGTGATTTATCGAGATGGTAATCGGTGACAAATTGCACGAAAACCGTTTCGACTTTACCTTTCGAGTTCAGCCCGTAGCCCATCATATTGTAGGTTCCAAATAATGAGCCACTTTTCGCGGATAGCGCCCCTTTAATGGGTGCCTTTCTCATGCTTTGGCGGTACTTCAAGGTACCATTATTGCCCGATACCGGTAACAGAGTAATCAGATCGAGAGTAGCGTCGTGACGATAGATATAATGGAGCACATCGGCCATTTGCGTGGCAGTTACGCGATTATTACGTGAAAGCCCTGAGCCATCTTCTAATACCGCACTATCGATATCAATATTGGCTTGTTGCTTTAAAATAGCTTTAACCGCAGTGGTACCGTTGCTGAAAGACCCTGGTTGCTTGAAGTGTGTTGCTCCAATAGTTTTCAGGATATTGTCAGCGTAGAGGTTATTGGAATCACGCAGCATTGTGGCGAGCAGTTCAGGTAAAGGCGCTGAATGGTGAGTAACCCGTTCAGTGAGCTTAGTGTTTTCTGGCGCACCAATGTTGATGCCGCCAGAGATGGTCACACCAAGCTTATCCATTTCATCTCGAATCACCGCTTGAGTAAATTTTGCTGGAGAGGACATGGCAAAATTTAGTGGTAGAGGGGATTGACGCTGTACCACACAGCCATCAAGTGAATAACGATTATCTGCTGTGGTTCTTAGCTCAAGGTCGCAATGTTGTTCTTGTTGCTGTTGCTTAGTCACACTGCGGGCGGTCGATATCGCGATTATGGGCTGATGTGGCGGAATGTGGATACGCGTTGTGCCATCATTATTGGTGTACAGCGCACCTTGGACACAATTTCCGTCTAGTGTGATTGCCGATGCAGGGGCGCTGTAGCAGACGCCTAATATATCCCAAGGCCAGCCAACCGCTCGGTTGTAGCCAGCAAATGTGCGGTTATCGAGCCATACTGTATCAACCTGATTTCCAGTAAATGTTTTTACTTTGCGTAGCATGGCGCGAAGATCTTTTCTTGAAAATGACGGATCTCCAGAGTAGCGAATGATGACATCATTTCCTGCTGTAGATACGGTTGTTTTGAAATGGAAATCATCGCCAAGAGAGAGCTTTGCCGCAAGAGCTGTAACAACCTTTAGTGTACTAGCCGGAGGAAAGTAGTCTTGTGTGTTTTGGCTGACTAAAGGCGAAGAAGTCTGCTCAATGGAGTCTAGATAAATACTGGCTCGGCTCCCTGCTGGTAATAGTGTACTTACATCAGAGGCATGGATGAACGGTGAAATAATGGACAAAGTAAGTGCGACTAGCGTGTGCTTGATGGTCATAACCGTAGAGTCAGTCTTAGTGTATGTTGTTGTAGGCTAGCAACCAATATTGCGGAGATAAAGCGCTATTTGGGAAACTTTGGGTTAAATTTACTTGGATGGTCGAGTTGTTGTATGTCGAACAAAAAAACTGTGCACGATCCTGAGCTTTTCTGTTGGTGTTGAACTTGCAGCAATAGAGATTTCTGCGTTATATTGATTGGCTGTTATGTGCCTAGTCAGGCACGTTGACGTGATCTCATTGTTATGAAGCCAGTAAATTGAAGTTATGAAGCCAGTAGATTGAAGCTCCATGTTGATACAACATAGTATCAAGTTATGAATTTCGATGATTTGTATCCTTAGATTGATTACACTAGGCTTAATCCAGTTATTTTTAAATTGTACTCAAGCTTTGTTTGAGTAGGGTTTTTTTGTCCAAAGTAAAATTTGGAAAAGAGGTTGTTAAAATGGAAAAGGTTCCAATGACCGCTCGCGGTGAGCTTAAATTACGTGAAGAACTAGAGCGACTACTTAAACTTCGTCCTCTTATTTCTCAAGCAATTGCGGAAGCTCGTGAGCTTGGTGATTTAAAAGAAAATGCTGAATACCACGCCGCGCGTGAAGAGCAAGGCATCTGCGAAGCTCAGATTCGTGACATCGAATACAAGCTTTCTGTCGCACAAGTTATTGATGTGACGAAAATGGATAACAATGGAAAAATCATTTTTGGTACTACCGTTACCTTGATTGATGTTGATACTGACGAAGAAAAGACCTATCAGATCGTTGGTGATGATGAAGCGGATATCAAAGCGGGTCGTATTTCAGTCAGCTCTCCAATTGCACGTGGTTTGATTGGTAAGATGGAAGGTGATGAAGTGACGATCACAACACCGGGTGGTCAAAAAGATTTTGATATCGACAAAGTCGCATACATCTAAATCTTCACTTATTATAATAAAAAGTCGCGTAGCGCGGCTTTTTTTGTACTTCGTGTCGTCGGTATGTACGACTTGTGCATACTATTAGCGAGTAATAACGTTTAGCACAGTCAAAAAAGGCCGCATTACGCGACCTTTTTAAGTTGAAACGAGATGTTTCAACAATGTGACGAATAGAACGCTCGCTATTTACGAGGTAATTCGATTTTCTTTTGCTCTGATTGGCGATAAAGAACAAGTGTTTTACCGATAACTTGTACTTTTTCTGCTTTTGTCTCACGGATAATCGCATCAACAATCAATAGCTTAGTTTCACGGTCTTCCGAAGCCACTTTAACTTTAATCAGTTCGTGGTGGTCAAGAGCGATTTCGATTTCCGCTAGAACAGCCTCTGTTAGTCCATTTGCGCCTAGAAGCACAACGGGTTTCAGTGCGTGTGCTAGGCCTTTTAGGTGCTGTTTTTGTTTCGTGCTTAAGTTCATAACGCGGCCAAATTTATTTAGTGTTAGGGTTGAAAAGTCGTATTTTAACGCCATCTAATGACGAAGACTATACTTTATTCTAAGGGTTTGCCCTTGTTACGTTGGATTTTGAATGAGTAAGCAAAAACACTCGGCCAGTTCAGGCCGTTGGTTGAAGGAGCATTTTGATGATAAATATGCGAATGAAGCCAGAAGAAAAGGGTATCGATCTCGTGCTATCTTTAAAATTGAAGAGATTCAAAACAAAGATAAGTTACTGAAACCTGGAATGACTGTGGTCGATTTGGGTGCAGCACCTGGAGGTTGGTCACAGTATGCCGCTAAAGTTGTCGGTGACGAAGGACAGGTCATTGCTTGTGACTTATTACCGATGGATTCAATTGCTGGAGTCAGTTTTTTACAGGGTGACTTTAGAGATGAAGCGGTACTTGATGCACTACTAGAAAAAATACAACCAGATATGGTCGATGTTGTGATGTCAGATATGGCACCAAACATGGCTGGAAATTTATCTGTTGATCAACCTAGAGCAATGTATCTTGTTGAACTAGCATTAGATATGTGTAGACAAGCCTTAGCTCCTGGAGGCAGCTTTGTCGTCAAAGTTTTTCAGGGCGAAGGGTTTGATCAGTACGTAAAAGAAGTGCGCGAAATGTTCAAAGTGGTGAAGATTCGCAAACCGGACTCATCTAGAGCTCGCTCTCGTGAGGTATTTATTGTAGCTAATGGATACAAAGGCTGAACATTAGTTTACAAAGAGAAAATTAACATTGTAGCTACAGCTGAAAAACTGTAGTACCCTACCTTTAATTACAATTAGTTATCGAGGACTGACACCTTGAGTGACATGGCAAAGAATTTAATTTTGTGGTTAGTCATCGCCGTTGTGTTGATGTCGGTATTCCAAAGCTTTGGACCTGGCGAAAGCAATGGTCGAGCGGTAGATTACACCACGTTCGTACAGGAAGTTGGCAATGGCCAGATTCAAGAAGCGCAGTTTAAAGACAGCGAGATAACCTTTACTCGCCGTGGCGGTAGTCGTTTTGTGACTTACATGCCGGTTTATGATCAAAAACTTCTTGATGACCTTATCAACCAAAACGTAAAAGTTTCAGGTACACCACCAGAAGAACAGAGCCTGCTAGGCACTATCTTTATTTCGTGGTTCCCAATGATTCTTCTTATTGGTGTTTGGATTTTCTTCATGCGTCAAATGCAAGGCGGCGGTGGCAAAGGCGCAATGTCCTTTGGTAAATCCAAAGCTCGTATGATGAGTGAAGAGCAGATCAAAACAATGTTTTCTGACGTTGCAGGTTGTGACGAAGCAAAAGAAGACGTGAAAGAGCTGGTGGATTACTTACGTGATCCAAGCCGATTCCAAAAACTCGGTGGTAAAATCCCAACGGGTATTCTTTTGGTCGGTCCTCCTGGTACGGGTAAAACCTTACTTGCAAAAGCCATTGCGGGTGAAGCAAAAGTACCGTTCTTCACGATTTCAGGTTCTGACTTTGTTGAAATGTTTGTCGGTGTGGGTGCATCTCGTGTACGTGACATGTTCGAACAAGCAAAGAAAGCCGCACCGTGTATCATCTTTATCGATGAAATCGATGCCGTTGGTCGCCAACGTGGCGCAGGTGTAGGTGGTGGTCATGATGAACGTGAGCAAACACTAAACCAAATGCTTGTTGAAATGGATGGTTTTGAAGGTAATGAAGGTATCATTGTTATTGCCGCAACTAACCGTCCAGACGTACTAGACCCAGCATTACTTCGTCCTGGTCGTTTTGACCGTCAGGTTGTGGTTGGTCTTCCAGATGTACGTGGTCGTGAACAGATCCTTAAAGTACACATGCGTAAAGTGCCATTAGCATCCGATGTCGAGCCATCATTGATTGCTCGTGGTACACCAGGCTTCTCTGGTGCTGATCTTGCTAACCTTGTTAACGAAGCTGCACTATTTGCCGCTCGTGGCAATAAGCGCAATGTCTCGATGGTTGAGTTTGAACTGGCGAAAGACAAAATCATGATGGGTGCTGAGCGCCGCTCTATGGTGATGTCGGAAGAGACGAAAGCGTCAACAGCGTATCACGAAGCGGGTCACGCAATTGTTGGACGTTTAGTGCCAGAGCACGATCCTGTATACAAAGTGTCTATCATTCCACGTGGTCGCGCACTGGGTGTGACCATGTACTTGCCAGAACAAGATCGTGTTAGCATGTCTCGTCAGCATCTAGAGTCTATGATTTCTAGTTTATATGGTGGTCGACTAGCGGAAGAGCTTATTTACGGTAAAGACAATGTTTCTACTGGTGCATCAAACGATATCGAACGTGCAACAGATATCGCTCGTAAGATGGTGACGCAGTGGGGCTTCTCTGAAAAACTTGGTCCACTTCTTTATGCGGAAGAAGAAGGTGAAGTTTTCCTAGGTCGCGGCATGAGTCAAGCAAAGCATGTTTCTGACGAAACGACTCGATTAATCGATGAAGAAATTCGCGTATTAATTGACCGCAACTATGACAGAGCGAAACAAATCCTTGAAGACAACATGGATTTGATGCACGCAATGAAAGATGCGCTCATGAAATATGAAACCATCGATGCGGGTCAAATTGATGACTTGATGGAACGCAAAGAGACCATTCGTGAACCAGCTGGTTGGGGTGACCAAGCCAACGCTCAAGACACTTCAAAACCAGAAGCTAAGAGCGAGCCTGCGAAAGCAGAGGCAACGCCGGAGCCTGAAGTAGCAGAAACTAAAGCTGAAGATGTTGAAGATAACAGTTCAACTACATCCTCAAAAAAAGATTCTGAGTAGTCTTTAATTATTAAGCCCCGAGGATCTCTCGGGGCTTTTTTCGTTTATACAGCCATGATTTATTGCCATGTTATTAAATGCTAATAATAAAACCCTTCATTTAGATCGCCCGCAAATTATGGGCATCCTCAACGTGACACCTGACTCTTTCTCCGATGGTGGCCAGTTCAACTCTATTGATAATGCGCTTGAGCAAGCGGCTGCAATGATCCGAGCCGGTGTGACTATTATTGATGTGGGTGGTGAATCCACACGACCGGGCGCGCCCGACGTTGCGCTAAGTGAAGAGTTGTCACGTGTTATTCCTGTTATCCAGGCTATTCGTCAACATCATGATGTTTGGATTTCAATTGATACTAGTAAAGCTGAAGTAATGAAACAGGCGGTTGAAGCAGGGGCTGATATCATCAATGATGTTCGGGCGCTGCAAGAGCCCGGTGCTCTTGAAGTGGCAGCCGCGGCTAATGTCCCTATTTGTTTGATGCATATGCAAGGTCAACCGAGGACAATGCAGCAGGCACCGACGTATCATGATCTGCTTAAGGACATTCAAGACTTTTTGGACGAAAGAATTAGAGCTTGTGAAAGCGTGGGTATCGCAAGAGAGCAGCTTATTCTTGATCCAGGCTTTGGTTTTGGTAAGACCCTGGAACACAATTATCACTTGCTGGCCCATCTTGATAAATTTCACCAGTTCGGTTTGCCCGTGTTGGCGGGGATGTCGAGAAAGTCGATGATATTTAAATTACTCGATAAAAAACCTGCCGACTGTATGGTCGGAAGTGTCACTTGTGCAATACTCGCAGCACAAAAAGGCGCGCAGATTATTCGAGTTCACGATACAAAAGAAACCATCGAAGCAATGGCTATTGTTGAGATGATGCAGAACAATATATAAAAATAGAAAAAGGAAATTACATGTCACAACGACGTTATTTCGGTACTGATGGTGTGCGCGGTAAGGTAGGACAATATCCGATCACACCTGATTTTGTACTAAAGCTTGGCTGGGCTGCTGGACGTGTTCTTGCAAAGCAAGGCACAAAAAAAGTCATTATTGGTAAAGACACCCGTATTTCTGGTTATATGCTGGAATCAGCATTAGAGGCTGGTTTATCGGCTGCGGGGCTAAAAGCCATTTTTACCGGACCATTGCCGACTCCTGCCGTGGCGTATTTGACGCAAACGTTCCGTGCAGAGGCGGGGATTGTTATCTCTGCCTCTCACAACCCGTACTATGATAATGGCATTAAATTCTTTTCTTCCGAAGGAACAAAGCTTCCTGATGCAATTGAGCTTGCGATTGAAGCTGAACTCGACAAAGACATTGAATGTGTCGAATCTGCGCAATTAGGTAAAGCAAGTCGCTTGAATGATGCGGCAGGCCGTTATATTGAGTTTTGTAAAAGTACTTTTCCGCACGACTTAGATTTATCGGGCGTGAAAATTGTTATCGACTGTGCACACGGTGCCACATACAAAATTGCACCAGCAGTCTTTAGTGAACTAGGTGCAGACTTGATTGTTATGGGCGCAGAACCCGATGGTACCAATATTAACGACAAAGTGGGTGCCACTGATGTCGCCGCGTTGCAAGCTCGTGTATTGGAAGAGCAGGCAGTACTTGGTCTTGCTTTTGATGGTGATGGTGACCGTATCATTATGGTTGATCACTTAGGCAATAAGGTTGATGGTGACCAAATTGCGTACATCATTGCTCGTGATGCGCTGCGCCGAGGAGAGCTTAAAGGTGGCGTTGTAGGGACGCTCATGACCAATCTTGGTATGGAAAACGGTTTAAAGCAGCTGGGTATTCCATTTGTCCGTGCAGCTGTAGGTGACCGCTATGTCATGGAGCAACTGCTAGAAAAAGGTTGGAAAATTGGCGCAGAAAATTCAGGTCATGTTATTTTGCTTGATAAAGTCACCACAGGTGACGCGATTGTTGCTGGCTTACAAGTGTTGGCATCGGTGGTCGGCTCGAAAATGTCACTTAATGAACTCGCAAGCGGCATGACACTTTATCCGCAAGTGCTTATCAACGTTAGATTTAGCGGCGACGCAAACCCACTTGAAGCAGAAGCGGTTAAACAAGCTGTGTTGAAGGTAGAAAGTGAATTAGCGGATAAAGGCCGAGTCCTGTTACGTAAATCAGGTACGGAGCCATTGCTTAGAGTCATGGTGGAAGGTGAAGATGATGCCCTAGTGAATCAATCAGCACAATATATTGCAGATGCCGTTAAAGCGAGTTGCTAATCACAAGCGATGGCTGTGATAGTTAAGGGGAACAACATTGATTTATTGGTCACCCTAGACATTCATCATCGTGAGTTTTTGTCGAAATGAGCCTAATTGCCCCTTTTTTGAGCGTTTAGGCTCTAAAGCTACGGTTTTTCTTATTTTTATCTTGTCAGTCAGTGCGGCATTCGTTAGTATTGCCACCGCCTTCTCTTAGGAGGTCATAGCCAGGTTTTCTAAATATGGTGAATACTTCACTATTACGAAGAAAGCAGCGCTGGCTCAACAATTAGGAACATAGGTGGACATATGATTCAAGTTCTACTTGTGATTTACCTGTTGGCTGCGCTTGGTGTTATTGGCCTAGTGTTGATTCAACAAGGTAAAGGCGCAGACATGGGAGCCTCATTCGGTGCTGGCGCGTCAAACACAGTGTTTGGTGCTAGCGGCTCAGGAAATTTTCTAACCCGAATGACTGCAATTTTTGCAATTGTATTCTTTGTTATTAGCTTAGTGTTGGGTAACATGTATACCCACAAAGGCGAGTCTCAATGGGTTGACCCTTCACAAGGTCAAGTTATTGAACAGCAAGCTGATAATACTGTGAGTGAAATTCCTGCTAAATCAAGCGACGAAATTCCTCAATAAGCGAACAGCTTAAGCCGAGATGGTGAAATTGGTAGACACGCTAGCATGAGGTGCTAGTGCCTTATGGTGTGAGGGTTCGAGTCCCTCTCTCGGCACCATTATTTATAAACTTGTAATACAGTTTGTTGAGCGTATAATGCACAGCAAGTCGGACGCGGGGTGGAGCAGTTTGGTAGCTCGTCGGGCTCATAACCCGAAGGTCGTCGGTTCAAATCCGGCCCCCGCAACCAATACTTTCTAAGTGTTGATGGATTGCAAGTTTAGCAGTGTGAAAAAATCACTGCACATTAAGGAAATAAATGAATAACTTTTTAAGTTTGCCATTTATTGCGTATCCTTAATGCATCAGGGTCCAGCAACAAAAAACCCCGACTTTTTCGGGGTTTTTTGTTATCTGAGCTTTTTAAAGTTCAGGTATGTGTGCTTGGGATTTAAATTGGGCTTTAAGCCCTTTTTTTGTTTCTGGAGTGGTTAAATGACTGGTTTAGAAAGACAACTTACAGAATTACTTGAAGCTCCGGTTGAAGCTTTGGGTTACGAATTGGTTGGTTTAGAGTTCATCCGTGCTGGTGAGCATTCAACGCTTCGTATGTATATCGACCATGAAAATGGTATCACCGTTGATGATTGCGCAGAAGTGAGTCGTCAAACAAGTGCAGTGATGGATGTCGAAGATCCAATTACGGTGGCTTACAACCTAGAGGTGTCTTCACCAGGTCTTGAACGTCCACTGTTTAAAGCAGCACACTACGTACAATTCATTGGTCACGAGGTCAACATCGTTCTCAAAATGGCTGTGGGTAACCGTCGTAAGTGGAAAGGCACTATCCAATCTGTTGATGGCGAAAACATCACAATCCTTGCTGATGGTAACGAAGAAGAAATGGTGCTTAGCAACATTTCTAAAGCTAACCTGATTCCTAAATTTTAGGTCCCTAAAAAAGAAAGCTTAGAGGCTAGATAAATGAGTAAAGAAATTTTAGCGGTAGTTGAGGCGGTTTCTAACGAGAAAGCGGTACCTCGTGAACGTATTTTCGAAGCGTTAGAAACAGCGCTAGCAACATCAACGAAGAAGAAGCACGAACTAGAAATTGAAGTTCGCGTTGAAATTGATCGTAAAACAGGTGAGTTTGTGACTTACCGTCGTTGGATGGCCGTTGCTGAAGTAGAAACGCCAACAACAGAAATCTCAATTGAAGCAGCACAATTTGAAGACGAATCTGTTCAAATTGGCGACTACGTTGAAGATGAAATTGAATCGGTGACGTTTGACCGTATTACGACTCAAACAGCGAAGCAAGTTATCGTACAGAAAGTTCGTGAAGCTGAACGCGCTCAAATCGTTGAACAATTCATTGATAACGAAGGTGACCTAGTTACCGGTGTTGTTAAGAAAGTGACTCGTGAAACGATCATTCTTGACCTAGGTAACAACGCGGAAGCGGTTATCCTACGTGATGACCAATTGCCACGTGAAAACTTCCGTCCAGGTGACCGAGTTCGTGGTTTGCTTTACGCTGTTCGCCCTGAAGCGCGTGGTTTCCAACTATTCATTACTCGCTCTAAGCCTGAAATGCTAGCTGAACTATTCCGTGTTGAAGTGCCAGAAATCGCGGAAGAGCTGATTGAATTGAAAGCAGCAGCTCGTGATCCAGGTTCTCGTGCTAAGATCGCTGTGAAAACTAACGACCGTCGTATCGACCCTGTTGGTGCGTGTGTTGGTATGCGTGGTGCACGTGTACAAGCTGTTTCTGGTGAGCTTGGTGGTGAACGTATTGATATCGTGCTTTGGGATGATAACCCGGCACAATTCGTTATTAATGCGATGGCACCGGCAGATGTTGCTTCAATCATTGTTGATGAAGACGCACACGCAATGGATATCGCGGTTGAAGCGGATAACCTAGCGCAAGCGATTGGTCGTAATGGTCAAAACGTTCGTCTTGCTTCTCAACTGACTGGTTGGGAACTGAATGTAATGACAGTCGCTGACCTGCAGAAGAAACACCAAGAAGAAGCGTCAGCTTCAATCGAAAACTTCATGAAGTATCTTGATATTGAAGAAGATTTCGCGCAGATGTTAGTAGAAGAAGGTTTCTCGACTCTAGAAGAAGTGGCGTACGTGCCAGTGAACGAGCTTCTAGACATCGATGGCCTAAACGAAGAAATCATTGAAGAACTTCGTGGTCGTGCTAAAGACGCGCTAACGACAATGGCTCTTGCACAAGAAGAATCATTTGAAGGCGTTGAGCCAGCTGAAGACTTACTAGCATTAGAGGGTCTTGAGCGTGAAATGGCATTTAAACTGGCTGCTAAAGGTGTAGCAACTCTTGAAGATCTTGCAGACCAAGGTGTCGACGAGCTTGAGGGTATCGAAGGATTAACAGAAGAACGTGCTGGTGAACTTATCATGGCTGCACGTAACATTTGTTGGTTCGGCGACGAAGAATAATAATCAGCAAGGAGGTAGTTGCATGACAAAACTTACGGTTAAAGCACTTAGCGAAGAAATTGGTACGCCAGTTGAACGCCTAATTGAACAACTTGCTGATGCTGGTCTTAAAAAATCAGAAAGTGATCAGGTTAATGATGATGAGAAGCAAACACTTCTTACACACCTGAAAAAAGAACATGGTGATACATCTGGTGAATCTGAACCAACGCGACTAACGCTACAACGTAAAACACGTAGTACGTTATCTGTTGCCTCTGGTGGTGGTAAGAGCAAAGATGTACAAATTGAAGTACGTAAAAAGCGTACTTATGTAAAGCGCAGCGCTATTGACGAGCAAGAGAAACGTGAAGCTGAGGAAGCAGCAACACGTGAGGCGGAAGAGCGTGCACAACGTGAAGCCGAAGAGCTAGCCAAACGTGACGCTGCAGAGAAAGCACAGCGCGAAGCTGAAGAGAAAGCAAAGCGAGAAGCTGAAGAAAAACGTGCAGCAGAGGAAACTGCTAAACGTAAAGCTGATGAAAAACGCAATGCAGATTCAACAGATCAAAAGCGCGACGAAGCGGAAAAGGCCAAGAAACAAATGAACGCAAAGAATGCTGAAGCGAAAAAAGAAGCTGACGAGTTGAAGCGCCGTCAAGAACAAGAGGCACAACGCAAGGCCGAAGCAGAAGCTGCTCGCCTTGCCGAAGAAGCGAAGAAATTGGCTGAAGAGAATGCTGAGCGCTGGTCTGAGCAAGAGAAGAAGTCGAAAGAAAGCGAGAAAGGTGACTATCACGTAACGACTTCAACTTACGCTCGTGAAGCAGAAGATGCTCAAGACCGTAGCGAAGAGAAAACGCCTCGTCGTCGTAAAAAGAAATCAACGCAAGATCGTGATGATTCTCGCGGTGGCCGTGGTGGTCGTAACCAACGTGGTCGTAAAGGTAAGTTGGCGAAACCTAGCTCAATGCAGCATGGTTTTGACAAGTCTGCACAAGTTGCTAAGCAAGATGTTGTTATCGGCGAAACGATTGTTGTTTCTGAGCTGGCACAAAAAATGTCAGTAAAAGGCACTGAAGTCATCAAAGTAATGATGAAAATGGGTGCAATGGCGACAATCAACCAAGTTATTGACCAAGAAACAGCAGCGCTTGTTGCTGAAGAAATGGGTCACAAAGTGGTTCTTCGTAAAGAAAACGAACTTGAAGAAGCGGTACTATCTGACCGTGATGCAACGTCTGAAGCCGTATCTCGTGCTCCAGTTGTTACTATCATGGGTCACGTTGACCACGGTAAGACATCTACACTTGACTACATTCGTCGTACGCACGTAGCGTCAGGTGAGGCGGGTGGTATTACTCAGCACATCGGTGCATACCACGTAGAAACTGAAAACGGTATGATTACCTTCCTTGATACTCCTGGACACGCCGCATTTACTGCTATGCGTGCTCGTGGTGCTCAAGCGACGGATATCGTTGTTCTAGTTGTTGCTGCAGATGATGGCGTAATGCCACAGACTGTTGAAGCTATCCAACACGCGAAAGCGGCTGGCGTACCTTTGATTATCGCGGTAAACAAAATTGATAAAGAGGGTGCAAACCCAGATAACGTTAAGAATGAGCTTGCTCAATACGACGTTATTCCTGAAGAGTGGGGCGGTGAGAACATCTTCGTTCATATCTCTGCAAAACAGGGTACAAACATCGACGGTCTTCTAGAAGCAATTCTACTTCAATCTGAAGTTCTAGAGCTAACAGCGGTTGCTGATGGTATGGCTTCTGGTGTTGTGGTTGAATCTTTCCTTGATAAAGGTCGTGGTCCAGTTGCAACTGTACTTGTTCAGTCTGGTACACTTCGCAAAGGCGATATCGTTCTTTGTGGTCAAGAATACGGTCGTGTACGTGCGATGCGTGATGAGATTGGTAAAGAAGTCTTTGAAGCGGGTCCATCTATTCCAGTTGAGATTTTAGGTCTTTCTGGCGTGCCGTCATCTGGTGATGAAGCAACGGTTGTTCGTGATGAGCGTAAAGCTCGTGAAGTAGCGAACTACCGTCAAGGTAAATTCCGTGACGTGAAACTTGCTCGTCAACAGAAAGCGAAACTAGAAAACATGTTCTCTAACATGACTGCTGGTGACGTTGCTGAGCTAAATGTAGTACTTAAAGCAGACGTACAAGGTTCTGTTGAAGCTATCGCAGACTCACTATTGAAACTTTCTACTGACGAAGTGAAAGTGAACATCGTAGGTTCTGGTGTTGGTGGTATTACTGAAACTGACGCATCACTTGCTGCTGCTTCAAATGCGATCATCCTAGGCTTTAACGTACGTGCTGATGCTTCTGCTCGCCGTGCGATTGAAAATGAAAACCTAGATCTTCGTTACTACTCAATCATTTACCAACTGATTGACGAAGTGAAACAGGCAATGGGCGGTATGCTTGCTCCTGAATTCAAGCAAGAAATCATTGGTCTTGCTGAAGTACGTGACGTATTTAAGTCTCCTAAACTTGGCGCTATTGCAGGTTGTATGGTTACTGAAGGTACAATTAAGCGTAACAACCCAATCCGCGTTCTTCGCGATAACGTTGTAATCTACGAAGGTGAGCTAGAATCTCTACGCCGCTTCAAAGACGACGTTCAAGAAGTTAAGAACGGCTACGAGTGTGGTATCGGCGTTAAGAACTACAACGATGTTCGCGTAGGCGACCAAATCGAAGTATTCGAAATCGTTGAGATTAAACGTACTCTAGATTAATTGACAAAATAGCTGCTGACTTTTTTAATTAGTAGTAATGGTTGTTAAATACACCATGGGGGGCGCAAGCCCCCCATTTTTCCTATAGTGAGAAAAGAAATGTCAAAAGAATTTAGCCGCACGCAACGCGTGTCGCAGCAATTGCAAAAAGAACTGGCGCTTATTCTACAGCGCGAAGTTCGTGACTCTCGCATTGGCATGGTGACGATTTCTGATGTGGAAGTATCACGTGACCTAGCATATGCCAAAGTTTTCGTTACTTTCCTTTGTGTTGGTGAGCAAACACCAGAGTCGTGTCTAGCGGCGCTGAAAGAGCATGAAGTACCAGTACGTATGGCGCTTGGTAAGCGTATTCGTCACCGTCTAACGCCTGAGGTTCGCTTTACTTACGACAATACATTGGTTGAAGGTATGCGCATGTCTAACCTCGTGAGTGAAGTGTTGAGTGATGATAAGCGTAAACAAAAAGAAGCAGGTCGCGAGGACGAAGAGTAATGGCTCGTCGTCGTAAAGGTCGTCCAGTTCATGGGGTTATCTTGCTGGATAAACCAACCGGGATTTCGTCAAACGATGCTTTGCAAAAAGTTAAGCGACTCTACTTCGCTCAAAAAGCCGGTCATACGGGCGCTCTTGATCCGTTAGCGACAGGCATGCTGCCAATTTGTTTAGGTGAAGCAACGAAGTTTTCTCAGTTCTTGCTGGATTCGGATAAGCGTTATGTTGTGAAAGCTAAGCTTGGTGAGCGTACTAATACGTCCGATTCTGACGGTGAAGTCGTTGAAACTCGTGAAGTGAATGTAACGCAAGAGCAACTTGAACGATGTGTCGCTAGCTTTAAAGGCGAAACCGATCAGGTTCCTTCTATGTTCTCAGCATTGAAGTATCAAGGTCGCCCGCTCTATGAGTATGCCCGCGAAGGTGTTGAGGTTCCGCGTGAGTCTCGCAAAATCACGGTGTATTCCATCGAACTATTGCGTTTTGAAGGCGATGAGATCGAAATGGAAGTTCACTGTTCAAAGGGGACTTACATTCGAACCATTACTGATGATCTTGGCGAAATGCTTGGTTGTGGTGCTCATGTCACTTACCTACGCCGTACTGGAGTCGCAAAGTATCCGTATGAGAAAATGGTAACATTGGAGCAGTTGAATGAGCTCTTGGCACAAGCTGAGCGTGATGAAATTGCCCCAAGAGAGCTACTTGATCCGTTATTGATGCCAATGGATACAGCAGTAGAAGACTTGCCTGAAGTGAACATGAATGCGGAACTGACCGATCTAGTTCAACACGGTATGCCTGTTCAAGTAGCTGGCGCGCCATTAGAAGGCACCGTACGCATGACCAGTGGTGACGAGAAGTTATTTATTGGTGTTGCGACGATTGATAGCAATGGAAAAGTGGCACCGAAGCGCCTGGTTGTTTTCTCTGAAGAGGCGGAATAACCGTTTGGCGACGTTTGTAAGATAATACAGACGTCAAAGTAAAGGCGAGTCGGATTGAGTCCGCTCGCCTTTGTTATTTTCGCTTGCGCTGGCTTTGTTACTTTTATCTCTTCGGCGATATTCTTTTAACTCTGTCATTGATAAAGTTTTAACTTACGTTAGCTATTGCACCCTTCGATAAACTTCCCTATAATTCGCGCTTCGCGTAGCGGCTGAATCAGAGATTGGCTGCTACAACTATAAACCTACTCTTATTAGGAGAGCATTATGTCTCTGAATGCAGAAACTAAAGCAGCAATCGTTGCAGAATACGCACAATCTGAAGGCGACACTGGTTCACCAGAAGTACAAGTAGCACTACTTACTGCTTCTATCAACCACCTTCAAGGTCACTTTAAAGCTCACAAAGGCGATCACCATAGCCGTCGTGGTCTACTACGTATGGTTTCTAGCCGTCGTAAGCTTCTAGACTACCTTAAAGGTAAAAATCTAGCTCGCTACCAAGATCTAATCAAACGTCTAGGTCTACGTCGCTAATAAGCGTCTGCATAGAACAGTTTGTATAAAAGGGGCTATATGCCCCTTTTTTGATGCCTAAATTTCGCTGTTATTAGCACAATCCGCATTAAGTAGTTTATACTACGTCCCGTTAGAGCCGACTGACAGGTTCTAATGCTCCACTCATTGCATTGCAGTCCAATTAGTCGACCATTAGGTCGCGACTATTCCAAGTTAGCTTAGGCGTTATCCTCTAGGTGAAACATGCTAGAAGAGAAACCCTTAGGCGATTTGCACTAGTCGCGATATGTGATGCCTTGAGCCAATAAACACTCAATCTAGTTGGTTCTAGATAAAAGGAAATACAATGTTCGAAAAACCAGTTGTTAAGTCGTTTCAATACGGCAACCACACTGTAACGCTAGAAACAGGCGTTATCGCTCGTCAAGCAACTGCTGCTGTAATGGCAACAATGGATGACACATCAGTATTCGTATCAGTTGTCGCTAAAAAAGAAGCGGTAGCGGGTCAAGACTTCTTCCCACTTACAGTTAACTACCAAGAGCGTACTTACGCTGCAGGTAAAATCCCAGGTGGTTTCTTTAAGCGTGAAGGCCGTCCTTCTGAAGCGGAAACGCTAACGGCTCGTCTTATCGACCGTCCAATCCGTCCACTATTCCCAAGTGCGTTTAAAAACGAAGTTCAGGTTATCGCAACGGTTGTTTCTATCAACCCAGACGTAAACCCTGACATGATCACAATGATTGGTACTTCTGCAGCACTTGCTATTGCTGGCGTTCCTTTCAATGGCCCTATCGGTGCGGCACGTGTTGGCCACATTGATGGTGAGCTTGTACTTAACCCTTCAAATGCTGAGCTTGAAAACTCTAAACTGGACCTAGTTGTGTCTGGTACAGAAGGCGCAGTACTAATGGTTGAATCTGAAGCAGATAACCTATCTGAAGAAGAAATGCTTTCTGCTGTAGTTTACGGTCACGATCAACAACAAGTTGTTATCAAAGCGATCAACGAGTTTGCTGCTGAAGTTGCGACGCCTTCTTGGGATTGGACTGCACCTGAAGTAAACACTGAGCTAAAAGCAAAAGTGGCTGAGCTTGCTGAAACTCGTCTTTCAGATGCTTACCAAATCACAGAAAAAATGGCGCGTTACGATCAAGTAGGCGCAATTAAGAATGACGTAGTTGCAACGCTTCTTGCTGAAAACGAAGAACTTGATGAGCGCGAAATTCGCGGCATGCTAGGTTCTCTAGAGAAAAACGTTGTACGTAGCCGCATTATTGCAGGTAACCCACGTATTGATGGTCGTGAAAAAGACATGGTTCGTGCACTTGATGTACGTACTGGTGTACTTCCACGTACTCACGGTTCTTCTCTATTCACTCGTGGTGAGACTCAAGCACTTGTTACTGCAACGCTTGGTACACAGCGTGATGCACAAATCATCGATAGCCTAATGGGTGAGAAGAAAGACAACTTCCTTCTACACTACAACTTCCCTCCATACTGTGTAGGTGAGACTGGCTTTGTTGGTTCTCCTAAGCGTCGTGAAATTGGTCACGGTAAACTGGCGAAGCGTGGTATTGCAGCAGTGATGCCTTCAGTAGAAGAATTCCCATACACAGTGCGTGTTGTATCGGAAATCACAGAATCTAACGGTTCCTCTTCAATGGCTTCTGTATGTGGTACTTCTCTAGCACTTATGGATGCTGGTGTACCAATTAAAGCGTCTGTTGCGGGTATCGCAATGGGTCTAGTGAAAGAAGGCGACGACTTTGTTGTTCTTTCTGACATTCTTGGCGACGAAGATCACCTAGGCGACATGGACTTTAAAGTAGCAGGTACTAACGACGGTATCACTGCACTTCAAATGGACATCAAGATCGAAGGTATCACTAAAGAAATCATGCAAATTGCACTTAACCAAGCGCAAGGTGCACGTAAGCACATCCTAACAGTTATGGATGAAGCGATTTCTGGTGCTCGTGAAGATATCTCTGAGTTTGCTCCTCGTATTCACACGATGAAAATCAGCTCTGAGAAGATCAAAGACGTTATCGGTAAAGGTGGCGCTGTTATCCGTGCTCTTACGGAAGAAACTGGCACTACAATCGAAATCGAAGACGACGGTACTATCAAAATTGCAGCAACTGAAGGTGCTGCTGCGAAAGAAGCGATTCGTCGTATCGAAGAAATTACTGCTGAAGTAGAAGTGGGTCGTATCTACGCTGGTAAAGTTGCACGTCTTGCTGACTTCGGTGCATTCGTGACAATCCTTCCTGGTAAAGATGGTCTAGTACACATCTCTCAAATCGCTAACGAGCGTGTTGAGAAAGTGACGGACTACCTAAAAGAAGGTCAAGAAGTTCAAGTTAAAGTACTTGAAATCGACCGCCAAGGCCGTGTACGTCTAAGCATGAAGGAAGCGCTAGAAACTCCAGCGGCTCCTGAAGCTGGCAATGCGGCGCCTAGCGCAGAATAATTTGCGTAATTCGCACATTATGTGAGAAAGCGTGTTATAAAGAGGGGTCAGTGACCCCTCTTTTTTATGCGCGAAGGAAAATACCTGCTAAGACTTAATGATCAATGATTTAAATTGATCGTCTTATTGCATCAGGTTCAAGGAGATATTTATAGTGAAGTGGTTTCGAATTTTAGGATTAGGTTTAGTTGTTGCCGTGACAGGTTGTGCCTCTAATTCATCGAAAGATGACTTACAGTGGTTAAACCCGCCAATGGCCGTTCCTTTACAAGCCAATGTTCAGTATGAAGTGCAAGTGGCCCGATTAACTCAGCTCCTACAGCGCAGTGATCTCGAGAATGATGTACGTGCAAAAATGCACTTTGAGCGAGGTTCATACTACAACAGCTTAGGTTTACGCGATCTTGCTCAGCTCGATTTTAATCAATCCCTGCAGTTAAACCCAGCACAGTCAGTGGTGTTTAACCAAGTCGGTCAGTACTTTACTCAAATTGGTGATTTCGACTCCGCCTATGAAGCCTTTGATTCAAGCTTAGAGTTAGATGCGGCAAACTCTTACGCATTACGTAACCGTTCTATTGCATTATATTATGGAGACCGTTTTCCTTTAGCGATTGAAGGAATGACGTCATATTATAATGAAGCGCCATCTGATCCTTATCGTGCGCTTTGGCTGTATATCATTTCCCGTGAAGTAGGGCCGATGGATGCGGGAATTGCCTTAGAAAAGCGCTATCAGAGTGCCAATAACGAGTGGGGTTGGATCCTTGTTGCATTGATGCTAGATAAAGTGACGGAAGAGCAAGCCTTTAAAGCCGTACTAGCAAGCAGCAGAGATAACAATGTACTTGCTGAACGATTGACTGAAGTGTATTTCTATTTAGCCAAGCGTCATCAAATCGATGGAGATTACCCAGCAGCAGTATCTTTGTATAAATTGGCGATAGCTCAAAATGTTTATGATTACGCGGAACACAAGTATGCGTTTTTGGAGTTAACGAAAATATTTGAGATTGCTAGAGCGCAACAGGTTGAAAAAGAAAAACAAAAGCTGGCTGAAGAGGCGAAACTTCAGTCTGACAGTGCCGAGTAGTTTTCTTTTTATACTAAAAACCAGCCTATATGGCTGGTTTTTTTGTATCTTGAGATTTTATTTCAATTCATTTAAACTAGTTAGCCTGGCTAATTAATGGGTCGTATGAATGTCTATTGAAGCAAGTATAGAGAAACTAGAGCGGTTAACATCACGAGTATGGCGAACCAATAGTAAAGAAGATCCATTAGGTCATCTAAGTTTCAATGAATATGACTACCTGAAAGCAATCCAGAGTTCGGCTGAACCCATTCGTTTAACTGACTTAGCCAATGAACTTGATGTGTCTAAGCCTTCTGCCACCAATATGGTGAAACGCTTGGAACGGAAAGGCTTAGTTGAACGGATTGCGTGCTTGGAAGATGCTCGCTCGAAGCGAGTACGGCTGACGGAGAAGTCGCGAGTACCACTAAGTAGTGAAGCTCATATTTATGCCATAGTCGCGACTAAGCTAAGGACGAAGTTAGATGATTCAGAGTCGGATCAACTAAATCAATTATTAAGCAAAGCGCTATCTTAAAATTTGTCTATTTAGTTAGCTTGAATAACTAAAGTGAGAGTGAAAAATGCAACAATCTATTTATCGCCAGTTTTGGCGTTATGCTATCCCAACGATTGCAGCCATGCTGGTCAATGGCCTTTATCAGGTAGTCGATGGTATTTTTATCGGGCAGTACATGGGCAGCGAGGGATTAGCTGGAATTAATGTTGTGTGGCCAGTGATCAGTGTGATCTTAGGTATTGGCATGATGATTGGTGTTGGTGCGGGGGCGCTGTCATCAATAAAACAAGGTGAAGGAAATATCGAGTCGGCTAAGAAAACATTGGCGACGGGCTTGATGTTATTGCTTGGTTTAGGACCTGTGGTTGCAGTGGTACTTTGGAATTTCTCTGATTACGCGCTGCAAATTCAAGGTGCGCAGGGACGTATGTTGGAGCTTGGCATCCAGTATTTGGATGTACTAATCATTGGTAGTGTCTTTTCGTTGGGATCGATTGCGGTTCCTTTCTTACTACGTAATGACGACAGTCCAAACATTGCCACGTTGCTCATGATTCTCGGTGCCGTGATTAATATTGCTCTAGACTATTTGTTCATTGCGGTTCTAGCGTGGGAGCTCACTGGCGCTGCTTTAGCCACTGCGATTGCTCAGGCAGTAGTGACTATTCTAGGCGTGGCTTACTTTTTCTCTAGCCGTGCCAATATGCGTTTAACGCTGAAAGACTTTAAGTTTCAATATAGCGTTGTTCCACCAATGCTCTCCATTGGTCTCGCCAGCTTTTTTATGTTCGCATATAGCTCATTTATGATAGCGATACATAATAAGTTATTTGCTGATTATGGCTCGGTAGTTCTGATAGGAGCGTATGCAATTCTTGGCTATATCATTACCTTTTACTACTTAATTGTGGAAGGTATAGCAAACGCGATGCAACCATTACTTAGCTACAATTTTGGCGCTGGTCGTAAAGACAATATGCGTAAATTATTTAAAGTGGCGATGATAAGTGCTGTCGCAGGTGGGGTGGCGTTTGTCACGCTGCTGAATCTGTATCCTCTTGAAGTCGTCTCTATTTTTAACTCCGGGGATACAGAGTTAGTCGACAACACGGTTCTAGGGATTCGATTGCATTTGTTTTCTATGTTTCTAGATGGCTTCTTAGTTGTCGCTGCCGCGTATTATCAGGCTATCAACAAGAGTAAAAAAGCGCTATTTGTCACCTTAGGTAACATGTTAGTACAACTGCCGTTTCTTTATGTGCTGCCTAAGATTTGGGGTGTGACGGGTATATGGATTGCTTATCCAATTTCTAATGTGGCGCTGGCTATCGTCGTTGTGTATATGATGTGGCAGGATGTAAAGCTGTTGCGTGAAGACCATGCAACCCCAGTAATGGCGTAACGTTAGGTATAAACACACATAAAAGTGAGCTATATGTTCTGCCTAGGTAGGCATCAAGCTTAAGGTAATATGATGCGCTTGTGATTAGGACAAGCGCATCATGCGGTTTATTGGACGTTAAGTCCTGCAATCTGGTGCCAGTAGCCATTACATTGACGATCTAAGTGGCTTGCTGGATTACTGCCATTCTCATTAGCTCGGAAGCGTTCAACTTCTGAAAACGTATCCAAGCCAATGGGACTAAGACGAACTACGTCGACCAACCCCTTCATAGACTGAAGGTCGTTGATAAGGTTGTACTCGTAGCCCGATTGCGTTTGAATGCCGTTAAGGTTAAAGACAGATTGACCTTCTTGGCTCTCTACTTGTAGCCCCGTCGGGTATTTTATACAGCAGGTTTCGCAATCATCTTTGGCGCGATTCTCAGCTCTCGCCGTAAAACAGCGTGCTGAATAAGCCAAAGGAATATAACCATGGCTAAATACTTCGACTTCAAATTGATTACGAATACCAATGTCATCGGCCTGATTTAAGGTATTCACCAACCATTCGCGAGACAATTCAACCGGCATGCACCAGCGTGTCATACCTTGCTCTACAAAAAGCTTGAGGGTACGAGCGTTGTAGGTATTCACCGCCGGGCCGACAACAAACGGCACTTTATTTTGGCTGGCAAGCTGAATAGCCGATACATCATTAGCTTCAATCGCAAAGTCACCGTTGTCGATGTACTTCTTCATGATGTTGACTTCACTGGGTGCTTCCAACAGTGCCATGGTGGATATCACGACTTGCTTACCCGATTGAGACAGTGACTTAGCCATATCAAGCCAGTGTGCAGCCTTCATCTCTCGGCGTTTTGAACAGACGGTTTCCCCAAGATAAATGATATCGGCTGAACTGGATTTTGCTTGTTCATAAAAGCTTTCTACATCTTGTTTTGGCCAGAAATAGAGTAGTGGCCCGAGTGCATATTTCATCAATTAACCTCTGATTATTGCCACTTGCGATGGTACGCGCCGAGAGTGGTTTGTGTCCCTTCTGAGACATTGGCTAGGGCTTGATCCCAAGCTTGTTTGACTTGGTACTGCTGTGGATCGCGTTGATAAAGATCGATGGCTTCGCGCCACGTTCGAGTGACTTGTTCCACATAAGCAGGACTACGTTGTCGGCCTTCAATTTTCACTGAAGACACATTGGCAGCAAAGAGATCGGGAAGCATCGATAATGTGTTTAAGCTGGTCGGCTCTTCAAGCGCATGATAACGCTTTCTCTCACCATCGATATTGGCCTCAAATCGACCCTTACATAAGGTTGGGTAGCCAGCGTTTTCGCCTGCGGCATAGCGATCAATGAGTATATCGTTTAAGCGAGACTCTAAGCCCGTCTCGGTTTCTTGCCAACGAACATATTTTGCTGGAGAGCATGCCCCAACCGTATTTGGCGATTCACCCGTTAAGTATGAAGATAAGTAGCATCGGCCTTCAGCCATGATGCATAAACTGCCAAATGCGAACACTTCAAGCTCTACATCTGAAGTGATGTTTCTCGACAGCTGTTTAACTTGGTGGATAGATAGCACGCGTGGCAATACCACGCGTTTAACATTGAAGTTTTGGTGATAAAAGTCGACAGCCGCCGTATTGGTTGCTGACGCTTGAACTGATAGGTGCAGCTCTAAATCAGGGTACTTGGTAGCGGCGTAATCGAGCACCGCAATATCCGCAACGATCAGGGCATCGACGCCAAGTTCAGCCGCTTGATCGACGGCATTAGTCCAACGCTCAAACCCATCAGGGTGGGCAAACGTGTTTAATGCGATGTGGATTTTTTTATTGCGATCATGAACATATTGCACCGCGCGTTCTAGTTTTTTTCCGGTGAAGTTTAATCCTGCAAAGTGGCGAGCGTTCGTGTCATCTTTAAATCCAATGTACACCGCGTCTGCGCCGCAATCTATTGCCGTTTTAAGCGCAGGTAGGTTACCTGCTGGGCATAAGAGTTCCATAAGCTCAATACCAGTTTATCCTATATAGGCGGGCATTTTATGAAGAAAGATGAACGGCCAATTTGATGTGAGGCAGGTTTACATTAATAAACATGCAATTAACACCAAAGAGGTAAACTCACAGGGCAAATAACAATAGATTGAGCAGAATGGGGTGAGGCTTGGTGATTAAAGCCGCGAAATAAGGTGAGCAATGCATTCGCCACAGCATTTGAGTTTGACAGTACTAGTGCTCACCGACTTGGCACTAGTACAATGATGGTTTAATTACGATGACGTCGATTTTGAGCAAACAGGGCTTCGACTTCATGTTTAGGTTGCGGTCGGTGGAAGTGGAACCCTTGGATAGAGTGGCAATTAAGATTAGAGAGCAACGTCGCTTGATGGCGAGTTTCTACCCCTTCCGCCACAACGGATAGGTTTAATGACTTACCGAGGTTAATGATGTTCTCAATCACGGTAAGTTGTTTGGGCAGCGTATCAATATCCATAATGAACGCTCGGTCTATTTTGAGCTCATCAATAGGGAAGTGGGCAAGATAAGAAAGCGAGGAGTAGCCCGTGCCAAAGTCATCAATTGACAAGGCAAACCCTAAACGCTTGATCGCATCAAGCATCTGCAAGGTATGTTCACTGTTGCTCATTACGGCGCTTTCTGTCAGCTCAAAGGTAATGCAGCTTGGATCGAGCCCAGTGGTATGCAGCAGCCTTTCCATGTAGTCAATGAGCTTAGGATTGCCAAATTGCTCTGGCGATAAGTTAATCGCAACTCGACCCGGCAAGATTCCCTGTAGCTTCCAGCGTTTTACGGTATTGAAAACATCGCGCATGACCACGCGACCAAGGTGCTCAATAAGACCCGCTTGTTCGGCTACCGGGATAAAAGAGGCGGGGCTAATATAGCCTTCGACAGGATGCTTCCAGCGAACCAACGCCTCGGCACCATTGATACTAAAATCACGGGCATTAACTTTTGGTTGATACCAGACTTCTAACCCGTTTTGCGCTAAAGCTTTTTGCAGCTCGATCTCTAGCCAAAGTCGCATGCGTGCTTCTTTGTTCATTTGATCGTTGAATTTAATCAATCTATTTCGACCGCGAGCTTTCGCTTCATACATGGCGGTATCGGCATTTTGCAGCAAGATTCGCGGGTCATGCCCATCATTGGGGTATGTGACGCTGCCAATGGAGCAGGCTAGCCGTTTACTAAAGTGGTGTAAGTCAAAAGGTTGGTTAATGAGTTCAATGATTTTTTCTGCGAGCATATCCGCGGCACTACTGCCTTCGGGCTCTGGTAAAATTATGCCGAATTCATCGCCGCCAAGGTGAGCCAGAACGGTTTTTTGAGGAAGGTGGCGCTTTAGCCTTGTTGATACCTCTTGAATCACTCGGTCACCAATATGATGCCCCAATGAGTCGTTAATGTTCTTAAAGTTGTCCAGATCAAGATAGAGCATGATCAATGGCGTTTTCTTTTCGATAAAGTGATCGAGACAGCGAGTAAAACCAAGTCGATTGTAGAGCTTGGTCAGCGCATCAATATTGACATCTTCATGGCTATCTTTCGAAACGGGTTTTGGCTTTTCATCCATGTCTTGGATGAGGATCAGATGCGCACAGTTACCAAAGAGATTCGCGTCATCCACATGCAATACCAAACGGCGTTGCGTACCACAGTAATCGCTCGTTCTGAAATGAAGTGGCTTACTATCAATCGTCGAATTTAGATTTAAACTGACGGGTGCTTTGCTGTGTTCGTCGACCAGGAGTCGACTAAGGGGTTCGCTTAATAAATCGGTTGGAGAAGAATAGCCAAACAAGCGCGCCGCTGCAGGGTTAGCTGATAAGATGCAATCATCTTCAACTAGCAACAGTCCATCGGGGATCAGTCGCGATAGCTTGAGAAATTTGCTTTCAGATTCTTCTAGTGAGCGTGTGAGTATCTGTTTTTCTGAGGTATCAATGGCGTGGAATACGATATTTTCGATGACACCATCGACAGAAATAGGTGAAACGCTAAAATGCAGACTCGACTCTACATCAGATTCATCGAGGGTAACCTCTGCTTCGATGGACTCACCAGATAATGCACGATCGTAATAAGGCTTAAGTTGGCAATAAAACCGCTCCCCTAGAATTTGTTGATCGTTCATGCCGACCAGATCACTATGGGTCAGTCCTGCAACATCACAATACCGATCATTGACCATACAGTATTGGTGTTCGTCATCCAAAATAGCAAAAAAGAAAGGGCTATTGGACGTGAGCTTGGCGAAGTATTCCTTTAACGATTTGGATGACATCAATGTACTACCAGTTCTCCGAAGAGCTTATATATCAGTAACCCCCACACTATAACCGTGATTAATCAGTTAGAAAAGGGGAGAGTCCAAAGCTAGAAATATTTGACACATAACAGGATTTTTTTTGTTCGAATATCGTATTATGAGGCAATTGAAGCATAAATTAACGGAAAAACCGCGTGTTAGACAAGATTCGAAGTCAACTAGTTAAAAACGCAGCACAAATTTTGCGATCTCCAGTCCATTTTTTGCCAACGAAGTTTCAAAATATGGCATTGTCTGAAGCACTAAAAACCGTTTTTAAAGAATCACTTGAAGATGGTGACTTTGAATTTCTTGAAGGAAAGTGGTTAAAAGTTCATATTCGTGATCTAAACCTCAGTTGGTATATTTCCTACGAGAATGAAAAGTTGCTTGTTGCAGAGCAACCTCAGGCTGAGGATGTGAGTTTTAGTGGCAACCTAAATGATTTAGTTCTTATCGCAGGCAGAAAAGAAGACCCGGATACATTATTTTTCCAACGTCGACTCAGTATCGAAGGGGATACGGAGTTAGGGCTTGAAGTGAAAAATTTGATGGATAGCGTCGATCTTGATGCGTTACCTAAAGCGATGCTAAGCGCATTGAACCATCTGGCCGATTTTGTTTACAAAGGCACACAATCACCAGCCAACCGTAGTGAGGTGTCCCATGCTTATTCGAACTGAAGCACCATCTGATATTTTGACTATTGATCGGTTGCTAAAATCTGTCTTTGAAAGTGAAGCAGAAGCTAACTTAGTGATGTCTCTAAGAGAGAACAGTAAGTTAACGCTTTCATTAGTGGCGTGTACCGATGAGGGTGAAGTAGTCGGCCATGTCTTGTTTACGCCAGTCACGGTAGATGGTGAAGACTATGCTTGGCAAGGGTTAGCACCATTAGCAGTGAGTGAGGGTTATCAAGGTCAAGGAATTGCAAGAGCGCTGCTAAAAGAAGCTTTTGAAACGTTGCCTGAACTAGGCTACCCCGCCTGTGTGGTACTCGGCGATCCAGATTTCTATGGGAAATTTGGTTTTCAATCAGCAGCGGTATACGATTTAGAATGCCAGTGGGAAGTACCAGAAGGCGCATTTCAAGCCCGTTCATTGACAGAAGCGTCGCTTAAGGATCTTTTCCCAGCTGGTAAAGGTCTGGTGGAATACTGCTCAGAGTTTAACGAGTTATAATTTGCCGCTGGTTAAGATTACTATCTTTATGTTGGATTGAGTTAATCTAGATTAGATCTGACGAGTGTTGCCATTAAGTGAAATACGCGAGTCATCACAGTTAGGTGAGTCGCGTATTTACGTTTGGTGATTGTTAGCAGCTTTGCTAAACTTCGTTCCTTCCTTTTGCATCGCCCGATGACAGACTAAGTTGTGTATACGGTGGCGTCAGATAATGGTATGACATCATGCTAAGAGATAACGTAAAGCTGCAATTGATGGGTATCCAAAGTTGGGCACTTGCTCACCCGGAACGGCTCACGATTTTACCCGAGCAAAAGCTTAGCTTGCCAGAAGGTTGTGAGTTGCTGTTTATTTCTCCCATTCAGCCTAAAAATGAAACGGCGCTGTTTTACCAGAAAATCCTTAAAGCAATGAAGCTTGAGGTAGTGAACACGCAGCATATATATCCTGAACAACTGATCTATTTAGACACGTCATCGTTGCCTAAGTGGTTATGGTTTTCCGGTGCAGAGCACGAAAAAGAATGTTATCAGCAATTGCTAGCACAACGTTCAATTCAATGTAATCAATTGGTCTCTCCTTTACTATCGAGTATTGATGGTAATGATGCAGAGAGACGAGCCCTTTGGAATCAGATCCGTTCTTATGCGTAATTTAGAATTTGCTCCGCTTGCTCAAGAGCATGTAGCGGCGGTACTCGCTATTGAGTTACAAGCGCACTCTCATCCATGGAAAGTGTCCATGATTGAAGAAATAAACGGGCGAGGCGCGCAAAATAGCGTCATGCTGGTTGATGGACAAGTCGTCGGCTACTTTTATGCCCAAAATATTGTCGGTGAAGTATCGTTACTGAATATCGCTATCGGTCCAAATCACCAACGTAAAGGCTATGGCCGCGCATTATTAGGGCATTTTCTCGACCAATGCCAGAGTTGCGAAGCGGAAAGTGCATGGCTTGAAGTCAGAGAAAGCAATCTATCAGCGATAAAACTGTATTTAGATGAAGGCTTTAATGAAGTCGATCGTCGCAAGGATTATTACCCAACAGAAGCGGGCCGTGAAGATGGTATCATCATGAGCTATTACTTCATGTTTGGTATGTAGTGTTAGTTTGCAAGCCGAGCAGGGGCGTTACTGTGCTCGGTGTTTATTTTATCCCTCCCTTATGACGCTGTGCCAACCATGTTAATCCTAGATTGATAGAGTGCCATATTGCCGAAGGTTCCAATAGGTTACATTACCCTGAGTTACTTCGATTTTTCTACTTAGTCTTCATACTTCCCATTAGTTATTGACAATAATGGGAACAAATGATGAAGCGATTTTCAATTCTCTCTCTGAGTGTATTAAGTACCCTTACCTTCTCGGCCCATGCCCAAGAAGAGCAAAGCAACGATCCTGCTGATGTGACTCGCCCGCAAACCTATTTGAAAGTAGATTCTGGTGCCAAGGGCAAAGATGGTTTAACTCGCCTGCAGCTAAATATGGCTGGGTCTTATACTGAAGAGATCGGTTTTCTTGCGCAGTTAGAGGGTGATTTTCAAACCAACGTTGACGCTGATAAAAAGAATGGCAAGTCTTCGGACTTCGGTATGTCTCGTGTCCGTGCTCGTTATTTCCAAGTCCATGCGACGGGTTTTGAGTTGTTACCTGAGATTGGTTTCTCGCTAGACTATATCGATTATGCTAGCAACTGGGTAGCGAAAGATGCTGGTGTCAACAATACCGTTGCCGTGGGTGCCGTTGCTAAAGTCATCACCCCATTTGAATCTTGGGTTTCTTATCCTAACGTAGCGGTTATGCGTAACTCGTACGACAACGGCAAGTCTGGCGACGGCTGGCAAGCTAACTGGTTTAACTCTTTTTATCTGACAGATAAAGGGTCGTACATTACGGTTAACCCTCAGTACGCTAATTACCAAAACTCCTTTGGTCAAAATGAACAGTCACTGGAAATGATGATGGAAGGCGGTGTCCCGTTGTCATCAGATGGCAGTGTTTGGGGTAACTTGACCTATTCTGAACATTTCTTTAAAGCGGGTGGAGAATCTCGCATGAAGCACTTAGATGGTAACCGTGAAGTTCGCATCGGTGCGACGTGGTTCTTTTAAGTGTGATAGATAAATAATGACTCAATGATGAGTACTCCGTAACGGCCCCGTTGCTGGATGTTCTCTCGTCTAAATAGGGCATGGAAGCCTTATATTCCCTTCCGCATCGCTTTTCTAATTTTATTCTGTGTTACTGGATCGATCCAAGTTTGTAACTGCGATTTAGCTATTTACTTAGGTACTATTTAATTTGACTGACTACACGCTCACGAGAGGAAGTATCTATGGTAATGCCATTTCACTTGGAAGATAAAATAATTGTCATCATCGGTGGTACATCTGGCATTGGTGAGGCGACAGCAAAACGATTGCATGCCGCGGGAGGACGTTTGGTCATTGCTGGATTGGATGCGGTAGCGTCTAAAGTTGAACGTCTAGAGGCGTTATATATCGATGTTGATGTCACTGATGAGGTTTCTCTTAGTGAATTAATGGCGATTACCTTTGAGCGCTTTGGGCGCATTGATGTGTTGGTAAACTGTGCTGGTTCTACTAATGGCTATAGCACGATCATGGAATCTAAAAAGACCGAATACGACGCGAATTATTCAGTGAATGCTTTAGGTACCGCACTGGCCATTAAACATGCCGTGCCCTATATGCCTTTGCATTCCAGCATTATTAACGTTGCCTCAGTAGCGGGGACATCGGGTGTTCCCTACTTAGGCGCACTTGCAGGATCTAAGTGGGCTGTTTTGGGGATCACCAAAACGGCGGCATTGGAATTAGGCAGCAAACAAATACGTGTCAATGCGGTGTGTCCAACTTCCGTGGATACGCCAAGAGCGCACGCAGCAGGCGGTGAGCCTCAGCTGCGAATGGAGCAACGAGCCGTGCCGCTTGGTCGTATAGGTCAGCCAGAAGAGGTGGCAGCTGTTGTCCACTTTCTTGCGTCACAAGATAGTAGCTTTGTTAATGGTCAAGCTGTAGGTGTCGATGGTGGGTTTAGTGCTGGAATGAGTATTGAAGCCTATAACCAACTCGCCCAATAATAGGAATAAGATGTAATGAAAGAAAAATTGAATATTATCATGCTGTGTGCAGTATTAGTCTCGCTGCTTAGCGCGCCAAGTTTTGCGTATTACTGCGATCAAACTGCCGAGGGTGCGATAGTAGGTGCAGTTGATGGTGCAATAACAGGCGCGGTTGTCGGCGGCATTGTTGATGGCTCTCAAGGGGCGAAGGCTGGTGCTATTATTGGTGGCGGTGCGGGCGCGGTGGGAGGGGCTGTTGATGGCGCTTACTATGAAGGCGCTTGTGAAGTGGCGACAGACGTTATTGTTGAAGATGAAATAATAGCGGAAGAGTATATTGCGGAAGAATACATTGCTGAAGAGTACATAGAAGAAGAAATCATCGAGGAAGAATACCTAGAAGAAGAGTATTTGGATGACGAGTATGATGACTACGATGATGCACTTTACGATTAAATAGCGGTCACCTCTCTGTGAGCGCGCTAAATGTAAGCTCTCAATATGAGTGAGTTGATCCCATGTATAAAAAAGAGAGCATCTGCTCTCTTTTTTATTTGGCTACTGTGCTGTTAGCACATAGTGTAAACCGATGATGCTACAGTCGAGCTAGCGACGTTAATAGCTTATTTTTAATCTCAGGGCTGGCTATAAAGGCGCCTAAATAACGAGCTTCGTTACCTTCAAAGTCGGGGCGAAGTTGTAGCATTTCTTTATAGCTGGCCTGAGCCTGCTTAAATTCACCTTTTTGTACGTGAATAATCGCTTTAAGCATAGGTACCCAAAACAGGCGCCTGAGTGAAAGCTTGCTCACGGACTTTTCCGCATCATCATAGTTATCTTGCATGATCTGATGAATAACCGTTGCGATTGAAAACCATGGTGGTCTAAACGGGTTAAGCGCCTTTGAATCGGCAATGAGTCTAAGTCCACGTTCAAACTCACCCGCCATACATAACGCCCACCCACATAAGCCAATTTGGTAAGCGGCATTCGGGTTAATGGCTAAGACTTTATCGACAGTTTCGATGATTCCGTTGATATCTTCTTTAACTTGATGTGCCATCAGCATAGCGATCTGTGATTCTTGGTTTGTTGGTTCGAGCTCTACAGCGCGCTTGGCGTAGCTAAGTCCCGTTTCCACGGCATTCTCTACTTTCCCCATACCTAGCATCTCGGCATCGAAATAGAGGACAGCAAGCATAGCGTGCAGCAAGGCGATATAAGGCTCGCGTTCTACGGCGCTCAGCAAGGCTTGCGTGGCCTGCTGATGGGTGTCTTCCGATAGCGTCATTAAGTAGTGACGGTAGCGAAGTGTTGCTTCATAAGTGGAGAGGTGTTCGATTTTTTTCTGATTGCAACTTTGATAAATTTCGCGGTGAATAATACCAAAGCTTGAGGCTAGCTCTGCCACGACTTCCGCAATGATTTCATCCTGAACGGCAAATAAGTCGTCAGTAGTGAGATCGCAAGTGTACTTTTCTGCCCACACTTGCTCACCGCTATCGGTACGGTAAAGCTTCGCGTAGATGCGAATCTTATTGCCCAGAGCCTGCATGGTCCCTGATGTAATGAAAGAAACACCTAATTCTTCACCTAAACCTTTCACATCGGCAGAGGTTCTCGGGTCGATACTCTTATCGCCAAGAGCGTGCATAGAAACGACTTTGAGCATGTCAAAGCGTGCTAGCTCGGTGGCAAGTTCTTCCCCAAAGCCTTCAGCAAAAAAACGTTTTTCAGCGTCATCAGACAACGATAAAAAAGGCAGCACTGTAATAGTTGGGCTTAGTGCACGTTGGTTGTCTCGTACCATTTGAGCTAATGTTGCCGTTTGTCTTACGGCTTGGGGAGTTTGTGGCGTAAATACTGGGCTGTAGCGGCCTTTAGGGATCGCTAGAAACAGAGGATCATTCACCCCTTCGGTGAGGTAATAAGTTTCTAGTGTGCGTCTTACACGACCAGCTTGTATACGCACAATAGGGTCGGCTTGATGATCAAACTCCGCATCACGATCGAACACTTCAGTCGCAATAGTAAATTGTTTTAAGCGATCGCCATTACCCGCCAAAGTCTGCTCCACGACAAAGGTCAGCAGTTCTTTCATTTTTGGGCTTTGATCAAACGCCTTACTTGAAAGAATTCGATTAAGCTGATCTTTCACTCGGGTTTGATTTTCTTCAATGCGAATATCTAGTGGAGCTTGTTCTGACACAGTATCGACTCTCTTCTTTTGTGAGTTGCCTATTTTGCCACTATAAGACCGCTAAAAATAGTAATGAGTTCACTGTTTTGTTAGGTAAAGCACTCTTTAATGTAACTAAAATTCTAATGGATAGAGCAATACTGAACCCAAATGAATCTATTTCTAATGTTAGCAGTTATCGAGAAAACTTCCTTAAAGAGCTTAAGCCTGACTTCGGTCGACATTTGGCGAAAAGAAACGATTTTTATATGTAAAAATCGAATGGTTTGGTGGATAGTCTCGAATTCTTCGTTAGTAAAAGGGGAGTGATGATGAGTAATTCATTGTCAATATTGACATTTTTAGGTAACAATTAGCAAATAGTGCGCGGCTGTCGGGATAAGTGACGGTTGATTATAGTAAGGTAATCAACAGACTTTATTGGATGTTAGTGAGCTATTTACGCGTAGCTTATACGCCTTACTATTATTATGAGTTCATATCAGCATTCACACGGAGGTGTCTGTGAAAATACGAGCATTAACGGCGATCAGCTGTGCTTTCATGAGTTCTTCATTATTGGCCTTTGATCAGTTTATTGATTCTAAGGACGGCATGTTTGATGCGAGTGCTTGGGTACTAGATAACGCGGTGGGATTTATGCCTGTCCCGATTATCATCACCGACCCAGCAGTTGGCACTGGGGGAGGCGCCGCATTAATGTTCTTCCATGAATCGGAAGAGCGCGAACGACAAAGAAAAGAAAACCCAGATGAAGTCGTAGGTTTGCCACCGAGTGTGACGGCGGTCGCTGCGGCTGGTACCTCGAATGGCTCATGGTTAACTGGGGCATTTCACTTTGGGTCTTGGCAAGAAGATACTTGGCGATACCAAGGTGGGCTATTCTATGGATCCTTTAACTTAAAATACTATGTGCTGGACGCCCCTTTGGATTTCAATATTGATGGCTTGTATTTTATGCAAGATATCGACTATCGAATCGCGGGGAGTGATTGGTTTATTGGTGCAAAATATTCCCTCCTTTCTTCCAAGAGTACGTTCGATTTAGGCAATGATCTGATTCAACTGCCACCGATAAATTTTGACCTCAAAGATGCTGCGGTTGAACTTAAGGTGACCTACGATAGTCGAGATTCTATCTTTACTCCTAATGATGGCCTCAAAGCGAAACTCAGTACTGACTTTCACGATCAAGCATTTGGTGGTGATGTGTCGTATCGTAAATCCAGACTGCAGGCCAACTATTTTGCGCCGATCCTAAATGATGTCGTGATTGGCTTGCGTGGTGATTATCAAACGGTCACTGATGACGCCCCTTATTACGCAAGACCGTTTATTAATATGCGAGGTATCCCAGCAATGCGCTATCAAGGTGATGATATGGCGCTAATGGAACTCGAAGCACGTTATGACATTACACCAAGATGGTCGTTAATTGGCTTTACAGGGACAGGAAAAGCCATCGATGATGGGCAAGACTTTTCAGACGCTGATTATCAATCTGTTGTGGGCGGTGGTTTTCGTTACTTAGTCGCTCGACAGCTCAATATGCGAGCAGGTGTGGATGTAGCAAAAGGGCCGGAGGAGTGGGCTTATTATATTACCGTTGGCCATGCTTGGCAGTTGTAGCTATCGAGTTAATGGGTTGGACTGAGTCCAACCCATTTTAGTGTCACTTACGTTTAAACATCAGCGTGCCGAAAGCCAACACAAGCGTAGCGATAATACTTGCGGCGCAATAATCCACCACCGCAACAAAACCATTAGAATCAATCAACTGGCCAGCGATATACGTACCCACACCAAACCCTAGCGCCATAGCGAACATGAGTATGCCTTGTGTTAGTGCTGGGGTACTTGGACTTAGCTCGTCGGCAATTGCTGGTATCACCATATCAAACCAAGATATGGCTTGCATCAATAGCACTATTAGCAGAATCGGTATCAGGCTGGAAACATCGTTACCAACCGCAAGCCACAAACCGATAGAGGTCACAGCATAGCAGCCGAGTGAAATCATCCAGATAAGATAAGGACTGCTTTTTTCAGCTAATCTACCCGCAGGTTCCAGCAACAAAATAGTGACTACAGCAGAGCCTGCTAATCCGAAGGCAGAATGCCCAAGATCAACATTGAACACCTCTTTAATTATGATAGGGCCTGATTCCATAAGGTTGCTGGCGGTGAACATCGACACAAAAACGGTAGCGAGAAAGAAAATAAAGGCAATAGCGGTTCGGCTGCTTTTATTCTTAGTACTGCTATCTTTGGAGGTTTGTTCACTTTGTGTTTCTGTATCGACCGTGATCTTTGGTGGTGGTGCAATAAACACGGAAACAAGCGACACACAGACCAAGGCCATCATTAATAGTAATTGTTGCTCACTTGTCCACCCAAATAAACTTACGGTACCGAGCAGCGCACCCGCAATGACGACACCCAAAAATTGAAATTGGTACAGGCGACTTAACCCACGAGTTTGCAGTTCTACTGGTAGAGAGTTCAGCACAAACGTTGGATTGAGCACGAGTTGGGACACAGTACCGATACCAATAGTCAGTCCTACAAGCAAATAAATAACAGCATTATCTTGTGCGTAGTAAAGCAAAATTAGCGATAGTAGGTGCGAAAATAGCGCCGCTTTTTGCATTTGGCGGTGAATATTATATTTATCCGCAACCCAGCCAATAAGTGGAGCTGAGATCCCAAAGAGGCCGAGCAGTGACATGACGCTGCCCATTAAGGCGCCACTGCCTGTGCGTTCAATAATGAGTGGTGTTAAAAGTAGTGCAATGCCGACCCACTGAACGACCCCGTTAGACATCTGAGCGATGTACCAAGGTTTAAAGGCTTTCATAAGTCATTTCCTCAAATGATAAAGTAGTGATAGCAAAACCACTTGAACAAAAGTGGCTTGATTATCACGACTGCAATTGGCGCTTAATCGTCAATATTAGTGAGGAAATTAATATTGAGTGAAGTGTATAACTGGCTGTTACTTTACTTTGTTGGGTATGTTACAGCGTATTTTTCAGCGAGATTTATTTACAAATAGAGGCTTTGAGAAAGTATTCATTGAGAAACCCTGCCAGATCGGTGAAAATAGCGCCCATTATTTTTTCGACGCCTTCGAATAGCCGTGAACTGTCAGCAGGGTTTGCGATGGGCTGTTCTACAAACCTAGAAGATCGAGATTCATGTCAAATCAATTTCAGCAAGAAGTTTCTAAACGCAGAACTTTTGCGATCATTTCTCACCCGGATGCGGGTAAAACCACGATTACCGAAAAAGTACTTTTGTTCGGAAACGCAATTCAAAAAGCGGGTACTGTAAAAGGTCGCGGCTCTAACCAGCACGCTAAGTCTGACTGGATGGAGATGGAAAAAGAACGTGGCATCTCGGTAACGACATCGGTGATGCAGTTTCCATATAACGACTGCCTTGTTAACCTTCTAGATACGCCGGGACACGAGGACTTCTCGGAAGATACCTACCGTACATTAACCGCTGTCGATTCTTGCTTGATGGTGATTGACGCGGCAAAAGGTGTCGAAGACCGTACGCGTAAATTGATGGAAGTAACGCGTTTACGTGACACGCCTATCGTCACATTTATGAACAAACTTGACCGTGACGTTCGTGATCCGATGGAAGTCTTGGATGAAGTGGAAAGTGAGCTGGGTATGGCTTGTGCTCCAATCTCATGGCCAATTGGTTGCGGTAAAGAGTTTAAGGGTGTGTATCACATTCACCGTGACGAAACCATCTTATACGAATCTGGCCATGGTCATGAGATTCAAGAAGTTCGTATCATTAAGGGGCTTGATAACCCTGAACTTGACGTTGCAGTTGGTGAAGATCTAGCGGAAAGCGTGCGTGAAGAACTAGAGCTTGTTATTGGTGCGTGTCCTGAGTTTGATTTAGACCTATTCCTTGCCGGTGAATTAACGCCAGTTTACTTTGGTACAGCATTGGGCAACTTTGGTGTTGACCATATGCTAGACGGCCTAACTGAGTGGGCTCCAGGGCCGCAAACTCGTCAAGCTAATGAGCGTGATGTTGAAGCAACGGAAGAGAAGTTTTCTGGCTTCGTGTTTAAGATCCAAGCCAACATGGATCCGAAACACCGCGACCGTATCGCCTTCATGCGTATTGTGTCTGGTACTTATAACCAAGGCATGAAGATGAACCATGTTCGTACTGGCAAAAATGTGAGTATTTCGGATGCGGTAACCTTTATGGCGGGTGATCGTTCTCGCGCAGAGAAAGCGTACGCTGGCGATATCATTGGCCTGCATAACCACGGTACGATTCAAATTGGTGATACCTTTACACAAGGTGAGAATTTGAAGTTCTCTGGTATTCCAAACTTTGCACCGGAATTATTCCGTCGTATTCGCCTACGTGATCCTCTGAAGCAAAAGCAGTTGCTAAAAGGCTTAGTCCAGCTTTCTGAAGAAGGCGCTGTACAAGTATTCCGTCCATTGCAAAATAATGATCTGATCGTTGGTGCGGTGGGTGTGTTGCAGTTTGATGTCGTCGTGGCACGCTTGAAAGCTGAGTACAATGTTGAAGCTATCTATGAGAGTGTCAACGTTGCAACAGCGCGTTGGGTTGAGTGTGGTGATGCGAAGAAACTGGAAGAGTTTAAGCGTAAGAGTCAGCAAAACTTAGCACTCGATGGTGGAGATAACCTAAGTTATGTTGCCCCAACAATGGTTAACTTGAACTTAGCGCAAGAGCGTTTCCCTGACGTGACCTTCCGTGCAACACGCGAACACTAAAGATTCTGTTGATACAAAAAACCGCTCATTGAGCGGTTTTTTTATGTCTGTTTTTTATGCCTATAGGCTAGCGCGCTCTTACTCGCGCGCTTTTGTCATCTTATTCGCGTTCTTTTGTATAAGGCACGCCAATCGCTTTTGGTGCGACGGCCTTGCCAATAAACCCTGCTAACAGGAACACGGTGAGTATGTAAGGTATCGCTTCGATGGCTTGAACCGGAATAGGGAAGTCACCGATTTTGACGCCCTGCATGCGAATGGCTAACGCATCTAAGAAACCAAATAACAAACAAGCTCCCATTGCCGTAAACGGGCGCCATTTACCAAAGATGAGCGCCGCTAGTGCCATATAGCCTTTTCCGGCACTCATGTTAGGAATGAACTGAGCCGTTTGAGCAACGGAGAGATACACTCCTCCAATCCCCACTAGCACCCCACAAATGGCGACGGCAGCGTAACGAGTACGTACTACGGAAATACCCGCGGTATCGACAGCTGAGGGGGATTCACCGACCGCGCGTAGACGAAGTCCAAAGCGCGTCCTAAATAGTAGGTACCAACAAGCTGGAACGATAAAGACCACCATGTAGACTAAGATCGAATGCCCACTAATCAATTCCGAATAAAGGTGACCCAATACAGGAATATCCGCGACGGCATCGGCACCTGGAAAGGTAATGGGGGCAAAACGAGCATCACCAGATAATGCTGGTGTTTGACCGCCTTGCTGGAACCAATGACGCCCCAAGGTAATAGTTAACCCTGCTGCGAGAATATTGATCGCCATGCCACTGACTACTTGATCGCCGCGATGGGTAATACACGCAAAGCCGTGAAGAAGGGCTAACAAAACCGATACGCCGATCCCAGCGAATAAACCAAGCCACGCAGATCCGGTAACATGGGCTGTTGCTGCTCCCGCAAACGCGGCGGCGAGTAATTTACCTTCTAAAGCAATATTCACTATCCCAGAACGTTCACAGAACATTCCAGCCAATGATGCAAGGATCAGCGGTGTCGCCACGCGTAATGTGGCGTCTAGCATGAGAATAATCGTTTCAAACATAATTAAGCGACTCCCTTCTCAGCGTTAAGGTTAGGTTTAGAAAAGAGTCTGAGGTAGGTTCTTTCCAGCGAGGGTCTAAACATGTGTTCCAGCGCCCCAGAGAATAAGATCACTAAGCCCTGCAGTACCACAACGATGTTACGGTCTACGCCATATTCAAAACTCAATTCGGCTCCGCCTTGGTAGAGAAAACCGAACAGCAAGCTCGCCAGCAAAACACCAATTGGGTGATTACGCCCCATCAGCGCCACGGCAATTCCGGTAAATCCGAATCCTTCAACAAAGTTAAGCTTTATTTGATGAAGCTCACCTTGTAATACGTTAAGACCAAAGAAACCCGCGAGCATGCCGGAGATTAACATAGTGATAATAATGGTTTTGCTGTATTTGATTCCAGCATAGCCTGCTGCTGAAGGGTTAGCGCCGACCGAGCGAACTTCATAGCCCCAGCGAGAGTGCCACATAAATAGCCAGACGAAGGCGCAGCAAACTAAGGCAAATATAAAGCTTAAGTTCATCGGGCTCGGCGCCATATCAATCCCAAATACCGCCAAGATTTCATGCATTTTAGGTAGCCAGCTGCTCACCGCGAACACTCGGCTTTCGGTTGCCATGGTATTGTCTGGTTTGAGCACTTCTACTAACAGATACGCCATGAATGAGGCGGCGATAAAGTTAAACATGATGGTGGTGATAACAATGTGTGAGCCGCGTTTCGCTTGTAAGTAGGCAGGAATAAACGCCCAAGCGGCACCAAACAGCCCGCCCGCTAAAATGGCCACAGGGAAGGTAATATACCAAGGCGCGTATTCACCCAACGTTAAGCACACCAGCCCCACACCGAGCCCACCAATATAGGCCTGTCCTTCACCACCAATATTAAAAAGCCCAGCGTGGAAGGCAACGGCGACCGCGAGACCGGTAAAAATAAAGCCCGTCGCGTAGTACATGGTGTAGCCAAATCCTTCCGCATAACCAAAGGCGCCCGTCCACATGACTTTAGCGGCATCAATTGGGCTGATATCGATATAGATAAATAACAGCGCAGACACGAGAAAGGCGACCATGACATTGATGGCTGGCAATAGTGCCATGGTTACCCAAGCGGGTACTTTTGCTTGGCTCATGCCACATCTCCTTGTGTTTCCTGGCCAGAGGTCATTGCTTTTTTCTGTAAGTGTTCCGGCATAATATTGGCCATCATTAACCCTAGTGTTTGCTCGTCTGCTTCATTAATGGAGACCTCCCCCACAATAGCACCATCAAAGACCACTAGAATGCGATCGGCAAGGCTGAGAATCTCGTCCAGTTCAACTGAGACTAAAAGCACGGCCTTGTCCTCATCTCGAGCCGCGATAATCTGCTGGTGGATGTATTCAATCGCGCCGATATCGACGCCACGAGTTGGTTGCCCTACGAGCAGGACATCGGGGTTTTGCTCCATTTCACGAGCAATCACGAGTTTTTGCTGGTTTCCTCCAGAAAAGTTAGCTGTTTTTAATGTGGTATCGTTTGGACGAACATCCCACTTATCCATACTGGCTTGGCAATGAGCTTTGATCGCTTGCTTGTCTTGTAACAACCCCTTGTTGTATTGGGGCAGATGGTGATAGCCGAGAATGTAGGCTTCCTGGGCATCAAATTTATTGATGAGCCCTTGTTTATGACGATCTTCAGGAATATGTCCGACGCCAATCGCTCGGACTTGTTGAGGGTTGAGTGGGTTCAGCTTATCAATGGTGCTGTTGTTAATGTGTATGGACCCCGAATGAGGTTGTAAAATACCAGATAAGAGGGCGAGAATTTCAGATTGACCATTCCCAGACACTCCAGCAATACCGACAACTTCACCTTGCCTAACGCCAAAGCTGACGCGTTTCACCCGCTCAACACCAGCGTCATCAAAATACTGCAGGTTGTCGACAGTAATCAGCTGTTTTTTTGGGGTTGAGGTGTGTTTGTCTACTTTTAGGCGAACTTTACGACCCACCATAAATTCAGCTAATTGTTCTTTATTGGTGTCCGCAGTGACCACATGTTCAACCATTGTCCCTTGACGCATCACTGAAATATTGTCTGTGATTGCGAGGACTTCACGCAGTTTGTGCGTGATGATCATGATGGTTGTACCTTGTGCTCTTAATTTGTCTAGAATGCGAAATAGATGATCCGCTTCCTGCGGCGTTAATACCCCTGTGGGTTCATCAAGAATGAGTATTTTGGCTCCACGATAAAGGGCTTTTAGAATTTCGACTCGTTGCTGTAGACCTACTGGCAATTCGCCAACGATAGCATCAATTGGGACATCAAGACCGTAGTCTTTCGCCAGTGCTTTGAGCTTTTTACGTGCTTTTCCTAGGCTTTCTTCTAGCTTCCAGCCATCCTCAGCGCCAAGTACAATATTTTCGAGTACTGAGAAGGTTTCTACCAACATAAAGTGTTGATGCACCATACCAATCCCTGAGCGGATCGCTTCTTGTGAGTTGGCTGGCTTATATGGCTGGCCATTAACCCACATCGAGCCTTCATCGGCATGATAAAAGCCGTAGATAATGCTCATTAAAGTCGATTTACCAGCGCCGTTTTCACCGATAATGCCGTGAATAGTGCCTTTGGGAACGCGAAGGTCAATGTCACGATTGGCATGAACGGCGCCAAAACGTTTATTGATGTCTTTGAGTTCGATGGCAATAGATTGTCCTTGTGTCACGAGATACTGCCTTATATTTAATTAGCGACGTCAATGGTGCCCGCTAATGATTCCCTGCTAATTACCTAAATATCGTTTTAATTTTTATAGGTCGTTTTATTTTTTATAATCGTTATTGAAGATGGTTATGCCATGGGGTGTAGGGTGTGTGATACGCCACTGTGTTTGAAGCAGTGGCGTAAAATTGTCGCTAGGCTGAAAGCCTAGCTGTGCATGCTAGTGATTTGTGGAGCTTAGTAATTACAAGTATTGTCTGACATGTAATCGTGGACTTTGATATCGCCAGCGATGATTTGCGCTTGTAGCTCATCAAGATAGGTTTTCATTTCCGGTGTGATGAGATCTTTGTTGTTATCATCGTAAGCCCATTCAACAGCGCCTTCTTTAAGGCCAAGTACTTTGATCCCTGCTTCCCATGATCCTTTCTCAGCTTCATCCCATGAGTTATAGGCCGCGACACCGACCTTTTTCACCATAGACGTCAGCATTGTACCTGGCTGTAAATGGTTTTGGTTTGAGTCCACACCAATAGCGAATTTACCGCCATCTTTTGCCGCTTGATAAACACCCATACCCGTACCGCCAGCTGCGGCGTAGATGACATCAACACCTTTAGAGAATTGAGATTTAGCCAGCTCTGAGCCTTTAGCAGGGTCAGCAAACGCAGCAGGTGTTGAACCTGTCATATTTTGGAAAGTTTCGATTTTAGGGTTTGCGTATTGGGCGCCTTGACGATAACCACACTCAAACTTACGAATCAGTGGAATGTCCATTCCGCCTACAAAACCAACTTTTGCAGTTTTAGATGCCTTAGCCGCCAATGCACCCACAAGGAAAGAACCCTCATGCTCTTTAAATACGATAGACTGAACATTAGGCTTATCAACCACCATATCGATGATAGTAAACTGAATATCAGGGAACTCTGTTGCCACTTTCTCAACAGCAGAAGCCATATTGAAGCCTACTGCAACGATTGGTGTGAAACCGCGGCTGGCAAGGCGGCGTAGACCTTGCTCGCGCTGTGCTTCATTTTGGGGTTCGAATTCACGTACTTTGACGCCTTTGTCTGCATTGAAAGGCTTAACACCGTTTTGAAAAACGGCTTCATTAAATGATTTGTCGAACTTGCCTGCTGTATCATAAACAACGGCTGGTTTTGCTGCGAATACGCTGAAAGACGAGACCGCCACTGCAAGTGCGGAGAGTTTTAGAATAGTTTTTTTCACGTTCAGTTCCCTTGTGGTGTCAGATAATGGGGGACCATTGATGAATCAATAGACCCGGCTAACGCTGTGGTTAGAGGCTGGAAATTAAACGTTTGTAAATAACGCAGCCTCATGCTTTGTTTAATTTACAAACAGTGCGAAACATTTTATCGTTTGCTTGGTTGAAAAAAAACCGCTTCTATCACAGCAATGAGTGTTGAATCACAACTTAGTGATAAAACTCTAACTATTGGCTATCCTTTGCGTAACAAGGGGTTTGGTAGAATAGGTTGCAATCGATTACATTTGCTCATTGGTATGTTGATAGCTATTTTACTGTGTGTCTATGCCGATAATAGAGAGAGTATTATGCATGCTTAAATGGTTACATGTTTGGTTAAAAAAGTACGATAACTGGTGCCAGTCTATGGGGCTGACGCCGGAGAACAAACGTAGCTGTACACCGTATAAACAAGATCCCGCTAACGATGATTGATACTCACTGTCATTTAGACCTCATTTCGGCTAAAACCGATCTTTCTGCCGTATTGAAGGGAGCAAGAGTCGCAGGGGTAGAGCGCATAATAGTTCCAGGTATCAATGAAGAAAACTGGACTGAAATAGCGCAGCTAGCACTGCAACATTCCGATATTTATTATGCCCTTGGCTTCCATCCTTCATTTTTATCAGGCGTGTCCGCTGCCAGTATTGAACGATTAAAACAGGCGCTCGCCCAAGCGCAAAGTTTGTCTAATAAATGCATCGCGATTGGCGAGTGCGGGTTAGATTTTTATCACTTAAGCCAAGACTGTGACGCTGAACTTGTGAAGCAGCAGCAAAGGCAGATCTTACGTGAGCATATTTTACTGGCGAATAAAGCCAAGTTACCGGTTATTTTACACTGTCGAAAAGCACACCAAGACATGATGGCGTTACTTAGAAAAACTGCTCCCATATATGGTGGGGTGATCCACGGTTTTAGTGGCAGTTACCAGCAAGCGATGGACTATATAAAATTAGGTATTTATATAGGGGTCGGTGGCGTCATTTCTTATGAACGCGCAAAAAAGACACGTGACACTATTTCAAAACTCCCGCTTGAATACTTATTAATCGAAACTGACGCACCTGATATGCCATTGAGTGGTTATCAGGGGGTTATCAATAAACCGGAAATGCTAAAGTTGACCCTATCAACTCTTATCATGCTGCGAAGTGAAACTGCGCAAACGGTTACGTCACAAGTCCTAAATAATAGCAAATTGCTGTTTTTTATTTGTGACTAAAGTTACTTGTAATTGTTAAATTAAGTTTTGTTACAGAGTTGACTTGTGATCTATGTCGCAAAATTGCATGTACGTCTTATGTGTTGAGGACGAAAGTGTGAAGGGGGTACTACTTTCTTTTTTGAGGGTTTGTATAATCGCCCCCGCTTTTGAGCTTCAATTTTTATTACACGCCAAATAATTAAATATAAGGAAGTCATAAACCATGAGCCTGTTTATGAGCCTGGTTGGAATGGTAGTACTGATCGGTATCGCAGTATTATTATCAGATAACCGCAAAGCTATTAATATCAGAACGGTGGGTGGCGCTTTTGCTATCCAATTTTTACTCGGTGCATTCGTTCTTTACGTCCCATGGGGACAAGAAGTACTTCGCGGTGTATCAGACGCTATCTCTAACGTCATCAATTACGGTAATGATGGTTCTTCATTCCTGTTTGGTGGTCTTGTATCAGGCAAGATGTTTGAGGTCTTCGGTGGCGGTGGCTTCATCTTCGCATTCCGTGTACTACCAACACTTATCTTCTTCTCTGCGTTAGTTTCTGTATTGTATTACCTAGGTATTATGCAATGGGTAATCAAGATTCTTGGTGGTGGCTTACAAAAAGCACTAGGCACATCTCGTGCGGAATCTATGTCTGCAGCAGCAAACATTTTCGTTGGTCAAACTGAAGCCCCTCTTGTTGTTCGTCCTTTTGTACCAAAGATGACTCAATCAGAACTATTCGCAGTAATGTGTGGTGGTCTAGCGTCTATCGCTGGTGGTGTTCTTGCGGGTTACGCTTCTATGGGCGTGCCAATTGAGTACTTGGTAGCAGCGTCATTCATGGCAGCACCTGGTGGTCTATTGTTTGCTAAAATCATGAAACCTGAAACTGACGAGCCAATCGATCAGCTTCATGACATGGAAGCAGAAGGCGATGACAAACCAGCTAACGTTATTGATGCAGCAGCAGGCGGCGCTTCAGCGGGTCTTCAGCTAGCGCTTAACGTTGGTGCAATGCTTATCGCATTCATCGGCCTTATCGCGCTTGTGAATGGTATGCTTGGTGGCGTTGGTGGTTGGTTCGGTATGCCTGAACTTCGCCTTGAATTGCTACTTGGTTGGGTTTTTGCTCCTCTTGCATTCCTTATTGGTGTGCCATGGGAAGAAGCGGTTGTTGCTGGTGAGTTCATCGGTATGAAAACTGTTGCTAACGAATTTGTAGCGTTTGCAAACTTTGCCCCTTACCTAACTGAAGCTGCGCCGGTTGTTCTTTCTGACAAGACAAAAGCAATCATCTCATTTGCACTTTGTGGTTTCGCGAACCTTTCTTCTATCGCGATTCTACTGGGTGGTCTAGGCAGCTTGGCGCCTAAGCGTCGCGGTGATATCGCTCGCATGGGTGTGAAAGCCGTTATCGCTGGTACGCTATCTAACTTGATGGCAGCAACGATTGCTGGCTTCTGTCTTAGCCTTGCGGCAATGTAACAGTTAGCCGTAGGTTATTAGTATATAGACGTCATAATAAATCGCCCCGTAGCAAGAGATTGCTGCGGGGCTTTTTTGGTTTTGGGACCCTTAAAACCCTTGGTGAATCGTTATTGGACAAACGATTCAAATATTGAATGGAAGTTTTTTGAGAAGCAAACCGTTTGCGTTTTAATCAGCTCTACCGTTTTGAGTAAGAGTCCTATACTGTAGAGGCTACTTAGTAATTCCTTCGTATTTTCACGAAGCTTATTTAGCCAGAGCCAGTTCTCACCAGATAGGAATCAGGTGATTATTACGAGCAGGTACTGTGCGGTGACAAGGATAGCAATTGGTGTTGGTTGTCTTGCTGTTTAAGCATAATAGCAATGCATAACAACTGAGCCGAGTCTTCAAGGAACCAAGTCCGTTCATTTATTGCTGACGTGTTTGTCAGATAATTAATTGAATATTTTGACCGGAGATAGAAATGAGCGATTTAAAATCAGCAGCTCTACGTGCACTTAAACTTATGGATCTAACCACGTTAAATGACGACGACACTAACGAAAAAGTGATTGCGCTTTGTCACGATGCGAAAACGTCAGTAGGTAATACTGCTGCGATCTGTATTTACCCTCGCTTTATTCCTATTGCTAAGAAAACGCTACGAGAGCAAGGTACTGCAGACGTACGCATTGCGACCGTGACTAACTTCCCACATGGTAATGATGATATTGACATCGCTGTAGCGGAAACTAAAGCGGCGGTCGCATACGGTGCAGACGAAGTAGATGTCGTTTTCCCTTACCGTGCACTGATGGCAGGCAACGAAGAAGTCGGCTTCGAGTTAGTTAAGCAGTGTAAAGAAGCGTGTGGCGACATCCTTCTTAAAGTGATCATCGAAACCGGTGAGCTGAAAGAAGAGGCACTTATCAAGAAGGCATCAGAAATCTGCATTAAAGCTGGTGCTGACTTCATTAAAACCTCAACGGGTAAAGTGCCAGTTAACGCAACGCCAGAATATGCGCGCATGATGCTAGAAGTGATTCGCGATATGGGCGTAGCAAAAACGGTTGGCTTTAAGCCTGCTGGTGGCGTTCGTACCGCAGAAGATGCAGCCGCATACCTTGCTATGGCCGATGATATCCTAGGCGCGGATTGGGCAGATAACATGCACTACCGTTTTGGTGCATCAAGCCTGCTAACCAACCTCCTTAATACATTAGAAGTAACAGACGAAACTGCAGATCCTACTGCGTACTAATCTAACGCTTTTAGGTGGTGACACACTTCTTGTCACCACCATTCCCTCTATACTCTACAACCCAAGCTAAGACTGGGGAGGTACTAATGTATTTACCACAAGAAATTATTCGTAAAAAACGCGATGGCCAAGTACTGAGCGCGGAAGAAATTAACTGCTTCATTCAAGGTGTCGCGAATGACACCGTATCAGAAGGCCAAATTGCGGCTTTCGCCATGACGATTTTTTTTAATGAAATGACTATGCCAGAACGTATTGCGCTGACTTGTGCAATGCGTGACTCTGGCATGGTTATCGATTGGGGCCATATGAATTTTGGTGGTCCGATTGTTGATAAACACTCGACTGGCGGGGTCGGAGATGTCACCTCTTTAATGCTTGGTCCTATGATTGCGGCTTGCGGTGGTTTCGTTCCGATGATCTCTGGACGCGGTTTGGGCCATACAGGGGGGACACTTGATAAACTTGAGTCTATTCCTGGCTATGATATTACACCGACAAACGAAGTTTTCGGTCAAGTAACTAAGGAAGCGGGTGTCGCGATTATCGGCCAAACGGGCGATTTAGCACCTGCTGATAAGCGTGTATATGCCACGCGCGATATCACTGCAACCGTTGACAATATCTCTTTGATTACCGCGTCTATTTTATCTAAGAAATTGGCAGCTGGTCTTGAGTCACTGGTTATGGATGTCAAAGTAGGTTCTGGGGCGTTTATGCCCACTTATGAGGCATCTGAAGAGTTAGCGAATTCAATCGTTGCGGTTGCAAACGGCGCAGGTACAAAGACAACTGCTATTCTTACTGATATGAACCAAGTGCTGGCATCGTCAGCAGGCAATGCCGTAGAAGTACGTGAAGCGGTACAGTTTTTAACGGGCGAATACCGTAATCCACGATTGTACGAAGTGACGATGGCACTTTGTAGTGAAATGCTAGTGTTGGCTAAGCTTGCTGATGATAACGAGCAAGCGGATGCAATGCTAAACGAGGTCTTAAACAACGGTAAAGCAGCCCAATGCTTCGGCACTATGGTTGCTGGACTAGGTGGCCCGATAGATTTTGTAGAAAACTATGATAATTACCTAGATAAGGCCGAGATTATTAAGCCTGTCTATGCCGATATTGAAGGTACAGTGTCGGCTATGGATACTCGTGCTATTGGTATGGCTGTTGTTGGAATGGGCGGTGGTCGTCGTGTCGCGACAGATACGATTGACTACGCAGTTGGCTTTGACCAATTTATTAGACTTGGCGAGAGCGCGAATCAAGATAAACCGTTAGCGGTAATCCATGCGCGTAGTGAAGCGCAATGGCAAGACGCGGCAAACGCACTGAAAGCAGCGGTGACGGTGAGTGATCAACCCTATACAGAAACCCCATGTGTATACCGCCATATTCGTGCGGAAGACTTGGCATAGGGTGGGAGAGAGATTATGAAAAGAGCATTTATTTTAGTATTAGATTCATTTGGTATTGGTGCTGCGGGCGACGCTGAAAAATTTGGTGACGTTGGCTCTGATACCATGGGGCACATCGCTGAACATTGTGCGAAAGGTCTTGCTGATAATGACCAGCGTAGCGGTGAATTAACACTGCCAAACCTTTCAAAGCTAGGCTTAGCCATGGCGCATAAAGAGTCAACAGGTGCGCTCGCTCAGGGTATGCATGATGACGTAGAAATCATTGGTGCTTATGGACACGCTGCAGAGCTTTCATCTGGTAAAGACACGCCGTCGGGTCACTGGGAAATTGCCGGTGTGCCGGTATTGTTTGAGTGGGGCTATTTCACTGATAAAGAGAACGCCTTCCCGAAAGAGCTGACCGATCGCATTCTTAAGCGTGCAGGACTGGATAGTTTCTTAGGTAATTGCCACGCATCAGGAACTCAAGTTCTTGATGATCTTGGTGAAGAGCACATGAAAACGGGACAGCCTATCTTTTACACATCGGCTGACTCGGTATTCCAGATCGCTTGTCATGAAGAAACATTTGGACTAGACCGCTTACTAGATCTTTGCCAGATCGCTCGTGAAGAACTAGAAGATTACAACATTGGCCGTGTTATCGCTCGTCCATTTATTGGTCCTGGTAAAGGTCAGTTTGAGCGTACAGGTAACCGCCGAGATCTATCGGTCGAACCACCAGCGCCAACGGTACTGACTAAGTTAGTGGAAGAGAAACAGGGTCAGGTCGTGTCTATTGGTAAGATTGCCGATATTTACGCCAACTGTGGCATCACCAAAAAAGTTAAAGCGACGGGCATCCCTGCGTTGTTTGAAGCAACCAAAGAGCAAATTAAAGAAGCTGGCGATAACACGATTGTTTTCACTAACTTTGTCGATTTTGACTCAGCGTATGGTCACCGTCGTGACGTAGCCGGTTATGCGGCGGCGTTAGAGTATTTTGATTCTCGTATCCATGAAGTGATTGAGCTAATGGAAGAAGACGATGTATTGATTCTTACTGCAGACCACGGTTGTGATCCTACATGGCCAGGCACTGATCACACGCGTGAGCACATCCCTGTCATTGTTTATGGACACAATATACCAGCGGGCTCTTTAGGGCTTCGTGACAGCTTTGCTGATATTGGTCAGAGCCTTGCTAGCTACTTTGGTACGTCTCCAATGGATTACGGAAAGAGCTTTTTGTAGAACAGCTTTTAGGGGCTAGGATTTAGTTCCTAGTTCCTAGTTCCTAGTTCCTAGAATATAAACGTCGAAGCGTTTTAATTATTTAATAAATTTAACGGTTTTAGGTTGTAAATTAACCGAGATTCCTCAAACCCTTGAGGGTTAGAACCGTTCTTGACCAAAAAGGAAAACATAATGGCCACTCCTCACATTAATGCGGAAATGGGTGATTTTGCTGACGTTGTATTAATGCCGGGTGACCCTCTCCGCGCAAAGTACATCGCAGACACGTTTTTGGATGACGCGGTACAGGTGTGTGACGTACGCAGTATGTACGGTTACACAGGTACTTACAAAGGTCGCCGCATCTCTGTAATGGGACATGGTATGGGTATCCCATCATGCTCTATTTATGTAACAGAACTGATTAAAGACTTCGGTGTTAAGAAGATTATTCGTGTAGGCAGTTGTGGTGCAGTAAACGAAGACATTAAAGTTCGTGATGTTGTTATTGGCATGGGCGCGTGTACGGATTCGAAAGTGAACCGCATTCGTTTTAAAAACCATGATTTTGCGGCGATTGCGGACTACAAAATGGTGAGAAATGCAGAAGAAGCGGCCAAAGCACGCGGCATCAACGTGAAAGTAGGCAACTTATTTTCTGCTGAACTGTTTTATACCCCGGATCCAGACATGTTTGATGTAATGGATAAGTACGGTATTGTTGGTGTTGAAATGGAAGCTGCAGGTATTTACGGCGTTGCTGCAGAATACGGAGCTAAAGCGTTGGCGATCTGTACGGTTTCTGATCATATTAAAACCGGTGAACAAACTACATCAGATGAACGTGCGACAACGTTCAATGAAATGATGGAGATTGCGCTAGACTCAGTGCTACTGGGCGACGAAGAGTAATCGGTACTTGTTATAAAAAACCTCGCATTGGCGAGGTTTTTTTATGGAGTTTATTTAAGGCTGTTTTAACAGTAAGTTTTCACCCTTATTCTTGCTGGGGCGGCGCAGAATGACAAGGAGTAACACACCGGAAATAAAGCTCATCAGTATCATCATGTACATGTAACGATCACTTTTTCGGTAGTGGTGATCCGAGATCGCGGTGACTTTTCCGGTCTCAAACGTAATACGTACGAAGCCGATAATACTATTGTCGTTTATGATTGGTTCTATCAGTTGCTGGCGCCCGATACTGGCCGTCGCGAGTGGTGTATCGAGCCCAAGTACTTCTCGTGCTGATTTTGCATCGGTACTGGCAGCTACTTTTACCCCTTCTGCATTATACACGGTCGCATCAAGTACCAATCTTTCGGTTGCTAATTGATTGGTTAACGCACCTAGGCGTTCTTGGTCTTGGTCGATAAGCATTTGTCGAGCAGACAACGAAGCCTGGGAGATTAATATTTTACTTAGTACTTCTAGCTGATTGCTTTGAATTCTCTCGTTACCTTTGCTGATAACAAAGCTATTAGTGGCGATAAAAAATACCATCGCACCAATGAGTCCTAAAGCGACAATGCGTAAAAAATTGCGAAATGAAAACAGTGAACCGTCCATAATCTTACAAAAGGTCTAAGAAATTACTGATTGGTTTATATTGAGACTTGCACAAGTAAATTGCAATAGGGTACCGTCGTAGTAATTTTCTTATGAAGGATAAGACATGGACGCTGTAAAGCCTTTAGTGATTTCAAAGCGCATTCCCTTAAAGGAGCGCTTTCCGGAAACCCTACTTTCACATCAACTAGAAAAGAGCAAAGCCTCTTGGATAGTGTACGCTCCGTACCTCTCTGTCAGCATGTTTAATGACATGGATTTTTATGTGGGGCAGTCGAGCCGTATTCTTGAAGCTTGGCAAGTTGGACCGTATGAAGTGGCGTTAATGGCCGGAACGTTAACGTCTGAGCATCAGAAAATCTTGGCGGAATTACAAGTGGATTGCTCGGCATTATGTGATGTGCCTGATCTTAACAAGCCGGGAGTGATCGTACTCGATATGGATTCTACTGCGATTCAAATTGAGTGCATTGATGAGATTGCAAAGTTAGCTGGCGTTGGTGAGCAAGTGGCGCAAGTGACGGAACGAGCAATGCAAGGCGAGCTAGATTTTGAGCAAAGCTTACGTCAGCGCGTAGGGACATTGAAAGGGGCTGATGAGTCGATACTTAGCGCCGTTCGTGCTGAACTACCCATGATGCCAGAGCTAAGAGAGATGATTAAAACGCTGCAGTCTCGAGGCTGGAAAACGGCGATTGCATCCGGTGGATTTACCTACTTCTCAGACTACTTGAAACAAGAACTATCTCTTGATTATGCTCAATCCAACACGCTGGAAATCGTTGATGGCAAACTGACTGGCGCCGTGATTGGCGAAGTGGTTGATGCTGAAAAGAAAGCCGATATCTTACAGTCGCTAGCTGAAGAATACGATATTGAACCGCACAATACGATTGCTGTTGGTGATGGCGCTAATGACTTAGTGATGATGCATGCCGCTGGTTTGGGTATTGCTTACCATGCAAAACCTAAAGTCGAAGAAAAAGCGCAAGTGGCGATTAAGTTTGCCGGACTTGGCGGCGTGGTATGCATATTATCAGGGTTACTGGCGAAGCAAAAAAGAGTGAATTGGTAATACCCACTCGCTCATTTGGTTTATGAGTTAAGCCGTGCGGCGTACACAGTGTGTGTACATTCAAACCAAAAGGGGGATTGCTAGTCGGCAATCCCCCTTTTTTAGTAACAGAGAAGTCTAGAGTTAAATTCGGTTGATCAGCAATTTAGCTCCAAACGAATAAGCACTTCTTCAGTAATATCAATGACCTCACAGTAGCCACAGATTGCCGTCATTTCATTTTCCAAATTTCTAGCATGACTTAGGCTAAGCGTTAATAGTTCGTTGATGTCCTTTTTCATTAGAGTTGTCAGGGCATCAAAAACCGGGCCTGAAGATACTCTGAGTATGTACAATTCACCCATTGTTAAGGCGTCTTTAATAAACCTTATCCGTTTTTGTGTTGAATCAAAGTCTTCACGAAGCCGTGTATGTACTGATTGAATTCGGTCCCCGAGTTTAAGCACGCCAATATACAATTCATGATAGACGATTTTAGAACCTGGTCGGCGTTTCATCGGTTCGGCAATCATGCTATTACTGCGATTTTTAAAGATGGGCTCTAGCGCCAGTTTTTGCTGATGACCTATGCGTTCAAAAAACTGCAGATAACCCGGAAGTGGGAAATTAACACCCACGACTCGGCTCTTAACCGAAGTGCCTCGTTTGTCGATGTAGATTGGCGTACTGACCATTTTCCCAAGTAGTACGTTATGCAACGATTCAAGCAGCTCAGGGCTTGGCAAGATTTCGGTTTTGATAAGCAGTTTGTCACGATTATTTTCAATCATGCCATTGAAAAATGCGATGATTTTGATGGTTTTTCCTGACTCTGCAATGGCAAGAAACGCCGTTTTCTTATCCTCAGACATGCGCACAACGTGGTAGGGAACATGGTTAAGAGGTAGGGTTTTGTTGTAGAGTTGCAATTCTTGAAATGCGACGGAGACCTTCATTCCGGTGCTAAGAGCCGCAGGGCTACGCAGCTGAATACTGGCACCACGTTTTGAAATGTCGAGAGTAACCCCTTCAATGCTTTCATTATTTTCATTAACAATGGTGACGGGTGTGCGAAATTCGTATCGTGGCTCTTTTCGTCTAGACTCAGCGTCAAAATAGAGCCCACGCGGTTGACCAATGACTTTTCTTGGGTGTCTAAAACGGTTTAAGCCGCTAGCTGGAATGCGAGGTTTTTCGGTAAATAAATAATCACTTGCCGATGTTTGGTCGCTAATTTCCTGCAAAATCGCGAAATGAGTCAGTTTTTCTGGCTTAGCCACTAACTCACTGTAGTGTTTCGAAATGGCAACGACATCGTTTTCTGATAATTCAAAGACCGAGAGACGAAACGCTTTCCAGCTTGCTCGTCTGGCACCGACATGCCAAAAAAGTTGCCGTTCTTCTCTACTGGCTTCAGGCATCATCATTGAGTAAAACAATTTCATACCATTGTGATCATGGGTAAAGGTATAGAGAACGTTACTGCAGCCTTTAATCCCCGTTTTGATCAGAAGTTCCATCCGCTCAGGTGAAAACAGTGAGCCAAGCGCTTGTTGGTGGCGCTCATCGTGCCAATAATTCCATATATCTTTATTATTTTCGGTAAGTAGAGAGACTTTAAGTTCGTTACCGCTAAAGAATAGCGGTAGATTACAAGCATGTTTTAGGTAAGTGTGCTCGTAGCCTCGCGTGCGGGCACGAGTAATTCGGTCTTGATTATCATGACGAATTTTTTTGGACTCTGTATTTAACGTTTTTTCTACGATTTGCTCAACAGCATTAGTGCGGGTCAACCTTAAGGTACGTAGGTACTTCACTGGAGAGACGCCGTGAATGCCATCAACACCAAGAACTCGATATTCAATTGGCAATTCGATGTCTTTGACGTTACTCCCCTTGGCTAATTCCTCAAAGCGAACGTTGATGATTTGCCCGAGGTCATAATCAAAGGTGCCCGGCACTTTAAATTTAGCGCCAGAGTTTGATAAGTCGACGCTTAAGCCGTGCACCTGTTCGCCATTTTCGAGCTCAATAGAGACTTGGGATTCAAGTCTAAGGCGGTTTTCTTTGCGCTTTAGATCGTACCCTAAATTAATCGCTTCTGCCGCGTAAGGGCTGTCAGGGTCGGTAAGCTCACCTTCGTGCTTTAATTTTTGCTCGTTTCCAATGGTACTAATGGTTTGCTTATTAACGAGAGCTTCCCACACTCCTTCAGTGTAACCACCAAACTTACGAGTCAGTTTGTGGTACATATCAAATGCTCTGTCATCGAGCCAGTGTGTGAGCCCATCAAATTGGTATTCATGGCAATGTGAAGAGACGCGCCCTCGAAGATCAATACGTTTATGACAAGGCGCCATTAGTCTATTGAGCTCCATTTTAACGAGCAGTTTCGCCGATGGCGTCTCACCTTCAGTGATTTGTTTGAGAACAAAGTCAAAATCTTCGGCGTGATAAGCCGGTATTAGTCGTTCTGCGAGAGAAAGTATTTCTGATTGCTGCATGAGTTTTGTTAAAGTGTCCCTGTTTGATGGCGATGCCATCATCGATATAACAGCGCAATAAAGTTTTATCGGCTAGTGTACCGCAATCCTTAGCGATATCTGCTGATGATTTTACAGCATTTTAATTGAATATTTTTCGTGGATTATCTCGTCTTGGCAATAATTATTGCTTGTCGGAACGAAAATAATAACCGGAAGCACAAAAAAGCAACGTCCTTGCAGGGCGGTAAGTGCAAGCGATTGCATTGTTATTATTATTTTATGTCAATGAGGTAGTGAATAAAGTATGGCAAAAGCGAAAAGAGCTTACGTGTGTAATGATTGCGGCGCAGACTTTCCTCGTTGGCAAGGGCAATGTAATGCATGTGGAGCGTGGAATACAATTTCTGAAGTTCGCCTTGCTGCATCGCCTCAAGTGGCACGTAACGAGCGCCTAGCTGGTTACGCTGGTGGAGCAACGGAAGCCAGTGTTCAGACCTTGTCTGAAATTGATTTGCAAGAAGTCCCACGATTTTCGAGTAGTTTTAAAGAGCTCGACCGCGTGCTTGGCGGTGGTGTTGTGCCAGGTGCGGCCATTCTTATTGGTGGTAACCCTGGGGCGGGTAAGTCGACGTTACTATTACAAGCAATGTGTCGCCTATCATCGCAAATGCCAACGCTGTACGTTACGGGGGAAGAATCGCTACAACAAGTGGCCATGCGTGCATCCAGACTTGGGCTGCCAAAAGATCATTTGAAGATGCTTTCGGAAACCAATGTCGACCGTATTTGCCAAGTTGCAGAAAAAGAGCAGCCGAAGTTGATGGTGATTGACTCTATTCAAGTCATGCACGTATCAGATGTTCAGTCTTCACCGGGTAGCGTGGCACAGGTTCGTGAATCAGCTACCGCGTTAACGCGTTATGCCAAGCAAAATAATGTCGCGATCTTTATGGTAGGTCACGTTACCAAAGACGGTATTTTAGCCGGTCCTAAGGTTCTTGAGCATATTATTGATTGTTCAGTTTTACTGGATGGCGGAACGGATAGTCGCTTTAGGACTTTACGTAGTCATAAAAACCGTTTTGGCGCAGTGAATGAGCTGGGCGTGTTTGCCATGACAGAGCAAGGGCTAAAAGAAGTCAGTAATCCATCGGCGATTTTCTTATCACGTGGAGAGGAAGAAACGTCCGGCAGCTCCGTCATGGTGGTATGGGAAGGTACGCGACCGTTACTGGTTGAAATTCAAGCCTTGGTGGATTACAGCCAGCTTGCTAATCCAAGACGAGTTTCCGTTGGTTTGGATCAAAATAGACTCTCGTTATTGCTGGCGGTATTACATAAACACGGCGGCTTACAAATGGCAGACCAAGATGTCTTTGTTAATGTTGTGGGTGGCGTTAAAGTCACGGAAACCAGTGCTGATTTAGCTCTAGTCATGGCGCTGTTGTCCAGTTTTAAAGATCGACCGCTGCCAAAAGACGTGGTGGTGTTTGGTGAGGTTGGACTCGCGGGAGAAATCCGTCCGGTTCCAAGTGGGCAAGAACGTTTGATGGAAGCGTTTAAGCACGGTTTTAAGCGTGCGATTGTTCCAGCAGCCAATATGCCAAAAGGTGGTATAGAAGGGATGCAAATTCATGGTGTTAAAAAGTTGTCAGAAGCTCTATCGGCCTTTGATGAACTTTAGCTTCGTACGAAATAAACGACGAGTGGTGCGTTAAATGCACTTTTAATAGTGGCTTTTCTGAAATTTTAGGTAGAATAGCGCCCACAAAGTCTGTGATTTTTAGAAACGACATCGAAAAATCACAAAGAGCAGCTAAAATTAACTGCGAACTTACGTAAGGTACTCTGTAGTAATGGGCTTACTGGGGCAGGCTTTCATCTTAATTTAGATGGAGTTGCGTCATAGTCGATGCTTAAGGGTATAACTTTTTTTTAATGCAAGTGCACGCAATGGTATCCGTCTTGACAGATTGTGATATACTCTGCGCGCATTTTATATCCTATTAACAGAGTAAAACGATGACTGATTTATCAAAATACAGAAATATTGGTATTTTCGCGCACGTTGATGCGGGTAAAACCACTACAACTGAGCGTATTCTTAAACTGACTGGCCAAATCCATAAGACTGGTGAAGTTCATGATGGTGAATCAACTACCGACTTCATGGAACAGGAAGCTGAGCGCGGAATTACTATCCAGTCAGCGGCAGTTAGCTGTTTTTGGAACGATCACCGTTTGAACGTTATCGATACTCCTGGACACGTTGACTTTACAGTTGAAGTATATCGTTCACTTAAAGTACTTGATGGCGGTATCGGTGTATTCTGTGGTTCTGGTGGTGTTGAGCCTCAATCAGAAACTAACTGGCGTTACGCGAACGAATCAGAAGTATCTCGTCTGATCTTCGTTAACAAACTAGACCGTATGGGCGCTGACTTCTTTAACGTTGTTGACCAAGTTAAAAACGTTCTAGGTGCTAACCCACTAGTTATGGTTCTACCTATCGGCCGCGAAGATGACTTCGTTGGTGTTGTAGACCTTCTAAGCCGTAAAGCATACGTTTGGGATGACACAGGTCTTCCAGAAAACTACGAAATCCTAGATGTTCCTGCGGACATGGTTGATGACGTTGAAACGTACCGTGAAGAGTTGATCGAGACTGCTGTAGAGCAAGACGACGACCTAATGGAAGCGTACATGGAAGGTGAAGAGCCTTCAATCGAAGACATCAAGCGTTGTATCCGTAAAGGTACTCGTGACCTAGCGTTCTTCCCAACATTCTGTGGTTCTGCATTTAAGAACAAGGGTGTTCAGATCGTTCTTGATGCTGTAGTTGATTACCTACCTGCTCCAACAGAAGTAGATCCTCAACCACTAACAGACAAAGAAACTGGCGAACCAACTGGTGAAGTTGCGACAGTATCTGCTGATGAGCCACTACGTGCGCTAGCGTTCAAAATCATGGACGACCGTTTCGGTGCTCTAACGTTTATCCGTATTTACTCAGGTAAACTGAACAAGGGTGACACTATCCTTAACTCTGCAACTGGTAAAACAGAGCGTATCGGCCGTATGGTTGAGATGCAAGCAGATGAGCGTAACGAACTTACTTCAGCTCAAGCGGGTGACATCATCGCTGTAGTTGGTATGAAGAACGTTCAAACTGGTCACACTCTATGTGATGTTAAGCACGAGTGTACGCTTGAGCCAATGATCTTCCCAACACCAGTAATCTCAATCGCTGTAACTCCAAAAGACAAAGGCGGTTCTGAGAAAATGGGTATCGCGATCGGTAAAATGGTTGCAGAAGATCCATCTTTCCAAGTTGAAACTGACGAAGAAACTGGCGAAACCATCCTTAAAGGTATGGGTGAGCTTCACCTAGACATTAAAGTTGATATCCTTAAGCGTACTTACGGTGTTGACCTAACTGTTGGTGCTCCTCAAGTTGCTTACCGTGAAACTATCACTCAAGCAATTGAAGATAGCTACACGCACAAGAAACAGTCTGGTGGTTCTGGTCAATTCGGTAAGATCGATTACCGTATCAAGCCTGGCGAAGCTGGTTCTGGTTTCTCGTTCAAATCAACAGTTGTTGGTGGTAACGTACCTAAAGAATTCTGGCCTGCAGTTGAAAAAGGCTTTGCTGGAATGATGGACAACGGTGTTCTTGCTGGCTTCCCAACGCTAGACGTTGAAGTTGAGCTATTCGACGGTGGCTTCCACGCAGTTGACTCATCTGCAATCGCATTTGAAATCGCAGCGAAAGGTGCATTCCGTCAGTCTATGCCTAAAGCAGGTGCACAACTTCTTGAGCCTATCATGAACGTTGACGTGTTCACTCCAGACGATCACGTAGGTGACGTTATCGGTGACCTTAACCGTCGTCGTGGTATGATCAAAGACCAACAAGCTGGTGCTACTGGTGTTCGTATTAAAGCTGACGTACCTCTTTCTGAGATGTTCGGCTACATCGGTCACCTACGTACAATCACTTCTGGTCGTGGCCAATTCTCTATGGAATTCGCTCACTACGCACCGTGCCCAATGAACGTTGCTGAAGAAGTTATTGCTAAAGTTAAAGAAGAGAAAGCAAACAAGTAATTGTTTGATTAATCTTTAAAAAACCCGCCTTTTGGCGGGTTTTTTGTTTTACATAATGATATTTAAATCATGCTAGTGCAGGCGACTAGCAATATCGAGATTATTTGAGAGAAAAGTTAGTATCAAGTATCTTTAAATTTTTGATTGGTCGGTTGTGAAAATTGTCTACTTCGCTTTGCAGCCAGCGACAGAAAGAAGTGATTTTCTCCCTTTGAAAATAACCAGCAGGCGCACAAACATAATAACGATACCTTGGCCTAAGCCCAATTTGGCCAATTCGTATTAATTTTCCTTCTTCGATATAACGCGCCGCTAAGCTGTGCTTAACCAATGCTACCCCTTGAACTGCCAGAGCACCCTCCACAACAAAGTGAGAACCGTTATATTGAATGGTTGGCCTACTTGCCTGACAGTCAACATTTTTGAGCCAAGTGCTCCAGTCCATGTCTGGCCATGTATCTTCAATAAGATCAGCTCGAGAAAGATCATTGATGTCGTAAATGCCATGCTTTTCTTGATAAAGGGGATGACAAACAGGATAAATAATTTCATCCATTAAAAAGCGTGATTCTATATTGTCATAATTCCCCTCTCCGTAACGAATACAGATATCAACCAAACTGTCTTGAAACAGCACCAGTTTGTTCGTGGGCTCGACCAAGATAGAAAGGGCTTCATACTGCTCTCGAAAGTTTTGTATTCTCGGTATTAGCCAATGCTGAGCAAAAGAGGGAGGGGTAGATATAGAAAGTCGATTCGGCTCGGGATCTTGATTAATTAATCTCACTCCTTGTTGCAGATGTTTGAAGCCTTGTTTGGCTTCATCAAATAGCAGTTTACCTTCACGAGTTAGTTGTATCTTTCGGTGAGAGCGGTGAAAGAGTTGCGTGCCAACGGATTCTTCTAATTGGCGGATTTGTTGGCTAATTGCCGCTGCGGTGACAAACAGTGACTCTGAGGCTCTTTTAAAACTGCCTAGTTCTGCAGCGATATAAAAATAGTAGAGACCTTGCAGTGGGGGTAATCGTTCATTCACATTAGTTTTCCTTAACTCAATGTCAAATTCAATCATTTGTCAGACGAGGTGTGATGCTTGAAAATTATCTCAACACTAAAGGGAGGTCAAGGCTATGAATGCACTAACGATGAAAATAAGGGCTGTGAGTCTATTTTGTTTAATAAATTTAGTTAAGAAAAACTACTCCATTACCAAGGGTTGGTATCAAAACCATCGCACCAGAAAACACTTGTCAGAGCTTCCTATGTATTTATGGGATGATATAGGCGTGACTCAAGAGCAAGTTGTAACGGAGGCTAGAAAGGAATTTAAGGAAAAATAAAAGAGCTGCTAACAGCTCTTTTAAGACAGGAAGTGGGTAGAATCGTACGGTTACTCTTCCCAAACGACCAGCTTGTCTTTCGGCCAGTTATGACCAGTTTCATGGTATTTTTGTTCGAGTAGATGACGTTTTATTTTTAGTGTCGGCGTTAAGATACCATTCTCGATGCTCCATGGGTCTTTGATCATCAGAACGCCTTTTATCTGTTCGTGCGATTCGAGTTCTTTGTTCATCCGCTTGACTACACGCTCAGCAGTACGCGCATAGCGTTTCTTGTCGAAGTTCGGGAAGTCATGTGGCACCACCAATAAAATGGGACCAGGGAGGCCTAAACCAATCAGGCACATCATCTCCACGCGGCTATATTCGAACAGTTTTTTCTCAATAGGAACGGGGGCGACAAACTTACCTTTCGCCGTTTTGAAGTTGTCTTTTTTACGTCCTTGGATGCTTAGGTAGCCGTCACTATCAATAGCACCCACATCACCAGTATGTAGCCATCCGTCATTATCAAAACACTCTTGCGTTGCAATGTCGTTTTTATAATAGCCCGTGAATAGTCCCTTGCTTCGAACCATAATTTCATCATCGGCAGCGATTTTTAGCTCTATTCCCGGACCTGCGTTGCCAACGGTTCCAATCTTATCCGCCTTAAACGGGTGGTTGATCGTACTGTAGGCAAAGGTTTCAGTCATGCCCCATGCTTCGGTAATGTTAAGTCCGACTTTGTGATACCACTCCAATAGCGCAGGAGAAACCGGTGCAGAGCCACATCCTAGAACTCTGGCTTGATCCAGTCCTAGCCCGTCAATTAGCTTTTTCTTAATTAGCGAGTTTACAAACGGTATTTTCAGTAAGAAATTTAACTTCTTCTGCGGCAGTTTATCTTGGATACGCTGTTGGAATAGGGTCCATAAACGCGGAACGGAAATAAACAACGTAGGCCGCTGCATTTTGACATCTTCAATGAAGGTATCGAGCGATTCTGGGAATGCCGTCATTACGCCGCCTTGGATAGAGGATCCAAAAATATACACACGTTCAGTGATGTGTGCTAATGGCAGGTAAGAAAACAAGCGGTCATTCGCCTCTATGCCAATATGGTCAATGAGCATTTGCACCGACCAGCTAAAAGCGCCAAAAGTGAGCATTGCGCCTTTTGGTAACCCTGAAGTCCCTGAGGTATAGACGAGAGACATTAGCTTATCGTCATGATGGACGGGGCGCTCAGTACTTGGCTCGTGCTTAGCGATAAGGTCGGTAAACGTGTGCTGGCACGCAGGCGCACTGTCGTAAGGTAGAGCGATACTAACAACATCAGGTAATTGAGCGATAACCTGAGCAGTAGCGGCGTCGTCGTCTAGTTTACCAGCAATCAATGCTTTGCTTTCACTGTGCGTGATACAGTATTCAATCGTATCTGCCCCGGCAGTCGGAAAAACAGGGACGCTTACATAGTCTCCAAGCATGAGTGCAAGATCGCAGATAAACCACTCAGCACAGTTCTTAGAGATGAGTGCCACTTTGTCGCCCGGCTGAATGCCGAGTGCACGAAGCGACGAGACAAGTCGTAGTGCTTTATCCGCCACTTCCGCGTAGGTAAATTCAACAAATTCACGATTAATGATTTGCTTAAGGTAGACCTCATTCGGTCGTTCTTGTGCCCATTTTAGGATCATTTCATTGGGCGGTGGTAGTGTACAGCTGGAGTGTGCGCTTTCGTTAGGCAGTATCATTCTTGAACTCCGTTTTCGTGTAGAACGATAATTTATAGTTATTTTATTGTTAAGTTAATGTTAACAAATACAATGTTAGCCTCATGGTGCGACTACTGCAAGTGCCGAGTTGTGATAATTCGTGTCCCTGAGCACAGAATTGGAGTAAATACTCAGTTTTTATGTGAGCTCACCCGATAAAGAGTGAGCGGTTTGGTCTTAGCTAGCAAAGTGAGCATTGGTCAGCATAATGTTTTTAACTTTGTTCTGATGACAGCGCAATGGGTGAACACAATTACCATCGAGCTGTCCTTGTGCCACCATTTTTTCCAGCTCTAGCAGTGCGTGAGTCAATGACCACGATTCACTGTAATGGCGATGGCTCGTTAACGCATCGAAAATATTGGCGACGGTCACAATGCGAGCAGCAATCGGGATCTGTGCGTGTTTGAGGCCAAACGGATAACCGGTCCCATTTAAGTATTCATGGTGGTAACGAATGATATCGCTGAGTAAATGTGTGCAAGCATATTGTCGTTCACTCACTTGGCGCGCGAGTTGATTGATCAAGTTGACGCCTTGCTGAACTCTACCCGCGATTAAGGTGGCGTTATCCCAATCTTGCAACCAAAGTGAGCACTGTTTGGAGCTTAACGTTGAATACTTGCCAATGTCGTGTAAACAGGCGAATCGAACGATATGATCGATGGTTTCATCGTCAAGTTGATAGAGAGGAGCGATATGATCCGCGATGATGTGTGCATATTGCCCAACGCGATAGGCATGCTCAATATTGTCACGCTCTCCAACGAGCGATGTAGTGCGAACCGAGTGCGCCATTTCTTCAGCTGCTTGGATTAAGGTACTTTGCTCATTGACTAAAGCTGTGACTTCTTTTGTTCGTAGGGTGAGTTCATCAACCGTTACATTATCAAAAAATTGTGGTTTGTTGACGTCGAAGAACAGCAAGCCAGTAAATTGATTTTGCTCCATGATGGGCAGTGTGAGTGATGCTGCATAGCCTTGTTCAAGTAGCCACGTAGAATGAGGTGAATCCGCGGTAATGTTAGAGGCAATATCATTGACCACCCGACTTTTTTGCTGACAAACCAACCTGCCCAATGAGGTTGATGGTGAAATGGGGGCGCGATAACGCACTAATGGTGAGCCTTCTATCGTGCTGTGAACGAACGTTCTCAATTCAGAATGAGCGGGATCAAAGAGCGCGATGGATATTCTAGAGAGCTCTGGTATCTCTTGACGCAATGCTTGATGGGTAGTTTTTAGCTCCTGACCGATAGAGTAGCTACGCTGATGGGAGCGCCTATCATTGTCCAAATATTCCTTTCTCATACTAGCCTCCTATGCGTGAGCAACGTTAATGGCTGTTTCGCTAGCGTCGGTGTCTGGGATGGACTTTGGGTATATCAACGCTAATGTATTTTCGCGAGCGAAGTAAAGTGAACCAGTTAAGTCGAAGGGATAGATTTGGAGAGAGTGTGGAAAGGGATGAACGATCGGCAAACCTAACCCCTTAAAAGAGTGTAAGGCTTGCCGACAAGCGTGACGAGTGAAATTGATTAAAACTGCATCAATTCTTGATTTATATTAAGTTTTGGACAAAAGGGCTGATGAGCCCAGCAGCAGCGAAAAAAGCCACCATCCATACGATAGGCAGTTTGAACTGCTTTAGAAGTAACCCTCCCGTCAGTACCCAAGCTAAATCAATAGGTTCGAGGACAGCACTGATAAATACCGGTTGATACAGCGCGGCAATCAGTAAGCCGACAACTGCGGCATTGACGCCGTTGAGCGCACCTGAAATGGCAGGGACTTTTGCTAATTGCTGCCAGTGCTTTAATACGCCAATTAATAGTAGAAAACCCGGTATAAATACGCCTAGAGTTGCGATAATCGCACCCCATATCGGTGCATTCGGCAATAAGGCATAGCCGATGTAGGTGGCAAAGGTAAACATAGGACCTGGAACGGCTTGCGCTGCCGCATAACCAGTAAGAAATACGTCTTGAGTGATTTTGTCACCGACAATATTTTGCAGCAATGGTAAGACGACATGCCCACCACCAAAGACTAAGCTGCCTGCTTGGAAGAAATCAGAAAACAACTGTAATGAAGGTGACAACCAAGTAATCAGCGGTAGACCTAGCAATAAGGCGAAAAAGAGCCCTATTGGGAAGTAAGACAGTTTTATCGATGATTGCGTTGGACGTAATTCCGGATTTGCTAAGTAGCGCACGCCAATTAACGCTGCAGCCAGCAAAATTACAATTTGTGTAATAACACTTTGGAATAGCAGTAGTGCAACGGCTGTTGAAATACATAGTGCGACAGTGAGCTTTTGTTGGCAGAAGTTTTTATACATTCCCCAAGCCGCATCGGCGACCACGACTACTGCGAGCAGTTTTAGACCGTGTACTAGGCTTTGAAAGTAATTCGACTCAGTTAATTGACTGCTCAGTAAAGCCAGCGCGATCATCAAAATAATCGAAGGCAGGGTGAAGCCGAGAAATGCCATGATCCCTCCACCTAATCCTGCCCGTTGGTAACCCACGGCAAAGCCAACTTGGCTAGAGCCAGGACCGGGAAGAAATTGACTAAGCGCAACCATTTGCGCGTACTCTTCATCCGACAACCATTGCATTTTTTCAACGAAAGTTTGTCTGAAGTAACCAATATGAGCCGCTGGGCCGCCAAAACTGACCCAGCCTAGGGCAAAAAAGAGTTTGAAAATGGAGAATAGTGACTCATTGGGCGCTGAATCTTTTGATAGTACTGTCACTTCGGAACCTTTAGATGGGAGTTTCATTAGCACAAATGGTACTGCCAGTATTATAATGACTCAAATTAATAAATTTGGTTTGCACTATGAGTGAAATAGGATTGGGGGAGGTGGACTGGAGACGAATTGATCTCAATCTTTTGGTCGTGTTTTATCACCTTTATCAAACACAGAGCGTGTCTGAAGCGGCAGCGCAAAGTTATGTCAGCCAGTCAGCGATGAGCCATAGTTTAGCGAAATTACGGGTGCTATGTGATGACCCGTTATTTCAGAGGAAGGGGCATCAAATGCTTCCAACCGAGCGCGCCAATGAACTGTTTCCGGTTATCGAGCAGATATTGAATTTGTTTGAATTTAAAGTGATGCCTAAGCGTGACTTTCAACCGTCCGAGTACGATGGGGTTTGTAAAGTAGGACTCACCGATTACGCTGAATTTATTTTTGCTCCGATTATTTATGATGCCGTTATGTCTCAAGCCCCGAAAGCGAAACTTCGCTTTATTAATGTGAATCGAGATAACTACACAAAGGTCTGCGAGCAAGAACGTCTCGATATTATGATTGGCAGTATTCCCGAGCTAGAAGACTCATTTTCCTCGCAAAAATTGTATACCGAAAAGCATGTTTGTATTTATGATGCTTCGGTCTGTCAGGTGAAGACATTAGATATCGCCACATTTGTGTCTAAACCTCATTGCCTTGTTAGCCCCACAGGTGACTTCCACTCTCCAGTGGATAAACATCTTGATGCGGTCGGTGAATCTCGCAGGGTCAACGCCGTATCACGAAACTTCCTGACTATCGGTCGATTAGTTCACGGAAGAGAAATGTTTGCCATCGTGCCAAAGAAAATGGCGGAGATAAGCCTGATGCAAAGTGCGTTAACCGCCGTTGCGCCTCCGGTGCCCGTGGCTGATTTTGATATCTCGCTAATATGGAAAACTCACTCGCATATGAATCATAAAGTGTCGTGGCTTAAGGATTCATTATACGAAGCGATTATTGCTGCACTGTAGTGATCGCCGATTCAACGCTCGTTGTCCTCACGAGGTAAAGCGATAAAGTGATCACTTCCACAAGGTTATGAATTTGTTGCCAGCTTTGTCTTAAATCCAACCTCTAGTGCTTTTTTTGTCAGAAAACGGTGGTAACGTCCAAGTGTAAACGTTACCAACTACCGTATGGCGAGAATGTACTATGAGATCTTTTTCTGAAATTTTGTTAGCTCGTGAGTGGGAAAACCAGCACGTTACCCACCACAATGTACTTAACGCTCACGCGCCTTTGCATGCTTTTCATAGTGAGCACGCCGCGTTGCAAAGCCATTCATCCACCAATGAAAGAAGCCTAAATGGTGAATGGCAATTTAAGTGCTTCGCGAAGCCAGAGTTAGTAGAGGAAGAGGTGATTAGTACTGCGTTTGACGATGCCAGTTGGGCGAGTATTCCTGTTCCGAGTAACTGGCAACTTCAAGGCTTCGATAAGCCCATTTACACCAATGTGAAATACCCGTTTGCAGATACGCCTCCGAAGGTGCCAAGCGATAACCCAACAGGGGTGTATCGCCTGGTATTTGATATGGCGAACTTGGATCCCAAACAGCGACATACACTCACATTTGATGGCGTCAATTCGGCGTTTCACTTATGGCTTAATGGTCGTTGGATTGGGTATTCACAAGACAGCCGTCTCGCCGCTGAATTTGATATTACTGATGCGTTAGTGGCGGGTGATAACCAGCTTGTTGTGATGGTGTTGCGCTGGTCTGATGGGTCTTATCTCGAAGATCAAGATATGTGGTGGTTGAGTGGTATCTTTCGGAATGTGACATTACGGACTAAGCCACGTATCGCTATTGCAGATGTGGCGATTAATACCGAGTTGGACGCATGCTATCGAGACGCGTTGTTAACGGTGTCAACTCACATCAGTGTCACGCCAGAAGAGCGAACAATGTGCAGCTCTTATTCAGTAGAGGCTGAGTTATTCGATAGGCAGGGTGTGAGTGTTTTTGGCAAAAAGGTGTCTAAATTTGCACAACGCCTTATCGACGAAAAAGGGGCGTGGCAAGAGTTAGCAGAGCATAGTATCAACATTGACAGTCCTCTAAAGTGGAGTGCTGAAGCGCCGAATTTGTATCGTTTAGTCGTGGTTCTAAAAGACGAAGAAGGGAAGTTTGTCGACTGCGAAGCTTACAATGTGGGTTTTCGTTGTGCGGAGATCTCTTCAGGTCTGCTTAAAGTGAATGGTCAAGCGCTACTCATACGCGGAGTGAACCGCCATGAGCATCATCCAGAATTAGGTCATACCATGACTCGAGATGCGATGATTGAAGATATTAAATTGCTCAAACAGAATAATTTTAACGCGGTGCGTACTGCTCACTACCCAAATGATCCTCTTTGGTATGAGCTCTGCGATGAATTTGGCCTGTATTTAGTGGACGAAGCGAATATCGAAACCCACGGTCAATTCCCCATGTGCCGTTTGTCAGACGATGTGACTTGGATGAATGCCTACCTGCGTCGTATGACTCGCCTTGTTGAGCGTGATAAGAACCACCCCTCTGTCATCATCTGGTCGTTAGGAAATGAATCGGGTATTGGCAATAACCATCACGCGATGTATCAATGGACTAAGCAGCGTGATCCTTCTCGTCCAGTGCAGTATGAAGGCGGGGGATCGGATACGGCGGCAACGGATATCATTGCGCCGATGTATGCACGAGTTGACCATGACCAACGCCTTGCGGCCGATCCTAATGTCACGCCTAAAATTGGCATTAAAAAGTGGCTAGCGATGCCAGGTGAAGATCGCCCATTGATACTATGTGAGTATGCACATGCGATGGGAAATAGCCTAGGCAGTTTTGATAAGTATTGGGATGCGTTTCGAGAATACCCAAGATTGCAAGGTGGCTTTATTTGGGATTGGGTGGATCAAGGGCTGAGCAAAGTGGATGAAAACGGGGCGCTTTATTGGGCTTATGGTGGCGATTTTGGCGATCAGGTTAATGATCGTCAGTTCTGCATTAATGGCTTAGTGTTCCCAGATAGGAGCGCGCATCCAGCGCTTTATGAAGCAAAAAAAGCGCAACAATTTCATTGTATAACGTTAATTTCAACACACCCTGTTAGCGTTAAAGTAAAAAGTGAGTACTTATTTACAGCCACGGAAGATGAAGCGCTGCATTGGAATATTACCGAAGATGGTCATGTGATCGCTCAAGGTTCGCAAGTATTACACGTGTCGCCACAAGGTGAGGCGCTATTGTCGTTGATGGACGCATTACCTGCAGCGCAAATTGGGCGAGATTATCACTTGAATATCGATATCGTTAAAACGTGTTCGACCCCATGGTCGGAAGCGAATCACCTTCTATCGTCACAGCAAATTGAATTGCCGAGTGCGCTTGGTTTGAAGCTGAGAGGTGTGAATGGATCAGGCGTCCCTATGGCAACAGTGAGTGGCAATAGGGTGGCGCTACACGCTAATGAACAAGTCATCGGGTTTGATTCTGCATCCGGAGAATTAGTCTCCTGGAGCGTAGATGATGTGGAACAGTTGGCTCAGCCATTAACAGATAATTTCTATCGGGCGCCGTTGGACAATGATATTGGTACTAGCGAAGCCAATCGGGTTGATCCTAACTCATGGGTTGCTCGTTGGGATGCAGTTGGTCTGCCTTCGTTGGAGGTCGAATGTATTGGCTTTGAGCATTTTGCTCGTCAGCACCATTACCAAGTAGAGTCTCGCCGAGTCTATCGTTATAACCGCCATTGTGTTTTTGAGACGCTTTGGTGCTACAAAATCTATCAAAATGGTGAGGTTCATATTGATGTTCAGGTTGAAGCCGCACCGGGGCTTCCATCGTTACCTAGGGTGGGTATGGAGTTGGCGTTACATCCATCTTTTGAGAGCGTGTCTTGGTATGGACGGGGGCCTTTTGAAAACTATCCAGACAGGAAGCTCGCGGCGCACATGGGCCGATACCACGCTTCCATTGACGACATGCATACTCCTTATATATTTCCTACGGATTGCGGGCTAAGAACAGATGTTAAACATAGTCAGATAGGTGCACTCCAGATTACGGGTGAGCATCACTTGTCGGTAAGCCGATACAGTACCTCTGCGTTAAGCGCTGCCAAACACACCCACGAGCTGCGTGACAGTGGCGTTGTTTTTGTCCGTTTGGATGGCTTTCATATGGGAGTGGGCGGTGATGATTCATGGACACCAAGTGTCCATGAGGAATTTAAGCTATTGCAACGTCAGTATCAATATCAGTTGCGGCTGAGTATGCAAGGTTAATTCAAATAAGATAGGTTTAGAACGCTCTGAAGAAGTCAGCGTGCTGGTTTACGTGCCCCCACAATAAGCGGAGGCACGTAACGGTTAACTTGGTAACTAGAAGAAAAGGTAACTAGGACAGTTGAAAACGAACCCAGACTTTGGAACGCCAGCGACGAATCATGACAATGCCTCTTACCCATTCATCCATCCCCATTGCGATCCACGCACCGATCACGCCATATCCCCAGTGGATGCCCAACAGGTAACTAAAAACCACAGCAACGCCCCACATGCTTAAAATGCCCATTTGAACGGGGAATTTAATGTCGCCAGAACCTTTTAACGCAGCTATAAAAATGAGGTTAGAGACACGACCAGATTCGACAAAAATTGAGCCGGCAATTAATAGTGCGACGAGGGCGACGATCTCGCTTTCTTGGGTAAAGAGATCAATCAACGGGTAGCGGAATACAAACAACACCAAAATGATACTGGTCGAAACCGCCAGTCCAACGAGATAGTATTTTTGGATTCGCGTGAGAATATCATCGGCCCATCCCTTGCCAATAAAGTAACTGGTTTGTATCTGTCCAGCTTGACCCAAAGCTAGCGCAAACGCAAACGAGACCCGTGTGATGTTTTGAGCATACGTGTAAGCCGCCAATGAAGACGTCCCCATTTGCACAACAAAATAGACAATCGTCATTTGGGCGAGGTTGTAGGATAAAATCTCACCAGCATTCATGGCACCGATTTTGATGATTTTTTTGAATAAGGCGCTAGGGATTGTGCGCCATTGGGTAAAAGGGAGGTCGATATTTTTTGAACGTACGACTTGGCACATCAACAGCGTACCAATCACTTGACTGACAACCGTCGCGGTTGCAACACCACTGACACCGTAGACGGGGAGCCCAAAGGGTTGGTATAGCGCCAAATAGTTACCGGCGATATTGATAACACCAGCAATGAGATTGATCACCATCGGTGAGCGAGAATAGCCGTGACTACGAAGTATGGTGGTGAGCACAATACCAATAGTGACGTTAAACGTCATGGAGCCACTAATAATAAGGTAGTCATAGCCAAAAGCCGCCACATCATCGGCTAAGCCAAATAATGTGATGAACTGCTCTGCCCCGAAAAACAACGCAAGACTTAAAAAAGTACCCACACCACAGGCAAGAATAATGCTTGCTACTGCCACTTGCGCGGAATCTGAAAATCGTGAAGCACCATTGTATTGTGCGATGAGTATGCCAGTGCCGCTGCTCACCATCATAGAAATAACAATCAGGAAAAAGGTGATTTGTGTGATAACCCCGACAGCGGATACCGCTGCGTCTGAGTAACCACTGAGCATGAATACGTCGGTGGTATTGAGCGCGGTGCGTAAAAGAACCTCTATGAAAATAGGCCAAGTGAGGGCAACAATATTCATTCTTTTGCTGAGCGTTGAAGCGTTTTTTGGCATGAGATTAAGGCCTAATCAGAGTGACCCAGAGTGGGGGGACGCAAGTGTACTCGCTAATTAACCAAACGCAATACTTTACCGACGAATGATCGTAATTGAATGCGCTAAAATGTAATCGTTACCACTTTGAGGCCTAAAAACGAGGTAAATAAAATCATATAAAATCGCCAAAAAAGGAGATCTTTGTCTCGATGTTACACTGTGAAACATTGAGAGACGTTGTTTTTCCTTTGTTTGTTAACTAATTCAAACAATTTGGCTTGGTTTTGACAACTTTTGTTACGGTTGTGATTTTTTTTAACTTCCTCACATTAATTGTTCATTTTGTCACTATACTTCAGGTTAAACGTTTTCATGTTGAGCAGGTTGTAAGCTGAACCCGAACGTTTTACCCCCTACAAAACTCAATTATAATATTTACAAATAGGACTTGTTCAATGAGAAAGTTAACACTCTTGGCTGCACTTTGTGCTGGTATGGGCTTTGGAACTCAAGCGGTTGCAAGCACCACGGTTGGTTTTACGATCTATAAATATGACGACAACTTTATGTCGGTTGTTCGTCAAGCGATCGTAAAAGAAGCAGACAAAGACAGCGATACTCGCGTATTGATGAATGACTCTCAAAACAGTCAATCAATGCAGAATGACCAAGTAGATGTCATGCTTGCTCGTGGTGTAAAAGCGTTAGCAATTAACCTTGTGGACCCTGCCGCTGCACCAAGCATTATTAAGAAAGCAAAAATGGATGATGTGCCAATTGTTTTCTATAACAAAGAACCAAGCCGTAAAGCACTTGATAGCTATGACAAAGCGTATTACGTAGGCACAGACTCTAAAGAGTCTGGTATTATCCAAGGCGACTTGATTGCTCAGCAATGGAAAGCAAACTCTGCTTGGGATAAGAATGGCGACGGTGTCATCCAATACGTGATGCTAAAAGGTGAACCTGGTCACCCAGATGCAGAAGCTCGTACGTCTTACTCAGTGAAAACCATCAACGATAACGGCATCAAAACCGATGAACTGCACATGGATACTGGCATGTGGGATACCGCGATGGCAAAAGATAAGATGGATGCATGGTTATCTGGTCCTAATGGCAGCAAAATCGAAGTGGTCATTGCTAACAATGACGGCATGGCAATGGGCGCAGTTGAAGCTCTGAAAGGTGCTGGTGTTGCGGTTCCTGTCTTCGGTGTTGATGCCTTGAGTGAAGCACTTGCACTAGTAAAATCAGGAGCAATGGCAGGAACAGTACTTAACGATGCTGACTCGCAAGCAAAGGCGACGTTTGAACTTGCTCGTAATCTTGCAAACGGAAAAGCAGCGACAGAAGGTACTCAGTGGGAAATGACGAACAAAGTAGTACGCGTTCCTTACGTTGGTGTTGATAAGTCAACGTTAGAGTAGTAATGACCAAATTAGGGAGAACGGTGTTCTCCCTAATTATTAATATTGAATATATTAGGTAGTATGAACGAGTATATATTACTCGTTCAGGGTACGTTACGCCTTGTGGTTAATTGTAATAATAAGAAAGTGATGCCATGGTTAATCAAGAACATGAATTTTTGTTAGAAATGACAGGAATTAGTAAAGAGTTTCCAGGGGTTAAGGCATTAGATAAAGTTAATTTAAAAGTGCGACCAAATTCCATTCATGCACTCATGGGAGAGAATGGAGCGGGTAAGTCGACATTATTAAAATGCCTATTCGGAATTTATGAAAAAAATGAAGGTAATATAGTCTTTCTTGGGAATAATATTAACTTTCAATCCTCTAAAGAAGCATTGGAATCCGGTGTTTCAATGGTTCACCAAGAGCTGAATCAGGTACTTCAATGTACCGTAATGGATAATATATGGTTAGGGAGATACCCTAAAAAAGGGTTATTTGTTGACCACGATAAAATGTATCGAGATACCAAAGAAATTTTTGAAGAACTCGATATTAATATTGATCCTAAAGTCAAAGTGAAAACACTCTCAGTTTCTCAAATGCAAATGCTAGAAATAGCTAAGGCATTTTCCTATGATGCAAAAATCGTCATCATGGATGAGCCGACGTCGTCACTGACAGAAAAAGAAGTCAATCATCTATTTACCATTATCAAAAAGCTCAAAGCCAAGGGCTGTGGTGTGGTGTATATCTCGCATAAAATGGAAGAAATTTTTGCGATTTGTGATGAAATAACCATTCTTCGCGACGGTCAGTGGGTAACCACTCGACCACTGGAGGGGTTGGATATGGACGCTATCATCGCAATGATGGTAGGGCGAGAATTGACGCAGCGTTTCCCAGAAAAAAGTAATGTCCCCAAAGAAACGGTTTTAGAAGTGAAGGGGCTGACAGCACTTAATCAACCTTCGATTCAAGATATTTCATTTGATTTAAAAGCTGGTGAGATCCTCGGTGTTGCAGGTCTAGTAGGGTCACGTCGAACCGATATAGTTGAAACCATATTTGGCGTTCGCGAGCGAAGCGAAGGGCAGATCTTGCTTCATGGCAAAGAGATGACGAACCGTGATGCACACGAAGCCATCAGTAATGGTTTTGCATTAGTCACGGAAGAGCGTCGTTCTACCGGGATATATGGCAATTTGGATATCACGTTCAACTCATTGGTTGCCAATGTCGACAGTTATAAAACCAAGTCGGGCTTGTTAAGTAACAAGAAAATGAAAAGTGATACTCAGTGGGTAATTGACTCGATGAGTGTGAAAACACCGTCTCATGAAACCTCGATTGGTTCTTTGTCTGGCGGTAATCAACAGAAAGTGATCATTGGACGTTGGCTGTTAACTCAACCAGAAATATTAATGCTAGATGAGCCAACACGAGGTATTGATGTTGGTGCGAAGTTTGAAATCTATCAATTGATACTTGAACTCGCTAAGAAAAACAAAGGCATTATTATCATTTCTTCGGAAATGCCAGAGTTGTTAGGTATTACTGACCGCATTCTTGTCATGAGTAATGGTCGAGCGGCTGGTGTCGTTGATACCAAGGAAACCACACAAAGTGAAATATTAGAGCTGGCCTCTCGTTACCTCTAGGGAAATTATTATGGACGCTGTTAAATCATTTGCAATGAAGCACTTAAAAGAAGGTGCTATCTATGCGGTTCTCTTTATATTATTGGCAATTATTGTTATTCAAGAACCGTCTTTTTTAAGCTTAAGAAACTTTAGTAACATCCTGACTCAATCTTCTGTACGTGTCATTATTGCTTTGGGTGTGGCTGGTTTAATTGTTACCCAAGGTACCGACTTGTCTGCAGGTCGTCAGGTTGGTTTGGCTGCGGTTGTTTCTGCAACATTGCTACAGTCGGTAGACAATGTGAATAAAGTATTCCCGGATTTAGGTGATATACCGATTTTCGCCGTTATTATCGTCGTTTGTGCGCTTGGTGCCATCATTGGTCTTGTGAACGGTATTATTGTCGCTTACTTAAAAGTGACGCCATTTATCGCCACATTAGGCACGATGATCATCGTATATGGTGTGAACTCTTTGTACTATGACTCCGTTGGGGCTTCGCCAATCGCGGGTTTTGATGAGCGCTTTTCTGAGTTTACGCAAGGGTTTATTCGCATGGGAGACTTTAGGCTCTCCTATATTACCTTCTATGCCATTATAGCTATTGTATTCATGTGGGTACTTTGGAATAAAACGGTGTTTGGCAAAAATATCTTCGCGGTTGGTGGTAACCCAGAAGCGGCAAAAGTTTCTGGTGTAAATGTTCCCGTAACCTTGTTGAAAGTCTATGCATTATCAGGGGTGTTTTATGGCTTTGCCGGTATGCTTGAGGCTGGACGAATTGGTAGTGCGACCAACAACCTAGGTTTCCTATATGAACTCGATGCCATTGCTGCTTGTGTGGTAGGTGGTGTGTCATTTGCTGGTGGTGTCGGTAGTATTGCGGGTGTGGTTACCGGCGTATTGATCTTTACTGTGATCAACTATGGTATGACCTACATCGGCGTCAGCCCGTACTGGCAGTACATTATCAAGGGGTCGATCATTATCTTTGCTGTCGCGCTCGATTCAATGAAATACGCCAATAAAAAATAGTCGCAAGGGCACTCCATTGAGTGCCCTTTTTTATGCCCCCTTCATTATTATCATGATGAAGGATACAGGATTATGTAATCGTTTAACATTATGTGTAATTCTTATAATGCTGTTTTTAAATCACTTTATTTACGATTGAATGATCTTTTCGGACTTTTTTATTGTTATCCGTGTAAACGTTTACACTTTTTGCGTTCGATCACAGTATGATCTTGCTGACTGTTGCTACAATTTCCTTAGTTTGAAGAATGAGCGCGTATTCGCGGAATAATTCGCTCGCAATTAGAGTGAAACGTAGGAGTGTAATGTGAAAGTACTAGTGACGGGTGGAATGGGCTACATCGGCAGCCATACCTGCGTTCAGATGTTGGAAAGTGGTATTGAACCTATCATCATCGATAACTTGTGCAATGCCAATCAAGCCGTGTTAGCACGTATTGAAGCGCTTACTGGTCAAGCACCAACGTTTTATCAAGGTGATATTCGCGATGAAGCGTTGCTCGATCGCATTTTTGAAGCACATGAGATTCAGTCGGTGATTCACTTTGCTGGGTTAAAAGCGGTAGGTGAATCTGTTGCTAAACCTATTGAGTACTACGATAACAATGTGAACGGCACATTGGTTCTTGCTCGTGCAATGAGAAAAGCAGGCGTTAAGAGCATTATCTTCAGTTCTTCTGCCACGGTGTATGGTGACCCTGACGTGGTGCCCATCACTGAAACTTCTCCTGTTGGAAATACGACCAACCCATACGGTACCAGTAAGTTTATGGTGGAGCGCTGCCTGAGTGATGTGTTCACCTCTGACGACGAATGGAGCATCACCTTACTACGTTATTTCAATCCTGTTGGTGCGCATCCGTCGGGCACGATGGGTGAAGACCCAAAGGGTATCCCTAATAATCTAATGCCTTTTATTGCTCAAGTTGCAGTTGGGCGTCGTGAGAAACTGTCCGTTTTTGGTAATGACTACCCAACACCAGATGGCACAGGCGTTCGCGATTATATTCATGTGATGGACTTGGCAGATGGCCATATTGCAGCGCTTAAAGCGGTTGGCCTGAAGGCTGGCTTACATATTTACAATTTAGGTACCGGTAAAGGCAGCAGTGTTCTAGAAATGGTGGATGCATTTGCAACCGCTAGCGGTAAGCCAATTCCTTACGATCTGCACCCTCGTCGTCCAGGTGATATTGCAGAGTGCTGGGCAAGCACTGCTAAAGCAGAGGCGGATTTAAACTGGAAAGCGACGCGTACATTACAAGATATGACCACGGACTCGTGGCATTGGCAGTCCAGTAACCCCAACGGTTACGACAGCGAATAAGGCTGCCTCGTTATCTCAAGAGACTTTTAGAATTTAACCATTGAGTAAGTAATATGTCGAGTATTGAATTTAATCCAGTCGATCATCCTCATCGCCGTTATAACCCGTTAACAGGACAGTGGATCCTTGTGTCACCACATCGCGCAAAGCGTCCTTGGAGCGGCCAAAGTGAGGAGGTCTCTCATGTACAACTGCCAACTTACGACGAGAAGTGTTTTCTGTGTCCGACCAATGATCGCATCTCTGGAGATGTGAACCCAGACTACCAAGGTACTTATGTATTTGGTAACGACTTCGCGGCTTTGATGCCAGATTCCCCTGATGCTCCTGAATCAGAGAATCCATTGTTTAAAACTCAAGGTGTACGTGGCCTTAGCCGCGTCATCTGCTTCTCGCCAGACCACAGTAAGACATTGCCGGAGCTCACCCCCCAAGAACTGCGCTGCGTTGTTGATACATGGAATGGGCAAATTGAAGAATTGGGTAAAGAGTATCTTTGGGTTCAAGCTTTTGAAAACAAAGGTGAAGCAATGGGCTGCTCACAGCCGCACCCTCATGGCCAAATTTGGGCAAACAGTTTTTTGCCTAATGAAATCGAGCGAAAAGATCGCTTAATGCGTGAATATTATCAACAGCAAGGTTCAAACTTGCTGGTGGACTATGTCACCGCAGAAATGAAAGATGGCGCGCGCACGGTTGTAGAAACGGAACATTGGCTCGCGATTGTCCCTTACTGGGCGGCGTGGCCATTCGAAACCATGCTGCTTCCTAAGACGCATATTCGCCGCATGAGCGAACTCAGTGAAGCGCAAAAAGACGATTTAGCGGTTGCCATTAAAATGCTGACGTCACGCTACGACAACTTATTTGAGTGCTCTTTCCCCTATTCAATGGGGTGGCACTACGCCCCATTTTTTAATGAAGGTGAAAGCACCGAACATTGGCAGTTGCATGCGCTTTTCTACCCCCCCTTATTGCGCTCAGCGACGATCCGCAAGTTTATGGTGGGTTATGAAATGTTGGCCGAATCACAACGTGATTTAACCGCCGAGCAAGCAGCAGAACGTCTAAGAGCATTGAGTGATGTTCATTACAAACAACAATAATTTAAAAGTTTGATGTTATGAAGTGGGCAAAACGCCGCCAGCACTGAGGCATCAGGTATTGAGAGAATCTAAAATGAAAGATCTAATTCAAAGCGTAGCAAACTCTTTTGAGAATATACTGGGCTACAAGCCTACTCACTTCATTCAAGCCCCTGGACGTGTAAATCTAATTGGTGAGCATACTGACTACAACGATGGTTTTGTCTTACCGTGTGCCATTAACTATCAAACCGTGGTTGCTGCGGCAAAGCGTGACGATAATCTCATTCGCGTTGTCTCTGTTGATTACCAAGACGCGACCGATGAGTTTGATATCACCCAAGAGATCACTTTTCAACAAGATAAAATGTGGGCGAACTACATTCGCGGTGTGGTGAAGTGCTTGATGGCTCGTGGCTATCAACTTGGTGGCGCGGATATATCGGTGTCTGGCAATGTACCGCAAGGTGCGGGACTGAGCTCTTCTGCTGCACTAGAAGTGGTGATCGGTCAGACATTTAAAACGCTTTATAACCTAGAAATCACGCAAGCTGAAGTCGCGCTTAATGGCCAGCAAGCGGAGAACGACTTTGTGGGTTGTAATTGCGGCATTATGGATCAGCTCATTTCTGCTGAAGGCAAAGAGAATCACGCTCTGTTGATTGACTGTCGTAGTTTAGAGACTCAAGCAGTCTCAATGCCAGAAGATATGGCGGTTGTGATTATTAACTCTAACAAAAAGCGTGGCTTAGTAGACAGTGAGTACAACACTCGTCGCGAGCAATGTGAAGAAGCGGCACGCATTTTTGGTGTGAAAGCGTTGCGTGATGTCACCATTGAACAGTTTAATGAGCGTGCTGCTGAGTTGGATGAAATGGTCGCTAAACGTGCGCGTCACGTCATCACTGAAAATGATCGTACTGTTGAAGCAGCAAAAGCGCTGAGTGCGGGTGATATGAAGCGTATGGGTGAGCTAATGGCAGAATCACACATTTCGATGCGTGATGATTTTGAAATCACCGTGAAAGAAATCGACATCATTGTTGATATTGTGAAAGGCGTGATTGGTGACCAAGGTGGTGTGCGAATGACTGGCGGTGGCTTTGGCGGCTGTATTGTTTCGTTAATCCCGCCAACACTCGTTGATGCGGTAACGACAGCGATAGCAGAGCAGTATGAAGCAGCAACAGGTTTGAAAGAGTCGATTTATGTTTGCCAAGCAAAAGATGGAGCAGGAGTTGTCTCACAATGATCACCACAAGCGAGTATTTTAGTACGATTGAAGACGCTATGACCCAATCGGCGTCGTTTGATGGATTACCTGCAAAGGTGCTGCACCTTAAAAATGCATCGGGTATGACGGCATCTTTTATGGATATCGGAGCAACATGGCTAAGTTGCTCTCTCCCTTTGCCGACAGGACAACGAGAAGTGTTGTTACGTTCGCCAAATATGGTGGAACATATGAAGCAAGGGGCTTATTTTGGTTCAGTGGTGGGGAGATACGCCAATCGAATTGATAAAGGGCAATTCGAGATAGGTGGCACGTCGTATCAAGTCACTTGTAATAATGGCGAAAACGCTTTGCATGGGGGTGTAGAGGGTTTTGATAAACGCCGTTGGGGTATCGACTCGCACACTGAATCAACTCTTACTATGTCGTTACAGTCGGAAGATGGTGATCAAGGCTTCCCTGGGACGGCAAAGGTTCAAGTTGAATATCAGCTTACTGACGACAATGCGCTGAAGATGATTTATCAGGCGTCTTGTGACAAGACAACGCCGATGAACTTGACTAACCATGCCTATTTTAACCTAGCGGGTGAATCAAGCACGGCGAAGAGCACGGATCATAAGCTACAAATGTTTGCTGAAGCCTATTTACCTACAAGAGAAGATCTTATTCCTCTTGGTGAGCTAAAGCAGGTTGAGGGAACGAGCTTTGATTTTATGAACCTGAAAAGAATAGGCCGTGATTTTTTGTCTGAACAAGATCAAAAAATAGCAGGGGGTTATGATCATGCATTTGTGTTTGATACAAAACTCACTGATGGCTGCGCCGTGGTCGCGACGTTGGAGTCTCCAGAGCAGGATGTAGTGATGGAAGTACTAACCACCAAACCTGCAGTACAGTTTTACTCGGGGAACTTCCTTGATAGTACTCCTGGTTCAACGCGCACTTACGAAAAGCTTGATGGGCTAGCATTGGAAACACAATTCTACCCTGACGGCCCAAATCACCCAGAATGGGGGAATGGCGCAGGCTTGCTTGAGGCAGGGGATAGTTACCATCATCACACAACCTACCGCTTCAAATTTTAGTCGCTGTGGCTAGGCAATAAAAAAGTGAGCATATGCTCACTTTTTTATGCTTTGAGGGAGGATGCTCGAACAATTAGCTCACCTTCAACTTTTCGTATCTGCGACAGCAAAGGTTGTTCTTGGATTTGAGCAAGCACGTTATCTATCGCTAACTTACCCATATCGGCATAGGGCAGTTCAATGGAAGAAAGTGCTGGAAAGCTTTCAGAAGCGATTTGTTGGTTATCATAACCAATCACAGCGATATCTGATGGGATCTTCAATTGACGTTCAGCAATCGCTTGGTAACACCCCATCGCCATATAATCACTGCTGCAAAATATTGCTTCGGGTGGCGTTGCCATATCAAGCAAATGAATGGTTTGCTCATACGCTTCTTTGAGAGACCAGTTTGCCTCTAATACGTAATCGTCGTTTGGAATAATATCCGCATCAATTAGAGCCTGTCGATAGCCATCAATACGCTGTGTAGAGGCGTACATCCAATTCTCTCCGGTTAACATTGCAATTCGTCGATAGCCTTGATCAGTTAAATGCTTGATGGCTTTATAGGCCCCGATCATATCCGCGGGCAAGATAGATGGCGTGGCTTGTTGTTCACTCATTGTGCAGTTGAGCAAAACCGTCGGCAGCTGTGTTTGAACACGTTGGGCGGAGAGTTCACGAGTCATACTTGAAGCATAAATGAGACCAGCATAATCGCCATTATTGATCTCGGTTTCAATTTTGTTGGCAAGTATCTCATCGTGATTGTAGCTGAAGGTAATCAGCAAGTAGTCGTTGTTCCATGCTTCTTCTCGCGCGGTATTAACGGCGTCGATGAAAGGATCGTAACTGGAGAGTCCATTGACGACCATGGCGATTTTTCTCGATCTTCCTAACGCATGAGCCACTTTTTTGCTTTGATAGCCTAAAGCTTTCGCAGTATCAAGAACCTTACGTTGGGTGGCTTCGGAAATCTTTACGGTTTGAGAGCCATTGAGAACTAATGACACCGTAGGTTGTGACACGCCTGCTGCCGCGGCGATGTCACTCATGGTGATTTTCTTACTTTTAGTCATTCTATCTCTGCCAAAAATTTTATTAGCTATATATTAGCGAATTGCCCATCCAAATGCACCTTTGATAGATCACGATCACAGAATGCCTTAACGATCCTTTATGAGATGTGACGGACTACACGTATTTATCTCACCTCTCTTTTATTAAAACTATTAATAAATATATTAGCTAATATTATTAGTAAATTGATTAATCCTATTAATTCAAGGTGAGTAAGATGCAAAGATGGTCTGAAGAAAAGGCGTGGCAATGGCAACAAACACATGGTTGGCTACGTGGCTTTAACTATTTACCGCGCACGGCTGTCAATTGGACAGAAATGTGGCAAGCGGAGACGTTTGCGCCTGAGGTGATGGAGCAGGAGCTTGAGTGGGCGGCAAGTGTGGGCTATAACACGCTACGAACCAACTTGCCGTTTATTGTATGGCAAGTAGACCGTGAAGGTTTGCACCAGAGAATTGAACGCTTCCTTGATATTTGTGAACGAAACAAAATCAAAGTCATGATGACGCCGATGGATGACTGTGGTTTCTCAGGTGATCATCCTTATCTTGGCGAACAAAAATCCCCAGTGCCGGAGCTTCACAATAGCCAAGCCGCAGCAAGCCCTGGTCGCAATGTCGTTATGGATAAATCGCAGTGGGGTGAGGTTGAAGCGTATATTCGCGATATTATTTCAACTTACAACACTGATGAACGTATCGTTATTTGGGATCTGTATAACGAACCGACCAACCGAATGATTTTTACCACCACGGGCGAGCTTGCCTTTGATGAAGAAATGGAACGTTATAGCCATGAGTTAATGGAAAAAGCGTTTCAATGGGCACGTGAAGAACAGCCCGTTCAACCATTGACGGTTGGCGCTTGGCACGCTCCTAGTATTCTGGACTTGTCTTTACCTCTTTATGAGCACCCAACAGACCGCAAAGCGATGGAGCTGTCTGACATCATCACTTTCCACGCCTACTTACCTCTTGAGCACTTCAAAAAAGCTGTCGATATCGTCAAACAACATAACCGACCAATGATGTGTACCGAATGGTTAGCTCGCCATGCTGAATCGCATTTACTAGAGCAGTTACCCGTATTCCAAGCAGAACAAATCGGCTGCTATCAATGGGGCTTGGTGAAAGGTAAAACGCAAACACATTTACCATGGCCGGAAATCAAACGTAGTGACGAAAACTACGCTAAGCGCTGGTTCCATGACTTGCTAAACGATGACGGTACACCTTACGACACAGAGGAAGTACAACTAATTCAATCGCTCGCTGCACTGGACTGAGCGAGCGTTCGGCCAGTGGCAAAAAGAAGCGACTGGCTTTACTATAATAATACTGAATGAGAATACCTTATGACTACCCTACAAAATAAACTCTCGAATAAGGAATTGATGTCCTATTTTGGATATGGCGTGGGCCAATGCTTTAGCTTTGGTCTCGTTGGTTCCTTTATCCTCTATTTTTACACTGATATATTGGGTATCTCTCCCATCGCTGCCAGTAGCATATTTCTGATTGCGCGTGTCTGGGATGCGGTTAATGACCCCATCATAGCGGGCTATATGGATACCTTAGAGTCTCGCTTTGGTAAATTCCGACCATACATGTTGTTTACCCCAGTGCTTATTGTGCTAGTGACTATTGCGTCTTTCTATAGCATTGATGCCGATACTTCGACCAAAGTTATGTACGCAGGTATCACTTATATTCTTTGGGGGACGCTATACACCATCTCAGATGTGCCTTTTTGGTCTATGTCGTCAGTGATGACCGATGAGCCACAAGAGCGTGCTAAAGCTGCGACATGTGCCATGCTAGGTGTTAATGCAGGTATTGGTGCAACACTGGTGCTATTTCCTAAATTAAGCGCTTATTTTGCTGATGGCCGCGCAGACCAAGGTTACTTACCTGCGGTTATTGTCCTGATGGTGGCGGGTTTGCTGTTCATGTGGAATGGTTTTTATAACACCAAGGAACGCATTTCGACGGCGAGTGAAAAGGTAACACTTAAACAGACTTTCCAAGCGGTGCGTAAGAATAAGCCTTTATTCTTTATTCTTGCTGCATTCTTTATGAATGTGTTCTTTAACTTAGTTAATGGCCTGTATATTTTCTTCTTCACTTACAACATGGGTGATGCAGGGCTGGTCTCGTTAATCGGTACGATTACTTTAGTTAGTGCGATAGCCTGTTTGGCGACGCCAGTATTGACCAAGCGCTTTAAGAAACGCGACATTTTTATCACTCTATGTGTTTTGGAAATTATTGCTCGTGTTGGCTTCTATATGACCGGATACGATAACCCGACGGTTGTAATGTCATGGTTAGCTGTAGTCACAGCTATCTTCATGATGACGAACCCTTTGATTTCAGCAATGATCGCTGACACAGTAGAATATTCGTACTATCACAGTGGTAAGCGTACGGCGGCGATTACTTTCTCTGGGCAAACGTTTACTGGTAAATTATCTGTAGCGGTTGCTGGCGGATTAACCGGTCTTATCTTAGCCTCGATAGGGTATGTACCTAACGCAGAGCAAACTGAGACAGCACTTGATGGTATGTTCTTCTGTATTGCGTTATTACCTGCGCTGGGTGCGCTGATTCGAATCTTTATTATGTCGAAGTACACGTTCACGGAAGATCAGCATGCTATTCTTCGTGAAAAATTACAGCGTGGCGAGTTTGCTGAAGGGGTGAATGTAGAATCCGTCAAAACACCACAAGCGACGAACTAATAGGATGACAAGAATAAAAAACGCGGAATCTACCGTGTTTTTTATTCCATAATCGGTGTGTACCATAATTGGTGTGTATTAGTTATTGCGACTCACAGAGGCTCGCTGTACTAGTGTCGGTGAATAGACCATAGGTTCCGTTTCTACTTGTTCACTCTTTGACAGTGCCAACGCAATTTGCGCTGCTTTTTCTGCCATCATTTGTATTGGGTAACGAATTGTGGTCAGCTTTGGATGTAGGTACTTAGCAATGAGTCCATCATCAAAACCGATGATAGACATTTGATTTGGCAATGCGTATTGGTTTTCTTCAAGTACAGAAAGAGCGCCAGCAGCCATATTATCATTGTAGGCAACGACAGCCGTGATCGGTAAGGATTTGGTCAGCAAGTTGGTCATGGCTTTCTCGCCGCCATCGCTATCTGGCGAACCATATTCGATATAGCTTGCCGACAAGGTAATGTTATTAGCTTTGAGTGCGTCACGGTAGCCTTCAAGGCGTTGGTCGACATCTTCAATCTTATGTGACGACGCGACACAGGCGATATTGGTGTGTCCATTACGAATCAGGTGCTCAGTGGCGATGTAAGCGCCTTTATAGTTATCTAAAGAGATACAGCGTCCCGGTAGTTGCGGGATATCGCGATTGATGTAAACGAGCCCTTTGACTTCTTCAGCGTATTGGATTAATTCTTCATCAGAGAGGGATTTAGAGTGAATGACAAGCGCATCGCAACGGCTGTTAATTAATAGCTCAATGGCTTTTCGCTCTTCTTCTGCATCGTGATAGCCATTGCCAACCAGAATATGCTTACCGTGTTGATGCGCGACTTTATCGACAGCTTTCACTAAGGTACCGAAAAAAGGATCGGATACGTCACTCACGAGGACACCGACAGTATTCGTGCTTTGACTGACTAATGCTCGTGCATTGGCATTCGGCCGATAGCCGAGTTTTTTCATCGCTGTTGTCACAGATGCGATGGAAGCGGCGCTTGCTTTGGGTGATTTGTTGATCACGCGAGAAACGGTTGCTACGGAGACACCTGCTTCTTTTGCGACATCTTTTATCGTTGCCATCTGAAACCTCTTATAATCTATAAACTAATTAGACGCTTGTTGTGTAAATATCGCAAACAATGTTTCACAAAAATAAAGGGTTTGTGATGCACAACACTAACAGCAACGGGAATTAGGCAGAGGTGTAAACGTTTTACAAATGTCGGATACTTCTTATTATCCATTGTTTTGTGTCTAATGGATTCGAATGGGTTTATTTGACTCCTTTATTGTAGTGTCTAAATGACATCTTTTGTGGCTGATGTTTTTTAATTTACTGTTATATAAGAAGTAATAATGTTGGAATGAAATGTGCATTATGGTAATTAGATTGATTATTAAGTGAAGTACGATGATAAATATTACAGACAAAAAAGTGGAAGAGAAGATCCCTGCATGGTTGCGTCTTGGTTTTCGTCCGTTCTTTTTAATGGGAAGTGTGTATGCCATCTTTGCTGTCGTGGCTTGGGTCATCATGTTCCAAAAAGGCCAGCCCGATGTACTGCATGTCCCGGCATTATGGTGGCATGCACATGAAATGATTTTTGGCTTTGCTATGGCGATTGTCGTGGGCTTTGTTTTGACTGCAGTGCAAACTTGGACGGGTGTGAATGGTACCAAACACTATCGCTTACTTGTTTTGGTCGCACTATGGCTGGCACCCAGGGTTTTGTTTTGGACGCCGACACCACTTTGGTTGATATCTATTATTGAGTCGTTGTTTATATTGTTAGCGGCGTATGAGATTGGTATACGAGTGTATGCTGCAAAAGGTTGGAAGAACCTATTTTTTGTTCCGTTATTTCTTCTTGCTATTGTTGCTAACTTTGCCAGTTTCGCCACGATTAAAGGGATGCCTCCTTTTAGTAGTAGTGCAGTATGGCAGGCTATGCTTTGGTGGTTTACGATTTTGTTATCAATAATGGGCGGACGCGTGATTCCTTTTTTTGCGGCGAAGCGTTTTCAATATGATAAACCGCAGCCCAAAGTCTGGATTGAGTGGGGGGCGACACTGCCATTAATTGGTTTGTTTATTTTGAGCTTCTTCCCATTATCTTTTGCAACCCTTAGTCAGCCGTTAATGCTGGTTGCTGGTGTTTTTCAGTTGGTGAAGTGGTTACGTTGGAAACCTTGGCTAACGTTATCTGAGCCTTTAGTGTGGTCGTTAATGCTAGCCTATCTTTGTATCCCTTTGAGTTTGCTCTATCGAGGCCTTTTGACGGATGCGTTTGCTGCGCATGCGATGTTGCATTTATTCGCAGTTGGGGCGTTAGGCGGTTTGATTTTGGCAATGATAAGTCGGGTGACAATGGGGCATACAGGACGTGCTATCTATCAAGGTCCCAATATGACGCTGCCTTTTTTGGCGGTTGTGATTGCCGCAGTGTTACGCAGTGTTGGCGTTGCTATCTGGCCACAGCATATGTTCACGATGATTGATATTAGTGCCGGTCTATGGGCCTATGCATTCTCAATGTATGTGTATCATTTTGGGAAAATGCTGGTCACGCCACGTGTAGATGGTCACCCTGGGTAATGTGATTCGCCACAAAAAAACCAGCCAGAGGCTGGTTTTTTATTAGGTGAGTTATGTTTGGTCGTCTAATGCTTAGTAAGCATCATTGTGAACAGCTTGGACCGCACGGCCTGATGGGTCGACACAGTTTTGGAATGACTCATCCCATTCAATCGCTTTTGCTGAAGAACACGCGACTGATGGACCACCAGGGACACATTGCGCCGCTGATTCTAGAGGGAATAGCTCTTCAAAGATTTCACGGTATGCGTAACCTTCTTTTGTCGTTGGCGTGTTATATGGGAATCTAAAGGCTGCCGTTTCCATTTGTGTGTCGGTGACTTTTTCTTCTGCTACTGCTTTTAGAGTATCAATCCAGTCGTAACCTACGCCGTCAGAGAATTGTTCTTTTTGACGCCATGCGATGGATTCTGGCAGATAATGCTCGAAACATTCACGTAAAATGTGTTTCTCCATTTTACCGTTGCCACACATCTTATCTTCTGGGTTTAAGCGCATTGCTACGTCAATAAACTCTTTGTCTAAGAATGGTACACGACCTTCCACGCCCCATGCTGCAAGTGATTTATTTGCACGAGCACAGTCAAACATATTGAGTGCTAGTAACTTGCGTACGGTTTCTTCATGGAATTCTTTGGCGTTAGGTGCTTTGTGGAAGTACAGGTAACCTCCGAAAATTTCGTCAGCCCCTTCACCAGAAAGTACCATTTTGATGCCCATTGCTTTGATCTTACGAGCAAGTAGGTACATTGGCGTTGATGCGCGAATTGTCGTTACGTCATAGGTTTCAATGTGATAAATCACGTCACGAATGGCGTCTAAACCTTCTTGGATGGTATACGTCATCTCGTGGTGAACGGTACCAATTTGGTCTGCCACTTCACGAGCCGCGATAAGATCTGGAGCACCTTCTAAGCCAACAGCAAACGAGTGTAATTGTGGCCACCATGCTTCTGATTGACCATCATCTTCAATTCGCATCGCAGCAAAACGTTTAGCAACCGCTGACGTGATCGATGAATCAAGACCACCAGAGAGTAGTACACCGTAAGGTACGTCAGTCATAAGTTGGCGTTTAACCGCCGCTTCTAATGCTTCGGTTAGGTCTGCTTTGCTGGTGGAGTTGCCTTGTACGGCAGCGTACTCATTCCAGTCTCGCAAGTAATAACGTTGAGGCTCAGCGTCCTGTGAACGGTAAAAGCTACCAGGAGGGAACTCACTGATGGTTTTACAAACTGGAACCAGGGCTTTCATTTCCGATGCCACATAGTAGTTACCATGTTCGTCATACCCTTGATACAGAGGGATAATACCAATGTGGTCACGTCCCACAAGGTACTGGTCTTTTTCTTCATCATAAAGAACAAATGCGAAAATACCGTTAAGTTCTTCAAGTAGATCGGCGCCGAATTCTTGATAAAGGGCTAGAATAACTTCGCAATCAGAATCAGTTTGAAAATCGTACTTGTCTTCATAACGTGCACGAATTTCTTTGTGGTTATAGATTTCACCGTTAACGGCAAGGATGTGTTTTTTATCTTGGCTGTAGAGTGGTTGAGCGCCACTATTTAGACCAACAATAGCTAGACGCTCATGGGCAAGGATGGCTTTATCTGATGAATAAATGCCGGACCAATCCGGGCCTCGGTGGCGAAGCTTTTTAGACATTTCTAACGCAACTGGGCGTAGGGCGGCTGCATCACTCTTGATGTCTAAAATGCCAAATATTGAACACATAGCTATTCCTTTTTAATTAAATCTAAATCTCTTGAATCCAATTTGCCATCTGCTCAAAAAAAAGCAACCGCAGCGAACGAAAAAGATAATAAACAGCACCCATTGTTGAATGAAATTTAATGATTATTGTAATTAAGTGAATATTATCTATGTGGCGTGTGAGGTGTGACCGTTTTTTGGGCATTATCTTAAACAGAAAGGTCTGTTTAAGAGAATGCTATTGGTTATTTCAATGAAGGGTTGAGTTGTTCACAGACGTGACGAGCAAAACCGCTGCCCGCTTCGCTGTAAATGTTAAACGCAGCGTTAACTCCCTTCGCTTTTAATTCTTCTAGTTGATCAGGATAGGCGGCGATCGCAGCAACCTGACCATTAAAGTTCGTTTGTTGCAAAAGAGATAGCGCGGTTTGGTTACCTAAATGGTGAGGCATGGCCAATAAAACCAGCTTAACGTGCGCGGTATCGAGAATGCGCTCCCAAAAGTCCGGGTCGGTAGCATCACCAGCAATGACATTACGTCCCTGTTTTTGGTGTTGTAGTGCAGCGTCTTCACGGACTTCAACGCCTAAACTGACTTTGCCGTAGCGATCATACAGTTCGTCATAAGCTCCGGTACCAATTCTTCCCATCCCAAGGATCAATACTTGTGCTTCTCCCGGGTTAATAAATTGGTCTCGTAGATTTATTTTTTCAGCGGCCTGTTCTTTCAACCATTTAGCTGAACGCAAATAGAGTAGGTGCCCCATTCGATTGAGTGGCGCTGAAATCACGAAGGACAAAGATACCGCAATGGCCAATGCGACCAGTATATCACCAGAGATCCAGCCTAGTTTAAAGGCAAGTCCTCCAACAATAAGACCGAATTCACTAAAGTTAAAGAGTGTGAGTGTGGTTAATAAGCTGGTACGGACGCGGAATTTGAATGCGTTGATGACAACAAAATACAGTACGCCTTTGAGTGGCAGTAAAAATAAGAGCAGTACGCCGAGTATAAAGCCTTCAATGGTGGGTTGATCGGAGAGGCCAATATTGAGGAAGAAACAGACTAGGAACAGTTCTTTAAGGTTAAATAATGATTTTGAAAGCTCGGACGCTTTAGGGTGTGCCGCGAGTAGCATACCCAAAATCAGCGCGCCTAGATCCGGTTTCATACCAACAATTTCGAACAGTCCTGCTCCCATCACTAAGGCAAAAAAGATACCACTCAATACTAGCATTTCGCCATGGCCCGCTTTATTGAGTAGTTTGAACATGATAGGCCTTGCCAATGGTAGGGCGAACAGAGCGATGGCGTACCATTCTGGTATTTTTCCGGTCGATGCAGTTAAGAATATAACGGCAAACACGTCTTGCATGACCAGAATACCGATCGCGAGCGTACCATAGGTGGCGTTTAGTTCACCTTTTTCTTGTAAGGTTTTGACCGCAAAAACGGTGCTGGAGAAAGAGAGTGCAAAACCAAGCAGTATCAGTTGTTCGATTTCAAGCGTCGCAAGGCTAGATACGCCGAGCACTTTTAATCCGACCAGCAATAATGCAAATAAGAAGGTCGAAAGTAGGTTATGTATGGTTGCTCCTGCCCATATTTCTTTAGAGAGTAGGGTCTTTACATCGAGCTTTAAACCGATGGTAAAGAGCAATAGCGTGACGCCAAGATCGGCCAACGTGATGATGGTATCTGAAGTCTGAAAGCCAAAGCTATGGAGTGCAAATCCAGCGAGCAAAAAGCCTACCATAGGAGGCAGTTGACACTTTAATGCAAGAAAGCCTGCTAAGAAGGCGACGGTAACGAGTATTAGTTCCATAAGTACGACGAATTTCTGCCTATAAAAAAGACCACACCGAAGTGTGGTCATCCATTTTATCAAAGTATATCAAACTATTATTTGATAGGTTCGATACAAGGTCTCAATCTTCTAACAATTTTTGTAACAGAACCCCATTGAGCATAGCGCGTTTGATCATGGCAAATGCGCCCATGGTTGGCTGTTTGTCTATTTCCGACGCGACAATAGGTAGGCCTGTGTGGAAAGTGGTGAGAGATTGATTCTCGACATTACGCTGGATTGCAGGGAAGACAATATCTTTCGCCATGGTAATATCGCCAGCAATAATGATTTTCTGTGGATTGAACAAATTCACAGTCATGGCGATGGCTTTACCTAATTGGTTGCCCACGCGCACTAAGCTTTGCTTGGATAGTTCGTCACCATTAAGCGCATGCGTACACACATCTTCTATAGTGATGTCTTCTTTTTGCGCCAACGTTGATTCATACCCTTGGTCGATGAGTTTTTTGACACGTTGAACGATTGCAGGGTTAGCAGCCACGGTTTCTAAGCAACCAAAGTTGCCACATTGACACTGTTCGCCAAGTGGATCAATTTGGATATGGCCAATCTCGCCCACGTTTCGATTGAACCCTAGGAATACTTGTCCATTGACGATGATACCCGCACCCGTTCCTCTGTGTACGCTGACCAGAATCGAGTCCTGACAGTCTCGGCTAGAGCCAAAATAATGCTCGGCTAACGCCATGCCTCTCACATCATTACCGACGAAGCATTCGACATTAAACTGTGAACGAATGAGATCAGCCAGTTCGAGTTTATCGATGTCGGTGTTGGGCATGTATTCAACAACGCCAGTAGTTGGGTTAACAAGCCCCGGCAGAGTAATACCAATTGCTATTAATTGGTCGATGCGATGTTCATGGTCACTGAGAAAGGCGTGCAAGTTCGTTAATAAGCCGTTAGCCAGTTCAGTTTGATCGGCGTAGTGTAACTCTTTTTGGACAAAAGCAAGTTCATTACCACCGAGGTTATACAGGGAAAGTTGGACGTAATCACGGCCAAGACGAACGGCGATAGAGTGGAAGGGGGCAACTTCGGTAGTGAGTGAAATTGCTCGCCGTCCACCGGTTGAAGCTTGCTGGGCGACCTCCTTAATGAGGCCGCGCTCTAAAAGCTGGCGGGTGATTTTGGTAACGCTGGCGGGAGCCAGTTGGCTCACATCGGCAACTTGGATGCGCGAGATAGGCCCTTGTCGGTCTATTAAGCGGTAAACCGCTGCGCTATTAAGTTGTTTTACTAAATCTACGTTACCTATTTGTCCGCCATTCATGCTTAATTGTGCTCGTATTGTCCGTTAACAACTGTGCCTTGGACATTGAAATCTCTATCGAAGATGGCTAAGTTTGCAACCATGCCTTTTTTGATGCGACCAAGTTTGTTGTCTAGTCCCATCGCTTTAGCAGGGTAGAGCGTTGCCATTCGTAGCGTCTCATCCAAAGCAATACCAGCGTGTTCAACTGTGTTTTGAACCGCTTCAATCATGGTTAATGCGCTGCCACCTAACGTGCCATTCTCATCTACGCACTTTCCATCCTTGTAATATACTTTCTTACCGACAAAAATAAAGTAATCCATCTCAGCACCAGCTGGAGCTGTGGCATCGGTCACTAATACGAGCTTTTCACCCTTCACTTTATGTGCAATTCGAATATTTGCGTAGTCCACGTGGAAGCCATCCGCAATGATTCCTGCATAAACGTCCGGTGTGTCGTAGATAGCACCTACAACGCCAGGCTCACGACCGGTCATCGGCGTCATAGCGTTGAATAAATGAGTCGCAAAGGTAATGCCCGACTCAAACCCTTTACGCGCTTCAGCATAAGTGGCATTTGTGTGGCCGATGGAAACCACAATGCCAGCGTCACGTAGTTTTTCGATATGTTCTGGCGCGTTTTGTTCCGGAGCAAGCGTGACTTTTGCGACGAGGTCGCTATTTTCGCAAATTAAGTCGATCATTGAGTCATCGGATTGACGAATAAAGTCAACGCTGTGAATGCCTTTTTTCTCAACGTTTAGGTATGGACCTTCTAAATGAAGTCCTAGGGAATGGTTTTGGTACTGCTCTTGGTAAGTGCGAGCCGCTTCTAATGCTTGACGCATATCTTCATCAGAAGAAGTAATAAGCGTTGGTAAGAAACTGGTACAGCCGGATTTAAGGTTAGCACGATGCATCGTATGGATTGTTTCAGCGGTAATTTCATCATTGAGCATAACACCGCCACAACCGTTCAGTTGTAAGTCGATAAAACCTGGGCTGATATTTGCGCCGTTAAGGTCGATACGCTCCATAGACGCAGACAGTTCTGAGATGGGTAAGACTGCTTCAATCTGTTCACCGTTGATAACAACAGCATGATTATTGAGAACATCACTACCTGTGAAGACCTTACAATTGGTTAATGCATACATCGTTAGCGAATCCTTGTGTTTTTAATTCGGTTTACCTCTTTGCTTGTGCCAAACAAAGCCCCCACCTTGCGGTTTGAGTCACTTAGTTTGTGTCACTTAGCAAAGAGTCATATTTAATACTTAGCAAGCTGTAAATTAATAAATAACTAATTTTAACTAAATGATTACATGAGAGTTATTGTTATTTTATTGTGCGAATCTACCTGGCGATTTTGATGTTCGTCGCAAATTTACCGGGTATGAGACAACTCTCTTCAGCGAAATCCTAACGAGATCTCGTCATTTTTTCGTATGATAAAATAAGTTTTATGATCTCGCTAGCAAAAAGCCTCCATTTTGGTAAAAACTGGTGATTATGATCACAAATGGGGACGTTTTAATTTGCGGAGCAAAATTAATTTCATAAACTGAATAGGACTAAATTGAACGGCTAAAATAAGTCGTCCAAAATTCTAAATTCCTATAGGGGGAACACACGGTGAATATACTAGGATATGCACAGAAGCTCGGGAAGGCGTTAATGCTTCCGATTGCGACGCTTCCAATCGCAGCACTTCTACTTCGTTTGGGTCAGCCAGACCTTTTAGACATTCCGTTTATGGCACAGGCGGGTGGCGCAATTTTTGGTGAGCTACCTTTACTATTCGGTCTAGGTATCGCGATCGGTCTTTCTAAAGATGGCAACGGCGCAGCAGGTCTTGCGGGTGCAGTGGCTTACTTTGTTTTGACAGCGACAGCAACGACAATTAACGCAGACGTTAACATGTCTTTCTTTGGCGGTATCTTTGCAGGTATCATCGCAGGTCACTCTTACAACGCATTTAGCACGACGCGTTTGCCTGAATGGTTAGCATTCTTCTCTGGTAAGCGTCTTGTACCAATTATGGCGGGTCTTTTCGCTCTAGTTGCTGGTGCGCTTTCTGGTGTTATTTGGCCTGGTATCCAATCTGGTCTAGATGCACTAGCACACGCTGTATCAACGTCTGGCGCTGTTGGCCAATTCGTTTACGGTACACTTAACCGTGCACTTATCCCTGTTGGTCTTCACCATGTTCTTAACTCGTACTTCTGGTTCGGTATGGGTACATGTCAAGAAGTTCTAGTTGCTGGCGCACAAGCTGCTGGTCAAGCACTTCCTGCTATCCAACAACTTTGTGTTGACCCTGCTCTTGCTAAGACTCTAGTTGCTGGTCAAACTCACACATTTGAATTTGCTAACTCAGTAACACCTGAAATCACAGCAACTGTGAAAGAAGTGACTGAAACAGTTAAATCTGGTGACCTTCACCGTTTCTTCGGCGGCGATAAAGGCGCTGGCGTATTCATGAACGGCTTCTTCCCTGTAATGATGTTTGGTCTGCCTGGTGCTGCACTTGCAATGTACCTAGCGGCACCTGCTGAAAAACGCAGCCAAGTTGGTGGCGCACTATTCTCAGTAGCATTCTGTTCATTCCTAACTGGTATCACAGAGCCTCTAGAGTTCATGTTCGTGTTCCTTGCTCCTGCTCTATACGCAATGCACGCAGTGTTCACAGGTCTGTCTCTAGTAGTTGCTAACATGTTCGGTACACTACACGGCTTTGGTTTCTCTGCAGGTCTTATTGACTTCGTATTGAACTGGGGTCTAGCGACTAAACCATTCGTACTACTACTAATCGGTCTAGGTTTTGGTGCTCTATACTTCTTCACTTTCAGCTTTGCAATCCGCGCATTCAACTTGAAGTCGCCAGGTCGTGAAGATGACGATGAAGCAACACCTGCAGCAGCTGGTGATGCACCTAAAGGCGACCTAGCTCGTCAATACCTAAAAGCTCTTGGTGGTCACGATAACCTAACGTCTATCGATGCATGTATCACTCGTCTACGTCTTACTCTAAAAGACCGCTCAGTAGCTGACGAAGTTGTACTTAAGAAGCTTGGCGCGAAAGGTGTTGTTAAACTAGGTGAAAATAACCTACAAGTTATCCTTGGCCCTCTAGCGGAAATCGTTGCTGGTGAAATGAAAGCAATCGGTGCTGGTGAAGACCTATCTGATGTTAAACTTCCTTAGGCTAGAACCTAACTAAGTTGTTTAGGTCTTAAAAAGCTTAAGTCTTAAGAACATCGGTCTTAAAAACATAAGTTAAAAAACCTCTCTTCGGAGAGGTTTTTTTTGTTTGGTGTCGTTAGATTAGTATTGAGCAAAGGGATAAGTGAAAATAATCCTTATAAAGTGCGAGTTATTGTTGTGGTTTTCCGAAGAATTGTGGATCATTGGAGCCTATACAATCTGACAATACTAAACCATAGAGGTGTTATAGATGAGTGAAGCTGAGGCTCGTCCATCGAACTTTATCCGCCAAATCATTGATAAAGATTTAGCCGATGGCAAACATACTAGCGTGCATACTCGTTTTCCGCCGGAACCGAATGGTTACCTGCACATCGGTCACGCGAAATCTATTTGTTTGAACTTCGGTATTGCTCAGGACTATCAAGGCCAATGTAACTTACGTTTTGATGATACGAACCCTGAAAAAGAAGACGTTGAATACGTTGAATCGATCAAAAATGATGTGAGCTGGTTGGGCTTTGATTGGTCTGGTGAAATTTGCTATTCATCGAACTACTTCGATAAGTTGTATGACTATGCCGTTGAACTAATTAACAAAGGCTTAGCTTATGTTGATGAGTTAAGTCCAGAGCAAATCCGTGAATACCGTGGTTCATTAACGGCGCCAGGTAAAGCAAGCCCATATCGCGATCGCAGCGCTGAAGATAACCTTGCGCTATTTGAAAAGATGCGCGCGGGTGACTTTGCTGAAGGTAAAGCGTGTTTGCGTGCCAAAATTGACATGGCTTCATCATTTATGGTGATGCGTGATCCGGTTTTATACCGTGTACGTTTTGCCGAGCATCACCAAACGGGTAACAAGTGGTGCATCTATCCGATGTATGACTTTACACACTGTATCTCAGATGCGCTTGAGGGTATCACTCACTCATTGTGTACACTGGAATTCCAAGACAACCGTCGTTTGTATGACTGGGTTCTAGAGAACATCACGATTGACTGCCAGCCTCATCAGTATGAGTTTAGCCGCCTGAATCTTGAGTATACGGTGATGTCTAAGCGAAAACTTAGTCAGCTCGTGTCTGAAAACTTAGTGAATGGTTGGGATGACCCACGTATGCCGACGATTTCTGGTCTTCGTCGTCGTGGCTTTACTCCTGCGTCTATCCGTGAGTTTTGTAAGCGCATTGGTGTCACTAAGCAAGAGAACATGATTGAGTTTGGTTCATTGGAATCTTGTATTCGTGATGACTTGAATGAAAACGCACCTCGTGCCATGTCTGTGTTAGAGCCAGTAAAAGTGGTTATTGAGAACTTTGCGGCTGGCGCGGCAGAAACACTGAATATTGCGAATCATCCTAATAAGCCAGAAATGGGTAGCCGTGAAGTTCCATTTACTCGCGAGTTATGGATTGAGCGTGATGACTTCCGTGAAGAAGCAAACAAGAAGTACAAGCGTTTAGTGCTTGGAAAAGAAGTTCGTTTGCGTGGCGCTTATGTAATTAAGGCCGAACGCATTGAGAAGGATGCCGAAGGTAACATTACGACTATTTTCTGTAGCTATGATGATGAGACATTAGGTAAAAATCCAGCGGATGGTCGCAAGGTTAAAGGCGTTATTCATTGGGTATCAGCTGATAAAGGCTTACCTGCTCAGATTCGTCTTTACGATCGTTTATTCACCGTTGCAAATCCAGCTGCGGAAGATAACTTTGCGGCGACAATTAACCCAGAATCATTGGTTGTGCTAAACGGCTTTGTTGAGCCGAGTTTAGCAGCTGCGACTGCTGAGCAAGGTTACCAGTTTGAGCGTACAGGATATTTCTGTATCGATAGCAAGGACTCACAGCCAGACGCTCTCGTGTTTAACCGCACAGTTGGGCTGCGTGATACTTGGGCTAAAATCGAAACAAACTAACACCGCTGTTCAAACGAATCCTAGAGAACCTAGTGTTAGGTTCTCTAGGCATAAAAAAACCAGCTCATGAGCTGGTTTTTTGTTTTAAAGCGATTTGTTGAATTAGTGCTAGCTTGGTTTGTGAGCTTTAGGGTCTTCTTTACAAGCACCACCAACACATTTACCGTATAGATATAAGCTATGGTTGGTCAATTCAATATTGTATCTTGCCGCAATTTCCTTTTGGCGAGTTTCGATCATTTCATCAGAAAATTCAATAACTTCGCCACAATCTAGACAAACTAGGTGGTCATGATGATGTTGAGTTGATAATTCAAAAACTGATTTACCACCCTCAAAGTGGTGACGAGTCACGATGCCTGCATCGTCGAATTGGTTAAGGACACGATAAACGGTGGCCAGTCCAATTTCTTCACCCAAATCGATGAGTTTTTTGTACAAATCCTCAGCACTAATATGCTGATATTCAGGCTTTTGTAATACTTCTAGAATCTTTAGTCTAGGCAGTGTGACTTTAAGGCCGGCATCTTTAAGTGCTTTGTTATTGTCTGACATATACTTTCCTGTGATGATCTGCAGCAATAAACAGATGTCAATAATCTGTTCATTATAGGGTACTAAGGCTTAACAATAAACCACGAAGTTCAAGGGGTTACTAACTATTAACATAGAACTCGAACTCTGTCACTTTACATACACATCTGACCAGTTACAATTTGTTTACATGTGAAACTAAATTGCAGATGGATATGGGTTACCGAGTATGGATAAACGATTGGCCAAGATCTACAAACCTAACAACGTTAAGTTTGCTTTGAATATATGGCCGCCTTTTTGGGGGGCAGGGATCCGAATTGTAGACATTAGTGAGGACTTTCGAACGGTCAAGGTGCGTCTAAAATTGCGATGGTGGAACAAAAATGCTAACCGCTCTCAGTTTGGTGGTAGCATTTTTTCAATGACCGATCCGATTTACTCTTTGATGTTAATGGGGATTTTACGTGAGCAGTATTACGTATGGGACAAAGAAGCGAGTATAAACTTTGTTAAACCTGGTTTTTCATGCTTGGAAGCGGAGTTTGTGGTGACGCAGGGTATGTTAGACGAAATTGCTGAAAAGACGGCTTGCGGTGAAAAATGCTTCCCGGAGTTTATTACGCATATCAAAGATGATAGTGGTGATGTGGTGGCAACGATTCAAAGAAAACTATATATCCGAAAAAAACCAAAATATCGGTCATCGGCGAGTGCTGACGAAGAGATGAGCGCGACGTAAATAAAAAAGCCTCCTTACTAGGAGGCCTTTTTAGCTTAATCTTCTAGCTCTGCAAGACACATCTCTTCATAGAGCTGTTTTGTCCACGTTGATACGCGTGCGTCAGTCAGTTCTGGTTGACGATCTTCATCAATGCAAAGACCAACAAACTGAGAGTCGTCGCCTTCAACAAGGGCTTTTGAAGCTTCAAACTCATAGCCATCAGTTGAAGTGTGACCGATAATAGTGCCACCTTTCGCTTCAACGATGTCGCGTACTGTACCCATAGCATCACAGAAGTATTCAGCGTAATCTTCTTGGTCGCCGCAGCCAAAAATTGCCACAAGCTTCGTTGAAAAATCAATGCCTTCAAGCTCTGGGAAGAAGTCATCCCAATCTGCTTGAGCTTCGCCATAATACCAAGTCGGGATACCAAGAAGAAGTAAGTCGAAGTTATCGATATCTTCTTTGCTGCTCTTCGCGATATCTTGAACGTGAACGAGCTGTTTACCCAATTGTTTTTGGATCATCTTTGCAATAGCTTCTGTATTACCAGTATCACTACCAAAGAATAGACCTACACTTGCCATAGATTCAGTACCTTTTCATTGTCTATTTTTGACTAAAGAAGTGGGGATAGTTAACTAATCCCTGAGCCTTCCCAGCTTAACTGGATTATGCCTTTGGCAATGAATCCAGCACAACCTAGAAAGAGCACCAGCCATACAATACGGCGACCAAACGTTGGGACGTTGCCTTGCTTGAGAACGTCTTTTATTGCCATGCCGATTAGAAAGAAAATCGACGCAAACAATAGATCTAATCCGATAGATTCCAACTTGTCTATGTAGTCGTAAAGCATGCTATTCCTTTATGCCAATATGCTTGCGCGAAACTATACCACTGTTAAAAGCTAAAGTTAATCCACGCTGGTCAACAAGCATTAGTTTGATGTCTAAATTAGATGAATTTGCGTATTGCTCGAAGCACTTCCGTCGGCTTTTCGGCATGTAACCAGTGCCCCGTTTTTGCAATCACATGCGCTTTTGGGTGAGAAAACTGCTGTTGAATTAAAGGTTGATGCTCCGCGGTTAGATAGTCGGAGTCTCCGCCTTTAATAAAGAGAATAGGCACGTCAGTTTTACTGATAGCCTGCCAGTCTAGGATGTTTAAGTAGTTGGCTTTAAGTGATTGAACGTTAAAACGCCATGTTAAATAATCATCAACTTTGTAGAGTGATTTACCTAAAAATTGCCGCACGCCCTCTATTTCAACATGTTGTGCTAGCTGTTCCATCGCTTCGCTGCGAGTCGTCGGTTTCGTTGATAGCACCGCATCAAGTCCCGCTAAAACATTATCATGGCGTCGGGTGTGATATTTTACTGGTGACATGTCTAGCACAATCAGCTTGGCTAGCGGATAATGCTCACAAAGCGCCATGGCGACTTTTCCGCCCATAGAGTGACCAATGATTATGGGGGATGTAATGTTGAGAGAATCAAGGAGGATGCTGACATCTTTTGCCATCACAGGGTAGCTGTGTTCACTGCTGTGAAAGGACTTACCATGATTTCTTAGGTCGATGCTGATGACGTCAAAGTCTTGTTTTAAGTCGCGAGCAAGCACCCCTAAGTTGTTGAGGTCGCCAAACAGGCCATGAATCAATACGACGGGCTGGCCACTCCCTTCTCTTTTATAGTTTAATAGTGATGACATTTTTCTGTTATTCGTGATGCGTTTATCGTAGAGGTTCACGGCGGAACTCGTTATAATCACCCAGAGTTTAAACATAGAGATTGTGAAAAGCGAATGAAAACAATTGAGGTTGATGAGGATCTATACCGTTACATTGCCAGTCAAACCCACCATATCGGAGAGAGTGCTTCTGATATCTTGAGACGACTGCTCAATGTTGATGCGTCTAAAACGGAACAGAAACCGGCCGCCGCTAAAACTATCGTTGTCAGCAAAGAAGCGCCAAAAGTAGAACAGGTTGATTTTGTTAAAGAAATGCGTACTTTGCTTATCTCTGACGAATTTGCAGGGTTAAAGAAAGCGATCGATAGATTTATGTTGGTGTTATCAACCCTTCATCGCTTAAACCCAGAGGGCTTTTCTGAAGCGACGCAGGTGAAAGGTCGTAAGCGCGTCTATTTCGCGGATAATGAAAATACGTTATTAGAAAGTGGCACCACAACAAAACCTAAAGCCATTCCTAATACACCGCTGTGGGTAATCACCAATACCAATACTAGCCGTAAGCGGCAAATGGTCGAGCAGGTGATGACCGTCATGGGATTACCTGCAGATATCGTCGAGAAAGTGACGACTTCGATTTAGAGTTTCGATTCAAACCTCATAGCGACCGGCAACTGGCGGACATTATGAGGTTTTTTTTATTTTTAAGGCTTAATATTATAAGGACGTCTGTTATGGCTATCCATCCTCGAGCGGGCCAGAAGGCTCAGCAAGAAGATTTGTGCAACATTCCCGCATTAGTATCGAACTACTTCCTCATTCAACCAGAACCACAGAACTTAGCACATCGTGTTCAGTTTGGTACGTCTGGTCACCGTGGTAGTGCCGATAAAGCGACATTTAACGAAAATCATATTTTAGCGATCTCCCAAGCTGTTGCCGAAGTACGTGCACAGCATGGAACAACGGGGCCGTTATTTATTGGTAAAGACACGCATGCGCTATCTGAGCCAGCTTTTGCTAATGTGGTTGAAGTATTGGTTGCTAATGGTGTGCACGTTGTTATTCAAGAAGAAGGCGGCTACACACCGACTCCTGGCGTTTCCCATGCCATTTTGACTCATAACCTTGTCAATGAAGATAAGGCTGATGGCATTGTTATCACACCTTCGCATAACCCGCCGCAAGATGGTGGCATTAAGTACAACCCAACCCATGGTGGTCCTGCTGAGGCTGAATTGACTCAGGCGATTGAAGATCGCGCCAATGAGATCATTGCTGCAGAGCTACAAGATGTAAAACGTCTTCCTATTGCGGTAGCATTGAAATCTGAACTTGTTGAGTCGCGTGATTTGGTTCAACCGTATATTGATGATCTTGTGAATGTTATTGATATTGAAGCGATTCAAAAAGCGAACCTTAAAATCGGTGTCGATCCATTAGGTGGCTCTGGTATCGAATATTGGCGCCAGATTGCTAAAACCTTCAACCTTGATCTTACTTTGGTGAGTGAAGCTATTGATCCATCTTTCCAATTTATGTCACTCGACAAAGATGGTGTCGTTCGTATGGACTGCTCATCGCCGTACGCGATGGCGGGTCTATTAGCACTGAAAGATGACTACGACCTTGCGTTTGGTAATGACCCTGATTACGACCGCCATGGCATCGTGACACCAAAAGGTTTAATGAACCCGAACCATTACCTTGCGGTTTGTATTGATTACCTGTATCGCCACCGTACGCAATGGCGCGCGGATGTCGCGGTGGGCAAAACCTTAGTGTCAAGTGCCTTAATTGATCGCGTTGTTGCTGATCTGGGCCGCACACTGTGTGAAGTGCCTGTTGGCTTTAAATGGTTCGTTGATGGGCTGTATAACGGTGAGTTTGGCTTTGGTGGTGAAGAGAGCGCTGGCGCTTCATTCCTGCGCAAAGATGGTACGCCATGGTCAACGGATAAAGACGGCATCATTTTGTGTCTGCTTGCGGCTGAGATTACTGCCGTGACGGGTAAAAACCCACAAGAGTATTATGAAGCGCTTGCTGCTAAGCATGGTGAGTCACAATATAACCGTATTCAAGCTGTTGCTAATACTGAGCAGAAAAATATCTTGAAGAAACTGTCTCCGGATATGGTTTCGGCTGAGACGTTAGCGGGTGATGCGATAACTGCACGTCTAACGCACGCTCCGGGTAATGGTGCGGCAATTGGCGGCCTTAAAGTAACCACCGAAAATGGTTGGTTTGCGGCTCGTCCATCTGGAACAGAAGACATCTACAAAATTTACTGTGAAAGCTTTAAGGGCGAAGCGCACCTTAAGCTTATTGAAGCAGAAGCTCAAGAGATTGTTAACCAAGTTTTCGCTAACGCAGGACTGTAATTAACGATTAGCTCAGCTATTTATAGATTTGCAAAAAACGGTCACATAATGTGACCGTTTTTTTATGCACATTATGAGGCATTAAATTTTAGGAAAAAAAAACACCGCCATAAAGGCGGTGTACGAAAATTTGACAGACAGGTCAAAATACAGGAAGTACACACTTCGAATAGGGGATAACTAATCAAAGCATGGTGGTAGAATCTACCGAACTCGAAAATCGAGATTGCAAACACAACATCGCAATCACGAGTCAATTGATTCTAGAGAGAACCAAGCCGTTCAGACTCGCGTTTGCGGGATGAAATATAGAATTTCTCTGGCTGTTCGGCAATGGACAAATTATAATGTTTCAGATAAAAAAAACTAATGCATTTGAGAGTGCTCTATGTCTAGACGTTTACCCCCACTAAACTCACTGAAAGTTTTTGAAGCTGCTGCGCGTCATTTAAGCTTTACTCGTGCTGCTGAAGAGCTTTTCGTTACTCAAGCTGCGGTGAGTCATCAAATAAAAGCGCTTGAGGAATTTCTAGGTTTAAAGTTATTCCGACGCCGAAACCGTTCGTTGCTGCTAACGGAAGAAGGGCAAAGTTATTTTCTCGATATTAAAGATATCTTCACAGCGTTGTCAGAGGCGACTGACAAAGTCCTTGAGCGCAGCGAAAAAGGCGCACTGACCATTAGTCTACCGCCTAGTTTTGCTATTCAATGGCTGGTGCCACGCCTTGCTGATTTTAATGAGCAAGAGCCGGATATTGATGTGCGCATTAAGGCGGTTGATATGGATGAAGGCTCATTAACCGATGATGTGGATGTGGCAATTTACTACGGTAGAGGTAATTGGTCGGGTCTACGTGCGGATAAATTATATCAAGAGTTTTTAGTTCCGCTGTGCTCCCCTGCATTACTGTTGGGGACAAAACCACTTGATACCTTAGCTGATCTATCGAAACATACCTTGTTGCATGACACATCGCGTAAAGATTGGAAACAATTTACTAAGCAAAATGAATTAGATGGTGTCAATGTGAACCATGGTCCAATTTTTAGCCATTCGACAATGGTGCTCCAAGCGGCGGCTCATGGGCAAGGTATCGCGTTAGGTAATAACGTATTGGCACAACCAGAGTTAGATGCCGGGCGTTTAATTGCACCGTTTGATGAAGTCCTTGTTAGCAAAAACGCCTTCTATGTTGTTTGTCATGAAAAACAAGCGGATATGGGGCGTATCGCGACTTTTAGAGATTGGATGTTAGCTAAGGCGCAAAAAGAACAGGAAGTATTGTTTGATGGATAATCTTATTTTTGATGGCCCAGAAGGTGCGCCGATATTTTTGTTTGCTCATGGCGCGGGTGCGGGGATGGATCATGAGTTCATGCAAGATGTTGCTAGCCGTCTGGCTGCCAAAGAGATCAGAGTAGTACGCTTTAACTTCCCGTACATGATTAAGCGAGCCGAAGACGGTAAGAAGCGACCACCGGATCGCGCGCCTAAGTTATTAGCAGCGATGACCGAAGTGATAGAGTATATCGCTGGTGATAGTCAGATTGTGATTGGTGGTAAATCCATGGGCGGACGAATGGCATCGCTGCTATCTGAACATGATAACGTGAGAGCTGTCGCTTGTTTGGGATTCCCATTTCATCCGCCAGGCAAACCGGAAAAATATAAAGGCGAGCAGTTGGCGAGCATCGCTAAACCTTGTCTAATCTTGCAAGGTGAGCGTGATACGTTTGGTAAACGAGAAGAGTTTGACGCGTTTGAGTTCTCGAACGAAGTCTCAGTAACCTTTATTCCCGATGGTGATCATAGCTTAAAACCAAGAAAATCCTCTGGTTTTACCGAAACTCAAAATCGCCAAATGGCCGTTGATCGATTAGCACTATTTGTTAAAGGTATTACGGATGTCTGCTAACCCGATGACACCATACTACCGCCAATCTAGCCGGTTATTTATTGTGACAGCAGCATTATTCGGCTTAATTAGTGTGGCTTTGGGCGCCTTTGCTGCGCATGGGTTAAAGGCTTTACTGCCACCTTATTTACTGGATGTTTTTCAAACGGGTGTGACGTATCAGTTTCTCCATACACTGGCATTGCTGTTTTGTGCGTTGCTTATGGTAAATACCCGACACGCTAATTCACAAAAGGCGTTTCATCGTGCCGCGATTTGCTTTATCATCGGCATCCTTTTCTTCAGTGGTAGTCTTTACGCACTAGCGCTGACTGGAGTGAAGTGGTTTGGGCCTATCACTCCTTTAGGTGGTGTGATGTTCATGTTGGGGTGGGGTTTTCTTGCCTTAGGTGGATATCGGATGACTGACGAAACGACCAAAGATGGAGTCAATCAGTGAAACAGTTAATGCTATATTGCCGCTCTGGATTCGAAAAAGAGTGTGCTGGTGAAATTCAAGACAAAGCAACACAGCTTGAAGTCTTTGGTTTTCCAAGAGTAAAAAATAACTCAGGATATGTGTTATTTGAATGCTACCAAGAAGGTGATGCAGCAAAACTAGTCCGCGACCTTGACTTTAAATCGCTGATCTTTGCTCGTCAGATTTTTGCCATTGCAAGTGAATTAGAATCACTACCATCGGATGACCGTATCTCACCAATCTTAGAGTCGTTAAGTCAGGTAGATGGCCTGCCGATGTGTGGCGATCTTCGTATCGAAACTCCAGACACGAATGAAGCCAAAGAGCTGCTCAAGTTCTGCCGTAAATTCACGGTTCCAGTGCGTCAAGCTATGCGCGGTAAAGGGTTGTTATACAACAAAGACAACGCTAAGAAACCCGTGATGCATATTTGCTTTACTGAACCTGGTCACTGTTACATTGGTTACTCGTTACCAGTGAACAACTCAGCGTTCTTTATGGGGATCCCTAGACTCAAGTTCCCAGCTGATGCACCAAGCCGTTCAACGTTGAAGTTGGAAGAAGCTTTCCATGTGTTTATCCCAAAAGAAGAGTGGGATACACGCCTTGCTTCTGGTATGTGGGGCGTAGATTTAGGTGCGTGCCCGGGTGGTTGGACTTATCAGTTAGTGCGTCGTTCTATGTTTGTGCATGCGATTGATAATGGCATGATGGCGGATAGCCTAATGGACACAGGGCAAGTGAAGCACCACCAAGCAGATGGTTTTAAGTTTGAGCCGCCTCGTAAGAATGTGACGTGGTTGGTGTGCGATATGATTGAAAAGCCTTCACGTGTTGCGCAACTTATGGGGGAGTGGTTAATCAAAGGCTGGGCGAAAGAAACCATCTTTAACCTCAAGCTGCCAATGAAAGGTCGCTACGATGAAGTGCTTCAGGACATTGAGAACCTGAAAATATTTCTAATAGAAAACAAGGTGAAATTTACGCTTCAAGCGAAGCATTTGTACCATGACCGCGAAGAAATTACGGTGCATATTCAAGTGCTGTCGAATATCTCACCGCATTAATACTTTTAAGATTCTTGGTTCCTGGACAATTGGTTCTTAGGAGCCAAGCATTTTCTCTTTCTTTAGCCTTTTTCCTCTTCAAAGCGAATATCTTGCAAATTAAATCCAAGCTCTATATCCGTTTTTAATGACGAGATCTGTTTGCACTTACGTGCAATGTCGATGTGCTCATCCAGTTTTTTACGATATTTCTTTGGCAACTCTTCACCGGCAAACGCGGCTTCAATGCTGTCATATTGCGTTAGGATCTCTTTGGCAGCTTTAGGTCCCACGCCAGGAATACCGGACACTTGAGAAGAACTCACGCCTGTTAATCCCCAATAGTCGGCAAGCTGCGCTGGTTTGACGCCAAATTCAGCCTCGATAAAAGGTGCATCAAGCCAACGGTGCTGGAAATAGTCACGGATCTGTAGGGTGGGTGATAACAGCTGACAGTAACCTTTGTCTGTTGAAATTATCGTTACCTTTTCGCCGTGACTTGCAACCTTAACGGCTAGTGTTGCCACCAAGTCGTCTGCCTCATCTCCTTCGGAGAGTAGCGAATCAATCCCCAGCTGCCACCACGCGTCTTGAACCTTTTCTAGCCCTAAATAGAGCGGCTCAGGCATGGGTTTGCGGTTTTGTTTATATTCAGGAAGGATCTCTGCTCGCCAACCGCGATCTTGGTCGTGGTGGTCAAAAACCGCAATAATATGAGTAGGCTCAGACTCTTTAATGATTCGCTTTAGAGTGCGGGTCGTAGTGAGAATGGTACGATCAATATCTTCTGGGTCAGGTTGTACGGCATGCACTCGTCGGAGAAGATTAAGTGCATCAATAATAACAAGATGAATAGACATAAAAAAAGACCACAGAATAACGTGGTCTTATTGTAATGAATCTCACGAGCAGTTTCAGGCTTTTATTCGCGGTTGGCTATCTTATAACATGGGATATATTCTGAGCCGGGTAGTTTCATACGTTGCTGCTGAACAAAATCGCCAAGTAATTTGTCCATTTTTGTCATGAGTGCTTTATCGCCATCAATCAAGAATGGACCGTGCTTTTCTATTTCTAGAATACCTTCCGCCTTAACATTACCAGCAACAATCCCAGAAAATGCCTGCCTAAGCGCCGCTGCGAGGTTTTCTGGTCGTTGGTTAAGGTGTAAGTCTAATCCCGCCATATTCTCATGTGTTGGGTCAAACGGGAGTTGGAATTCAGGCTCAATATGTAACGACCAATTGTAACTGTACGCATCGCCATTTTTCTTCCGGTGCTCACGGACATCAGGCATGGCATTTTTCATGACTCTGGCCGCTTTAGCAGGATCGTCAATAATAATCTGGTAGTGCTTTTGCGCTTCTTCACCCAGCGTGTCTCGCACAAACTCATCAATAGAGCGGAAATAGGCTTCACTTTCTTTTGGTCCAGTAAGCACAATAGGTAGAGGCTGCTCTGCATTATCTGGGTGCATCATAATGCCCAGAATATAAAGCAGCTCTTCTGCTGTTCCTGGGCCTCCTGGGAAAATGATGATGCCGTGTGCCATGCGCACGAAGGCTTCTAAACGCTTTTCTATATCTGGCATGATCACCAGTTCGTTAACGATAGGATTCGGTGGCTCAGCGGCGATGATGGAAGGTTCGGTTAATCCTAGGTAGCGCTTTTCGGTATAGCGTTGTTTCGCATGGCCAATGGCTGCGCCTTTCATTGGTCCTTCCATCGCACCGGGTCCACATCCAGTACAAATATTAAGCTCTCGCAGACCTAATTCATTGCCGACTTCTCTGGTGTATTGATATTCGGTTGGGTTTATTGAGTGACCACCCCAACAAACAATGAGGTTGGGTTCAATTCCCGGAGTGAGTGCTCGGGCGTTGCGTAAAATACCAAAGACCAAGTTAGTAATGTGTGCAGAGTTGGTGAGATTAAGGCGCTGGCTATCGGCAAGGTGCATATTGACGTAGACAATGTCACGTAACACCGCAAATAGATGTTCTTGAATCCCTTTAATTATCTGCCCATCAACAAATGCGTGCTCAGGAGGGTTAGACAGTTCAAGTTTGATGCCTCGCTCACGTCGCATGACATTGACATCAAAGGAGAGGTGTTTATCTAGTAGTTCTTTCGAGTTGTCAGTGTGGCTACCAGAATTAAGCACCGCAAGCGTACAATTTCGATAGAGCTGATAGAGGTCACTAGCGGCGGTTTTTTTAAGGCGCTCAACTTCAAGTTGAGAAAGAAGGTCCATGCTGCCAGCAGGACTGATATGCGTGATCATAGGCATTTCCTTTGTCTAGAACCAAAAGCGATTGCCAACCGAGGCGAAGAGACAGTACATGAAAATGTGCGGTACTGAACGTAGGGGAGGGCAATGCATTAGCCATAATTAGTATTGTTATAAACCACAACTCGTTAATACTTAACGACATAGGTTAGTTATTAGACTAGCAAATATAAGGTAACTTTCTATCACTATTTATTAATGACAGTGGATTACGCTTTCCATGCAAACTGGTTTGGACCCAGTTTTTTGGTTTGTATCAAGATCTGGTTTAAGCGCTCCAGCGCTTCGTTAGGGGTGTCATTTTGATTGAATTCAGTGCTGGCAGCCGACAAGGTGATGGTGATGAGTTGATCTCGGAATTTAAATGGTAAGTTGCTGATTTTGGATTGAATTTCTTGTACAACTTTTTGGCAGTGAGCATCGTTTTGTTCCGGCATAATGAGGATGAACTCCTCTCCTGAAAAACGAGCAACCGTATCGGTATCGGCGACCGTATTCGCGATGGTTCGGGCTATGATTTTTAGCGCTTTATCGCCAGCACTGTAACCAAAGTTATGGTTAATACTTTTGAACTTATCAATATCAAGGATGACCAATCGCAGTGAGTGTTGGTTTTTTAGCCATCGTCGATACTCTAACTCGAGCTTATCTAACAACGCCGTCCGGTTGTATACTTTGGTTAACGGATCGGTAAGCAATCGCTTCGATTGATCTTCTAGTCGACGTCGATAATCTTGCGTCACGTCAAATAGGTTTTCTAGCTGATTATTGTTGTACTGCATTCGGTCAAGTAGGGCTTGTTCTCTCATCTCTGCATGTTGCAGACGTTCAGTGAGAGAAGCCAGTTGAGCAAGTACTGGCTCCATTGTGCGTTTGACTGTTTCGAGATCCTGACTTTGGCTAATGTTCGATTGGCTAGTCGTGACTAGTGAGCCAAGTTCTTGGTGAATTTGTTGTCTTTGTTCAAAGTAAACTTGGTTTTGGTCTAAGTTTTGAGTGCCATTTTTTAGTGAGTTAGACAAGGATACGTTGACTTGCTCTAAAAATTGCTCAGAGGTTTTTCTTTCATAATTCGTGGCGTCAATAACCAGACGTAGCACGTTTAAAGTCAGCTCAAGAAGTGCGTCACCAGAGATCTCCATTAACAGTTTGGCACGGATTTCGAGTAGCTGTTCACCTGATTCACCTTCAAAATCGAGTTCAGTTATGAGGTTTTGTAGCTCTTCATTCAAGCCTAAAAGGAGATGATGGTTGTTTGGCTTTGCGTCTGGCTCTTTAAGGGTGAGTGCGCTATTAGAGGTGATAATTTTTATTGCTCTGTCATAGATATTGAGGAGCTTGATAGCATTATCGGTTTTTTTGAAGCTGTGATTATCACTGTAGGTGAGTACGGCACGCAAATCACGTTTGATTTGTGCAGGTAAGCCAGAAACGCGTTGAAGCGTTTCGCCACTGCGACGAAGCTGTTCGTCTAACGAGGTATCTTGTTTATCGACGGCTGCTGACTTTTGCGCGATTAGGCGTTCTAGAATCGCAAAACGAGGGATCAGGCTACTGATGTCGGCATTATGTTCGAGTTCGTGACGAAGTTCGATCAGTTTTTCATCAATACGAGGATGAGAGCCGATATGGGCACGGCTGAGTGTTGAGATAAAGCGCTTAAGTACAGTCTGTTCTCGTCGACTTTTAAGCGATGCATCTCTTTGAGCAAGACGTAGTTGTTCCAACTGTACTTTTAACAGATGGAGTTGCTCTAAAGTATCACTTTCAGATGGGCCCATAAATTCTATAAAAACTAATCAGTTGTATTGTTATTGATGCATCAAATGATAATAACAAAAAACATCACAACGTCACCTAGTCTTCGGTTCAAGTGCTGTTTTTTTACCCTTCAGTGAGCGTTTTTTTGAAGCCGTCCTCATTCTGGGAAGATGAATGTACTTTTATTAACCCTTGCTTAATCGCAGTCTTACACGCTTTCCTTATGTCATCAGTTGCAAGGCTAGCTGCTGGCGCGTTATCAATAGCTTTGAGATACACCCAATGACTCTTACTTTCTTGCATGCTGATGTCTCTGGCCATATGCGTTGAAACCAGCAAAATATCCAACAGTTCTTTGTCATTGATAGCGGTGTAAGCTCGCGGTAGGAACGGGTAGTTCGCCATCCCAACGCGGACGATACGATTGATTTTTCGGTTGGGTTCGAACTCGCTAACCCAACTTTGTATTTCATCGAACAGGCTCTCGGCAGTACGCGGTTTGATACTGGGTTCGATGTACAGCAAGTTTGCATCTGAAAAGTGATAGATACGCGCAGGATGGTCAATTTTACTTCGAACAAATTCGCCAAAAGCGCGCTCTAGCTCCAATCCCGCTTTATAACCATTTTGTAGGTACATGTTGCGCAGGAACGGTATATCAATCATCACAAACCGTAAGCGATCACTTAGTGGCTCATTAATCAGCTCACCGACTTGCCATTGTTCAAAGTTACGCTGAGTACGTTGCAATGAGCTTGGTAAGTTAGCATTAAGCAAACGTAGGTTCGGCAGTCCGGAGCGAGCATGGGTAAATAGGGTGTCATTGAGTTCTAATAATTCGACTTTCATTCGTCGATTAACGAAAAACATTCGTACACCGACGAGAAATATGACAGCAACAGTACAAAAAAGTCCAAACGCGACTTTTTGAAACTTCTGCTGTGCAATCAGAGCGTCTTTTAATTCAAGCTTTTGAGTTTCGTAGTGAAGCCCTTGCTCTACAAACTGCTTTTGTTGACGAAACGCATCTTCACTAATTTGATTTAATTGGTCTTGCTGATATATACGTAGTGAATTGGCGTGCTTAATGTTTTCCAGCGCGAGTTGATAATTGCCTTTTTGTTCATGACCAAGGGCAAGTAGTTGATAGGACTGTTGCTCAATAGACGTTTGTTTCAGTGTTTGACTCAGCATTAACGCTTCATTAGCGTGCTTTAAGACTTTGTCACTTTCTTTTTGATGGTAGGCTAGGCCGGCGTAGAGCAGAGCGGCGCGTGCTTTAAGCGCAGGGTAGTCTGACAGGGACAATAAGCTTTGTGCTCGAGTTAAATACTGTTCTGCCAATGGGTAGTTATAGAGCTGCAAATAGGTTGATGCGAGGCTAATGCGAATATCGATGACTTTCTCGATATTCCGGTCAAAACTTCGGTGATCGACAACATTAAAGTAGTGCACTAATGCAAGGTTGTACTTTCCTTGCAAGAAGTAGATGTCGCCCATGAGCTTTAATACATCGACGAGAACGGGTGAGTCGGGGTAGCTGTCATAAAAGTCTGCGGCTTGAGATAGGTGTTCCAGCGCTTTGTCGAGGACTTGTCTTTGCATAAATAGCTGCGCGAGCAACTGGTTAATGTTCGCCAGTTGATCCCCAGAATTTAACTCTATTGCTGCCCAGTATGCGAGCAATAGTTCAGATAGCGCTTCATTGTAACGGCGATAGCGTAAAAAGTGTGTTCCATAAGCGGTGTGGTAATCAATCGATAGCTTCGACACGGAATCACTAGGAATATATACGCCAGCTTTTTGATACATGTGATTGGCGAGTTCAAATTCATTTTCTGCCGAGGCAATTTCACCTTGCAGCTTTTTAATTCGGTAACTGGTGCGGTTGGCGATACTTTGGCCCTTGCGGATGCCTTCAAGCTCACTTTCTATGCTTTTCAACGAGTCTAGAGCCTTGGCTCCCTCGCCATCTTTTAGCCATGTTAATCGGGTTTTTAGAATCCGAATGTCCAACTCCAGAAACAGTAAACGGTACTGTTTCGTCATCGCCTCTGCTTCATCTAAGCGTTTTAGCGCACTTTTAATATGACCTAAATTGAATTGCGCTTGCGCTAAAATAGTGAGGGCATTGACCGAACTCAGCGGGGTACGAACACGTTGGTCAGTATCGTCTCTAGATAAATTTGACGGGCGATCATCCGTCTGTTCAATGAATTTTCGGCTGTTAAGGTAGTCACTGGCAATATCACTGGCTTTTTGTGGTTCAATCTCGACCAGTTTATCTGCTTCAACAAGTAGTGGTGAAGTAAAGTTAACAGCGTGAAGTGGCATGGAATACACCCCCGCAAAAAGCGAAGCGAATAATCCTAATACAGGCCAGAATTTAGAATTCATGAGTGCATCCATTCCTAATGATAATTTATTGTCGAGCCATACGAGCATTATGCTCAGGTGATGATTGACTGCTAGAGCGGTAAGGGTTGATGTCTAATCCGCCACGTCGTGTGTAGCGAGCGTAAACGGTGAGTGTGCTCGGACGGCAATAGGACATAATATCGGTATAGATGCGTTCCACGCATTGCTCGTGGAATTCATTGTGTTCACGAAACGAGACTAAATAGCGCAGTAGTGCTTCACGATCAATTTTAGGACCATGATATTGAATTTCTACGCTGCCCCAATCTGGTTGATTGGTGATGAGGCAGTTAGACTTGAGTAGATGGCTATGCAGCGCTTCTTCTACTATCACGTCGCTTGTTGCGTGTTGCAGTAGGTTAGCATCGAACTCATAGCTATTAATTTCAATATCTTGTTCATCAATGCAATCCCCAGCCATACCGACAATAACCGACTGCTCATAGTCTTTCACTGGAATCAGTTTAAGGGTGACTTCTTCTCCTGCACAGTTCGACAGATCGCTTTGAATTGAACGTTGAACGTCATCCCAGCTAGCAAAGCGAGTTTGGTTATAACTATTGAGATAGAGTTTAAAAGACTTGGACTCAATGAGGTTAGTACTGGTGGCAGGAATGTAGGCCTCACCAATGGCGACTTGTGGTAACCCTTTGTTATTTAACCATGAAATTTCGTAAAGCGTCCAAATATCACAGCCTTTAAATGGCAATTCATTGCCCAGCTCAAGATCATCACGATTGAGACTTCTTGGCACCGGTTGCAATAAAGACGGGTCGTATTGATTAGCATAATCGGTTTTTTGGCCAAGAGTGAGGCCAGAAAGCTCTTTAGCGTTGGAATATTTGCTCATAATTGTGTGATATTTCGATTAGAATAATGCGAATTTTACGAGATCCCGGAATAGCTGTCATCTTTTGTGAGCGGAAATCCGTGTTCAGTACGATGATAAGTGGAGACGATATGAATCAAAGTGTACAACAGGCGTTAGAAGCTTTTGCTAAGCGTTATGAAGAATCATGGCAGAAAAAGCACCAAACGCTCCCAGCGAATGAAGAGTTATATGATCTGATTTCTCCATGTATTGAAAGTAAAGATGACCAACAGGTATTTTGGCGTGCGAGCTTACGTGAAACACCGGAGCAGCTAGAGAGTATTGAGCGTGGTATAGAGTTATTGATTCATGATGACGTCAAAGCGTTCTACGGTCATCAGTACAGCGCGGACATGGACGCCACTTGGCAAGGTAATACCTTAACGCTGTTGCAAGTGTGGAGTGATGAAGATTATGTTCGCTTACAAGAAAATATATTGGGGCACTTAGTGACTCAAAAGCGGTTAAAACTAAAACCGACGGTTTTTATTGCCGCAACCGATGCCGATATGGATGTTATTTCGATATGTAACATTAGCGGACAAGTCATATTAGAGCGCTTGGGCACTGATCGTCGTGATGTCATTGCTGATGACTTAGCTTCATTTCTTAATGGGTTGGAGCCTAATGTCTAATAAAAATCCATATTCAAAGGAGCTTAGCGCTTAATATGTACGTTGTAGAGCTTCAATTTGAGTGTTTTGACAACACTACGATCACCGCGGTAGAAAAAGGCATTAATGGCTTAATGGACGCGCTTCGCTTTAATGGCCAAGTACTTGGACGAGAGTTTCCTATCGTTATGGGGGATGGCGAGTTTTATGTTCGTGTTGTCTGCCCTGAACAAGACAGCTTACATCCTAAAAACCATTCAGATTTTGTTAAAGTTTGCTTTAAGCGATTGTCGGATGCGTTTTTGCTGGCACCCAAAATGCGCTTACTTGGGCAAGATTTAAACTCGGAAGAGTCAGCGGAGGTCACGCCTCCGAGCTGGCAAGTACTGTATACCACGTATGTACATACGTGTTCTCCATTAAGAAGCGGTGACACCTTATTACCCATTCCTCTTTACCGTAACCCACCAACGCTAAACGGTGATCATAAATCTGTGATTAAGTGGCAGACGGAATGGCAAGCGTGTGACGAAGTGCAAATGGGCGGAGGCTGCAGAGCTGAGCATGCCACACTTAGAGAGTTGAGCGATGTTAGCAGTGATCTATTTAGACGCGGCTGGGATCTTCGTGGCCGTATTGAGTTCATGACTCATATCCCGACGTACTATTACCTTTATAAAGTTGGAGGTCAGAGTCTCGCGGAAGAGAAGGCGCGTAAGTGTCCTAAGTGTGAGGGTGAATGGTTGCTTGATGAGCCACTGCACGACATTTTCCATTTTAAGTGTGATGATTGCCGACTCGTCTCTAATATTTCTTGGGATCACCTAAAGTAGGGCGCAGACTGGCCAGTATTTTCGACTGATAATAAAAAAGGTTGAAGCGTTTAGCTTCAACCTTTTTTAATGTTTATGAGCTATGAATACCCAAATCATTGAGGGATTCTCTATGAACTAGAAAATCTACTCCAGCTTATTCCCAGCCTTTAACTACGCCACCTTGGAAGATGTCAGACGCTGCGTTGTAAACCTCTTCTGTTTGGTAAGCTTTAACAAAGTTTTGAACATTTTCAGCGTTCACATTGTCTTCACGAGCCACAATCAGGTTCACATAAGGTGATTCACTGTTTTCAACAAACACACCGTCTTTTTCTGGTGTTAGGTTGATAGAGCTTGCGTAAGTGGTGTTAATGATTGATAGCGCTACATCGTCAAGAGAGCGTGGAAGTTGCGCCGCGTCCAGTTCAACAATCGTAATGTTTTTTGGGTTTTCTACAATGTCACGCACAGTGGCTGCAAGATCAGCCCCTTCACGTAATGTAATAAGACCTTGCTGCTCTAGCAGTAGTAATGAACGACCAAGGTTAGTTGGATCGTTTGGTACGGCAATACGTGCGCCTTCCGCTATCTCGTCAACAGAAGTGACTTGCTTAGAGTAGCCTGCGATAGGGTAAACAAACGAGTTGCCTGCAATAGTAAGTTTGTAGCCACGGTCAGTAACTTGTTGATCAAGATATGGCTTATGCTGAAATGCGTTAAGATCAATTGAGCCATCATCCAGTGCAGCATTTGGCGTTACATAATCAGTGAACGTAACAAGCTCAACATCTAAGTTGTATTTTTCTTTCGCGACTTTCGCTGCGACTTCTGCAACTTGAGCTTCTGCGCCAGCCATTACGCCAACTTTGATGCTGTTAGTATCCGCTTCTTTTTCACCACAACCTGATAGCACAAGTGCTGATGCTGCCGCTGCGATAGCAAGCAAACCTTTAACATTGAATTTCATGACTTTCTCCTTGTTATAAACTTTTTAACTGCTTTATCTGTGATCGACGCGACGAACAATGTGATCGCCAATCGATTGAATAATTTGAACTAATACAATAAGCATGACCACAGTAACGGCCATGATCACGACATCGTATCGATGGAACCCATAGCGAATAGCGACATCACCTAAGCCACCGCCGCCCACGGTTCCTGCCATGGCAGAGTAGCTGACTAACGTGACTAGCGTGATCGTGACTGAATTCACAATGGTTGGTAATGCTTCTGGAAGCAACACTTTCGAAATAATTTGATATGGCGTCGCGCCCATCGACTGGGCTGCTTCAACCAAGCCGCTTGGGACTTCTAGTAACGCGCCCTCAATAAGGCGAGCCACAAATGGAATGGCACCAATCGTTAGTGGTACGATCGCTGCGGTAGTACCAATGAACGTGCCGATTAGCAGCTTGGTGAGCGGGATAATCGCGACCATAAGGACGAGGAAAGGCACAGAACGACCCATGTTAACAATCGCGCCCAGGATATTATTGAGGCGAGTATTTTCAAGTAATCCCCCTTTTTTAGTAGTGTGTAAAATAACACCAAGAGGAATACCTACAGCAAAACCAACGACACCAGCAACCGCCACCATGTAGAGGGTTTCCCATGTTGCGCCTAGTAGCAGTTCACCATTAAGGGACAGCCAATCTGAAACAGAATTAAAGGACATAACCGAGTACCTCTACTTTTACGTTGTGGTTGCGCAAGTATTCTATTGCCGCATTGTCATCAAGTTCGGTGCCAAAGAGCTCAGCAACCATCATGCCGAATTTTACGCCACCGGCGTAATCGAGATCAGAGCTAAGAATGCTGATATCGATATTGTATTTGCGAGCGATTTGCGAAATAAGTGGAGCATCGACCGTTGCACCAGTGAATTCAAGGCGAACCAATGGATAGCTGCCTTCGACTCGGCTGGTTTGCAATCGACGTTGGTAATCTTCAGGAATGGACAAGTCCAATGTAGAGCGAATGAACTGGTGCGCAAGTTCAGTTTTTGGGTGAGCAAAGATGTCACCAACCGACCCTTTTTCTACCAATCGACCATCACCGATAATCGCCACTTGATGACAAATACTTTTTACCACGTCCATTTCATGAGTGATCAATAAAATGGTGATTTTAAGTTTACGATTAATGGTTTTAAGTAGCTCTAAAATAGATTGGGTGGTTGCAGGATCTAACGCGCTGGTCGCTTCGTCACACAATAATACTTTAGGGTCGGAGGCAAGTGCGCGAGCGATAGCAACACGTTGCTTTTGTCCACCACTTAAATTGGCTGGGTACGTATCACGTTTATCGCCAAGGCCAACCAGTACCAATAACTCAGATACTTTCGCTTCGATTGCCGCTTGGCTTTTACCAGCCAGTTCAAGAGGCAGTGCAACATTTCCAAAAACAGTGCGAGATGAGAGCAAGTTGAAATGCTGGAAGATCATGCCAATATTACGGCGAGCTTGGCTGAGCTCTGATTTAGAGAGCAGAGTAAGATCAACGCCATCAACAATCACTGCGCCAGACGTCGGTGCTTCAAGCATATTGACGCAGCGAATAAGGGTACTTTTCCCTGCGCCAGATGCGCCGATCACGCCAAAGATTGTGCCTTCTGGAATATGAAGGTCTATATCAGCAAGTGCATTGATGGCTTTAGTGCCTTGATAAAACACTTTGTTTACCTGATTAATTTCGATCATCTAATCAACCTGAACTCTATGAGTAGCATAAAAGTTTGAACTACATCCCAATTACTAGAAGATGCTATGGGTTTTGCTTATTTGTGTCAATGGATATTTTTACGTCTAGACGTCTAAACGTCATTTTCATAGTGATGAAGCGATCAAAGCATGTAATAATTCAGTCTATTAACACCTATATATAAGAAGAGAGTGACCTGTGGCTAAACCCGCCGTATTTTTGGATCGTGATGGCGTGATAAACGTTGATCATGGTTATGTCAGTGATGAGCATGATTTTGAGTACATCGATGGTGTATTTGAAGCGGCCAAAAAATTAAAACAGCTTGGCTATATGCTGGTGGTGGTGACCAACCAGTCCGGCGTCGCTCGTGGTATGTTTTCAGAAGACCGCTTCATGTCATTGACACAATGGATGGACTGGAATTTTAGCGACAATGGTGTGGAGTTAGATGGGATTTACTACTGTCCTCATCATCCCGAGCATGGTATTGGCGAATATAAGCAAGACTGTGAATGTCGTAAGCCAAAACCAGGCATGTTTATTTCAGCACGCGATTTTCTTGATATTGATATGGCGAACTCTGTCATGGTGGGTGATAAAGCTGAAGATTTGATGGCAGCCGAAGCGGCTGGAGTGACAACTAAAATTTTGGTCAGAACTGGCAAGCCAGTGACTGAGCGTGGTGAAAGTATTGCTTCAGTGGTGTTAGATAGTATTCGTGATGTTCCGGCTTATCTTGCCAAATAAACTGCTCGTACGACTAGGCTGCATGAATCATAGCCTTTAAGTGGATGCGACAAGAACGGAAAACGGGCTACGGAACTGAATGACTGACTAAGGTTATGATGGCGGTAAAGCTATGATGGCGATAAAGCAAAGGAGTGCAGATAAATATGAACGTCTATAAATGGCAGTATTTGCTGATAGGCAGCCTACTTAGTGTTGTTGCTGGTTGTAGTCAATATGCAGCGGAGGCCGAGCAAAGTGCAAATTCACTGTATCAGAACGACGCAAGCAGTGAGCTTTCTTCGACTTTGTATCAATGTGAATCGGTTGAATTTGTGGTCACGGCTTTAGATGATGAGCAAGTGCTAGTGCTTATTGATGGCACAGAAAATCACTTACATCGTGTGCCTTCTGCATCTGGTGTGAAATATACACTAGATGGCCAATTAGAAAGTGATGCTGAAGTGGCGCTGTTTACCAAAGGTCAGCAAGCAATGCTTACGATATCAGGTCAAACGTATAACGGCTGTATGGCGAAATAACGTCAAAGATTGAAGGTAATATGAGCAAGAAACTCACTATTTTGGACATTGCTAAACTCTCTGGTGTTGGGAAATCGACGGTTTCTAGGGTGCTCACCAAGGATCCTAAAGTGAAGCCTGATACGAGGCTGAAAGTCGAGGCGATTATTGCCGAGCATGGTTATGTACCGTCTAAATCTGCCCAGTCAATGCGAAGCGGTGGCAACCCCAAGGTTATTGGCGTCATTATTTCTCGTTTGGACTCCCCGTCAGAAAACAAAGCGGTGAGTGGCATGCTCAACGTGCTGTATGCGGCGGGCTACGATGTCGTGATCATGGAAAGTCAGTTCGATCCACAAAAAACCAATGAGCACCTGACCGTGTTACGTAAGCGTAATGTCGATGGTGTCATTGTTTTTGGATTCACTTCTCTGGATGTAGAAGAGGTGAGCCGTTGGCAATCGAAAGCGGTCGTGATCGCGATGGACACTGATAAAGTATCGTCGATTAATTATGACAACCAAGGGCTCATTCGATCTGTACTCAGTAAGTTGGCGACAGATGGTTTAACGAATTTGGCTTTTATTGGCGTCGATCCTACAGATAAAACCACAGGGTTAGCACGTTTAACGGCTTATCAGGAGTGGTGTGAAGAGCAGGGTATTGCGCTTTGCTACCAGACCGGGGCGCTTCACCATGACAGTGCTTACCATTTAGTAGATAAAGTTATTAGTACTCAGTTGCAAGCGCTGGTTTGTGCCAGTGACACGTTAGCACTTGGCGCGGTGAAACGCTTGCAGGAACTAGGGCGTGAAGATGTTGTGGTAACTGGTATTGGTGGCAATGAGCTTCTCTCATTTCTTTTCCCCAAAGTTTATAGTATTGACCCGGGTTACCAACAAGCTGGCAGTAAAGCGGCTCACTTGTTGATCAGTCAGCTAGAACAGGGAGAATCAATTCAGCACCTCACTCAAGAAGCTGTTTGACGTCAGCGACTTCCTCTCGTTGATTTTTCTCATTATTAACAACAAACGCTGTAAATTTAACCAAAGAGTGTGATCATGCTCAATTAATGGGAATGTTCCCATTCTGTAAGGTGCTTTCTGGTGGCACACTGTCCCTACTCTTTATTGGGAATGTTCCCATCATTGAGGTGAAGATACTATAATTCATTAGAGGTGAGCGGAGATTCATCTCAATTATCAGAAAAGGTCTGCATACGATGAGCCATATAGCCAAACAAGATGTTGCTGCCATCATTGACGGTGTCGGGGGGCAAGAGAATATTGCCAGTGTCAGTCACTGTCTAACTCGTCTTCGTTTTGTATTAAACGATACGGACAAAGCCGATAAGCGTGCCTTAGAAGCGCTTAAATTAGTAAAAGGGTGCTTTACTAATGCTGGTCAATTTCAGGTCGTGATAGGTACTGAAGTCGATGAGGTTTATAAACTCCTTATTGCCATGACGGGTAAAAGTGAGTCTTCAAAAGATGAAGCTAAAGTCGCTGCACGAAGTAACATGAACATTGTAGAGCGCGGTATTTCTCACCTTGCTGAGATTTTTGTTCCGCTTTTACCTGCGATAATCACCGGTGGTTTAATTCTGGGTTTTCGTAATGTTATTGGCGATATTCGAATGTTTGATGGTCAAACGTTAACGGAAATTAGCCAGTTTTGGGCCACGGTACACTCTTTCTTATGGTTAATTGGTGAAGCCATATTCTTTTTCTTACCCGTTGGTGTTTGTTGGTCTACCGTTAAAAAATTAGGTGGTACGCCGATTTTGGGGATTACCTTAGGGGTAACCTTGGTGTCACCACAACTGATGAATGCTTACCTTATTGGTAAACAGGTACCTGAAGTCTGGGACTTTGGACTATTTGTTATCGAGAAAGTTGGGTATCAAGCGCAAGTGATCCCAGCGATGTTAGCGGGCGTGGCGTTAGCGTTCATTGAGACGCATTTAAAGCGTATCGTACCGAGTTACCTCTACTTGGTCGTCGTACCTTTTGTATCCATTATCTTGTCAGTTGTGCTCGCCCACGCTTTGATCGGTCCTTTTGGTCGAGTACTTGGCGATGGCGTAGCCTTTGCAGCTCAAGCGGCGATGACTGGGGATTTTGCGGTACTGGGTGCCATTGTCTTTGGCTTTTTCTATGCCCCTTTGGTTATCACAGGGATTCACCACACCACCAATGCTGTTGACCTTCAGTTGATGCAAGAGTTGGGTGGTACCCCAATCTGGCCATTGATTGCGTTGTCGAATATCGCACAAGCGTCGGCTGTTGTTGGCATCATCATTATTAGTAAGCGAGAAGGTGAGAGAGATATTTCAGTTCCAGCCGCTATTTCAGCTTATTTAGGGGTCACCGAGCCTGCTATGTATGGTATCAACTTGAAGTACAAGTTCCCAATGCTTAGCGCCATGATTGGCAGTGCTGCGGCTGCGGCGATTTGTGGCAGCGCTGGTGTGATGGCAAATGGGATCGGTGTGGGTGGCTTACCGGGTATCTTATCCATCCAGCCTCAATATTGGACCATTTATCTCGTGGCTATGCTGGTGGCTATCGTGATTCCTATCATGCTTACGTTATTTATGTATAAGAGAGCCCAGTCTAAAGGCGAGCTTGAACTCGCAAAGGCATAACATTTCAAGGCTCGTATCTGCGAGCCTATTTTTCCTTTTTAAAGTGTAAGTGAGACGGTGATGGGTTTACAGGCTCAGCAACAATGGTGGAAAACCGCCACAATCTATCAAATTTATCCGAAAAGTTTTTGTGATAGTGGTAGCAAAGGTATCGGAGATATTAAGGGGATCACCTCTAAACTCGATTATTTGCAGAACTTGGGGGTCGACGCCATCTGGCTGACGCCGATTTATGCGTCACCAATGGTCGATAATGGTTATGATATTTCTGACTATTACGCGATCAATCCTGACTTCGGTAGCATGGCAGACTTTGATGAACTGCTGGCACAAGCGCATCAACGCGGTATCCGTTTAGTAATGGATATTGTGGTTAATCATACCTCTACCGAGCATCAATGGTTTCAATCTGCTTTAGGAGACAAAAACAGCCCGTATCGAGACTACTACATTTGGAAACCAAACCAAGATGGTTCGCTACCTAATAACTGGCAGTCTAAGTTTGGTGGTTCTGCTTGGAAGCTTGATGAGAAAACCGATGAGTACTTTCTTCACTTGTTTGCGCAAGAACAAGCGGATTTAAACTGGGAGAACCCGGCAGTACGGGAAGAAGTAAAACAAGTTATTGAGTTCTGGGCGAAAAAAGGCGTGGATGGTTTTCGCCTCGATGTCATTAATCTTATTTCTAAGCAACAAACCTTTTTGGACGATGATGAGGGTGATGGGCGACGCTTTTATACCGATGGCCCACGAGTACATGAGTATCTGCAGGCAATTAGTGAAGCGGTATTCCAAAAATATGGCTCTGTGACGGTGGGTGAAATGTCTTCGACAACCCTAGAGCATTGTCAGCAATACAGCGCGCAAGATGGCAAAGAGCTGTCAATGGTGTTTAACTTTCACCACCTTAAAGTCGATTATCCGAATGGAGAAAAGTGGAGTCTTGCTCCTTTCGATTTCATCGAATTAAAGCGAATCTTTAATCACTGGCAAACGGGGCTCAATGGTTGTGGTTGGGGAGCGCTATTTTGGTGTAACCATGACCAACCTCGGGTGGTAAGCCGTCTTGGTGATGACACGCTCTATCGGAATGAGTCGGCAAAAATGCTCGCAGCTTCGATTCATCTGATGCAGGGAACCCCTTATATTTATCAAGGTGAAGAAATCGGTATGACTAACCCAGGTTTTAGCGAGTTATCGCAGTATAGAGATGTGGAAACCCTAACGATGTATCGCGTGATGCAACAAGCTGGGCAGTACAGTCACGATGAAATCATGTCCATCTTGCAACAAAAATCACGAGACAACTCTCGTACGCCGATGCAGTGGGATGAGAGCGCTCAAGCTGGTTTTACCACCGGTGAGTCTTGGATTGGTGTATCAGACAACTACGCAGAGATTAACGCGGCAGCCGCTATAGCAGATGAACAGTCAATTTTTTATTTTTATAAGGATTTGATTGCGCTGCGTAAACAGCTCAAAGTCATCACTGATGGTAGTTATGTCGATCTGTATCCAAAGCATGCACAAGTTCATGGTTACGTGAGAGAGAACCAAGACAGTCGCTTACTTTGTTTGCACAATTATTATGCCCAAGAGACAACCATCACGCTGCCGGAACAATATGTTTCTCAAAGCGGCAAGGTGGTAGTGGGGAATTATTCGCACTCAGAGGCGCTTATTGTGCTCGAAGCAGAGATAACCTTAAAACCGTATCAGACAGTGGCGATTTTATTGAAAAAGTAGCCATGAAACTGTTATGCCATGGGCCATTTTGGCGAAATTCGCGAGATGTCATCAGATAAAAAACGCCCCTTCAAATGGAGGGGCGTTTTCATTTTTACCCGTAGGTGACCACATACCGGGTCGGTTTGTGATTCATCGCTAAGACAATGTTGAGTACCACAGCACCGATAATAGAAACCAAAATAATTGGTGGCGCTACGAAAAAACAAGAGGCCAACAAAATAGTACAGTCGATGGCAAGTTGAGTTTTACCAACAGAGATGCCAAAACGCTCTTGAATGAACAAACACAGTACATTAAAGCCACCAAGACTGGAGCGATGACGGAATAAGATCAACATGCCCAGCCCCATGAGTAACCCACCTGCGATGGCACAGTAGACGGTATTCACATGGTCGACAGACACGACATGATGCATGTTATCGGCAAAAATGGACACGAGCGCACCGGAAATAGCACTGCTCATCGCAAAGCGTTTCCCAAAGCGTCGCCAGGCTAATAAGTAGAATGGCGTATTGGCGGCAAAATAGAGCATACCGAATGAAACCGGTAGAAACTGGCTAAGTAATAACGCAAGACCTGTGGTCCCGCCAGTCAGCAATTGAGCCGATTGCAGGAAGAATATACCTTGGGCCACTACGAAAGTGCCGGTTAAAATGGCTATCCAGTCTTCTTTGCGTGAGTGTTTTTCCATCAAGTTAAAAATCTTCCTATAGTAATTGGCGGCAATAGTATTAAAAAGATGATCTTTTCGATAGCTAGGAGGAGAAATTTACGGTAAACCTATGTAATTCAATTTTTACACACTGTAAAAGGATTTATTGACACTTTAGGTTGTAGATGGGGTTATTTTCTTGCCGTACATGATGCAATCTAACGTTCACTATGAAGAAACTGCATGAAAAAGATCCATTTTTTCCTTTATGACCTAGATCAAATTATGTATTATGCGATTCATCAAACGTGGTGACGAAAACGTTTGCTTTTGGTCATTGTGTGGTTTTTTTGAAACTTTCAGTACAATCTGAGTCAGGAGATACAGATGCTAAAGCGTGATATGAACATCGCTGATTACGATGCGGAACTATTTGCAGCCATTCAAGAAGAAACTCTTCGCCAAGAAGAGCACATTGAGCTTATTGCTTCGGAAAACTACACCAGCCCTCGCGTGATGGAAGCGCAAGGTACTCAATTAACCAATAAGTACGCAGAAGGCTATCCTGGTAAGCGTTACTACGGTGGTTGTGAGTATGTAGATAAAGCGGAAACATTGGCAATCAACCGTGCATGTGAGCTTTTCGGCTGTGAATATGCAAACGTTCAGCCACACTCTGGCTCTCAAGCGAACAGTGCCGTTTATATGGCGCTTCTGAATCCAGGAGATACTGTTTTAGGTATGAGCCTAGCGCACGGTGGTCACTTGACTCACGGTTCTCCAGTGAACTTCTCTGGTAAACACTACAATGTCATTCCTTACGGTATTGATGAAGCGGGTCAAATCAACTACGACGAAATGGAACAGTTGGCTGTTGAGCACAAACCAAAAATGATCATCGGTGGCTTCTCTGCTTACTCTCAAATCGTTGATTGGGCACGTATGCGTGAAATTGCAGACAAAGTTGGCGCGTACTTCTTTGTTGATATGGCACACGTTGCTGGCCTTATCGCCGCTGGTGTTTACCCAACACCGGTACCACATGCTCACGTTGTTACAACAACAACGCATAAAACGCTTGCAGGCCCACGTGGTGGTTTGATTCTTTCAAACGCTGGCGAAGACATGTACAAGAAACTGAACTCAGCAGTTTTCCCTGGTGGTCAGGGTGGTCCTCTGATGCATGTTATCGCGGGTAAAGCGGTTGCATTTAAAGAAGCGATGGAGCCTGAATTTAAAGCCTACCAACAACGTGTTGTTGATAATGCTAAAGCGATGGTTGCACAATTCCAAGAGCGTGGTTACAAGATCGTATCTAACTCAACAGAGAACCATTTATTCCTTGTTGACCTGATTGATAAAGATATCACAGGTAAAGAAGCCGATGCGGCTTTGGGTTCTGCTAACATTACCGTTAACAAAAACTCAGTACCGAATGACCCACGTAGCCCATTTGTAACCTCTGGTATCCGTATTGGTACGCCAGCGATTACTCGTCGTGGCTTCTCTGAAGCTGATGCAAAAGAGTTGGCGAATTGGATGTCAGATGTGCTTGATAATCTTGGCGACGAAGCGGTAATTACTGCTACAAAAGCGAAGGTTCTAGATATTTGTAAGCGTCTGCCAGTTTACGCGTAAGTGAACTAAAAGTGCTTTGCTGTCATAGGCATTGAAAAAAAACGAGCTTATTAGCTCGTTTTTTTGTGCGTGATGCTTAGCTATTAACGTGAAATTACTTATTAATATTAAGTAACGTGCCAGATTTACACTTGAAGGAGTAGTACTTACGGCTTTCGTTAAATTGCCCTAAGCCTTCACCGTTACAGTAATCAATGTTGATATCTCGCATAATTTCCAGCGTTTTTTCACTGTTCATTGAGAACTTCGCGCCATCTTTACATACTACTCGAACACGACCATCATCGCTGACTGAGTAAAGGTTCACTTCGGTATTACATAACTCGAATGAAGCCTCTAAGTAATTGTCTTGTTGTGAGTTTTGAGCACAACCTGCAATGAGTGTTGCGGCTATGATGGGTAAACCTATTTTAAGCAATTTCATGCGTACATCCTTGAATGGCTGATGTTTTTCTATAAGCCTACCTAAAAATGAGGAAAATGCGAGTACGAGATTGTCATGGTGGTCATTTTTCTTAAAAAAAACACGGATAGTGCAACGCACATCCGTGTTTTTTATGTGGGGGACTTTTTACGGCGGTTATTTGATTTCTACGCCTTTCGCTTGTAGATCCGCGTGGTAAGAAGAACGCACAAAAGGTCCACAGGCGGCATGGGTAAAGCCAAGCTCTAGTGCGATTTCTTTAAGCTCATCAAATTCTGATGGTGGTACATAACGCTCAACCGGTAAGTGGTGGCGGCTTGGTGCGAGATATTGACCGAGCGTCAGCATGGTGACGCCATGAGCTCGCAAGTCTTTAAGTACTTGAACAATCTCTTCTTTTGTTTCACCGAGCCCCATCATTACCCCAGACTTTGTTGGAATATCTGGGTGCATAGCTTTAAATTTTTCTAGCAGCTGTAGCGACCATTTATAGTTCGCACCAGGTCGCGCTTTACGGTAAAGGCGAGGGGCGGTTTCTAAGTTGTGGTTGAAGACATCGGGTGGGTTGTCTTTTAATGCTTCTAAGGCAACATCCATACGGCCACGGAAATCCGGTACTAAGGTTTCAATACGAATTTCAGGATTCAGCGTTCGTATTTCACGAGTACAGTTAGCAAAGTGTTCAGCGCCGCCATCACGTAAATCATCGCGGTCAACGGAAGTCACGACCACATATTTGAGTTTCATGTCTTTAATGGTCTGAGCCAGTTTTTGCGGCTCATTAGATTCAGGTGCATTTGGACGACCATGGGCAACATCACAAAATGGGCAGCGGCGAGTACAAATAGCACCAAGGATCATAAACGTCGCAGTACCATGGTTGAAACACTCGGCGAGGTTTGGACAAGACGCCTCTTCACAGACTGAGTGAAGATTGTTTTTACGCATCGCCTTTTTGATGTCTTGAATTCTTTGGCTGTCAGAAGGCAGCTTTATCTTCATCCATTCTGGCTTACGTAGGACTTCTCTTTGTTCCTCCGGCATGTTTTTTACCGGAATCAGTGCCATTTTATCTGCGTCGCGATATTTGACGCCTTTTTCCATTTGTATAGGTTTGCTCATCGTCTTATGCTTCTTCGCTGAATTCTACTTGCTCGTAATCAAGTAATTGTATTAATTCGTTGACCAGCTGTTCTTCGACGCTGGCAACGCTATCAGGCCCACCAAGTTGGCTAATTTGGACCATTTCCATACCGGCATAGCCGCAAGGATTAATTCTTAAGAAAGGAGAGAGATCCATATCGACGTTTAAGGCTAATCCGTGAAACGAACAGCCTTTACGGATACGAAGCCCTAAAGAGCAGATCTTCTTTCCATCGACGTAAACACCAGGAGCATCCGGCCTTGCCGCCGCCGCAATATTATAGGTGTTTAGCGTGTTGATGACGAGATTCTCTATATGAGTGACGAGATCTCTGACACCTAATTTTTTACGACGAAGGTTAATTAGAAAGTAAGCGACCAGTTGACCAGGACCATGATAGGTCACTTGTCCACCGCGGTCACTTTTGACGACAGGGATGTCACCGGTGTTGAGTAAGTGTTCTTCTTTGCCTGCTTGCCCTTGAGTGAAGACTGGGTTGTGCTCTACTAACCAGACTTCGTCACGAGTGTCGTCGTTTCGATTGTCGGTGAAAGCATGCATGGCTTTCCAGACTGGTTCGTAGTCTTTGCGCCCAAGCTTTCTTACTATTAGCTGATTCTTCACTCGTACCCTCGTCGTTACTTAATAAAGTGTTTGCATTATAAACCTGTTCATTGACTTGAACTACAGCTAAATAGTGAAAATTTAACCAGTTTGTTATGTGCACTAGTTAACTTTTTGAAAAATAAAAAGAAAGCAGCCGAGGCTGCTTTCAAAAAAAATTGAATCATTCAAATTTTTACAGAACCATACGAACGATGTCAATTTCACCAAGTTCTTTGTATAGCGTTTCTACCTGCTCAATAGACGTCGCAGTGATGTTAATTGAAACAGCATGGTAGTTGCCCTTAGCGCTAGGCTTAATCGTTGGGCTGTAGTCTCCAGGTGCATGACGCTGGATCACTTCCAACACTTTTTCAGGAAGTTCAGGCTTAGCATAACCCATCACTTTATATGTAAACGAGCAAGGGAACTCTAGTAGGTCTTTGAGTTTTGCATCTGAATTGATGGTTAACATAATGGCGACTCCAAAAAAATCAAATTTGTTGTAACGGTGCGAATAGTAATGTCAAAGGCGACGAAACTCAAGACGAGTTCGTAGCACATAAGCAAGTTGATGACGCTTGAAGTAAAAAGCAACAAAGCCGCATTATGCGGCTTTGTTTGCTATCATCATTTTACGTTGTGGCTAGAAGAAGCTCTTAACCAGTAAAACGATATAGTCCCATAAGCGGCTAAACAAGCTGCCTTCTTGTACATTTTCAAGTGCAAGCAATGGGTACTCGGCAACATCTTCACCATCTAACTGATAGTATAGCTTACCCACAACATCGCCCTTAGATATGGGTGCTTCGAGTTGTTTTTCAAGCACGAAACTTGCTTTTAAATTTTTCGCTTGTCCACGAGGTAGTGTCACGAATGTGTCTTCTGCCACACCAAGAGCAACGGTATCTTTATCACCCATCCATACTTTCTCTTCAACGAAGGTTTCGTTAGCGGTATGAGGGTTAACGGTTTCGAAGAATCGGAAGCCATAGCTTAGTAACTTTTTGCTTTCAGATTTACGAGCGTTGGCATTTTTTGTGCCCATCACTACGGCAACAAGGCGCATTTTACCTTCGGTTGCTGAACTGACTAGGCTGTAACCAGCTTTGCTTGTATGACCGGTTTTAATACCATCAACATTCATGCTTTTATCCCACAATAGACCATTACGGTTGTATTGTGTGATGCCGTTGTAGGTAAACTTCTTCTCGGAGTAAACACGATATTCATCTGGAACGTCTTTGATAAGCGCACGCCCTAGCAGTGCCATGTCGTATGGCGTTGAATATAGGTTTGGATTATCGAGACCATGAACGTTTGCAAAATGCGTATCGTTCATGCCAATTGAGCTCGCCCAAGCATTCATTAAATCAACGAACGCATCTTCTGAACCTGCAATGTGCTCTGCCATTGCCACACAAGCATCGTTACCAGATTGAATAATGATGCCTTTGTTTAGCTCTTCAACTGTGACTTTAGTGCCTACTTCGATGAACATCTTAGAAGAGTCAGGGAAATTTTTTGCCCAAGCGTTTTTACTGATGGTCACTTCATCGCTTGGCGCAATTTTGCCGCTCTTTAGCTCTTGGCCGATAACGTAGCTTGTCATCATTTTGGTTAAGCTGGCAGGATGAAGTTGGGTATTCATCTCTTTCTCAGCGAGGACTTTACCTGAGTTATAGTCCATAAGTACGAAGCCTTTCGCGGCAATTTGCGGCGCGTTAGGCATCACGACAGGCGTAGCTACGGCATAACTAGCCGTTAATGTTGCTGCAAGAGCAATAGATGTAATGAATTTCATAGAAGACTTGTTTTTATTCATGTTGAACACAGTATTTGTGAGTTATCCGTATAGTAACAGATTGGTCGCTGCGCACTAAAGAGCTTACACACTAAGTAACAACGGTGATTTATGTCAATGATGTTTAAAGTTTTTTGACGAAAGCTGAGGTATAACCGAGCTTTTGTACTTGCTCTAACGCATCATGAGTATCTTTATAGTCGCTAAAAGGACCAAGCATTAAGCGATAATTATTCTTTATCGGTGATAGGAACGTCTCAACCGATAGGGTATTACTTAATTCATTCGACAATTTTGTGATTCTGTCTTTATGTGGTGACGCCACCACTTGTATGCCATATTTTGGGTGCTTATCTAGTTGATGCTGTCCGGTTGGTTTCTCAACGGTAATCACTTCAATTTTGACATTGGCTGTCCCCGTTTTGATGACATCGAGCTTTTTAGCCGCGGCATAGCTGAGGTCAATAATTCGACCTTCATGAAATGGACCTCGGTCATTAACACGTACGACAGTTTCTTTGCCATTATCGGTATTTGTGACTTTCACATAACTCGGGATTGGTAGAGTTTTGTGCGCGGCAGACATAGAATACATGTCATACACTTCACCATTTGAGGTCAAATGTCCATGGAATTTTTTGCCATACCATGATGCTTGGCCTTTTTCAGTAAAGCCTTGCGCATCTTTTACGATGGTATAACGCTGACCGCGTAATTTATAGTCTTTGTTACCACCCATGCTATAAGGTTCATATTTTGGTTGAGCACCTTCAATATGGTCAACTGAAATGGGGGTGGTTGGAGCCACATCATTATCAATATCGTAGCGGCTGTCTGATGAAGAGCAGCCCGCAATGACGATTATACTCAAGCAGGTAAGCAACCAGCGAGAGTGAGATGAGGTAAAAAACAGAGTCATTTATGTCGCCTTTGAAAACGCTTTGCGGTGAGTATGGATGGACATTAATATGCCAAAGCCAGCCATCAAGGTCACCATGGAAGTACCACCATAGCTAATTAGCGGTAGAGGAACACCAACAACAGGTAATATACCGCTTACCATACCAATATTTACGAAAACGTAAACAAAAAAGCTTAGAACAATACTGCCTGCCATCATGCGGCCAAACGCAGTCTGTGCCGAGCTTGCTAGGTAGAGGCCACGACCAATGATGAATAAGTACAATGACAGAAGAAGTAATATACCAATCATACCCCATTCTTCAGCGATGACTGCAAAGATAAAGTCAGTATGACGTTCTGGTAAGAATTCTAGCTGTGATTGCGTGCCGTGTAACCAACCTTTTCCCCCTAAACCACCAGAACCAATAGCAATTTTGCTTTGTATGATGTGGTAACCAGCGCCAAGTGGGTCAGACTCTGGATCAAAGAGTGTACGAACCCTTACTTTTTGGTACTCCCTCATAAGGAAGAACCAAAGAACGGGGATAAAGGCCCCGACAGCAATGGCTGCTCCGGTAATGATTTTCCAGCTGATTCCTGCTAAGAAAATAACGAAAATACCCGATGCCGCGATAAGGATTGAGGTTCCAAGATCCGGCTGCTTTGCAATTAGAATGGTTGGCACCATCACCATCACAAGGGAAATGATAAGTGTTTGAAAACTAATGGGTAGTGTGCGCTTGCCAATATATCTTGCCACCATAAGAGGTACAGCAAGTTTAAGCAGTTCGGAAGGCTGAAAACGGACAAAACCGAGGTTTAGCCATCGCTGTGCTCCTTTTGAAGACTCGCCGAAAAACAGTACGCCCAGCAAGAGAATCACGCCAGTAAAAAACATGAGTGGTGCAAGGGTTTCGTACGTGCGAGGTGAGAGTTGGGCTAAGCCAATCATAACGACCAATGACAACACCATACGCATTGCTTGTCTATCCATCATCGCGAGGCTTTGCCCGCTTGCACTGTACATCACAACTAACCCAAAGCCCATTAATGCAAGAATACCGAGCAATAAGGGCAGGTCGATGTGAAAGCGTTCAAGTAGGAAGCGGTTTCGTCCTGTTGATGGATCGAATTTCATTATTCTTCTTCACCTTCTTGATTGTTAACTAGTGCGAGATCAAATACTTGCCTTACTACAGGGGCGCCATTTGTAGAACCGCCACCGGCGTTCTCGAGCACAATGGTGACCACAACTTTTGGATCTTTGAACGGAGCAAAGCCTGTAAACAGTGCATGATCTTTCAAATGCTCTGCGATTTCATCGGCGTTATATTTTTCATCCTCACCTAAGCTAAATACTTGAGCGGTGCCGGATTTGCCCCCGGACTGGTACGGCATATTTTTAAATGAACGACGTGCAGTACCTTTAACACCGTGATTTACTCGGCGCATGCCTTCCAACGCAAGACCCCAATACCGCTCTTGCACTCCTGTGATTGGCGGGCGGCTATCAATTTCAGTGAGCGTTTGGTTATCAAAGTTATCGCCATTGTTAATCGTGGCACGAAGTAAGTGGGGCGATAGAACTTCACCATGGTTTACAAGCACAGATGTCGCCTTGGCAATTTGCATTGGTGTTGCGGTCCAGTAACCCTGACCAATACCGACAGGGATGGTGTCGCCCTGATACCAAGGGGTGCGGTGCCTTGCCATTTTCCATTCACGAGTTGGCATATTAGCCTTACTTTCTTCATGAATATCGATACCGGTGTAGTCGCCAAAACCGAACATCATCATCCACGATGAAAGACGGTTAATTCCCATGTCATAAGCGATTTGGTAAAAGAAGGTATCCACCGACTCTTCAATGGCTTTGACAATGGTGACTTTACCGTGTCCCCAGCGTAACCAGTCACGATAAGGGCGCGTTTTTGAATTTGGTATGCGCCAGTAACCCGGATCGTTTCGGGTTGTCGTAGGCGTTATCACCCCTTCTTGTAGAGCGGCGACGGCGATAAAGGGTTTAATCGTGGAGGCCGGAGGGTAGATACCCAGCGTTGCTCGGTTTACCAGCGGTCTATTTTTGTCGTTTAGTAATGCTCGATAAGCTTTACTTGATATCCCGTTTACAAACGCGTTAGGGTCATAGCTCGGGCTAGAAACCATCGCTAATACGCCATTGTCGGTAGGATCGAGCACGATGGCTGAACCGCGACGTCCATCAAGTAGCTTATGTACTTTGAGTTGTAGGTTGATATCAAGGTTTAAAACAATATCCTTGCCCGGCGTGGGTGGAACAAACTTAAGCGTACGCAGCACTCGACCACGGCTGTTGACTTCAACTTCTTGGTAGCCAGCTGTGCCGTGCAGTAAATCTTCGTAATAGCGCTCAATACCAAGCTTACCGATGTCACGAGTCGCTTGGTAGTTTGCCACTTTTTCTTCGCGAGCCAGACGTTGAATGTCGCGGTCATTGATGCGAGACACGTAGCCAATGACATGAGTCAGCACGTCACCATATGGGTAGTAGCGCTTAAGGGTTGCCGCAATTTCAACGCCAGGGAATTTGTGTTGATGGACAGAAAAAGTGGCCACTTGCTGTTCATTGAGTTGGGTCAACAGCGGGATAGACTTAAAGCGTCGTGTGCGTTTACGCTCACGTTGAAAGGCTTCGATTCTGTCATCGGATATGTCGAGATATTCGCGTAAGTCTAAGATGGTTTGATCCATATCTTTGACTTTTTCGGGAATGATTTCTAAGTTGAATACCGGGCGGTTTTCCGCCAGTAGTACGCCATTTCGGTCGTAAACTAGCCCCCGATTTGGTGCAATCGGAACGACTTTGATGCGGTTGTCGTTTGAGCGAGTTTTGTAATCTTGATATTGATTGATCTGAATATTGTATAGATTGGCGACCAAAAGCATCATCATCACAATAATGAAGATGAAAGATACTAAAGCGCGACTTTTAAACAGTCGCGCTTCTGCCTGATGGTCTCTTATCTGGCTACGTTTAAGTCTCATAGGGGGTGAAACTACTCTCGATGGTAAGGGTGATTAGTGGTAATTGACCAAGCTCTATATAAGCTTTCTGCCATCACTATTCGTACCAATGGATGCGGCAGTGTTAATGCCGATAAAGACCAACTTTGGTCGGCAGCCGCTTTACATGCTGGCGCTAAGCCCTCAGGACCACCGATCAAAATAGAGACATCACGGGCATCGAGCTTCCAACTCTCAAGTTGTTCAGCAAGTTGGGGGGTATCCCATTTCTTACCCGGAATATCCAAAGTTACGACTCTATTGCCTTTAGGAACAGCCGCCAACATAGCTTCGCCTTCTTTCTGTAAGATGCGTGCAATGTCGGCATTTTTCCCGCGTTTTCCTGCTGGAATCTCAATGAGCTCTAAAGGCATATCATGAGGGAAACGTCGGCGATACTCTTGAAAGCCTTCTTCTACCCATTTAGGCATTTTGGTCCCAACAGCGATGAGTTGTAGTTTCAAGCGATTAGCCCCAGAGTTTTTCTAGTTGATAAAGCTCTCGGTGTTGCTCTTGCATGACATGTAGCATGGTAGAGCCCATATCGAGAACGACCCATTCACCTTCTTGTTCACCGTCGACACCAAGTGGCTCTAGGCCCATTTTTTTTACTTCAGTTGCGACGTGGTCTGCAATAGAAACAACGTGTCTTTTCGATGTACCAGTGCACACGATCATGAAGTCAGTGACATTTGATTTACCGATTACATCAATGGTAACGATATCGACGGCTTTCATGTCATCTGCTTTATCAGCTAGAAATAGTTTCAATTCTTCGTGTTGCAAGGGGTTTTCCTCTTTTGGTGGAATAGAACAAGGCAATAACACTCAGCGGTTATTGATCTTTGGATTATAACAGGTTTTAGTGAGGTAAAGACATTGGTGTGTCAGTAACGCTTAAGTTCATGGATAACTGATGGATTAATGGCCAAGGACTGATGTCATACTGTGTTTTAGCTTGGACTTCTATCTGTGCTAACAACTGAATAGATTGTTTGAGCCTAGCTGGAGACAAACGGGTCAGCGCTGCGTTATAAAGGGGTTTCTTATTTTGCCATACGCGAAACTTATCAAATACTTGTGTCATGGAAAGCTGAGTCAGTGCTTGTTGCATTTTAACCAGTTGAAACAACTCTTTTTGAACGGTTCTTAGCAAAATAATGGCTTCAATGCCTTCTGATTCAAGTTGAGTTAAGATCCTCTGTGCTCGCTTGCCTTTGCCTTCCAGCATGGCATCAACCCAATGAAAGACGGTAAAGTGATTGTGGCGGCTGAGCGCGTCTTGGACTCGAATGAGCGTTAACTGACCATCAGGGTATAGAAGCGTCAGCTTTTCGAGGCTTTGAGATAGCGCAAATAGGTTGCCCTCATGCCATTGGCATAATAGCTGGACGGCTTCATGATCGGGAGTGAGGTTGATCGCTCGGCATCGCTGTGTAACCCATTGTGGCAACCGTTTGATATCGGGAGTCGTACAGCTTACATGGCAGCCATTTAGCGCCTTAAACCATGCGGCAGACTCTTGAGCGCGGGTTAATTTACTGCCGGATATTAGCAAGACAATATCTTCATGAAGTTGGCTCGCTATTTCTGTTAGCTGTTTCGCAATAGCGGCGTTAACCCCCGCTTCTGGAAGCTCTAACTCAATAATTTGCTTTGATGAGAATAGGCTCATAGATTGCGTGCAATCAAAAACGTCATTCCAATCAATAGAAGCATCGACGACAAATCTGTGGTGTTCTTCGAAGCCTAATGCTTTGGCTCGCGCGATGATGTGGGCGCGACTTTCTTGAATAAATAGTGGTTCATTACCAAATAACAGGTAGCAAGCAAACCAGCGCTGAGTGAGCGACTCGGTGAGGCGATCGGCAAAAACTTTCACATTAATTCCTTGTACTAAGGCTTAACTTTGGCGCGAGAAACACACGCCTCTCGCGGTACAACGTAAATTCGCAAAGTAAAACGTCAACTCTTTAAGACAAACTAGGAGTTAGGCGTTGCTACTGGCTCTGGTGTCGTTTCTGCTTCTTTTTGCTTGTGTTCAAATTCTTCAATTTCTGTTTTCAAACGGGCCATCTGACGCATCATTTGTTGCGCAGCAAGCTCACGCATTTCGTTTTCTAGCAGTTTACGTTCTGCTGATTTTGCTAGCGCTGATAAAGGGTTATCAAGATAGCTGCGCGTCATAGTCGCAGTGAAGTCTTTTGAGCCGAGATTGGGAACGGTGACGCGATACTTCACTTCATAGGTGATCTCTTTTTCCGCCGCTCGGGTATTTTGGTATAAGGAGAGGGTACGATCTTTAGTGGTTTCTCCTGTGATATGCAGGTTGGTCACGTCCATACGAGGTGTCACAAGTTCAATATTACTAAGGCGAAGCTGCTCTTTGATCTGGCGAGTAATCATGCTGTACTGATCAAAACTGGTGACGGAAATTTCTTTGATATCATCCGGTACCGTGTACTCACCACGAAGGTGGAAGCCACAAGCGCTAAGGAGCGAGGTGAGCAGGAACACGGAAAAGAGTTTTAGTAGGTTGTGTTTTAACAGGCGCATAATACCGCTTACTCGTTAGACAATGGTTTATGTAAACGCCCTAATAGGAAGCTTAAATAAAACGATGATGGGTTAATGATGTTGTTGAATGCTCATGAGTGATTAAAGTCGCAGGCATAACACCTGCGACTTTATATCAAGGACGCTGCTTAGTTTGCTACGATGTTCAATAGCTTACCAGGAACAAAGATAACCTTGCGAATCGTCAGTCCATCTAAGAACTTTTTCGCGTTCTCATCGTTGAGTCCTAGCTCACGAACTTGTTCTTCTGTCGCATCTGCGGCAACGGTTAGTTTCGCACGTAGTTTGCCGTTGATCATGACAACGATCGTTTTTTCGTCTTCAACCAACGCCTTTTCGTCAAACGTTGGCCATGTTGCCGAGTCTACGTTTGACTCACCAAGAGCAATCCACATTTCGTAAGAGATATGCGGTGTCATTGGGTAAAGCATGCGAACCACGGCTTTTAGTGCTTCATCAAGGATTGCACGGTCTTGCGCTGACTCTTGAGGTGCTTTTGCGAGCTTATTCATCAGCTCCATGATGGCCGCGATTGCCGTGTTAAACGTTTGGCGACGAGCAATATCGTCGGTTACTTTTGCAATGGTCTTGTGGACATCACGACGAAGTGCTTTCTGGTCACCAGATAGCGCAGACGCATCAACCGCCTCAGCAGCACCTTTAGAAGAGTGAGCGTGAACCAGCTTCCAAACACGCTTAAGGAAGCGGTTTGCCCCTTCAACGCCAGATTCTTGCCACTCAAGTGTCATATCTGCAGGTGATGCAAACATCATGAATAGACGTACAGTGTCAGCGCCGTACTTATCTACCATCTCTTGCGGGTCGATACCGTTGTTCTTCGACTTAGACATCTTGATCATGCCTGAGTGCTCAACGTCGCGACCTTGGTTATCGACAGCTTTTTCGATGCGGCCTTTCCCATCACGCTCGATAGTCACGTCAGTTGGAGCGATCCATTCTTTCGTGCCTTTTTCGTTAGTGTGGAAGAACGCGTCAGCAAGAACCATGCCTTGACATAGAAGTTGCTTGAATGGCTCATCAGAGGTGACGTAGCCTGCATCGCGTAGCAATTTGTGGAAGAAACGAGAGTAAAGCAGGTGCATACACGCGTGTTCAATACCACCGATGTATTGATCAACCGGCAGCCAGTAGTTCGCTTTCTCTGGGTCTAAAATGTCATCGGCTTGTGGTGAACAGTAACGTGCGTAGTACCACGAAGATTCCATGAAGGTATCGAACGTGTCGGTCTCACGTAGAGCTGGCTCGCCATTAAACGTGGTTTCAGCCCAAGACTTGTCAGCCTTGATTGGGCTAGTCACGCCATCCATAACCACGTCTTCAGGAAGAATGACGGGTAGTTGGTCTGCAGGTACTGGGTGAACTTCACCATCTTCCGTCGTGACCATTGGGATTGGTGCGCCCCAGTAACGTTGACGAGAGACACCCCAGTCGCGTAGGCGGAAGTTTACTGTCTTCTTACCTTTACCTTCTGCTTCAAGTTTTGCAGCAATGGCATCGAAGGCTTCTTGGAATGCAAGGCCGTCGAATTCGCCTGAATCAAACAAAACACCTTTCTCAGTGTAAGCCGCTTCAGATACGTCTAGCTCAGAACCATCTTCTGGTTTGATGACTGGAATGATGTCGATGCCGTATTTCGTTGCGAATTCGTAGTCACGTTGATCGTGAGCAGGAACCGCCATTACCGCACCAGTGCCGTAATCCATAAGAACGAAGTTTGCTACGTATACAGGAACAACGCGACCGTTAAGGGGGTGGATAGCTGTTAGGCCAGTATCCATGCCTTTCTTTTCCATTGTTGCGAGTTCTGCTTCAGCAACTTTAGTGTTACGACACTCTTCAACGAAAGCCGCAAGCTCAGAGTTGTTCTTTGCTGCTTTCTCGGCAAGTGGGTGACCAGCTGCGATACCAACATAAGAAACACCCATTAGTGTGTCTGGACGTGTTGTGTACACTTCTAGTGGCGCTTCTTCACCGTTAACAGCGAAAGATAGCTCAACACCTTCAGAGCGACCGATCCAGTTGCGTTGCATGGTCTTAACCATTTCAGGCCAACCTTCAAGGTTGTCTAGATCGTCTAGTAGCTCTTGCGCGTACTCAGTGATCTTAATGAACCACTGAGGGATTTTCTTTTGTTCTACTGGCGTGTCACAACGCCAGCAACAACCGTCTTCTACTTGCTCGTTTGCAAGTACAGTTTGGTCGTTTGGACACCAGTTAACTGAAGAGGTCTTCTTGTAAACCAAACCTTTTTCGTAAAGCTTAGTGAAGAACTCTTGTTCCCAACGGTAGTACTCAGGCGTACACGTTGCGAACTCACGACTCCAATCGTAACCAAAGCCTAAAAGCTTAAGTTGGTTTTTCATGTACTCGATGTTTTCGTAAGTCCAAGGTGCTGGAGCGGTATTGTTTTTTACAGCTGCGTTTTCTGCTGGTAGACCAAATGCATCCCAACCAATTGGTTGCATGACATTTTTACCTTGCAGGCGCTGGAAGCGTGAAACCACATCACCGATGGTATAGTTACGAACATGACCCATGTGCAGTCGACCACTTGGGTACGGGAACATAGATAGGCAGTAGAATTTTTCTTTATTTGCGTCTTCACTTACAACAAAGGTTTTATTGTTGTCCCAGTGCTCTTGAACGTTACGTTCAATCTCTTGCGGGTTGTATTGTTCTTGCATCGATGATTTCCGGTTATCTTGGAATTTGTGAGTTCTGTTAAAACAGAGACTACTAGATCATCATAGAATACCTAAAGCAGGCGCGGTCAACAATAGTCAATGTACCCAGAGTCGTTGAAGTTGCCATATTGAATGGTAATGTTAGGCAGAGTGCAGACTGATGGGGTAGTCAGTTAGGTGTTATGACGTAGCACGCTATACTTATAAGATTATTCCATTTGTTGTCTAGCGTAAGCTGTGATGATTGTGGCGAAAAAGGGGGATCTATGCCTAAACGTAAAGCCAGCTATGAAGAGATGTTTGAAGATGTGGTGGATAACCTCAAGCACAGCCCTGAAGAAGTGCAGCATGTGCTCGAAAAGTCAGGCTCTGTGATTGAAGCCGCGAACGACATGACAAAAGATGAAATGGCGTTGATCTCTGCTTATATCCATTCGGATTTAAAAGAATTTGCTGACAACTATGAAGAAAGTAAAAGTGGGCCATTTTATTTGATGGTGGCTAACTCGATTTGGCAAGGACTGTTAGATATCACGGACAAAACGAAAGTTGAGTGGTTAGAGCTATTTCAGGATCTCGAGCACCAAGGTGTATATAGCGCCGGAGAGATGATCGGTTTTGGGGTGCTGGTATGTGAAGAGTGCGGCCATAAAGCGGAATACAATCACCCGACAACCATTTCAAATTGCGGCAAGTGCGGTCACAAAACCTTTAATAGGCAGCCTCTTAAGCCTTAATCCCATCAATTCATCAGTCCCTTCTTACTAAGAGGGGGACTGATTCGTGAATTGTTGGAGTTTGCAGGGTTATTTGTGCTGTTCTTTAAACTCTTGTACCCACATTGCAGTTGCGCCGCAAACAGCAATAGGCATGACAAATAAGTTTAAAATCGGGATTGAAGTAAACAAAGCAACGATCGCACCAAAGCTGTAGCTTTTGCCTTGCTTTCTTTTCAACGACAAGCGCATGTCGTTGAATGGGACTTTATGATTATCAAATGGGTAATCACAATATTGGATCGCTAACATCCAAGCGGTAAAAATAAACCAAAGAAACGGCGCGATAGTTTGCCCAAGAGCGGGTATTAATAACAGCAGGAAAAGCCCAATCGCTTTTGGTAGTACGTAAAGCAATTTACGCCATTCTCTTGCCATAATACGTGGTACATCCTTGACGACGCTGAGTATGCCATCATCAGACACTTTTTGTTGAGTTAGGGACTCCTCGACCTTTTCTGCCAATAAACCGTTAAATGGCGCAGCAATAAAGTTGGCCAGCGTACTAAAAAAATACGAAAAGGTGGCCAAGATGGTTAACGTCAGCAGCGGCCACAAGACATAACTCAGCCATGATAAAAATTCTGGTAAAGCGCCCATCCAACTCTCTATCCAAATATTTAAGTTAGAAAAGAGGTAATACATAGCGGAGCCAACCAATAAAATATTAGCGAGCAAAGGCATAATTACGTAGCGACGAATGCCAGGCGTGAAAGCAAGCTGAAAACCTTGGTGGAAATAACCAAATCCGGTATTGGCTTTGTTCAAAGTTGAGCTCCTTTATAGTGATTTAGCAGGGCTTTAGGGCGACTATAACAAAAAAGGTCAGAGGAAATCACAAACTTCTTATACTAAGGTGTTCTATTAATAGGTAGAGTTTTGGTAAAGTAGGTCAGTTGGAAGTGTTTAAGCACTTCAATAAGGACTATTTTTATAACATTGAGAGCAAACAATGCAGGAATTGCGATTCGTACTCATTATTGTCGGTGCCTTAGCCATAGCGGCGCTGTTGTTTCATGGCTTATGGTCAAGCAAGAAAGAAGGCCAGAAAAAATTTGCTGATCGACCTTTGGGAAATATCGATGAGACATCAGATGATGATCATTATGTGGCACCAGAAGATGATTTTGAGATCGTGCGTAAGGTTAAAAGCGAACCTGATTTTGGTTTGAACCAACAAGCACCCGCGTTTGATCCTCTTGATGATGCTCTCGATGATGTCGTTGTGTCGGACGGACCGACTCACTATGAGAACCGTCGGGATAGGACGAATTCGTTGACGGCCTCCTATGAAACTGACGATATGCCATCATTTAGTGCGAAAGAAACGGCAGATGATTTAGAGCCACTGGATCTAAAAGAGCCTAAGATCGACCTTGATGCTATCGATGTGGTTACGCCACAGGTAGAGAGTTTCGATGAGGTCGTGTCATCACAAGCATTTTCTGATGTTGATGAGAATCAACCAGTCTCGAATGCTCAGGATAAGGTCGTGGCGCCAAGCACACCCAAAGAGTCAGAGATTAGTGAGCCCGAAGAACCGGAAATGCAAGTGTTGGTGATGAATGTACACTGCTCTGGTAATGAACCGTTTATCGGCAGTAAGCTATTCGATAGCATGCGTCAAAACGGCCTGATTTACGGTGATATGGATATATTCCACCGTCATGCCGATCTATCTGGAACGGGGAAAGTCCTCTTCAGTGTCGCGAATATGATGCAGCCAGGTACACTTCAGCATGATGATCCAGAGACCTTTACCACCAAGGGGATTTCATTCTTTATGACGTTGCCATGTTTTGGCGAAGCTGAGCAAAACTTTAAGCTCATGCTTAGAACCGCACAACAGATCGCGGACGATGTCAGTGGCAATGTGTTGGATGACCAGCGTAACTTACTCACCCCAACTCGCATTGATGCCTATAAAAAACAGATTCAGGATTTTAACCGCTTAAAAGCGGGTGCGTAACATAACCATTTATTAGTAAAAAAGGGCTCCTACTAATAGGAGCCTTTTTTATCATTACGATCAGGATAAAAGCATGTCTCAGCAACGATTAAATGAACTTAAAGATCAACTTCACCATTACGCCGTGAAGTACTACGTGGAGGATACACCAGTCGTCCCCGATGCCGAGTATGATCGTTTAATGCAAGAGTTACTGGCGATTGAAGCGGACAACCCTGAATGGGTATCGGTGGACTCACCAAGCCAACGTGTGGGCGGGGCACCATTGGATGGTTTTACTCAAGTCAAACATGAAATCGCCATGCTATCGCTCGACAATGCTTTTTCGGATGAAGACTTAGATGCATTCAATAAGAGGCTAGGCGAACGTGTTAACCGCACCACTGTGGGAAGTTACTGTTGCGAAGTTAAATTAGATGGCTTAGCGGTGAGCTTGATGTACGAAAATGGCGTCCTCACTCAGGCAGCGACACGTGGTGACGGCGCAACAGGTGAAAACATTACGGAAAATGTCCGCACTATTAGTGCGATCCCATTGAAGCTGCAAGGCAGTGATATTCCCGCGCGTCTTGAAGTTCGTGGCGAAGTGTTTATGCCTAAAGCGGGCTTTAACAAAATGAATGAGCTTGCCGCAAAAAAAGGTGACAAGGTATTTGTTAATCCACGTAATGCAGCGGCGGGGAGCTTACGCCAGCTAGATTCTAGAGTGACGGCGACAAGACCATTGAGTTTTTATGCTTATAGCCTAGGTGTGGTAGAAGGCGTTGAACTGCCACCGAGTCACTACGATCGGCTCACGAAGCTTAAGGCTTGGGGTTTTCCTATGGGCCCGGAAACTATGCGAGTCAGTAGTATTGAGGCGGTGAAGGAGTATCATAAATCAATTTCAGATAAGCGCGATGCATTAGCGTACGAAATTGATGGGGTAGTGATTAAAGTTGATGACATCACCTTGCAAGAGCAACTCGGGTTCGTTGCTCGTGCACCACGTTGGGCGATTGCTTATAAATTTCCAGCTCAAGAAGAAATTACCACGTTAAACAGCGTTGAGTTTCAGGTAGGGCGAACCGGAGCGATCACGCCTGTAGCAAAATTAGAGCCTATATTTGTTGGCGGCGTAACGGTGAGCAATGCCACGCTACATAATGCCGATGAAATTGCCCGTCTTGGCGTCAAAATAGGCGACAGCGTGATTGTAAGAAGAGCCGGTGACGTTATTCCGCAGATCGTTGCCTTTGTGCCAGAGCGAAGACCAGAAGATGCACAGGATATTTGTTTTCCGCAAGCCTGTCCGGTATGTGCATCGGGTATCGAGCGAATAGAGGGTGAAGCGGTGGCTCGTTGTACTGGTGGATTAGTTTGCCAAGCACAGCGTAAAGAGGCGCTCAAGCACTTTGTTTCAAGGAAAGCACTTGATGTTGATGGACTTGGAGACAAGGTGATAGAGCAGCTTGTTGATAAAGAGATGGTAGAAACACCGGCAGATCTTTTTAAATTATCCGCTGGTGTATTAACGGTTCTTGAGCGCATGGGTCCTAAATCGGCGCAGAATGTCGTTAATGCGCTTAAGGTATCAAAAGAAACGACGCTCGCACGTTTTCTTTATTCTTTAGGTATTCGCGAAGTTGGTGAGGCGACCGCAGCCAATCTAGCTGCGCATTTTGAAACGCTTGAGGCGATCATGGGGGCATCTCATGAAGCGTTGCTCGAAGTGCAGGATGTTGGTGAAATTGTGGCTAAACACATTAGGTACTTCTTTGCCGCAGAATTAAATCGTAAGGTCATTGATTCATTGATTGATGTTGGCGTTCATTGGCCTGCTATTGAACAGCTTAGTGATGATGTCCCACAACCATTAGCGGGTAAGGTTGTTGTGTTAACGGGTTCACTGTTACAACTTAATCGCGGTGATGCAAAAGCAGCGCTGCAAGCATTAGGGGCAAAAGTGACCGGCAGTGTGTCTAAGAAAACCGATATATTATTTGCTGGTGATAATGCGGGCTCTAAATTAGCGAAAGCTCAAGAGCTAGGCGTGGAAATAAAAACCGAACAAGATTTAATAGATTTAATTCCGTAATAGTTATTCAGTGATATCAAAGGAGCCTCTTATGAGGCTCTTTTTTTTGCGAGTAACTTCACATTGAATTTATATAAATAATTATATAAATAATTGTGTGATCAACTCGTTATTTATTTACTGAAGGAGGTTTAATAAAAAACCACTGCGAGGCATATCACGTTGCTGTCGAGCTTGTTTTGTTTAACTTGTTGATTTAAAGCGATTAAAAGCGTTTTTATTTTTTTTATGTAGAAAATAAGATCTTCATCAATAAGTGAGGGTAAAGTTTGCGGTGCCTCCTATTTTTTTTATGGAAAGTGAACTGTTAATTGATATTTTTTGTTGCGAAGTTAGTCTTAAGGACATGGATACACACGGTGTAGACAGGAAATTAATCAGTACTACTGGTTATTAAAATTAAAAAGGAAATATTTCCCTTCGGCGGCCAACTTAAGGCGAAATATTAAAAAACAGCTATATCCATTTTTAGGAGTTTATTCCATGGAAAAAATGTTTAAACGCACTCTCATCGGTGCAGCAGTGGCGTCACTAACTTTAGCAGGTTCTGTTCAAGCAAAACCAGCGACAGAAACAGTTGATTTATACGGTCAAATCGCAATCTCTGTTGCGCAGAATGCACAAACAGGTGAGCAAGCTAAATCAACAAATCCGAAGCTAAAGAAAGACAAAGTAGTACAAATGGACAATGAGTCTCGTGTTGGTGTACGTGGTAGTGCGCAATTTGAACGCGGTCCAAAACTGATTTGGCAATTGGAAGGTGGCGATGTTGGTGATGACGGTTCAAAGAGTGGCTTTGGTGTACGTGATACGTACGGCGGTTTTGAGTTTGAAGATGCGGGTCGTGTCCGTTTCGGTCGTATGTTAACACCAATGTTTGAAGTACTTGATGGCTATACAGGTCAAAGCTCTGGTACAGGTTTCAACGTAGGTAACACCGGTCGCATTAACTACGATCGTCAGTCTAACTTTGGTCGTTATGACTCCGCTGTGTATGGTGGCTTCAGTTTTGCGGTTGGTGCTGGTCGTGGTAATGAAGATAAATCTGGATCCAATGTTTATTCTGGTAGCGCACAATTCCAAAAAGGTGTGTTCACAGGTAAGGTGGCATATGAAAGAGTTTATGATGTAGAGAATGATGCTTTCGTCGGTAAGAATGGCGATGGTGAAGCATTAATTGCCGGTTTAAACTTAGATTTTGATACATTCGGTGGCCACTTAGCTTACATTACTGGTAAAGCGACAAGTAATGAAGCTACAGTTGTTGGTGTTGGTGAATTGAAGCAAAGTGCATACAAAGTAGGTGCTTACTATACTGGCATCGAGCATTGGACGTTTAACCTTAACTATGCGATGTCGACGGACCTAGAACAAGATGGCACATCAGTTAACGAAAGCGATCGCGCAATTACAGGTCAAGTTATGTACGCCCTAGACCCTCTTGCGGTTGTTTACGCACGTGTAGTTCACCAAACGGATAATTCTGTAGATCACGGTGAATATACTGATACGGGCTGGCGTCTAGGTATGGAATACTACTTCTAAGCTAAATCTCAAACTGCTTTTTTTGGCCAGCATGATTGCTGGCCTTTTTTGGTTTTGGTGACTTCTATGTTTAGAATGCAATATATAAGGCATAAAAAAACACGACGGTAAGTCGTGTTTTCTGGTTTAATTTCTGCTGTATTCGTTAGTTAAGGTTTTTAATCGCCCAAGATAGAAACTCTTCTTTATCTGCTTTTGATAGAGTTTCGAATTGCGCTTTAACGTTGTTTAAACTAACGGCTGCTTTGCTAGTACTTACTTCTGACTCGGATGGTAGTGATTCAGATGGTATTGCAGCGACAGCACCAAAGTTTCTTAAGCTTGCAGGTTCGTTCGATTTGTTAAATCGCTCCACTTCTGCAACCGTATCAGAGTAAAATTTTAGTCCTGCGTTGATCTTCCCTTTTTTTAAGCTGTTAACTTCTTTACCGTCTTGCAATACCGAGAAGGTCGGTTTGTCATTGAAGGTCGATCCCTGCGCCAGCGTTCTAAGTTTCGGTACATCAATATTAAGCTCTACATCTGCCGCATCAAACGTGACAACGAGTGGCACAGAGGTGTACTTAGTACCTTTATTTCCGCCATCAGAAACGACTTTAGTAATTCGAAAAACCAGCTGGTTCACGCCATTGTTGAGCGTAACGGAATCTTTATGATCAAAGCCGAGACTAGAAAAGCCAACATCTTTTTCATTTACAGTGAGCAGTTGTACATCAATGGGAATATCAACGGTTACTGACGCGTATGCCATTGTTGGCGCAAGTATAAGGCCAGCAAGTAGTGTTTTTACTCGTTTCATCATCACTCCTTGAGATACTTTGCCGACGTGGCAAAATAATAAACATGTAACGGTTATAGTAGTTATTTTGCATCTCGAAGAATAGTATTTACCTGCAAGCTAGTTTGCTCGTACATCTTTTTGCGAGTAAGGTAACATTTGTTCTCAAGGTGTCATCATTGAGGAATATTAGTGAGGTGTTGATGAATATTAGTGAGGTCGCAGGCGCGACTGGATTAACGGCAAAATCCATTCGTCTTTATGAAGAACGAAAATTGATCTCAGAACCGAGCCGAGCCGAGAACGGCTATCGTCAATATAACCAACGTCACATTGATGAACTTACCGTGATTGCGAGGGCAAGAGCGGTTGGTTTTTCACTGGATGAATGTCGGGAGTTGGTAGAGCTTGCATTTAGTTGTCAACGGATGAGTGAAAGCGTAAAAAACACCACGATAAAAAAGCGTGAAGAAATTCAGCAAAAAATCAAAGCGCTTCAACAAATGGAACAGCAATTGACTCAGTGGATAGATAAATGTCCAGGTGATACTCAGTCTAAGTGCCCCATTATTGATGGTCTAAAAGGCGAAGAGTAGAGCGATACTTAGGTTCTACTCTTCTTGATTGGCGTTAATAAATCTTTTTACCACCTAACTTATCACAAGCGCGAATCGGAATGACTTTTGTCGTACCGTCTTCAAGTTTACAGTCGACATACTGACCAGAAGCGGTTTGATTGGAAGCTCCTCCATAAGGTGCATTGGAACCTCCGGTAGTCGCGAAAACAGCCGTTGAAAGTGAAACAGAAGTAATAGCGATAAAAGTAAGTAGCTTATTCATAATAGTCCCTTAATTAAAGTTGTGACGCATCTCACAATATTGAGATAGGTTGATTATGAGCAAGCTTTCAGATAATTCAAAAAATATTATGGCATTTAAAAAATTTTTAATTCTAAACAAGTTGAACTTCATGAACGACTTCATCTCGTAAAGGACTGAAATTTAGAATATTTACGAATTGGAAAAGAGGTGCTTAGTTAAATGTTGAATCAGAAAACAGCGCGTTATGACTTACTTTGTTTCTAACACAATCTTAGCTTCATTCTATTAAAGCTGAATAATTACAGCGATATAAGAAAAGCAATTTATCGCCTCGTAAAGATAAACCGCCTTTTTGCTGGAATTGCTCGGTAATTGAGTAAATTAACAATAAAAGCACCTCAAGTGTGTCTCATAATTGAGACGTGCTCATGGCACTTTTATCTGACAACGGACTTGTTTAGACTGGGTTAACTGCTCGATAGCATAGCCAGATTGCGACAATAGTTGGATAAGACTCTGTTTGCCGACAAGGTGCAAAGCGCCAACTGCCACAGTAAAAGTGCCTTTTGCAAGATCTGGGTCGGTTGTTAATGTCTTAACCCAGTTTTGGTTTCGATTGACAATAAAATCTTGTTCAAAGCTTTGATCGGTCGTGGCTGAATCAAGCAGCATATTCAGGTTACCACTATCACCAGCCTTCCAAGACTCGATCAAACAGTGCACATTGTTCTCTCCATCTTTCCACTCTGCCAATGTTTGCTTCAACATCGCTACGCCATTATCGTCTTGCTTAGCGAGTAAATTGATTTGAAACTGCAGTGTTTCTAAACCTATGACTGGAATGTCATTCGTCTCGGCTAGCTTGATTACGGCATTATCAACACCAAATTGAGAATGAAAACCAAGGGATTGAAATTGATAGTTTTGCAAAGTTAGGGCGACTTGCCACGGAGCGAGCGTTTTTATTGTCGCCCAGTCTAATTTTGTCGTATCGACGATACGCTTAAGCTGGAGGTTCTCTTTCGCATCGAGTAAGAATTCTACGTTGTTGAGCTTGGCCTGAGTTGGCATGGTCACCGATTCGGACAAATCGGCTTCAATGATAAGACCATTACTGTGCCGCAAATTTTGGGTGAGAGCATCAGGCAAAGGGTACATAGATGAATCACCTAAGTGGACTGTACCGACTAAATAAAGAGTTTGCATACCATATGATGCTTTCCACACTAATGGCTCTGCTTTAAGAGGCGCGACTGCAGTTAATAAAAGAAGCAACCACCATTTATTTACACCAAAATTTTTCACCATGATTTCCTTTAGCTATGATCGACGGTTCGTGAATGGCGACTGTATTGTCTTTGATCCTAAGCATAGCGGCAAGGACTTGAATACTTCAACGCTCGCTTTTATTACTCAACTCAACGTCAGCTATTGCCTTAAAAGAGGAGAAAACTTGATTAGTGGCGATTATTAAGAGTTCACTTTCTCTGGTGATAAATCTAAAATCATCGATCCTTGTCACATTTATAGGCATGATTAATACGATTAAAGCGTCGCTTAGTCATCTGTTAAGACAGATTTGGCGGTTTTTCTATGAGTTTTTTGTGAGAGTTGTCATATGACAACGTATTGCATCTATAAATGTTAATTTATAATTTCTAATTAAGTTATTGTATTTGTTTGGTTTATGTTTTTTTATTTGCTATTGGTGTGCGTGTGATCACTAAATTTAGCTATTTATTTGTTTGCGCGAATTAAATGTCGTTAAATTGTTGTCAAGCCAAACAGGCAATGAATCAAGACCGCAACATAAGCGGTCACCCAAACAACTAAATAGGTAATGATAATGAAAAAAGTTCTCGCTCTAACCGCACTAGCAGTAGCTTCTACCAGCGCATTCGCAGGTTCTTCTTATGTAACAGGTAACGTTCAGTTTCATGATTCGTACCTACAAGGTTCAAAAGCAACCTCTACTCTAGAAGCTGGTCACACGTTTGATTCAAACACAACGCTTTTAGTTGAGTTTGATGCGATTCCACTAGGTAAAGTTGAAGACACGGCAAAGCCTCTTCCGTTTACTACTCTTGGTGCTGAACAAGTATTCAACATCACTGATAACTTGTGGGTTGCAGCGGGCTACCATCATCTTATTCAAGCGGGTGAAACATTTCAATATCGTCCACTTGTGAAAATTGGTTATAACTTCGATAACGGTCTTTCATTAAGCAACCGTACTCGTCACCATATCCAAGCGGATGATTACCGTGGTGGTGTGAAAACCAACGATGAAACTCGTTTGGATAACAAGATTGCTTATGCATTTGCGGACCAAGATTTAGCGCTAAGCTACAACAATATCTATGTATTTAAGCAAGGCGATGCTGATAACTCAATGGATCACGAGCTTCGTGCAACTTGGACTCGCGCTGGCGTTCAGCCTTATGTTGAGTTCCGTAGCCAAGCCCATGGACCAAAAGACGCTCAAGGCGATAGCATTGTTAACAACGCCTTGGTATTCGGTGCTTCTTACGGCTTCTAAGCCGACGTAAAATATTGTTCATATTTCCATAATACAAAGGTCCCGGCGGGGACCTTTTTTTGTGTCTGGTGCTTTGCTCTCATGGAGGATTATTTTTGTGTCTGGTGCTTTGCTCTCATGGAGGATTATCTTTGTTGTGAAGGTTTTGGAACATTTTATTGGAACTTTACCTAAAGGCATTTGGGGTAAATAGTAGGCATTAATGTAAGAGGTCGGTGGATTCTCAGCGTAGGGCTAAACTTCTTCTGACTTACCGATTAGCGAACTGTCACAACACTATGATTTTATGAATATAATAGTTTTTTATATTGCTTGGTATTTGTCGTTATTTTGACATTGTTGCCATTTGCCCATTCATCATCAACCGCGCATTATCCTAGCCAAATTTCAGCACCTAAGGATTAATGTTGTGCGCACCTTAATTATCTATCTAACGCTCATTCTCTCTTTTTCTACTCTGGCTTCTTCCTCTTACATCGAGGGAAATGTCCAATTTAATAGCACCTATTTGTATGATTCAAAAGTGACCGCCAAAATGGAAGCAGGGCATACGTTTGACAGTGATACGACCTTGCGCTTTAAGGTTGAAGACATTCCTCTAGGCACCACTCCACATAGCGATCACCACCATAACCATCATGATGTTTATTATGGACATTCGGCAAGAGCACCATTAACCACGTTGGGCATCGAGCAAAAATTTGCGCTATCGCGTCAATTTTGGTTAGGAGCGGGTTATGAACACTTAATGCAGCTTGGTGAAACCATGCAGTTTCGACCTTTGTTTAAGATTGGTTATGATTTTGATGAAGGGGTTTCATTAAGTCACCGAACTCGAGTGGAAGTTTACGCTAAGCATGACAAATGGGGCTATAAGCCTGATATGGACTATCGCTTTGATAATAAAATCGCTTACCAGTTCAAAACGCATCCTGTCAAAGTTCATTACAACAATGTGTATCATATGGGCGGCGCGTATCACCCTTGGTATCCTTACACGGATAACACCATGGATCATGAGTTTCGTTTAACGCTAACCAAATATGCTTTTCAGCCCTACTTTGAATACAAAAGCCAAGGCAGTTTCCGCCACCCTTATTATCGCTCTGGTGTCGCGAACAGCGCTTTCTTGATTGGTGGGAAGTATTTGTTTTAAGGTGTTTGTACAATGCAGTGAATAGCACCAGATGTTACTTTGAACTCCCTCGCAGTACGGTTTTATTTTTCTCGTGACTAATCGACATTTGAATGAGTCACGTAACAATGATTATAAGGTACGAAATGGAGAGTCATGGTGCTACACATTATATTACGTTCTGTCGCTATTTTGGGCGTTGTCACGCTGTTTTTTGGCTGCAGTCAAACCGTTTATCCTCTATCGAATAACGCAGAGGAGTGGGTCAGTTTTGGGTACGAGCAGGCGAAGAAAGGGAACTTGAAGCAAGCAAAGTCTGATCTGAAAGAATATGGGGAGCCTCAATATATTCATTACTCCGAAGGCTACGAACAAGGCCGTAATGAATATTGTCAGCAAGATGCATTTAGACTTGGTCGTTCCCGTCAGCCCTATAAAGGTATTTGTGATGAGCTTGATTGGCGATTTCGACTTGACTTCAATGACGGACGCGCCAACCGCAGCTTTGGGCAATTTTAGCGACAGCGATGCAGTAAAGGCGGATGTCGAACTGCTATGTTCAACATCCGGCTACTATGAACTTTTTGTCGATACAATGACGGCCTATTCATACGAACGGTAGCTAAACACTTGACCCTTTTCATTATACGCTAGCACCTGATACGCATCTTTCTTATCGCCATATTCCATACCTGGAGAGCCTAAAGGCATGCCTGGAACGGCAAGCCCTTTAGCATTTTTTGGTGGATTTTCTAAGAATGAGCGAATATCTTCCGCTGGAATATGACCTTCGAAAACGTACTCTCCAATAACAGCGGTATGACAAGAGGCAAGCTCTGGTGTTATACCAAGCTTCTGTTTAATAGGGTTCATGTCTTTATGGTTTTCAACGGCGACGTCAAATCCCGCCTCTTCCATATGAGTGACCCATTCTGTGCAGCACCCACAGTATGGGGATTTATAGGTGAGGACGTTGGTTGCCAACGCAGAACCTGTCACCAACGCCATGGAAAGTGTCAGTGTTTTTATTACGCGTGATGAGTTCGACATTGCTAATTCCTTATTTATTATCATGATGGTTGGTGTTTTTATGTTATTTGCAACTTGCATAAGAAGATTAGTGTTTACTGGTAAAGTTTCTCAATCTGTTGGCGTTAGTTACTACTGTTATGGACGACAGTGCCATTGCTGCCCCTGCAAAAATTGGGCTGAGTAAAAAACCAAATAGTGGGTAGAGCACACCTGCCGCAATAGGAATACCCAGTGTGTTATAAATGAAGGCGCCAAATAAATTTTGCTTGATATTCTTAACTGTCGCGCGTGATAGCTCAATGGCGTAGTTAATTGAATTGGGGTTGCTATTCAGCAGCGTCATTGCTGCACTTTCAATGGCTACATCACTGCCAGACCCCATCGCAATGCCGACATCAGCCAGTGCTAAAGCTGGCGCATCGTTAATGCCATCTCCCACCATTGCTACCTTGCCATATTGGCGTTGAAGTGTTTTTATGTGCTCTGCCTTTTGTTCAGGCAATACTTCAGAAATGGTCTGATCAACCCCAATATGTTTTGCGACCGTATTGGCAACGTGGTGGTTGTCGCCTGTTAGCATGACCGTATGAATACCATTGGCTTGTAACGCTGCAATCGCGAACTTCGCTTCGGCTTTGACCTCATCAGCAATGGCGATAACAGCTTGAATATGACCATCGATAACAACAATCACGGGGGTTGAGGCAAGGTGCTGGCTTTGTTGTAATGCCTGTTGAATCATCTCCGTCTCTAAGCCAACACTTTGGATGTGATTGAGTGATGCGATCAATACAGAGCGCCCTTGAATTACACCAGAAACGCCTTTTCCCTGTAGGTTTTCAAATTGTTCGACATCAAGATCAGCGTGAGCACTGTGGTCATTCTCCCAGTATTGCACGACGGACTTCGCTAATGGGTGCTCAGAACGTTGTTCTAGTGGCAACACCAGTTGCGCGAGTTCTGGTTCAGAAATATCGAATAAAAACACCTCTTGCACGGTAGGCTTACCAACGGTGAGTGTGCCTGTTTTATCAAATACAACCGCGTTGACATGGCTTAGTTTTTGTAAGGCGTCGGCGTCTTTAATGAGAATGCCAGCTTGCGCGGCTTTACCAATGCCAACCGTTATCGACAGGGGAGTAGCAAGTCCAAGAGCACATGGACAGGCTATAATTAACACGGTTGTCGTGACAACAAGCATATAACTTATTTTAGGTTCAGGGCCTACCATGAACCAAATGAAGGCAGAGGCGATAGCGATCGCGACAACAATTGGCACAAATACGGCAGAAATGGAGTCTGCGAGTTTTGCGATGGCTGGTTTACTGCTTTGTGCCTCTCTCACCATGGTGATGATTCTAGACAGTTTTGTGTCCTTTCCTACACCGGATGCGGTAACAAGCAAACTACCGTCTCGGTTAAGGGTTCCCGCTGCAACCATATCCCCTTGCTGTTTTGATATGGCGACGGGTTCCCCCGTGAGCATGGATTCATCGACATAACTGTGCCCTTGAGTGACGTGCGCATCGACCGGAATTTTTTCACCGGGCTTGATGCGTAATATCATGCCAATCTGTATGTCTGAAATAGGCAGCGAGGTTTCTTTACCATCCATTAGCACAGTGGCGAACTTTGGCTGTAGTGTCATAAGTGCTTGTAGTGATTGATTGGTTCTGGACTTTGCTTTGGCCTCTATGAAATGACCAAGTGAAATCAAACCAATGATCATCGCACTGGCTTCAAAATAGACATGGCGTGATTGCAGTGGAAACCAGTCGGGTTTAATCACCACTAACATCGAATATAACCACGCAGAACCGGTACCAAGAGCAACCAAAGTGTCCATTGTCGCGCGTTTGTGCTTTAGCGCACCCAACGCGTTTGCAAAAAAGTCACGCCCAGCACTGGCAAGTAACCATAAGCACACTAACCCGATGGCTCCCCAAACCGCTTGGTCTAAAGGGTTTCTGATCATCATATTGCCACCGAGAACACCCCAAAGCATTAATGGCGCACCAAGTGATAGGGCGACAATAGTGTTTTTCTTTTGCTGGTGTTGATGATCAAGTAGGCGCTGTTGCTGTAGCGCTTGACTGGCTGAGAGATCGTGAACGATCTCTGCTTGGTAACCTGCATTGGTCACGGCGGTGATCAGTTGCGCTTCTACGTTGTCCGTGTTCGTGCTTAGTGAAACGATGGCACTTTGTTCTGCTAGGTTGACTCGAGCCTGCGTCACCGCGCTAACTTGTAAAATAGATTGCTCAACGGATGCGACGCAACTTGCACAGGTCATGCCTTGAATGAGTAATTGAATGTTGCTATCTACTTTTTTAGTAGCAGTAGCAGCTGTACTGATAGGGGCTACATTTTCAGGCTCAATAACCTTTGATGCGCGGTTACCATTGTCAGGGCTTATCATGTTGGCTTGATAGCCAAGCTCTGCTATCCAACGTTGTAGTGTATCTTGGCAGTAAATAGAGCGAACGGTTAGACGATGTTTATCAAGCTGTAGGATAGAAACACCGGCATAAGCGCCTAGGTGCTGTTGTAGTTTATTCACACATTTTTGGCAGTTTAACCCTTGGAGTGCAAATTGATACTCAGCCCCAGCGTCATAGCCGAGACTAGTGATGACAGGGTAGATAGTTTCTAGCGATGCGGAGCAAGAAAACGTTATGTGTGTCGTACTAATAGCGTGAATGTTAAGATCGCTAAAGGTGTGCTCTAGCGCGGTTTTGAGTTTATTCACACAGCGTGAACAAGACAGACCGGATAAATTTAACTCATAGTCATTCATCATAAACCTCAAAAAACCGTAGTGTGAGGTTACAACATAAACCTTGACGTTAGGGTAAGGTCAAGCTATTCATTGTAGATTTAGCACAAGGTGATAAAATGGCGTCCAAAATTTGCAACGTACGATGACGAGCATCGTGCGCAGTTGACAACAAGGTACTTTCAATGACGGTTAAAACACGTTTTGCTCCAAGCCCAACAGGCTATCTTCACGTCGGTGGTGCACGTACTGCACTCTATTCTTGGTTATTTGCGAAAAGCCAAGGCGGTGAGTTCGTTTTACGTATTGAAGATACGGATTTAGAGCGTAACTCTCAGGAAGCCGTTGATGCGATTCTTGAAGGCATGACATGGATGGGTCTGGAGTGGGATGAGGGTCCTTACTTCCAATCTAAGCGTTTTGATCGTTACAACGAGATGGTTGATCGTTTACTTGCTGAAGACAAAGCTTACAAGTGCTACGCACCAAAAGAGCTCTTAGAAGAGATTCGTGCAGAGCAAGAAGCAAACAAAGAAATGCCTCGTTATGATGCTAACCACCCAAAAATTGTTGCAGCAAATGCTGCGGCAGCAGAAGGTGATGCGTGCGTGATTCGCTTCCGCAACCCGAAAGAAGGTAGCGTGGTATTTGATGATCAAATCCGTGGTCGTATCGAAATCTCGAACAGCCAAATGGATGACTTGATCATTCGTCGTACTGACGGTGCGCCAACGTACAACTTTGTTGTGGTTGTTGATGACTGGGATATGGGTATCACACACGTGGTACGTGGTGAAGATCATATCAATAACACGCCACGTCAAATTAATATCTATGAAGCACTTGGTGCACCAGTACCTACTTTTGCTCACTGTGCAATGATTCTTGGTGATGATGGCGCTAAGCTGTCTAAGCGTCATGGTGCAGTTTCGGTAATGCAATACCGTGATGAAGGTTACTTGCCAAATGCACTAAACAACTACCTTGTTCGTTTAGGTTGGTCTCATGGTGACCAAGAAATTTTCTCGACAGAAGAAATGATTAACTTGTTCTCGTTAGATGCGATTTCAAAGTCTGCTTCAGCGTTCAACACTGATAAATTGTTGTGGCTGAACAACCACTACATCAAGACTTCAGCTCCTGAGTACGTGGCAAAGTACCTACAATGGCATCTCGATGAGCAAAAGCTAAACATCGAAAATGGCCCGGCGATTACCGATGTGATTACCCTTGTGGGTGAGCGTTGTAACACGCTAGTTGAGCTTGCGCAGCAAGTTCGCTACTTCTACGAAGATTTCTCTGAATTTGAAGCTGGTGCGGCGAAGAAACATCTACGCGGCGTAGCAAAAGGCCCGCTAGAAGCGGCGCTTGCGAAAGTGGAAGCGTTGCAAGAGTGGACAACAGAAAATATCAAAAACCAAGTGATTGCAGCAGTGTGTGAAGAGCTTGAAATTGGTATGGGTAAAATCGGTATGCCACTTCGTGTTGCAGTAACAGGTGGCGGTCAATCTCCGTCGGTTGATGCGGTAATGGAACTCGTGGGTAAAGAGCGCGTTATTGCTCGTATTACCATGGCGCTAGCTTTCATTGCAGAGCGTGAAGCAAACGCAAAGGCATGATGAATGTTAAAAATGAAAAAGGCGACCATTGGTCGCCTTTTGTTTATCTAATTTATGACGGTTTAGGTCCATCTATTATTTGGCGAGATAATCACGAATAGATTGCTCAATTCCCGTTGCATCCAAGCCTAATTCCGCGTGCAGTTCCTCTTGCGAACCTTGCGCGATGAACTGGTCTGGCAGACCTAAGTTTAGTACTGGTTTAAGTATCTTTTCACTCATCATAAACTCGATAACGCCCGCACCTGCGCCGCCAGCAATCGCGTTCTCTTCAAGCGTCACGATGACATCGTGCGATGCACAGAGCTCTTTGATCAACGTTTCATCAAGAGGTTTTACAAAACGCATGTCGGCAACGGTAGCATCAAGCGCTTCAGCGGCTTGTAGCGCGTCTTCTAGGAACGTACCAAAAGAAAGAATCGCTACATTCTTCCCTTCTCGCACGATACGCCCTTTACCGATCTCTAGCGCAGTAAACGCTTGTTCTGGCGTAGTACCATTACCGCTGCCACGAGGGTAGCGAACAGCACTTGGACCGTTATGAGTATGACCCGTGTATAACATTTGGCGACATTCGTTTTCATCGCTCGGCGCCATGATAAGCATATTTGGAATGCATCGCATGAAGCTAAGATCAAACGCCCCTTGGTGTGTTTGACCATCAGCACCCACTAAACCTGCGCGGTCAATCGCAAACATTATCGGTAGATTCATAATAGCAACATCATGAATAAGCTGATCGTAGCCACGTTGTAAGAATGTCGAGTAGATCGCCACAATAGGGTGGTTACCAGCGATAGCCATACCTGTAGCCAATGTCACGGCATGCTGCTCTGCAATGGCAACATCGAAATACTGATCTGGGTACTCTTTAGAAAAGCGCACCATACCAGAGCCTTCTCTCATCGCTGGAGTGATAGCCATGAGCTTAGGATCTTGTGCGGCCATATCACAAAGGAAGTCACCAAATATTTTAGAATAAGTGGGTTTGCTTGAGCTGCTTTTTGGCAGACTTGAATGAGATGGATCAAATTTAGGTACACCGTGATAACCAATCGGATCTTTCTCTGCAGGTTCATAACCTTTGCCTTTCTTGGTCATGATGTGCAGAAATTGAGGGCCTTTAAGCTCACGCATATTTTTGAGCGTTTTGATCAACTCATTGACATCGTGGCCATCAACAGGGCCGATGTAATTAAAACCAAATTCTTCAAACAAGGTGCCCGGAACAATCATGCCTTTTAGGTGTTCTTCGGTACGACGAACCAGCTCTTTAATTGGAGGCAAGCCTGAAAGCGCCTTCTTGCCGCCTTCGCGAATCGAGGTATAAAGGCTACCGGATAGTACTTGTGCTAAATGGTTATTTAGAGCACCGACGTTCTCGGAGATCGACATTTCGTTATCGTTAAGGATAACCAACATATCTGGGTGGACATCACCGGCATGGTTGAGAGCTTCGAAAGCCATGCCTGCCGTGATCGCGCCATCGCCGATCACGCTGACGACCTTACGGTCTTGCTGCTCTTTTTGCGCGCTAATCGCAATACCAAGCGCGGCACTGATTGACGTAGATGAGTGACCAACAGATAGGACATCGTATTCACTTTCTTCACGCCAAGGAAATGGGTGCAGCCCGTCTTTTTGACGAATCGTCGACATTTTGTCACGACGACCCGTTAATATTTTGTGTGGGTAGGCCTGGTGGCCTACGTCCCAAATGAGTTGGTCAAAGGGGGTGTTGTAGACGTAGTGTAAGGCGACAGTAAGTTCAACCGTTCCCAGACCGGAGGCAAGGTGGCCACTGGACTGGCTAACTGAATTTAACAAATACGTCCGCAGTTCTTCGCACAGCTTAGGCAGCGATTCCTTTGGCATCAAACGCAGATCTTCTGGCGTATTTGCTAATGTCAGTGTCGGATATTTGGAAATATCAAGTGTCATAGTAATTTAGCGCTTAGTATTGTTAATTGTTGCGCTCGATGACATATCGGGCGAAATCTTCAAGTAATTGCGTATTGTAGGGGATTGCATCTAAAGCACAAAGCGCTTCTTCGAAAAGAGCCTTGGCTTTTTGCTGTGCACCTTCTAACCCAAGTAGTGCAGGGTAGGTGCTTTTGTTTAACTCTTGATCGGAACCTTGCGGTTTACCTAGCGTTTCAGTATCACCAATAACATCAAGGATATCGTCATGCACTTGAAACGCGAGGCCTATAGATTCAGCATATTTCTCAAGTTGAGGTAGAACGGCTACGCCCTTTTCTCCGGCGGCTAAAGCGCCTAACTGAACAGCACACTTTATTAATGCTCCAGTTTTATGGCGATGAATCTGCTCGAGTTCGTGGATATCAACGAAGCGATTTTCCGCCTCCAGATCCAGTGATTGACCCACACACATACCCGATGCGCCAGACGCAAACGCAAGCAGCTTTATCATCTGTATACGTTGTGTTTCTGAGGTTGGAGCAATCGGACCTTCAGAAAGGACAGTAAATGCCAATGTTTGCAGCGCATCACCCGCTAAAATCGCCGTTGCTTCGTCAAACTCAATATGGCAGGTGGCTTGACCACGGCGCAACTCGTCATCGTCCATGGCGGGTAAGTCGTCATGAATCAGTGAATAAGCGTGGATACATTCAACAGCCGCAGCGGGCGTGTCGAGTTCTTCTAGCGTGCAACCAAGCATTTGTCCTGTGGCATACACCAAAAAGGGTCTAGCACGCTTACCACCGAGTAGCAGCGCATAGCGCATGGCTTCGGTTAAACGTTGTTTCTGAAACGGATTCGTATCCAACCAAGCGTCTAATTGCTGGTTGTTTCTTGTCTGATAAGACTGCAAAGTCTCGATCATGTTGGTACTCACTTTTGACGTTACTCTGGCTGTTGGGAGAAATCTTGCAGCTCAGCGTTATCGTCTTTACTAAGAAGAATACTCACTTTTTGTTCTGCATCGGTAAGCTTATGTTGACCTGCTCGTGCGAGGGCAATGCCGCGCTCAAATTTCTTGAGGGCATCGTCTAGTGCGAGGTCGCCATTTTCAAGTTGTTCGACAAGCTGATCGAGTTCGTCGACTGTCGCTTCAAATGACATATTTTCTGGTTTTTTCGTAGCCATAACGTACTTGTTTTATCCGAAATGATCGAACGTTACATGAGCCTCGCCAGATGGTCAAATTAATGCTGCCAAAAATGTAGGCAAGATAGGGTAGTGACAGGGTTTCGGGCAAAATAATGCACGATTTATCGGCAGTTAAATGACTTATTACGACGGATACTTAGCGCGTTTTACGGTACTTATGTTCAAAACTGTGATTTTATGGTCATAAATAACTTAAAGATATCAAGGCTTGGTCGATAACCTCATTATAAAGCGATAGACTCAAGCGCATTTATGATTGCGATAGAATCATGTGCGACGTCAAATGAAAACGGAGTATTGAGTGGATTTAGCGACGCTTGTTGGCCTCATCGGTGGGGTGGCATCCATTATTGTAGCCATGGTGCTTGGCGGAAGCATCATGATTTATTACGACACAACGTCTGTGTTTATTGTGATCGGCGGCTCAACCTTTGTTGTGTTGATGAAGTTCACATTGAGCCAGTTTTTCAGCGCGGCAAAAATTGCTGGCAAGGCGTTCATGTTCAAAACTGATGAACCTGAAGACCTTATTGCTAAAATCGTTGAAATGGCAGATGCGGCGCGTAAAGGTGGCTTCCTAGCATTAGAAGAGATGGATATTCAAAATAGCTTCATGCAGAAGGGGATCGACTTGCTGGTGGATGGCCATGATGCAGAAGTGGTAAGAAATGCGATGCAAAAAGACATTGCGCTGACCGATGAGCGACATGTTAAAGGGGCCAGTGTTTTCAAAGCATTCGGTGATGTTGCACCTGCTATGGGTATGATTGGTACCTTAATTGGCTTGGTGGCGATGCTCTCTAACATGGATGATCCTAAATCTATCGGCCCTGCGATGGCGGTGGCGTTGTTAACGACGCTCTATGGGGCAATATTATCCAACATGCTCTTTTTCCCCATAGCTGATAAATTGACGTTGCGCAGAGAGCAAGAAAAACTTAACCGTCGTTTAATTATGGACGGTGTGCTAGCTATTCAAGATGGACAGAACCCACGAGTTATCGATGGCTACTTGAAGAACTATCTTAATGAAAGCAAACGCGCTTTTGATTTGGATGGTGAGTAGCATGCCAATCCTAGACGTTGAGCAAGGTGGGGAGGCGTTCTAATGGAAGACGATAAAAAGTGTGACTGTCCGCCTCCTGGTCTCCCTCAATGGATGGGTACCTTTGCCGACTTGATGTCGCTATTAATGTGTTTCTTCGTTCTGTTACTTTCATTTTCAGAAATGGATGTGTTGAAGTTCAAGCAAATTGCTGGCTCGATGAAGTTTGCCTTTGGTGTGCAAAATAGACTGGAAGTGAAGGATATCCCTAAAGGAACCAGTATTATTGCGCAAGAATTTCGGCCGGGTCGACCGGAGCCGACACCTATCGATGTCATTATGCAGCAGACGATAGACATTACTCAGCAGACATTGGAATTTCAAGAGGGCGACTCTGATCGCGCAGGTGGTAACCAACGTGATGATGGGAAAATTACCGGTGGCCAAACAGCAGATCGTACCCAGAAAAATCAAATAGGCACCGCATCATCAGAAAGCGAAGATGCGGCGTCTGAAGAGCTGGAAAAACTAGAAGAAGCGATAAAGATGGCGCTTCAGCAAGAAATTAAACAAGGGGCGGTCGAGGTAGAGAACTTAGGGCAGCAACTGGTTATTCGAATTGAAGAAAAAGGCGCTTTCCCAGAAGGCTCGGCTTTTTTACAGCCAAAGTTTAGGCCGTTAGTGCGTCAGGTGGCGGATCTTGCTAAAGATATCCCAGGCCTAGTACGTGTATCTGGTCATACCGACAATACACCGTTAGATTCTGAACTTTATCGCTCAAATTGGGATTTATCTTCTCAAAGAGCAGTTTCAGTTGCGCAGGAAATGGAGAAGGTAAAAGGCTTCTCTCATCAAAGGCTAAGAGTGATAGGTGTTGCCGATACGGAGCCTCGTGAGCCGAATGATACGGAAAGGCAGCGCGCTAGAAATCGTCGTGTAGAAATCAGTATTATGCAAGGTGAGCCGCTCTTTACTGAGGAAGTCTCTGCGGATGGTGAGTAGAATGGTTGCTACCACGTCAAGGTGATAACAATGTTAAGGTGGTAACAGTGTTAAGGTGATAACCATACGCCAGTGCTTTTCGCGCTGGCGTTTTTACATTGAAATTGCCTGTTCAATAGACAGAAACTGGAATCCAATAGTCAGTTAGGTATATACTTGCGCCCCTGACAAATTCTGACATTGAAACGATGCTATTTAGCATGGAAACGTAACTCAGAATTATACTAAAGTTGTTATATTGCCCTTACTGTCGGTTTAGACAGCATTCCAACGAGATGTGATTAGACTATGAGATTTATCGTAAAGCCCCATCCAGAGATTTTTGTTAAAAGTGACTCAGTGCGTAAGCGCTTTACCAAAATCCTTGAGTCCAATTTGCGTATTATTATTCAACGTCGTACTGAATCTGTAGCGGTGTTTAACCGTCGCGATCACATTGAAGTGAGTGCAAACTCGGCGCAATACTACAATGAAGTTTTAGAAATATTGACGCATACATCGGGCATTCACCATGTGTTGGAAGTTCAACAATCGGACTTCACAGATCTGCACAACATCTACGAGCAAGTGCTCGAGTTGAATGGCGGTCTGATTGCAGGTAAAACTTTCTGCGTACGTGCTAAGCGACGTGGTAAGCATGAGTTTACTTCAATTGAACTCGAGCGTTATGTTGGTGGCGGTCTAAACCAAGCGGTAGAAAGCGCGCGCGTTAAATTGAGCAAACCTGACGTTACGGTCAATGTCGAAATTGCCAATGAAAAACTCAACCAAGTCATTGCTCGTCATAAAGGGCTGGGTGGCTTTCCGCTAGGTACACAAGAAGATTTATTGAGTTTGATCTCTGGCGGTTTTGATTCAGGTGTATCGAGCTACCTGCATATTAAGCGCGGCTCTAAAACGCATTACTGCTTTTTCAATCTTGGTGGGCCAGCTCATGAGATTGGCGTGAAGCAAGTGGCGCACTTTTTGTGGAATAAGTATGGCTCTTCGGCAAAAGTAAAGTTCATTTCTGTCGATTTTGAACCCGTTGTGGCTGAAATTCTAGAGAAAGTCGACGACGGTCAAATGGGCGTCGTGCTTAAGCGTATGTTTATGCGTGCCGGTGGTATGGTTGCTGAAAAGTTTGGTATCCAGGCCCTCGTTACTGGTGAGGCATTAGGTCAAGTATCAAGTCAAACTCTGACCAACTTACGTCACATTGATAATGTGACGGATACATTAATTCTTCGTCCTCTTATCAACTGGGACAAAGAAGATATTATTGATGTTGCCCGTGAAATTGGTACGGAAGATTTTGCTAAAACGATGCCAGAATACTGTGGGGTGATCTCTAAAAAGCCAACAGTTAAAGCCGTGAAAGCAAAGCTAGAAGCTGAAGAAGAGAAGTTCGATTTCTCCATTCTTGAGCAAGTGGTATCTGATGCGAGAGTAATGGATATCCGCGACATAGAAAAAGAAAGCCAACAGCAAGCACCAGAAGTTGAACAGGTTCAAGCGGTAGAAGAGCATGCGATTGTTTTAGATATTCGTAGTGCAGATGAGGAAGAAGAGAGCCCTCTAGAAATCGAAGGTGTGGAAGTGAAACACTTACCATTCTTTAAGTTAGGGACTCAGTTCGGCGATCTCGACCAAACGAAAACGTACTTACTGTATTGTGACCGTGGTGTAATGAGCCGACTACAAGCGCTGTACTTGCAAGAGCAAGGCTTTGCTAATGTTAAGGTTTATCGCCCATAGAAATAGGCGGTGCAGCCATATTTAATTGCAGGTAACATGACTTGCAGGAAAATATGAATAAAAAGGCGCATTATGCGCCTTTTTTTGCGCGTGCTATTTAGCGGTTGAGTATACGAATATAGCCGTTTGATTTGCTAATCCAACTCATTACATTGAGCTTTCCGGCCAGTCATTGGGCACAATAAACCAAAATTGCCCAGATTCGGATTGGCAATGAACAAAATGCTCAGGCCAGCATGTTAAGGCGGTAGGCTTAGCGCCCGTGAATCCAGTTGCCCACAAATTTTTCGGAAGGGCATACATCGGCTCGGTTAATTTAGAGATGTCTTTTTGATAGCACCAGAAGCCAGCGATATTATTTTTGTCTAGGTCAAATCCAAGGCATTGCTTGGGTATCTGCTCGATATTGAATGGATTGACGTAGAGTCTTCCTTGCATCAATAGGTGCTTGCTAGTCGGTGCTAGATCAGGAAATTGCGTTTTAAAAGCATCAGTCTCCGTCATCATTAATTGGTGATCTAACATTCGAGATAACTTCATATCTAAGCGATCTTTTGCATTGGGGCCATACCAACGGTCGTCTTTTAGCAGATAGAACTTGATGGCGACTTCCCAGTGTTCCAAAGTAGATTGTCGTTTATTGCCAATTAAGAAGTCGATAGCGCCTAATGTCTTTTTATCCTGCTGTAATTGTATCTCTTCTGCAATGACGTCGTAATCTGGGTGCTGTTCAAAGTGACGACGACAGAGCTCTTGATAAAGAAATCCCAAACGTGGATTGCCATGATAGGGTGCGGTGCCCATGGGTATGAGGTCTGCCTTTGGTGGCAACTGTGTTTCCAAACGAGGATCACCATTAGTTAAGCTCGATGCTTGGCTTATCCATGTTGCAAATTCGGCTAAATAGTCTTTCATCATGAGTTTTATACTTTCCTTTCGACAGCATTAGATTAAATTGCTATAACCATCTGGATCAAGCCACAAAGCAGGAATTTGCATGAACCATCTACAACTTGAAGCAATATTGAATGACAAGCTGTCACCGCAACTCATTAAAGACTACTGCCCTAACGGGTTGCAGATTGAAGGTGCGGTAGAGATAACAAAAATAGTCACCGGTGTGACGGCCTCTCAAGCGTTAATCGATCATGCTATTTTGGTGAATGCGGATGCCATTCTTGTTCATCATGGTTATTTTTGGAAAGGTGAGCCAGAAGCGATTCGTGGCATGAAGGGTAAACGAATTCGTAGCTTGATTAAACACGATATTAATCTTTTTGGTTATCATCTACCGTTAGATGTCCATCCAGAGCTCGGTAACAACGCCCAGTTGGCTCAATTGCTTGATATTGAGGTTGAGGCAGGGTTAGAAGGGCATGCGCAGTCAGTTGCTATGTGTGGCCGTTTTAAGACACCATTGTCCGGACAAGAATTGGCGCAGCGTATTAACAAGGTATTGCATCGAGAGCCTCTACATATTACACCAGAAAATGAAAATAAACGTATAGAAACCGTAGGTTGGTGTACGGGTGGTGGTCAAGATTATATTGAAATGGCTGCATCGCAGGGGCTGGATGCGTTTATCTCGGGCGAAGTATCAGAGCGTACCACGTATACGGCACGTGAGATGGGAATACACTATTTTTCTGCAGGGCATCATGCCACTGAAAGATACGGTGTTAAAGCGTTAGGGGAGTGGCTAGCGGCTGAACATGGTTTGGATGTCGAATTTGTCGATATCGATAATCCAGTATAACTATTAGCACCTGAAGCGTTAGCACGTTAAATACTCGCGCCTAAGAAGTGGATTAGCCATAAATCAGTTAAGCATAAATTGGTTAGGCATAAAAAAGAGCAGCCCTGGCGCTGCTCTTTTTTGTTTACATATTCACAAATAGTGCTCAATCAAGCGCTATTTGATACTCAGTTACTCACGTTCATGTAGAGGTCGGAAGTCACGCATTTCTTCACCAGTGTAAAGTTGACGTGGACGACCAATTCGGTTTGCAGGGTCACTGTGCATTTCGTTCCAGTGTGCAATCCAACCTACAGTACGAGACATCGCAAAGATAACGGTAAACATAGAAACAGGAATACCGATCGCTTTTAGAATGATACCTGAATAGAAGTCTACGTTCGGGTACAGTTTCTTCGAAACGAAGTATTCATCAGACAGTGCAATACGCTCTAATTCCATTGCTACATCAAGCAGTGGATCTTGAATGTTAAGCTCTTTAAGCACTTCATGACACGCTTCACGCATAACCGTTGCACGTGGGTCGTAGTTCTTATAAACACGATGACCAAAGCCCATTAAGCGGAATGGGTCATCTTTATCTTTGGCTTTATCAACATACTCAGGGATGTTGTCGACTGAACCGATCTCTTCCAGCATACGTAAACATGCTTCGTTAGCACCACCGTGAGCAGGGCCCCAAAGCGAAGCAATACCAGCGGCAATACACGCGAATGGGTTAGCGCCAGATGAACCAGCAAGACGTACAGTTGATGTTGATGCGTTTTGTTCGTGGTCTGCGTGCAACGTGAAAATCTTATCCATAGCACGAGCAACGATAGGGTTAACTTCATACTCTTCGCATGGGTTAGCAAACATCATATGTAGGAAGTTTTCCGAGTAAGTCAGATCGTTACGTGGATAGATGAATGGCTGACCGATTGAGTATTTGTAACACATCGCCGCAAGAGTAGGCATCTTCGAAATGAGTCGATATGCAGCAATTTCACGGTGGTTGTCGTTATTGACATCTAAAGAGTCATGATAGAAGGCTGCAAGTGCGCCAACTACACCACACATTACGGCCATCGGGTGAGCGTCGCGACGGAAGCCGTGGAAGAAGCTCGCAATTTGTTCGTGAACCATGGTGTGACGGGTGACCGTCTGTTTGAAGCTCTCATATGCTTCTCGAGTTGGGGCTTCGCCCATGAGAAGGATGTAACATACTTCTAGGTAATCTGCATTGTTAGCCAATTGATCGATTGGGAATCCACGGTGCAAAAGCACACCTTTGTCACCATCGATATAAGTGATTTGAGATTCACAGGATGCAGTGGCAAGAAAACCTGGGTCAAAAGTAAAATAACCATTCGCTCCAAGCTTACGAACATCGACTACTTGTGGTCCTATAGAACCATCCATAATCGGCAGCTCGATCGGCGCTGTACCTTCAATATGAAGGGTCGCTTTCTTATCCGCCATAACAATCTCCTTTGTTTATTATTTAATCCGTCCAGGATGTTTATGTGCCAATTTTTTACTTTGCTTCGACTTCAAAGTCAATTTATATACGGTTTTGTGTGCACTTGTTATGATTTTTTAAGGAAAAATGGTTAAAAATCTGTGCTGTGTAGCATATTTTGTTACAGCAATTGTATTAGAATGTTGCGAGCCGTATAGTTGCGGTGAAAATTTTGGCTGAGTCCTTATAAAATCGAGGGTACAAACCGAAGTGAGGTCGGTGCTAACTCTGGATGTTTAACATTATCATTACAATTATCTCGGTTGTAACACGGAATAATTGTTAAGTTTGTGTTAATTTTTGAGGCTTCCAAGCCAAAATTTATCTATAACAATAAATGCTCAATGGAGCTGAGTGAGCAAGCCCATGAAAGAAAGAAAGCCCAGACCTGTTAATTTAGATTTACAGACAATAAAAATGCCAATCACCGCAATTGCGTCCATCCTGCACCGTGTGTCGGGTGTGATTACCTTTGTGTCGATTGGGATCCTCCTATGGTTACTATCCATGTCACTTTCCTCCCCTATCGGATTCGCTGAAGCTGCAGACATCGTCGACGGTTTCTTCGTGACGTTTATTCTTTGGGGAATATTGACGGCATTGGCTTACCACATTGTTGGTGGTATTCGTCATTTGCTTATGGATCTTGGTTATTTTGAAGAGCTCGATACGGGCGCAAAAAGTGCCAAGGTTTCCTTCATCTTGACAGGTATCCTGTCTCTGTTGGCGGGAGTATTAGTATGGTAGGTAGTGTTTCTTCAGTTGGTCGTAATGGTGTTCACGATTTCTTATTGATTCGTGCAACGGCAATCATTATGACGCTTTATACGATTTATATCGTAAGCTTTTGTGCCTTTTCTGGCGATATCTCTTATGTGTCATGGACGCAATTTTTTGGTGGGACCTTTACTAAAGTCTTCACTATGCTTGCCCTGACATCAGTACTGATTCACGCGTGGATCGGTTTATGGCAAGTTCTTACAGACTATATCAAATGCACCAAGTTACGTGGTGGACTGCAGCTGGCAATTGTTGCAGTGCTTCTTGGTTATTTTTTCTCTGGTTTCTTTATTCTGTGGGGTGCGTAAGTGACTATTCCAGTTAGAGAGTTTGACGCTGTTGTAATCGGCGCTGGTGGTGCGGGTATGCGCGCTGCTCTACAAATTTCAGAGCAAGGCTTAAGCTGTGCTCTTTTATCAAAAGTTTTCCCAACTCGTTCACATACGGTGTCTGCTCAAGGTGGTATTACCGTTGCGTTAGGTAATGCGCATGAGGATCACTGGGAACAGCATATGTACGATACGGTAAAAGGTTCCGACTATATCGGTGACCAAGATGCTATTGAATACATGTGTAAAAATGGACCTGAATCAGTCATCGAACTTGAAAAAATGGGATTGCCATTTTCTCGCTTTGATAACGGCTCTATCTACCAACGTCCGTTTGGTGGTCAATCCAAAAACTTTGGTGGTGAGCAAGCGGCACGTACCGCAGCGGCCGCTGACCGTACAGGTCACGCATTGCTTCATACGCTTTACCAGCAAAATATCAAACACAAGACCACGATTTTCTCTGAATGGTATGCCCTTGATCTTGTGAAAAATGAAGACGGCGCCATTATGGGTTGTACGGCACTTTGCATGGAAACGGGCGAAGTGTGCTATTTCAAATCCAAGGCAACGATTTTAGCAACGGGTGGCGCGGGTCGTATTTATGCATCGACAACGAATGCGCATATTAATACCGGTGATGGTGTTGGCATGGCAATTCGAGCTGGTGTCCCAATGCAAGATATCGAAATGTGGCAATTCCACCCAACCGGTATTGCGGGCGCAGGGGTACTTGTGACGGAAGGGTGTCGTGGTGAAGGCGGCTACCTTCTAAACAAAGATGGCGAACGATTCATGGAACGCTATGCACCAAACGCGAAGGACTTAGCGGGTCGTGATGTGGTTGCACGTTCAATGATGATTGAGATTCGTGAAGGCCGCGGCTGCGATGGTCCTTGGGGACCACATATCAAGCTGAAACTTGATCACTTAGGTAAAGATACGCTTGAGTCGCGTCTACCAGGTGTTTGTGAGTTGTCTCGTACGTTTGCTCACGTTGATCCAGTTAAGGAACCAATCCCAGTCATTCCAACTTGTCACTACATGATGGGTGGTGTGCCAACTCAAGTTTCTGGTCAGGCAATTAAGCAAGATGCCAACGGCTCGGATGTGGAGATTCAAGGTCTCTTTGCTTGTGGCGAAATTGCATCGGTATCAGTACATGGTGCGAACCGCTTAGGGGGTAACTCGTTACTTGATTTGGTGGTATTTGGTCGAGCAACTGGCCTACACCTTGGCGAAACGTTGAAAAAACAAGCGGATGCGAAGCCAGCGACAGAAGCGGACATTGAACGCTCGCTAGAACGTTATAACCGTTGGGAAAACAGTACTGGTGGTGAAGACCCAGCTCAAATTCGCAAAGACTTGCAACAATGTATGCAAAACAACTTCTCGGTATTCCGTGAAGGTGATGCGATGGCTAAAGGGCTTGAAGAGCTAAAAGTGATTCGTGAACGTTTGAATAACGCTTACCTGTCTGATAAGTCGACAGAATTCAACACGCAGCGTATTGAGTGTTTAGAGCTTGAAAACCTAATGGAAACGGCATTTGCAACGGCTGTGGCGGCGAATTACCGCACAGAGAGTCGTGGTGCTCATGCTCGATTCGACTTCCCAGAGCGAGATGATGAGCAATGGCTATGCCACTCCATCTACAATCCGGAGACAGAAGCGATGTCGAAGCGTGGTGTAAACATGGAACCAGTACATCGTGAAGCTTTTCCACCAAAAGCACGTACGTACTAAGAGGAGGACAAAATTATGCAACTGAATTTCTCTTTGTATCGTTACAATCCAGATGTTGATCAGAAGCCTTACATGAAAGATTACACCCTAGAGGTGGATGAAGGCTCGGATATGATGCTGCTAGATGCTTTGATTCTGCTAAAAGAGCAAGATCCAAGTATTTCATTTAGACGTTCTTGCCGTGAGGGGGTATGTGGCTCTGATGGCTTAAACATGAACGGCAAAAATGGTCTAGCGTGTATCACACCGTTATCCGCTTTGCAGGGTGACAAGATAGTTATTCGTCCTTTACCTGGATTACCTGTGGTACGAGACTTGATTGTCGACATGACTCAGTTTTATGATAACTACTCGAAAGTTAAGCCGTTTCTTGTTTCTGATGGCAATTTGCCTCCTTCAAGAGAGAACTTACAATCTCCTGAAGAACGGGCACATCTTGATGGGCTTTATGAGTGTATCATGTGTGCATGTTGTACGACGTCGTGTCCTTCTTTCTGGTGGAACCCAGATAAGTTTATTGGACCGGCTGGCCTATTGGCGGCTTATCGTTGGCTAATTGATAGCCGTGATACGGCGACAGAGGAACGATTATCTGAATTGGATGACGCATTTAGCGTATTTCGTTGTCACGGCATCATGAACTGTGTCAGTGTATGTCCTAAGGGATTAAATCCAACAAAAGCGATCGGACACATTAAATCGATGTTAGTGAACCGTTCGATTTAAGTAAGTCCGGCGTTGTTTTAGTCTATAAAAATTGTCGATTCGAGTAGAGGACTCTCTCTATGAGAATCGACTTTCGATAGCTCGGCTTAGACCGCAGCAACTATGAAAACTACTGGTAAGGGAAAATATGCACAACGGCGTGATGAAGGCATGGCTCGAGTCTTCACACTTGGCTGGCGCCAATGCAACCTACGTAGAGGACCTCTACGAACTGTATCTAAGTGATCCCGAACAGGTAAGTGAGGAGTGGAGACGTGTTTTTGATGGGTTGCCTATGCAGCCTGACGATGTGGTTGAACAACCGCATTCACGTGTCCGTGATTACTTCCGACGACTCGCTAAAGAAACAAAGCATTCAAGTGCCCAAGTAAGTGATCCAGAAGTCGATGCTAAGCAAGTAAAAGTACTACAGCTTATCAACGCATACCGCTTTCGCGGTCATCAAGCAGCAGATCTTGACCCCTTAGGGTTGTGGAAACGTCCCCCCGTTGCAGAACTTGAACCTGCATTCCACTCTTTAACGGATGATGATTTAGACGAAACCTTTAACGTAGGTTCTTTTGCCATTGGCCAAGAGAGCATGACGTTGAGAGACCTGCATAAAGCCCTACAAAAAACCTATTGTGGTTCTGTTGGCGCTGAATACATGCACATGACGAACACCGAACAAAAGCGTTGGATTCAGCAACGACTTGAGTCTGTAGTTGGTCAACCTTCCTTTGACGAAGACCAAAAAAATACCTTTTTAGAAGAACTGACTGCAGCGGAAGGTCTTGAGCGCTATTTAGGTGCTAAATTCCCAGGTGCAAAACGTTTTTCTTTAGAAGGTGGTGATGCGCTAGTGCCAATGACGAAAGAGCTCATTCGTCATGCGGGTGCATCCGGTCTACGCGAAGTGGTTATTGGGATGGCGCACCGTGGTCGACTCAATATGCTGGTCAACGTCTTAGGTAAAAAGCCACAAGACTTGTTTGATGAATTTGCGGGTAAGAAGCACGACGATACTTGGGGTACTGGTGACGTTAAATATCACCAAGGTTTCTCAGCCGATTTTGCGACACCTGGTGGGGATGTGCATTTAGCATTAGCATTCAACCCTTCTCACCTAGAGATCGTTAATCCGGTGGTTATTGGCTCTGTGCGAGCGCGTCAAGATCGCCTTGGTGATAAAGACGGCAGTATGGTACTTCCTATTACCATTCACGGTGACTCTGCTATTGCAGGGCAAGGTGTGGTAGCAGAAACATTCAACATGTCACAAGCTCGTGGTTTCCGAGTCGGTGGTACGGTTCGAATCGTGGTGAACAACCAAGTCGGTTTTACTACGTCAAACCCACATGACATGCGTTCTACCATGTACTGTACTGACATCGCCAAGATGGTTCAGGCTCCAATTTTCCACGTGAACTCTGATGACCCAGAAGCGGTCGCTTTCGTTACTCGTATCGCACTTGATTTTAGAAACACGTTCCACAAAGACGTGATTATCGATCTCGTTTGTTACCGTCGCCATGGTCACAACGAAGCGGATGAGCCGAATGCAACTCAACCGTTGATGTATCAGAAAATTAAAAAGCACCCAACCCCACGTAAACTATACGCTGATGTGTTGATTGAGCGTAATGAGAGCGATATCGAAACCGCGACGCAAATGGTAAACGAATACCGTGATGCGTTAGATCGCGGTGAAGTGGTGGTGAAAGAGTGGCGTCCAATGGCACTCCATTCTGTTGACTGGTCTCCTTATCTCGGACACGAGTGGGATATGGAGTGGGACAGCGCAGTTAAAAAAGAGCGCGTTGTTGAACTAGGCGAACGCTTAGGGCAGGTCCCAGAAAGTCATAAACTACAGAGTCGAGTCAATAAACTTTACAACGATCGCGCCGCCATGATGAATGGCGAGAAGATGGTTGATTGGGGTATGGCTGAAACACTGGCTTACGCGACGATCCTTGATGATGGCAAGCGTATTCGTATCTCAGGCCAGGATGCTGGTCGAGGTACTTTCTTCCATAGACATTCAGTTCTTCATAACCAAGATGACGCAAGTACTTACATACCGTTAGCGAATATTCACGATAAGCAGGGGCCATTCCAAGTGTTTGACTCGGTGTTATCGGAAGAAGCGGTATTGGCGTTTGAATACGGTTACGCAACCGCAGAGCCGAGTGGGTTAACCATTTGGGAAGCACAGTTTGGCGATTTTGCTAACGGTGCTCAAGTGGTGATTGACCAATTCATTTCGTCTGGTGAGCAAAAGTGGGGACGTTTATGTGGTTTGACCATGTTGCTACCTCATGGCTATGAAGGTCAAGGGCCGGAGCACTCATCCGCAAGGCTAGAGCGTTACTTGCAACTTTGCGCTGAGCAAAACATGCAAGTCATTATCCCGTCAACGCCGGCGCAGGTTTATCACATGATACGCCGTCAGGTTGTACGACCAATGCGTCGCCCGTTGATTGTGATGTCACCAAAATCACTGCTTCGTCACCCTCTGTGTACATCAAGTCTCGATGACTTAGCTTCAGGTACATTTGAGCCAGCGATTGGTGAGGTTGATGACCTTAATCCAGAGAACGTAAAACGTGTAATTTTCTGCTCTGGTAAAGTGTACTTTGATCTTCTAGAGCAGCGTCGTAACAATGAGCAAGAAGATGTTGCGATTGTGCGTATTGAACAGCTTTATCCATTCCCATTGGATGATGTTCGAGCGAAAATTTCGAAGTATACCAATGTACAAGACGTGGTGTGGTGTCAAGAAGAGCCGCAAAACCAAGGCGCTTGGTATTCAAGCCAACACAATTTCCGTGCAGCAATCCCTGTAGGTGTTGATTTGAAATATGCAGGGCGTCCAGCTTCTGCTTCACCTGCAGTTGGTTATATGTCAGTACACTTGAAACAACAGAAAGCGTTGATTGAAGACGCGTTGACCTTGATTAAGAACTAGAAGTAAAAGGAAGAAACAGATATGACAATTGAAATTCTGGTTCCAGACTTACCTGAATCTGTCGCTGACGCAACCGTCGCGACTTGGCATAAGAAACCAGGCGAAGCAGTGGCTCGAGATGAAGTCATTGTAGACATTGAAACGGATAAAGTAGTCCTTGAAGTCCCTGCGCCAGAAGCAGGTGTACTGGAAGAAATTATTCAAGAAGAAGGGGCGACCGTTCTATCTAAAGAGCTGATTGCACGTCTGAAGCCGGGTGCGGTTGCGGGCGAGCCGACAACAGATACGACGGATTCAACTCAAGCCTCTCCTGACAAGCGCCACAAAGCGGCATTGACAGAAGAGTCAAACGACGCGTTAAGCCCAGCGGTTCGCCGTTTACTGGGTGAACACAGCTTGAAAGCAGAAGATGTGAAGGGTTCTGGCGTTGGCGGCAGAATCACTCGTGAAGACATTGAGGCACACCTTGCTGCTGCGAAGAACGCACCAAAAGTGGAAGAGCCAGCCGCGGTTGCTCCTATTTCGGCGCGCAGCCAAAAACGAGTCCCAATGACTCGTCTTCGCAAGCGTGTTGCAGAACGTCTGCTTGAAGCGAAAAACAGTACAGCAATGTTAACGACATTTAATGAAGTTAACATGAAGCCAATCATGGATCTGCGTAAGCAATATAAAGACCAGTTTGAGGAGCGTCATGGTACGCGCCTAGGCTTTATGTCTTTTTATGTGAAAGCAGTGACAGAAGCGTTGAAGCGTTTCCCTGAAGTGAATGCATCCATTGATGGCGAAGAAATTGTTTATCACAATTACTTCGACATTAGCATGGCGGTATCAACCCCTCGTGGTTTGGTGACGCCAGTCCTTAAAGATTGTGACACTTTGGGTTTTGCTGATATTGAAAAAGGCATCAAAGAGCTCGCAATCAAAGGCCGCGATGGCAAGTTAACGGTCGAAGAGCTAACAGGTGGTAACTTTACTATTACTAACGGCGGTGTTTTCGGTTCATTGATGTCAACGCCAATCATCAACCCACCGCAAGCAGCTATTTTGGGGATGCATAAAATCCAAGACAGACCAATGGCGGTTGATGGGAAAGTGGAAATTTTACCTATGATGTACCTAGCGCTGTCTTACGATCACCGTCTTATTGATGGTCGTGAATCGGTTGGTTTCTTGGTAACAATTAAAGAACTATTAGAAGACCCAGCACGTTTATTGCTCGATGTATAACGTATTGAACAATATATAACAACGCGCTGTTTATTGGGGTGAGTAGTCATCCCAAGTGAAAGGAGCTAGGCAGGCTCAGCGTCTAGCTCTTATTTAGCCCTTTAACGGGTGATTCGTAGAAGTACCTCCTACAGACGTATGGCCCACTTATCGGCTTTATGGAAATAATAAATCCCTTTAGGGATAAACAAATGGAATAACGAAATGAATTTGCATGAATACCAAGCAAAACAGCTGTTTGCAGAATTCGGTTTGCCTGTACCAGAAGGCTTTGCATGTGATACCGCCCAAGAAGCGTTCGAAGCAGCCGGTCGTATTAGTACAGAGAAAAAAGTAGTTAAGTGTCAGGTTCACGCTGGTGGTCGCGGTAAAGCGGGCGGTGTTGAACTGCATGATACTAAGGAAGGCGTTAAAGAGTTTGCTCAGAAATGGCTAGGAAAAAACCTGGTTACTTTCCAAACTGATGCAAATGGTCAGCCTGTCACTAAGATTTTGGTTGAAGAAGCATCAAACATTGCCAATGAATTGTATTTAGGTGCAGTGGTTGACCGTGCAACGCGTCGTATCGTGTTCATGGCATCAACCGAAGGTGGTGTGGACATTGAAAAGATTGCTGAAGAAACACCTGAATTAATCCACCAAGCAGCGATTGACCCGCTTGTTGGTCCTCAAGCCTATCAAGGCCGTGAGCTTGCATTTAAGCTAGGTCTCGTCGGCGACCAAATTAAACAGTTCGTTAAGATCTTCTTAGGTCTTGGCAACATGTTTGCTCAGTACGATTTAGCTCTGCTAGAAATTAACCCACTTGTGGTCACGGCGGAAGGTAACCTTCTTTGTCTTGATGGCAAGATAAACATTGATTCAAACGCGATGTACCGTCAGCCTAAGCTTCGCGAGATGCACGATCCATCTCAAGAAGATGAGCGTGAAGCACATGCAGCGCAGTGGGAACTTAACTATGTAGCACTTGATGGTAGCATTGGTTGCATGGTTAACGGTGCTGGCCTAGCAATGGGTACGATGGATATCGTAAACCTACACGGCGGTCAACCTGCAAACTTCCTCGATGTAGGGGGCGGTGCGACAAAAGAGCGTGTAACAGAAGCGTTTAAGATCATCCTGTCAGACACTAATGTAAAAGCGGTTCTTGTTAATATCTTTGGTGGTATTGTTCGCTGTGACCTGATTGCTGACGGCATCATTGGCGCAGTGGAAGAAGTGGGCGTTAAGGTCCCTGTTGTCGTTCGTCTTGAAGGTAACAACGCACCTCTAGGTTCGCAAAAATTAGCGGAAAGTGGTCTAAATATCATAGCTGCGACTTCTCTAACTGAAGCTGCGGAAAAAGTTGTTGCTGCAGCGGAGGGCAAATAATGTCTGTACTAATTAATAAAGATACCAAAGTTATTTGTCAGGGCTTTACTGGTGGTCAAGGTACGTTCCACTCAGAACAAGCGATTGATTACGGAACACAAATGGTTGGCGGTGTATCGCCAGGTAAAGGTGGTCAAACTCACCTTGGTCTACCGGTATTTAACACGGTTCGTGAAGCTGTAGAAACGACAGGTGCAACCGCATCAGTTATCTATGTACCAGCACCATTTTGTAAAGATGCTATCCTAGAAGCGATTGATGCGGGCATCAAGCTTATCGTAACTATCACGGAAGGTATTCCAACGCTTGATCTTTTAGACGTTAAAGTTCGTCTAGATGAAGCGGGTGTTGTGATGATCGGCCCTAACTGTCCAGGTGTCATCACACCGGATGAGTGCAAGATTGGCATTATGCCAGGTCATATTCATAAGAAAGGCAAAGTGGGCATCGTGTCTCGCTCAGGCACTCTAACTTATGAAGCGGTTAAGCAAACAACAGATGAAGGCTTTGGTCAGTCTACGTGTGTAGGTATTGGCGGAGACCCAATTCCGGGCTCAAACTTCATCGATATCTTGAAGTTGTTCCAAGAAGATCCAGAAACCGAAGCGATCGTTATGATCGGTGAAATCGGTGGTACAGCGGAAGAAGAAGCGGCAGCCTTTATCAAGGCAAACGTGACAAAGCCTGTTGTGTCATACATTGCAGGTGTTACTGCGCCTCCAGGTAAGCGTATGGGCCATGCTGGTGCGATTATTTCTGGTGGTAAAGGGACAGCAGAAGATAAATTTGCTGCACTTGAAGAAGCTGGCGTTAAGACAGTGAAAAGCTTGGCTGACATTGGCTCAGCACTTCGTGAAGTGACCGGTTGGTAATAACCAAGTCGGATTAAGACGACAAGCCCTTAAATGTACGTTTGAATCAATGGTACGTTTGAATAGGTTTGCAAAAGGGCCCCGGTAGGGGCCCTTTTTATTACCGCTGGTTTATTTAGCTATGTGACCATGATGCGTCATCGCGTTGATGGAGAGTTATTAATCACGTGAAGGCATTAGTTGAGCTAATAAGAAAAAAGCGGCGGCGCTGATCACCACCGACGGGCCAGCAGGTGTGTCGTAGAACCAAGAAAGGCTCAAGCCACAAAGTACTGCGACCATACCGATGGCTGACGCGGTAAACGCCATTGTTTCGGGAGTTCGAGTGAATTTACGAGCGGTGGCAGCGGGTATAATCAGTAGTGACGTCATGATCAGTGCTCCAACAAATTTCATACCGATAGCAATGACAAGTCCAACCATGATCATAATCAATAGACGCATCAAATCTACATTGATGCCTTCGACTGCAGCAAGATCTTCACTGACTGTTGTAGAGAGCAAAGAGCGCCAGAAAATAAATAACAACGCGCCAATGACTAATACGCCCGCATAAATATAGGCAAGATCAGTCGGAGAAACGGCGAGTAAATCACCAAACAGGTAACTCATAAGATCGACGCGAATATTGTCTAGAAAACTTACGGCAACGAGCCCGAGAGACAGCGCACTGTGCGCTAAAATACCTAATAAAGTATCGGTAGCGACAAGCTGCTGCTTTTGCAGCGTAACCAATATGACGGCTAGCGCCATACAACAAATGATCAGTGCTAAATACAGGTTAATGTCAAACAAGAAACCAAGCGCTAGCCCCATTAGAGAAGCGTGAGCGAGTGTATCACCGAAGTAGGCCATCTTTCGCCAAACCACAAAAGAACCAAGTGGACCCGCGATTAAAGCGATACCAAGCCCGGCGAAAATAGAAGGAAGTAAAAATTCAATCATGGTGAGTGTGTCCATGTTTATGATGTGCGCACTGCGATGCATCGCCCGTCACCGCTTCACCGGACAAATCGTGATGGTGGTGGGTATGTTGATGTTGATAAAATGCCAAAGTTTCCTTCGTGGCCGTACCAAAAAGAGCGATATAAGAAGGATGTTGAGTGATGGTTTGTGGGCTACCTTGGCAACAAATATGGTGATGAAGACAAATGACATCATCGGTTTTAGCCATTACAAGGTGGAGATCATGAGAGACCATGAAAACCGCACAACCGAATCGATGGCGAATATTATCAATTAAATCATATAAATCAATTTGCCCCTGTACATCAACCCCTTGGGCTGGTTCATCCAAAACTAACAAATCAGGACGTTGGAGTAGGGCTCTGGCAAGTAACACTCGTTGGTTTTCGCCACCCGATAACTGATGCATATTATTTTTGATGAGGTGTTCGGCACCAACCAACTTGAGGGCGTCTAGTTGCTCTTGAGCGCTGTATTTTCCAGCCAGCGCTAAGAATCGTCCGACATTAAGTGGCAAGGTTTCATTGAGATGTAATTTTTGAGGCACATAGCCGATTCTTAGCTTCTTAGCGCTTTCAATACGGCCAAGGTAGCGCTTCTGTAGTCCAAGTAATACCTTTACTAAGGTAGACTTACCTGCACCATTAGGGCCAATTAGGGTGAGGATTTGGCCTTTATTTATCGTCAGCGTGATGTTATCGAGCACACGACGTTTACCGAACTCGACAGATACCCCATCGAGTCGAATTAATTCGGACATGAATAGAACTCATTTGCAAATGCTAAGTGTTATAATGTAACATTTAAAACTCTCTTAAGCCAGTCTACCACTTGAGGCCACTATGTTGCGTTATCTTTCCTTTGCTGCTTTAGCAATACTTGTTCCAATGAAGTCCCAGGCAATTGAGGTGCTAAATAGCATCAAGCCGTTTGAAATGATCGCCCACGAGCTCATTTTAGACGGGCAAACTACGTCTTCGTTATTAAACGCCAATGCTTCTCCTCATGATTATGCGATGCGACCTTCAGATGTTAAGCGATTGCACAGTAGTGATGTCGTCGTTTGGTTTGGTCCCGACTTAGAGAGTTTCTTAGACAAATCGCTCGACGGAAAATCGAACGTAGTGACCGTTGTGGATATTGAAGGGCTGTCACTGCGTGAGTTTGGCGATGACGATCATGGTCATGAGGGACACCATCATGGCAGCTATGATCCTCATGTTTGGTTAGGCCCTAAACAAGCGCTAAAAGTTGCTCAAGCGATTAGCGCCAAGTTGATAGAGTTGGACCCAGAAAATAGTACTGAATATGAGAATAAATTGGCTAAATTTGAGGCAAACCTTAGTAAGGCTGAAAGCGATATAAAACAAGAGCTCGCGCCGATTCAAACTGAAGGCTACTATGTTTTTCATGATGCCTATGGGTATTTTGAATCCTATTTCTCTCTTAACAATCTAGGTCACTTTACGGTTAGCCCTGAGCGAAAACCAGGGGCGAAGACACTGATTAACATCAAAACAACGCTTAAGAAAAAACAGATAAAGTGTGTGTTTGCTGAGCCGCAATACACGCCAGCTGTGATTGAATCAGTCACTCGTGGCACGGGTACAAACATCGGCCGACTTGACCCTCTCGGCACGGATATTGTTGTCGAGGATGGTAGCTACTTTACATTCCTTCATACGCTGTCAGATAGTTTCTCTGATTGCTTATCTCAGTAGGCTCATAGCGTATGAGTAATGATGTGAATAGGGGGGAGTGGGGTGTGATCACCTAAGCAATTAGCGTGGTAATCAACGGTGAGCGCTTTAATAAATGTTTTAAATCGATTAAATTAGCGATAATTATCGATGCAAATTAACCGAGCTCTTGTGATTCACACTTTCTATTATCCGTTTTGGTTACACTCAGCCTCCCGTCATAGTGAGGCTGAGTGCGGTTATGCGAAGAAAATATTGCCGCAATTTAGGATAAAAACGAGGCTGTGGATTCAGTGTGTATGCTGGTTCCTTTTACTATCGTGTACTAAGGCAGCTGCCGTTGAGTTCCCTCCTATTTTTTACCCACTTCAACTGCAGTCGCAAGGGCAGTACTTACCGGCAAAACAGTTATATATCGGGGTAGATGGTGGACTTTGGTCTTTTGATGTCCATGATAAAATTCGTTTTTTTGATGGTCGCCGTTTTGTCACTCTCAACAATCCGCCATTTGTTGCCTCAAATGCGGTCTTTGCTCAAGGTCGGTTCTGGTATCACCGCGATAATCACGTCCTGACTCAAGTTCCTCAAGACGAAGAGCAAGTTATTTACGACGTTCAATTGACGAATACCATTCGCCACTTAGGTGAGTCTAATGTCAATTTGTGGTTTGTGGACGAGTCGCAGTTCTACATGTATTCAATGAGCAGTGAACGGGTGACAATGCTGCCTCTTTCTTTATTTGAAAGTTATCACAGCGGATTGTCTATTGATGTTGCTGATGCCCTTTTTATCGATGAAAGTTGGTATTTAGCGACCTCGATTGGTGTGTTTCGTTGGAGTAATGGCTCATTAACGCGACTTAAACTGTCAGCAAACCTCTCTGCATCAACGCTCCACTATTCTCCAGAAAACAAACAGCTTGTCGTTGGTTTTACGACGGGTGTTGAAATCTATGATGTCGATACATCTACATCTACATCTCAATCTACTTCTCAGTATTACCCGTTAGCTCAGTCTCATGTTCTCACTCTGGAAGAATCCGAAGGGTATTATTGGGTAGGAACGGAGCACGGGCTATATCTGATTGATAAGACGCAAGGAGGCGCCAATAGAGTAGAGGTCAACTTGAATGATGAGTATGGCTTGCTTGGCGAGAAAATATACTCACTAGTCAGTGACGGAATGAGTGGGATGTGGATAGCGACCAATGGCGGGGTGCGCTACTTTTCTGAATACAGTGCCCTATTTCGGCGTTCTTCCGTTAATTACCAAGATGATCTAAGGCGTATTGATACTAAGCTCGATATGTTTAATAACCCGTTAGGTGGGTACTGGGTTGTTACAAATAATGGTTTATATTCCGTTAATAACCAAGGTATCTCAACGCTGGTGTTTTGGGGGAAAGTTTCCTCTGTAGCGCAGCGAGATAAAATGCTTTGGTTAGCAACAGAGCGCGGGCTGTTATCGCTTGATTTAGGACGTTATCGCGTAACACCTATGCGGGAAGAGTACCCGTCGTTACCCGTTGATATTGAGCATTTAGCGTTTGAATCTGAAGACGGTGATAGTGGTACTTTATGGATGAGTAGCGGTTTACGGCTATTTGCTCTTGATGTTGCTAGCAATGAACTGAAAGATTACGGTACGGATTGGGTGCTAAATAAGCACTTACCCGCAAAGATAACCACATTGAAAGCGTTGGAGAAGCAACGTTTAGCTGTGGGTACGGATCATGGGCTATATATCGTTGAAAGTGGTAAGAGCAACTATGTCAGTGATAGTGAAGCGTTTGGTCGTGTGATTGAAATGACATCAATGCAAGAGACTCTTTGGGCTGTTAGCAGTTATGGAGTCTTTACTTATCAGCCTGAAAGTCGAACGTTAACCCAAGTTGAATTGCAGCGTGCCAATATTCGTCCGCTGTGTGTGACTCAGAGTAGCGACGCATTATGGCTCATCACCTCTATGGGGGTGAGTGCATACTTACCGACAGGAGAAATTAAGCGGCACTTATCTGAACCCTATGGATTGATTAATAATGAATTTGTTGATGGCAGTTGTGCTTACAATCGAGAAACTGATGCGATAGCGGTTGGTTCTCGCTACGGCATTGTCGAGTTTATATCAAGCGAATTACTGCAGACTGCGCTCCCAAGCCAAACGGTTCTAATTACCGAGGTTACAGTCGATAACCAATCGGTATCTATTGGCTCTGAACCGGTGAGAAACCTCCATATTCCTTATGGCAAGTCGATTGGTATGAGGTTTGGTGTGTGGCCATTTGCATCGGGTAAGGCGATAGAGTATCGCTTTGATGGCGATGATACCTGGTCAGAGATTCAAGGATTAGAGCTTAATTTTGATAAACCGACAGAGGGAAAACATCAACTTTATATTCGTGTTGTCGGTGATGAGAGCGGTTTTAGCCAAAAGTCATTTGGGCTGGTGGTATTAACGCCATGGTATAAGTCGGCAAGTTTTTACGCTTTTGCTTTCTTTGGCGCGCTGTCCGTGATTATTTGGGTTGTGCTATGGCGCTCACGACGTGTGACGGCTATTAACAAAATGTTGAAGACACAAGTTTCTCTTAAAACAGAGCAGTTACAGCACCAAAGTCGCGTTCTTGTCAGGAATAACCAACAGCTGAGAAAAGTATTCCATGTTAGGCAGCAGGTAATGCGTGATTTAGTCCAAAGTGCCGTCGATGCATCAAAGCATACGTATCTAGATAACGTAAAGCAAAATACTGGACTCAATGAGCGATTACGAAATCTAGACGCCATCTTTGATGAAGAAGGCCAGCGCCCAGCTGTGTGCTCTGTTAGCAATATTATTAATTTTACTGTCAAAGCTTGGCTGCAAGAGTTTGAGCACCATGGTGTTCGCATTGAACTATTGGTGCTTTCTGAGACGAGTTATGTTTTCTTGGATGATTGTAACTTAGATATTATTTTTAACTCTGTTTTATCAAATGCTTTGAAGCGTTTAGTGAGAGGGCAGGTTCTTAGTATTACCGTCGATGTTGATAGAACGAAGCTGAGTGTCACGTTTGAAGACTCAGGCTTACCTTTGCCTAGTGTCAATTGTTCACCACAAGAGTTTGATAATGTAGAAACGGAAAAAGTGCTCGACTTTAGTCCAAGTAGTTTACCTTTACACATTCATAACTCAGGGGGCGAATTACGACCTATAGAGCGAGGCGCCGTTAATCGTATGGTGATACGCTGGAACCTCTATAGTGCTAATTTAATTGATACTAATAAAGATAACTTAGAGATTGAGCCGCCAGTTTCGAAGCCGACCGATTTAGACGCTCATACATTAGAATCCGTTGCGGAAAACAGTCCCGATAAAGCGAAGCATGATGACTGGAAAGCCAATGTCACACAATTGGTGTCTGATCAATTTAATAATCCTGAATTTAGTACCTCAAGCGCGGCAAAGGTGTTGTATATTTCTGAGCGCAGCTTGCAGAGGCGTTTTAAGTCGCTATTCGGCGTCACTTTTTCCGATTACTTAAGTGAAATTCGCATGGAAAAAGCGTGTGAGATGTTATTGCAAGGTGAAAAGGTGGCAGATGTGGCTTTCTCATGTGGCTTTAATGACCCTTCATATTTCTCACAACGATTTAAGCTTTATTTTGGGATCTCACCTTCGAAATTTGCCTCTTTGGAGAGTGATGAGAGTGAAAGCGCTTAAATATGTGCTTAAAAATCGTCACTTTCTGGGCTCAGTATTGCTTTAATGAGTACTTATAAAGAAAAGTAGCGATAGAAAGCGCGTTGTTTGACTCTTTCTACCTCTATATTTGTCAACTCAAATTGGATTTGTGCCCCAGGGCGTAATTGACCTAATTTGGCTAGATCTCGAAAGGCGATCACTCCTGCTTTACGATAGCCGCCGAGGGTTTGTCTATCTTGTAGCAAAATAATGGGCGAGCCGCCGTGTGTAATTTGAACCGACCCACATGCAATGCCTTCTGAGATGATATCAGTTTGATTAAGCCCCGTGTGTTGAGTTGTTGGTGCTTCTGAGGAAGACAGACGAATTCCCATCCGATCACTTTGCGTAGAGACGGTAAACCAGCGGTTAAGTAACGCTTTAGTCATCGTTGGATCAAAGCTAGAAAATTGATAGCTCGGAATGAGCCGAATGCGTTGCTGCATGGGATACCTAGAAATGGCAGACCTTGGTATCGAAGCTAATTCGGTAGGCGCCTCTTTATTAGCATTGTACTGAGGTTTTGACTCATTGATGGTGAGGATATCCCCTCGGCGTAATGGCTCGCCATTTTTTATCCCCCCTATACGGTTTCTAACAACTGTTGACGCACTGCCAAGGCTAGAAGCCAGTTGGAATTCTCCTCTCACTGATAAGTAGGTTCGTGCGCCAGTCCTAGGGGTGTTTAGTTGTAAGGTTTCACCAGACTTGAGCGTAAAAGGCCGCCAGTTTGATATGGCTTGTTTTGATGAAGCCGCAGACTTTGGGGAAGTGATGCTGGCATAACAATCTGCGCCACTGAGCATTATGGTGATGGGCTCAAGAGCTTGGAATTGCGCATGACCAAATAAAACCTCAATACTTGCATTTGAGGTGGGATTTTGTAGCACTTTTTGCGCCCAGCAATGTGCCTGTAAATCAGCAACGCCACCTTGGCTAAGTCCATATTGAGCAACCCCAAAGCGACCTAAATCTTGAATTAAGCTCAAGTGACCTGGGCTGATGATCACCAGTCTAGGCATGTTGTTCCCCCCATTTCAAGAAACTCACGTTGGCTGATCGGGGTAAATTGAACCTTATCACCAACTTTTAATCGCGACGTCTGGGGAGAGGCTGCGTCGTAGAGTTGCAATGGACAATTACCAATAATGTTCCATCCTCCTGGCGTCGTTTGTGGATACACTGCTGTTTGTCGATCGGCGATACCGACGCTGCCTTGCGGAACCCTTTTTCTTGGTTCAGTTAATCTAGGCATACGTATCTCTTCCGGAACGTCAGCCAGAAAGGCAAAGCCAGGTGCAAACCCAATGGCACACACGCTGTAAAGCACGGAGTGGTGAAGCTCAATTATTTGTTCTTTGGACAGGTTTAGTTGCGCTGTCATGGTTGTAAGATCCGGTCCGGTACTTAAATCGTAGTAGGTCGGCAGGGGGATAGTATTTTGTGATGTATCAGCGCAGGGAGGACTGGGTTTCATGGTTAAGATAAAGCGTTGTAATGTTACCCAATCCAGCTTTAGTGGGTGAAACTCAATAAGGAGAGAAGCATAAGATGGTGTGCAATTGAGTATTGCGTCTGGAAAAGCGTCGGTGAGCTGCTGGGCATAATTTGCAATATAGCGGGGAAGGGTAAGGTCGATGCTTTTGCCAAAATATACCATAAGGCTAGATTCTGAGACAGAATAGACCTCTAGCTTAATCTCCATTGGTTTGTCCTCCGCCGTTGATAATTGTTCGGATAGCGGCTGCGACTTCGATAGAAGCGTCATTATCGCCATGAACGCAAAGCGAGTCTGCGACAATGGTTCGCTTCTTTCCTGATGCAGTAATGAGTGTTTGTGTTTGTAACAGACGGCGGGCTTGGCCCAAAATTTGTTCGCTGGAGCGGAATACTGCGTTAGCTTGGCTTCGAGGTGTTAATTCACCATTGTCTAAATACAAGCGGTCAGCAAAAGCTTCAAAGAGTATTGAGATACCCATGTTACTGGCAAGTTGGCGGTTTTGCTCTGTGTGACTGTTGGCGAGTAGCATGACTGGCAGGTTGAGCACTTTAGCTGCGGCAAAGATAGCCTGCATGATAGACGCTGAATGCATCATATCGTGATACATCGCACCATGGGGTTTAATATAGTCAACGTTGCAGCGATGAAGCCGGCAAATCCCTTCTAAAGCACCAACTTGGTATAGAATCGATGTGGTTAAGGCATCGGTAGACATCGTGATGCTTCGTCGGCCAAAGCCCACTTTATCCTCGTAGCCAGGGTGAGCACCAATAGATACATTGTGGTGTTTACACAGTTGTACTGTCTGAGACATGATTTCAGGATCGGAGGCATGGAAACCGCAGGCGATATTTGCCTTATCTAATAGAGGAATGAGCCGTTCATCTTTACCTAAAGACCAACAGCCGTAGCTTTCACCTACATCACCATTTAGTGCCATCATCGTATCTAATTCCCTGAAATACTTACCTTCCATTATGATCAATTTGAGATTGATTGACAAATGTACAGTATTTGAGGCTAACGTTATAAGGGCGAAGTCACGCTTATTAGGGTGAGAGTAGTTGCATAGGTGGGGGTGGTATTTTACTAGCGCAGATCTTGTAGCGGGTAAACGCGACGCAAAAAAAATCGCGGCATAGCCGGGGGACCATACCGCGGGTGCCAATGACACCTTCGCTTGCTGCCGGAGTGATGTGGGTCACCACATCACCTCTGGAATTTAATATACAGGAGCGTTTTGCTCTGTTGGAATTCACTATAGCGATTCCCACTTAATGTACTTATAAAAAAAACGGCAACCTACCATAACAATCGCGACAAGTTCATTGTTAAGTTGTTACTTGTTTGATTTAAAAGGATTTTTTGCTTTATTTTGTTGTTTTTACCTGGCTGGTTTTTAAACGGCTTACAATGGTTTTACGTTAATTTGACGAAATTAACGTGTTTTTTTTGACGTTACGTTCGGTTACAAATAGCGCAAAGTTGATCTAACGCAAAGCGAAACCTAAGGTTGCACCATTAAAATTAGTGCTAATGTTAATATTTCTCATTACCAATCATAGTTTGGGTGAATTAAATGAAGCTGGCTGAATTACAAGTAGGAAGCAGTGGTGTTATCACTGCTTTATCTGGGCTCTCAACTGACGTCCGTAAAAAATTAATGGTAATGGGGATTTTACCGAATACTGAAATCAAAGTGATCCGTCGTGCACCGATGGGAGACCCACTTCAGGTTGAAGTTAGAGGTGTCTCACTGGCAATTCGCAATGCAATTGCACAATCTATCGAAGTGGAGTCGGCGAAATGAATTACACCATCCTAACCGTTGGTAACCCTAATAGCGGGAAAACGACTCTATTTAACGGACTAACTGGTGCTAAGCAACAAGTTGGTAACTGGGCTGGTGTAACGGTAGAAAAGAAAACGGGTCAATATCGTCATGCTGGAGATGACTTTCAATTAACCGACCTTCCGGGTATTTACGCGCTAGACAGTGGTAATGATGGCAACAGTATTGATGAATCCATTGCCTCACGTGCGGTTTTAACACATCCAGCGGATCTCATTATTAACGTAGTTGATGCGACCAGTCTTGAGCGCAGTTTGTATATGACGCTTCAACTGCGTGAACTTGGCCGTCCAATGATTGTTGTGCTTAACAAAATGGATGCCTTGAAGCGAGAAAGAGTGAAGCTAGATATAAAAGCTTTAGAAAAAACACTCGGCTGTCCTGTCGTGACCTTGTCAGCAACGGATAAAGACCAAGTTCGAACCTTAAAAGAGCAACTGCATAAAATTGTGGTGCAAGGCTTAACGCTTGATAAGCTGATGCTTAACTATGGCAATGAAATGGAACATGCCATTGCTAAGTTAACTCCAATGTTTGCTGACGAAGCAGTAGATGCAAGGGCGTTAGCGATTCGCTCACTTGAAAATGACGTCATGGTGCTTAACGCATTAACCAGTGACCAAAAATCGACAGTCGAACTTGCTCTAGTTCAAACTGGCATTGATATTGATTTACAAGTTGCAGATGTGAAGTACACCTTTTTACATGAACAGTGTAAAAAGCTGCGTCGCAGCGAAGGTAAGTTGAGTCGGAGTTTTACTGAAAAAGTTGATGAGATCATATTGAACAAGTGGGTAGGCATTCCCTTCTTCTTTGTGGTCATGTACTTGATGTTCATGTTCTCAATTAATATCGGTAGTGCTTTTATCGATTTCTTCGATATAGGTGTGGGCGCATTACTTGTGGACGGCGGCCACTATCTGCTTGATGACCATTTGCCAGTTTGGTTAGTTACCCTGATTGCTGACGGTGTCGGTGGTGGTATTCAGACGGTAGCAACGTTTGTTCCCGTAATTGCTGCGCTGTATTTGTTTCTTGCTGTGTTGGAAAGTTCTGGTTACATGGCTCGTGCAGCGTTTGTACTCGATAAAGTCATGCAAAAAATTGGCCTTCCGGGTAAGGCGTTTGTTCCCCTTGTCCTTGGCTTTGGTTGTAACGTCCCTTCTATTATGGCGACGCGCACACTAGACCAAGAGAGAGAGCGTAAGCTGGCTGCATCGATGGCACCGTTCATGTCTTGTGGTGCAAGATTACCTGTTTATGCGCTTTTTGCTGCAGCGTTTTTCCCAGAGAGTGGTCAAAATATTGTTTTTGCACTTTATCTATTAGGTATAGTCGCCGCTGTTTTTACCGGCTTAGTATTGAAGTACACCATCTATCCAGGTGCCAGTGATAGCCTTGTGATGGAAATGCCAGACTATGAATTACCGACGATTCAAAACGTAATGATCAAAACGTGGCAGAAGCTAAAACGTTTTGTGCTGGGTGCCGGTAAGACTATTGTTGTTGTCGTCACGATTCTTAGCTTCTTTAACTCGGTTGGTATGGATGGCTCATTTGGTAATGAGGACAGTGAGAATTCAGTGTTGTCGAAAGCCGCGCAAGTTGTGACTCCTGTCTTTGCTCCGATGGGCGTTCAGCAAGATAACTGGCCTGCAACGGTGGGTATTATTACCGGTATTTTTGCTAAAGAGGCCGTAGTGGGCACGCTAAATAGCTTATACACGTCGGGTAATGATGAAGGTGAAGAGTTCAACTTAATGGCGAGTTTGCAAGACGCGGTTGCTTCTATTCCTGATAACTTATCTGGTTTAAGTTATTCCGATCCATTAGGTGTTGATGTTGGAGATTTATCTGATGCGACGGCTGTTGCTGAAGAGCAGGAAGTAGACACATCTATTTTTGGGAACCTAAAAGGGTACTTTGTCACCGCAAACGCTGCTTTTGCTTACCTTATATTTATCTTACTTTACACACCATGCGTTGCAGCTATGGGGGCTTACGTACGTGAATTTGGCCAGAAATATGCTCGATTCATTGGTGTATGGACGATGGGTCTTGCATACGGCAGTGCAACTTTGTATTACCAAGTGACTCACTTTAGCGCGCACCCTACGACAAGTTCAGCATGGATTGTGGGTATATTGCTATTTGGTCTTTTAGTATTCAAACTGTTGAAGTCTGAGGGTAAAAAACAAAAAGCACTAGAGGTTCAAGTGGTATGATTTTAGCTGACTTGAAAGCACATATAGAGTGTCATCCAGGTGTGACCCGTCAAGCGCTTGCTGAGGCGTTTGCGCTAAGCGAAGATGGTATTGAGGCCATGCTTGCAGTCTGGATTCGCAAAGGAAAGCTTTCAAGGACAGAAGATTGTGATAAAGCTGGGCAGTTGATTAGGGTGAGGTATCACGTGAATCAACCGAATAGTTTATCCATTCAGGTGACGATGTAAAAAAGGCCCCTCGGGGCCTTTTTTGTGGTGACAGGATCTATTTACTTATCGAGTTACTGACTTGCCGGTACCGAATGTTTATTGGTAATGGAATTCAGCAGACTTTGCCAGCTCTATACGTAGAGTGCTAGCAAGTTCAGTTTGTTTTGCATCGCTACGGTATTCGCCTTTGGTATTTCCCCACAGTGGTCCTGGCCAGGCAATATCATTGCTAAAACGAGCTATGTGATGGATATGAAGTTGTGGCACCATGTTGCCGAGCGCACCTAAGTTGAGCTTATCAGGTGTGAATAGTGACTCCAATGCGAGGTTCACGCATTGAGACTCGGCGAGGAATTGATGCTGTTGCGCCATTGGCAAGTGGTGAAGCTCGCGAAGGTTAGCTTGTTTTGGAATAAGGATAACCCATGGCACCGAATCGTCTTTGTGAAGCAATGCCACACAAAGAGGAAAGTCGCCGAGGTAAGTGGTGTCGAGCGCTAATTGAGGGTGCAGTGAAAACGACATAGAAGGTCTCCCAAAATTGAGTTCAAAAAAAGGCGAATTGCCTTCGCAAGTCGCCTTCTCATTTTATTTAGATTGAAACATTACATTCTTTCTAATGTTTCAATACCAAGCAGGTCTAAGCCCTGTTTGATGGTTCTTGCTGTTAGCGCTGCTAGTTTCAAACGACTCTGTTTAGTCGCTTCATCAGATGCGCCTAAGATAGGGCAAGCTTCATAGAAGCTAGAGAATTGACCAGCCAATTCAAACAGGTAGCTACACATGATGTGAGGCTGACCTTCTTTAGCGACCAATTGAACCGCTTCTTCAAACTGCATAAGTTTAGCAACCAGCGCTTTCTCTTTCTCATCAGTAATGATGACTTGGCCTTGCAGGTCATCCATTGAAACACCTGCTTTAGCAAATACGGATGCTACACGTGTATAAGCGTACTGCATGTAAGGAGCCGTGTTGCCTTCAAATGCCAACATGTTGTCCCAATCAAATACGTAGTCGGTAGTACGGTGCTTAGAAAGATCGGCGTACTTAACGGCTGCCATTGCCACTGTATTGGCAATGTTCGCTTTTTCAGTTGATTCAAGATCTGGGTTTTTAGACTCAATTAATGCACCAGCTCGTTCAATGGCTTCATCAAGCAAGTCAGCCAAACGAACCGTACCGCCAGCACGAGTTTTGAAAGGGCGACCGTCTTTACCTAGCATCATGCCAAATGCATGGTGTTCAAGGGTGGTGCTTTCCGGAACATAGCCCGCTTTACGAACGATAGTCCATGCTTGTTGTAGATGTTGATGCTGACGAGAGTCGATGAAATAAAGTACACGATCAGCATTTAACTGCTCGTAACGGTATTTTGCACAGGCAATGTCGGTAGTGGTGTATAGGAAGCCACCGTCGCGTTTTTGGATGATGACACCCATCGCTTCACCGTCTTTGTTTTTGTATTCATCTAGGAATACAACCTGAGCACCATCATCTTCAACGGCGAGACCTTGAGCTTGAAGGTCTTTTACAATTGCAGGCAGCATGTCGTTGTACATACTCTCACCCATAACATCATCACGAGTGAGTGATACGTTAAGGCGGTCGTAGTTGTGCTGGTTTTGAACCATAGTCACATCGACAAGTTTTTTCCACATTTGAGCGCAGTACTCATCGCCGCCTTGAAGTTTAACAACGTAGCCACGAGCACGAGCAGCAAACTCTTCGTCTTCATCGTAGAGTTTTTTAGATTCGCGATAGAAGGCTTCAAGATCAGACAGTTCCATAGAAACTTCGCCTGATTCTTTTTGCACACGTTCAAGGTTAGCGATAAGCATGCCAAATTGTGTGCCCCAGTCGCCAATGTGGTTTGCACGGATCACTTTATGACCTAGGAACTCAAGAGTACGTACAACAGCGTCACCAATGATGGTTGAGCGCAAATGGCCGACGTGCATTTCTTTTGCTACGTTTGGAGCAGAGTAGTCAGCAACGATAGTTTGTTGCTCTTGTGAAGCAACACCTAGTCGAGCATCAGCAAGTGCAGCTTCTGCTTGTTTAGCTAGAAACTCTTCGCTAAGGAAAATATTGATAAAACCCGGGCCTGCAATTTCAGTTTTGCTTGCAATACCTTCTAGGTCTAAAACGTCTAGGACTTTTTGAGCGAATTCTCGTGGATTACTGCCCAACTTCTTAGCAACGCCCATGACACCATTGGCTTGGTAGTCACCAAACTGTGCTTTCGCAGATTGGCGAACGGCTGCAGGGCTGCCTGCTGGTGCGCCAGCGGCTTCAAGAGCCTGAGATACTTTGTCGTTGATCAGTGCTTGGATATTCACACGCATTTCCTTCAATTCTTGGAATTGGTTTTCATCTAGTAATTTGGCGCACATAATAGCAACTTTAACGCCCTTCACCTAGGGGCAAGTATTGGATTTTTTCTTAATCTTCGGGATTACTGGTAGTATTTAGCCTCGAAAGTACAAAAAGAGTGATCATATAGTGCGACAAACCCTGATGCAAAAAGGCTTAATGCCGTCTCAGATGTTGAATGAAATCGACGGATTTATGGATAAAATCCTCAATTTATGCAAGCAATTATCTTTAGATCTTTCTCGTCATCAAGCTGACCATATTGCTATGAGAATTAATGACGCTGACGTCGCTAAAGCAGCACATCAAGAATGGCTTGGATATGGTCAGGTTATCTCAGAGGCAATCATTAATGGCCGACCGATTATTGTCATGCAGTTTGAGCAACCAATCGTGACAAAAGTAGGTGAAATCGAGTGTTTGGAGTTGCCATATCCCGCGCCAAATAAGTCTCACCCCATTGAACACTGGGAGCACGTCGAATTTGTTGTGCCGTCACAAGCGAGCACTGCGGATGATTTTCTGGCCGATCTTTGCACGCAGTTCCCCGAATTATCGGCTAAGTTAGCCTGCTTAGATGAGAATGGCATTAAAATGAAACTCTCTAGCCCCCATGGAGAAGGTGAGCGACTCGCTAACCCAACAGTAGCGTTTAAACATGACGGTGTATGTATCAAATTACATCCTCATAGTTTGAGAAACATTGTCGCTTCGGAACAGTCAATATAGGGCGAAGGTAATGTCGTCCTAAGTAAACCGCCTGTAATGGGTATCTCGTGCTTTCTTTCAGGCTCGGCAAGAGATAGCCATTGCATATAAACCAGTGATTGCTTTACTAACCAGAAGAGCTGCATTACATGTGGCTTCTACTTTAAATTCCGTCCACTCTGTGACTTTCAAATTCTTTCGTCTATCTGTGATCGAAATAATGTGAAACATATCAATAAAAATCTGCAACGTGACAGGTATACTATTTTATAAATAGTAACTGAGTGCAAATCATAATAATTAAAAGTAATAAGTTAAAGATATTACTCTGTACATGAGTAGGGCGATTTATTCGCAAAATTTTATCTATGCCTGCGATTCAATATTTTTATCATATAGCCATATTATAGCTATGATGATGAGTCATCATGTTGGAAATGTAGCAAAATCGAAACCAACCGTTCGAGGAGTATGCTTGGTTTAAGTGACTCTTACTCCAAAAGAAGAAGTGCTGGTAATTTGTAGATTCAATATTTTTCGAATAGTAAAACTCAATAATAATGTAAAAGTTAACAGGAAGGTATAAACGTATGAAACCTAAAACACTCTTACTTTACACGTCGCTTATTATACTAGCTCATCCATTGCACGCTGAAGGACTAAATGTGTGTGGCACGGTTGGTGGGTTTGAACACCCGATAATTCATGATGCTAACTCCCAAAATACCGTCTCAGTACATGATATCAATGGTCTACAACAGGCTTTAGATATGGGGGAAACCAAGATCTATATTCCAGGTGATGCAGTAATAACACTACCTTATATAAAAAATGGGTTAGATATTCCTGACAACGTGGTTATTTATAGCGATAGAGGTGTAAATGGTAGCAAGGGGGCGTTGCTGAAAGTTGATTATATAGATGAGGAACAGCATTACTTTCCTATCATTGCAACGGGTAATAACGTAAAGTTAACAGGTATGAGGATTCAAGGGCCAGTGTCAAATATAGATACGAATGTATTGACAATAGGCGTTCAAAATAAGGTAGATACGGTTGGGCTAATTGTAGAAAATAATGAGATTTATGGTTGGGGAGGAGGTGCTGTTTCTGTCAAGAAAGGGCAAAACGTGTCAGTTAGAAATAATTATATACATCACAATAGAAAGAAAAGCCGTGGCTATGGTATTGTCGTTCAAAATGGAAATTCTTCAGCCTCAATATTCTGTAATGTCTTCGATAGTAATCGACATAGTATCGCAGGCTCTGGTCAGGAGGGTGAGTCTTACACCGCCTCGTATAACGTTATTTTAGAAGAAGGTAATGGTCATTCATTCGATATGCATGAATCTAGCGTCAGCCCAGGTGTAGGAGGACAATCTATAAAGGTGATCAATAACTGGTTTGTATTCGGTGGAACTAAGTGGGGTCACTATCCATCGATTATCATCAGAGGTGTCCCCTTAGATGGAGTTGCAGAAATCACAAGTAATAGTTTTCGTTCTCCTTTCGAATATATAGATGCCGGCGGACGAGTAAAAAGAGCGATTGAAGGAGTTGTGGGGTCCATAGAAACAGATTTAGAATTACAGGAAAAAAATGACTATTCAGTCCCAATGGTATTTAGGAAAAATGTAGATAGTTGCTATTTGGACATACTAGAACCGAGTCAGTCTATACCTGTGGCATGCCAGGCTATTAGTGGTTATTTAAATTAGCCATAAGCGTACTATTACTCGGTTCTATTACTCAGTTTCGGATATGAGGCCTTAACACTATCGTGATAGAGCCTCTAAATATAATATATAGATGGTGTGTTTTAAATTAGAGTTGGCTTAAAAACACCGAAAAATCGTTGTATTTGAGTTGTATATTAATGATTTTCATCCCAATTGCTTGCTGATATATCTATAACCTTGCTGATGTGCAGGATGAATATTTCAAAGCTACAAGCATTTTTTAGTATAAAAACACTGTTGCCTATAATCTTGCACCAGTCATGATTAACTTCTAAAACAGCGAGTTTAATATCTGAACCGACTAAGAATGCAAACTCCTCTTTTAAATGTGTAAGCGTTTTTGTTCTGTTTTCTGCGGATGTCTTTAACAGTTCTAGTGACTGAATAGTGTTCATTACTGCTCCTAGCTATAGAAAATCAGGCACCAAAGTGTTCTATATGCATCTGGTGCCCTGTTTAATTATCCATTTTATTTCATTCTTACTTATATGGTCTCATTTAACGGAATATAACTTGTCTTTATTGCTTTGCAGCGGAGAGAGAAATAATCATGTAGCCAGTTAATATTTTTTGTTTTTAAGTGCCACTGGGAGCTTATAATAAAATGTAACGATAGGTAGTTAACTGGTATGACTAGATTATATTAGTTTAGTATGATGATGTGTAATTGAGTGTAAGGGTTTTGTTGATAGCTGCTTTGTTGTTGAACAATTTATCAAGCTAAGGAGTGACTTACTAATGAATGCTTAATTGATATTTATGTAAGTAGTTGGAAGTGTTTATTTTTATCAACGGTTAGTATTTAAGTCGCCTGTTTAAAACGTAAGGTAATGTAAGGTGTTTTAATCTTAAGCTTACATTTTCTTATGGCGTGAATTGCGAGCAGGGTAGATAGCTACCTCAAGTAACGTTATAGGTGGTTTGAGCACAGCACTCACTATTCTAAAAACGGAGACAAGGTAATGGAACAAAGGAGCCAGAGTGACTAAGCCATGAGCTGATAGTCTCATTGGCTCCTTAGCGAGTTAGAGAATCACGGTTTTATTACCATAAACAAACACATGATCATTGATGACTTTATTGAGTGCTTTGGACAGAACGTTCTTTTCAACGTCGCGACCTGCTTGAGCCATGTCGGCCGCGCTGAAGTTATGATCCACAGGAATGACGTCTTGTTTAATGATTGGACCTTCATCAAGATCATTAGTAACAAAGTGCGCGGTCGCGCCGATGATCTTTACACCGCGGTCATAGGCTTGCTGATACGGTTTTGCGCCAATGAAAGCAGGTAGGAAACTATGGTGAATGTTAATGATTTTGTGATGGTATTTTTCAACAAAAGCAGGTGTGAGTACACGCATGTATTTGGCGAGTACTAGGTAGTCAGCATCATATTGGTCAATGACGGTTAGCATTTTTGCTTCGTGCTCTTCACGGCTCAACCCATCATGAGACACGTAATGGTAAGGGATATCAAATTTTTCCGTGAGGCTCTGAAGTGTATCGTAATTTCCGACCACGGCAGCAATGTCGACATTCAAGCTGCCATCAAAATTTTTCATTAAAATATCACCGAGGCAATGCGCTTCTTTAGTGACTAAAATAACGACTTTCTTACGAGATGAATCGACTAATGAACGCTTAGTGCCTGCAGGCAGTGCTTGGTCCAAATCGGCCAGTAAGGTTTGATTATTAAAATAGCCTTCCAGTTCGGTACGCATAAAAAAATGACCACTGGTATTGTCTACAAACTCATTGTTGTGAATGATGTTCAGTTGGTGTTTGTAACAGATGTTGGTGATTTTTGAGATGAGTCCCGGCGCATCATTACAATGCGTTAACAGGGTTTTCTTTTCCATGATTTACGGCTTCCGTGAAATAGTAAAAATTCTGTACCAATTGAAGTAGCATCGATCTCAATAACGTTGAAAATACAATCTATTGAAGTGAATCGTAATTTACGATCAAGAGGATTTTAGTTTGGTGCGTTTATTGACGTAACACGCAATCTATCCACCAGTTTTAATCTATTCTGACTAAGGTTTCAACAAAATCGAAAGGTATCTTCCAAATCGTGTCGAAGGGCTGTGAACTTTTTTCGATTTTATTACGGCCTTTGTTTTGTTTAGAAGGGAATGCTATGGATAGAGAACTATTAGCACGAAAACTTTACGATCAACGAGTATCAAAACTGATAGGTGATAAAAACGTTGATAGTCAGCGCCTAGACTTATTATGGGAAGGAAAGGTTTCCCCACAGCACGCCGTAGAACAATTGAAATCAACAGAAGAAGAGCACAGCCCCCCAACATGGCTGTCTCGTTACCTTAATCGTCATTAGCTTCAAACTCTTATGCACATTGGGAGGTTATGGCATTTGGGTAGGTAGTTTATGCTCCACATCTCCTTACGCACTACAAGCATGACACCTTGTTCAGGTATACTAACGCCATTCGTAGCTAATTGACTCGGTGTCATGGTATCTAAAGCAATCAATAAGGCTTTCGCGTCAGGCGGAGCCTTAGGACAAGTTATCCCCGGTTTTCAACCTCGTCAGCCGCAACTGGATATGGCTAACGCGGTAGAAAGTGCGATTCAGCAAGAAGCGCAGTTGGTTGTAGAAGCGGGCACGGGTACAGGTAAAACCTTCGCCTATCTTGTTCCTGCATTACTGAGTGGTAAAAAAACCATTATCAGTACTGGGTCTAAAAACCTGCAAGAGCAATTGTTTCATCGTGACCTACCATTGATGGTCGATGCACTTGGGTTTCATGGCAAAGTGTCATTGCTTAAAGGGCGATCCAATTATTTATGTCTAGATCGGTTGAGCCGTCAAATGGTAGAAAGCCATACCACAGAAACTCATACCGAATTGCTATCCCAGTTAGTCAAAGTGCGTGGTTGGGCATCGGAAACCAAATCAGGTGACTTGGGTGAATGCGATGCCATTGCCGAAGACAGTCCCGTGATTCCCACTATCACTTCTACTAACGATAATTGTCTAGGTAAAGACTGCCTTAGTTACCAAGATTGTTTTGTTCTAAAAGCAAGAAAACGCGCCTTGGACTCCGACGTTGTCGTGGTAAATCATCACCTTTTCCTTGCTGATCTGGCCATTAAAGAGACGGGTTTCGGAGAGTTGATTCCAGAGGCGGAAGTGTTTGTCTTTGATGAAGCGCACCAAATTCCAGACATTGCCAGCCAGTATTTCGGTCAGTCTTTATCGAGCCGCCAAATTCAAGATCTTGCGAAAGATATAGAGATCGGTTACCGCACTGAAGCGCGTGATATGAAGCAGTTACAAAAAGCGGGAGATAGACTGTCGCAAGCGGCGATGGATTTACGAATTGTACTCGGTGATACGGGGTTTCGAGGAAACTGGCGTGATGCGATTAAATCTCCGTCTATTTTGCGAGAGGTCGAAAGGCTGCGTGACTCTGTCGTGCTGTGTATTGATGTGCTGAAACTGGCATTAGGTCGCAGCCAATTATTGGATACCGCTTTTGAGCGCGCTAATTTAATTAAAGGACGCATTGAACGCGTATGCGATGTGTCCATTACGGGTTACTCCTATTGGTACGACACGACGCCAAGGCAGTTTAGTTTACACATTACCCCACTTAGTGTGGCTGATAAATTTCATGAGCAGATTGAAGCGAAAGGTGGGGCGTGGATTTTCACTTCAGCAACGCTGGCAGTGTCTGAGGACTTTCAACACTTTACTTCACGCTTAGGTCTGACCCCAACACAGCAATTTTCGCTGCCTAGTCCTTTTGATTATTCAACACAGGCAAGATTGTGTGTGCCCCGATATTTACCTGAGCCCAATAGTAAAGGACTCGCTGAGAAGCTGGTCGCTATGCTGGCACCCGTCATAGAAAAAAACCAAGGTCGCTGTTTTTTCCTATGCACTTCGCACAGCATGATGAGAGAGTTAGGTGAGCGCTTTCGCGAAACGCTCACCTTGCCGGTCTTGCTGCAAGGTGAAACCAGCAAGCAAAAAACCTTGGCTGAGTTTATGGAACTAGGTAATGCTTTGCTTGTGGCGACAGGGGCGTTTTGGGAAGGAATAGATGTTAGAGGTGACGCGCTTAGCTGTGTTATTATCGATAAATTACCGTTTACCGCACCTGATGATCCGCTGCTTAAAGCGCGAATTGAAGACTGTAAGTTGCAAGGGGGTGACCCTTTTAATCATGTGCAATTACCGGATGCGGTTATTACGTTGAAGCAAGGTGTTGGTCGATTGATTCGCGATCAAAAGGACTGTGGTGCTCTGATTATTTGCGATAACCGTTTGGTGACGCGTGACTATGGCGCTACTTTTCTCGCCAGCTTGCCGCCTATACCGCGGACTCGAGACCTCGGAAAAATAGAGACATTTTTGCTACAATCCCAGCAAAGTGCACCAAAAAAAGAACGCATTGAGAAATAGATGACTAACAAAATTCTAGCAATTGATACCGCCACTGAAAACTGCTCTGTCGCACTTTTAGTGGGAGATAAAACTTACGTTCGCAGTGAACTTGCGCCACGTGATCATACTAAGAAAGTCTTACCTATGGTTGATGAGCTGCTAAATGAGGCGGGACTGACTTTACAAGATCTTGATGCATTAGCGTTTGCACGAGGTCCAGGTAGCTTTACTGGCGTGCGCATTTGTATTGGTGTGGCTCAGGGGCTTGGCTTTGGTGCTGATTTACCGATGATTGGTATTTCAACCTTAAAAGCCATGGCGCAAGGCGCTTACCGTAAAAGTGAAACCACCCACGTTGCGACCGCGATTGATGCCCGTATGAGCGAAGTCTATTGGGGGCGTTTTGAGCGCCTTGAAAACGGCGATTGGGCAGAGGTTGAACCAGAGCAAGTGGTTGCACCTGACACGGTAGTGGCGAACACACCTAAAGATGACAAGGCATGGGCAACGGCAGGAACCGGTTGGGATGCGTATTCTGAATCACTGTCGGCACTTGCGATTGACACTCAACCATCAGGTGTACTCTATCCAGAAGCGGAAGATATTGCTTTTTTAGCACAATATGAGCTAGCAAAAGGCAATGTTGTTGCAGCGGAAGAGGCGAGTCCTGTTTATCTGCGAGATAATGTGACTTGGAAAAAATTGCCGGGAAGAGAATAAATTCCCCCGTTATCTTTAGCTCGCTATTTTAAGATTTTTGGCTCGGTTGATAAGTGGAAGGGGTGAAGGTATCGCCCCTTTATAATGGAAACTGTGCTCATATGAGAGCGTATAACAGCAAGTACACGATAACATAACGGTTATTCCAGTAAGGCGTTTAACATAACCACGCACTAGGTGAGGCATATGGTTTCGATTCAAGGTTTACCTACCGTCCATTCTCAGCAGCGGACGAATAAAACAAAGCGTAAGCAATCGGTATCGAATGCCACCACGTCTCAACCCTCCTCTCTGGTAGGCCAATCTACACAGGTTACGAAAGTTGCTCAGGCAGTGGCTCATTCAGTAAAAACTATTTCTGATGCAGACGTGCAACGTACTCACGTTCACTATGACTTGCCTGAAGGACGGTCCAAACAAGCGCTAGAAGCGTATATGAATGTGATGAACCGTGCTAAACGCGAGGAACTTGAACAGCTGTTTGGTGTCGATATGTACGTGTGATAATGAGAATGATTAATGTGTGGAACGAGAATGAATAAATTGTTGAAATTGCTAGGGGCATTGTGCCTGTCTTTCATGCTCACCGCTTGTGGTAGCTTGCCGGATTCGTTGGTTACAACGAATGAAAATGTTATTGCGCAATATCAACCGGTTGTAGATGCGCAAGATGGCAGTGAAGTTCGTCTTGGTGGGGTCATAGATACCGTCACTAACCTTGCGACTCAGACCCGAATTGAAATTGTTAACCTTCCTATCGATAAATATGGCAAGCCGGATATCGACCAAGAGCCTAATGGCCGCTTTATCGCGTACGTGGACGGGTTTATTGACCCGGTGACGTACACTAGAGGTCGACTGATCACCGTCGGCGGAAGTAAAGCGGGCGATGAACGGGGAAAAGTTGGCGAATTTGAAGCAGACTTTCCAGTGATCAAGGCATACGGACAGTATTTATGGCGAGTGGAAGAGCGTCTAATTATAAACCGTCAGGCGAGCGCTTTTCATTCTTGCTGGGGCTACTACTGTGACGACTTCTATTACGGGCCAACGCAAGGTCGAGTTATTAAAGAGGTGAAGTAATCTTGCGAGCTTTTAAAGAGTGTTTACTGCAAGTTAACGATAGAAACATCGCTTACTTGGAGTATCAAGGCGCTGTATTTCAAACAGAGGAAACGACCGTTAAGACGGTCGTTTTTGTTCATGGCTGGATGGATAATGCCGCGAGCTTTCACAAATTGCTGACTATCATTGAGCAGCAGCGATTGAGTTGGCGTGTTTTGGTCTTGGATCTACCGGGTCATGGGCATTCAACTCATAAAAATAGTGACCATTTTTATAGCTTTCATGACTATATTGACGATTTACATCAGGTTTTGGTTAATCTTCAAGCGGTCAATGCATTCTTGGTTGGACATTCGCTTGGTGCATTGATTGCAAGTTGCTATAGTGCCGCCTTTCCTGAAAATGTCGCAGGATTAGTTCAAATTGAAGCGCATTTCCCAATGGCAGAAGACCCCGCTCAAGCGGTCAGTCGGTTGAGAAAAGGCATCGAAAGTCGCGAGCGCTGGAGAAACAAAAAACGGCGAGCACTGCCGTCCTTTGATGACGCGGTGACTATGCGGATGCGAGCAACGAAATTAGATGTCGACTCGGTTCGTCCTATTGTGGAGAGAGACCTTCAAAGCGTTGATGGGCAGTGGTATTGGCGCCATGATAGCAAGCTCAAATGTGAGTCTGTGTATCGTATGTCGCGACTACACGCTGAAGCGGTGATGTCCGCCATTTCCATTCCTCATATGGTTATATTAGGTCGCTCTGGATACGGTTTTCTTCAAGACAAACTCGCCTTAGAAAAACTTAACAATGTGCAAGTAGAGTGGGTAGACGGTGATCATCATTGCCATTTAGAATCGCCAGATAGAGTATTTGAACTAATTTCTGAACTAGTTAACAAAAATTAAACAAGTGTTTGAGTGTTTCGTGCGTGAAAGGGTTGCCTGTGCTGTAATAGTAAGCAATACCAATGAGTAACGGATTCTCAGGTTGTGAGTTGAATGTAACAAGTTGTTAAATAGCGAAGATTTAAACAGCTAAGTTTTTTAAAGGCTCACATTTTGAAGATTAAACGCAAGACTTAATACGCTAGGAGTGTAATTGTGGATAAACCTTGGCTTTCTCGATACCCAAATGACGTGCCAGAGAATATCAATCCGGATCAGTATCCTTCTTTAGTAGAGATGTTCGAACAGTCGGTGCATAAATTTGCCGATCAGCCCGCTTTTGTTAACATGGGCTCGGTCATGACATTTCGTAAGTTAGAAGAGCGCAGCCGTGCGTTTGCTGCCTATTTGCAAAACGAGCTAAAGCTAAAAAAAGGTGACCGCGTTGCCATTATGATGCCTAACCTGCTGCAATACCCTGTTGCGTTGTTTGGTATTTTAAGAGCTGGCCTCATCGCGGTTAATGTGAATCCACTTTATACGCCGCGAGAGTTAGAACACCAGCTCAACGATGCAAACGCCAAAGCGATAGTAATCGTGTCTAACTTTGCCAATACGTTAGAGCAGGTTGTTGATAAAACGCCAATCAAACATGTGGTCTTAACTAGCCTTGGACAAATGTTGCCACGAGCGAAAGGCACAGTGGTTGATTTCGTCGTGAAGTACGTAAAAGGCATGGTGCCAAAATACAATCTTCCGGGTGCGATTTCATTTCGACAAGCCTTACATAAAGGACGTCGCCAGCAATACGTGAAACCGTTTATGTCGGGTGACGACATCGCATTTTTGCAATACACCGGCGGTACGACGGGTGTGGCGAAAGGCGCAATTCTCACGCATCGCAATATGATAGCGAATGTACTGCAAGCGAAAGGCATGTACGGACCAGTATTGCAAGAAGGGCGTGAGCTGGTAGTAACAGCGCTGCCGCTGTATCACGTTTTTGCTTTGACGGTAAACTGCTTGCTGTTTGTTGAAATGGGTGGTCAAAACCTACTCATTACTAACCCTCGTGATATTCCTGGCTTCATCAAAGAGCTACAAAAGTACCCATTTACGGCGATCACTGGCGTTAATACACTCTTTAATGCGCTTATTCATAATGAAGACTTCCATGAGCTAGATTTTAGAGGGCTACGTCTGTCTGTGGGTGGCGGCATGGCGGTGCAACGCGCCGTTGCCGAACAATGGAAAAAGACGACAGGCTGTTTACTGCTTGAAGGGTATGGTCTGACGGAGTGTTCGCCGTTAGTTGCTGCTTACCCTTACGATTTAGAAGAGTATAACGGCTCGATTGGCTTACCCGTTCCGGGCACAGAAGTGCGCATTGTTGATGAAGAGGGTCAACCTGTATCCGATGACTCTACGGGAGAACTGCAAGTTCGTGGCCCGCAAGTAATGCAAGGCTACTGGCAGCGAGTGGAAGCGACCAAAGAGGTGATCAATCAAGAAGGGTGGTTATCAACGGGTGACATCGTCAAATTTGACGAGGATGGCTTCTTGCATATTGTCGATCGTAAAAAAGACATGATTTTGGTATCGGGCTTCAACGTGTATCCTAATGAAATTGAAGATGTGATTGCGTTGCACGATAAGGTACTTGAAGTGGCGGCTATCGGTGAGGCAAATGAAGCATCGGGAGAGTTGGTGAAAGTGTATATTGTGAAAAGCGATAACAGTTTAACCAAGGAAGAAGTTATTGCGCACTGTCGTACCCATTTAACTGGCTATAAAGTGCCAAAACGTGTCGAATTTAGAGATGACTTACCCAAGACCAATGTGGGTAAGATTTTACGCCGAGTACTCCGCGAAGAGAACGACGCGAAACTGACACCAACATCAGAAAAAACGGTTTAGCGTTAACCTTTTGTTACTATCGATGTTAAAATGCCAGCTCTCAATGCTGGCATTGTTTTTTTTAAGAGAGTCGTCGTGGAATATCAGATAATTACAGAATTTGCCGAGTTAGAATCGGTATGCACAAAAGCTCGTGAATCCGACGTGGTTATGTTGGATACGGAGTTTGTTCGTATCCGAACCTACTACCCAAAACTGGGTTTAATTCAGCTCTATGATGGTCATCAGCTTTCCCTGATTGATCCGCTGACGATAAGCGACTTCTCGCCATTTATCGCATTATTGCAAGATGCGTCAGTCCTGAAGGTCTTGCATGCTTGTGGTGAAGATTTGGAAGTGTTTGCCAATAGCTTCGGTTGTATGCCATTTCCAATGGTAGATACACAAATTATGGCGGCCTTCCTTGGCTATGGGCTGTCGACAGGCTTTGCCGCGTTAGTGGATGAGTATATTGATGTCCAGCTGGATAAGAGTGAATCTAGAGCCGATTGGGTTGCTCGCCCACTGACTCAAAAGCAACTTGATTACGCCGCGGCGGATGTATTCTATTTATGGCCTTTATATCAACAATTAAGCGACAAAGTAGAAGAGAAAGGCTGGTGGGATGCGGCGCTGCAAGAGTCTGAGTTGATGACACAAAAACGCGGTAAAACCCCTAATGCTGAGTATGCTTATTTGGATATTAAAGGCGCATGGCAACTTAGCCCCAAGCAGTTAGCCGCGCTTAAGCCACTCGCAACATGGCGACTTAAAGAAGCGATTCGTCGTGACTTAGCACTTAATTTTGTGGTCAAAGAGCAAGATCTTTGGACCATCGCGCGCTTTGGATTGACTCAACCGAAAGCAATGGAAGAAGAAGGACTAGATCCTCGCTCTATCCGTCGACATGCCGACAAAATTGCCTCTATCGTGAAATCAGCCAAGCAGTTATCTGCGGACGAGTACCCTGATAAAATTGAGCGTTTGATGGATTATCCTGGCTATAAGCAGATCTTTAAACTGTTAAAAGATGAAGTAAAAGTGGCCTCTCAGCAGACTGGGTTGGCAACTGAGTTTTTAGCATCGAAAAAGCAGTTGAATCAGTTCTTATCGTGGATTTGGAACAAAGACCGCGATCCAGCGCAGCTGCCTGATGTAATGCAGGGGTGGAGAATGGACGTGTTAGGTCGACATTTAGAAAAGCGAATGAACTAAACGAATGCTATTAAGCCGCTTTAGATAGAAAAAACCGAGTGAATCATCACTCGGTTTTTTTATGCGCATCCCGCAATGTGCTAGCTATTCACTCGTTCAGAGTTGGAGGCAATTGGGGGCGTGACACGAAAAGTATTAGTTATTGCTGTGCAATTCACTGTTAAGCTCTACCGCACTTTTATTAGTGAGGCACTCAATTTGACCTGTCACTGAGTTGCGACGGAACAGTAAGTCAGACTTACCTGCTAGGTCACGCGCTTTGGCGATTTCAACTTCTTGACCTGTCGAGTCAAGCATACGAACCTTAGAACCTGCTGTGACATACAGACCAGACTCAACCGTACAGCGATCGCCTAGTGGGAAACCAAGCCCAGCATTTGCGCCAAGCAGTGAGTTTTCACCGATAGAGACAACCACCGTACCGCCGCCAGATAGTGTGCCCATAATAGAAGCGCCACCACCAATATCAGAACCGTTTCCAACCACAACACCTGCAGAGATACGGCCTTCAACCATGCTCACACCTGTCGTACCGGCATTGAAGTTGATGAAACCTTCATGCATAACGGTGGTCCCTTCACCCACATGTGCGCCCAAGCGAACACGTGAAGTATCAGCAATACGAATGCCTGTTGGTACCACGTAATCGACCATTTTAGGGAATTTATCAACACAGTCGACGGTTAGGGCTTGTCCCGCAAGGCGTGCTTCAATTTGACGGTCTGCCAGCTCTGGAAGATCGATTGGACCTTGGTTTGTCCAAGCGATGTTATGCAGTAGGCCAAAGATGCCATCAAGTACTGTACCGTGTGGTTGTACTAGGCGGTTTGAAATTAGTTGTAGTTTCAAAAAGCCTTCTGCAACAGACTGCGGCTTTTCGTCGCTTGCAAGCACTACAAGTACAAGTGGTTGTTGTGACTGTGATGCTTTTTCAGCGAACGCGGCACTTTGAGCGTCGTCATTATTAGCAAACGCCGTCGCCAGTTGTGCGCTTTGCTCTGGGCTGATCTCGATAGCTTGGTTGCCTTGAGTGTAACCAGACACTTCTGCAATCGCGGCGATTGTCGCATCACTTGGATTGAGTCGCGGATGTGGAAAAAATGCTTCGATGATTTTTCCATCGCGGTTTTTAGTGGCGGTACCGAAGGCGAGTGAAAATGCTGCCATGACTATCGTTCTCCATTTTGAATTGTCCATAAACCAGTGCTAGTGCAGCAAGGGCTTAGATTCTGTTGATGGTTTTATCTTAAGTTGTTGGTTTTATCTTAAAGAGTGGTAACGGCAGATGAAAGAGCAAATAGGGCAAAAGTCTGTAAAAAGATATTGGTTGTCTTTATAGAGACACTTTTCGCCAAAAAGAAATCATTTCAACCGCTAACAATGTTGCTTAGTCATGATGTTAATGAGTACCAAGGGTTGTGCGGTAGAATAAGGCTGTGGCATTAGATACGGATTTAGATAATGAGGCAATGGTGAGCAGGGTGGGAAGGTATTTATTGGTGAGCAGATAAATGGACAAATAATCGGCTCAAAGTACGCGACTCTAAGCCGATTGATATATTACGCAGCGTCGTCTTGAGCTTCAACAGGCTCAACCGCTTTTGGTTTCTTCGGCGTTGGCTTACGCTTAGCACCCAGTGCGTAAAGCACTTCTTCTTTATGTTGTGCTAAGAATAAGGAAAGCTCTTCCTGTTTCTCTTCGTTTTCAATGAGCTTGCTTTCACCAAGCAGTGTAAACAGTTCATCAGCAGTATCTAACATTTTGTCATAAGCGTCAGCTTCAGCTTTAGAGGTAAAAGTCATCTTTTCTTCTCCGTTGCGTTCCACCACGTACTTGACGATTACAGCCATGGTTAATCCTCTAACAAGTTAAATTTTTTATCGACAATACTGGCTGTTTATACATAGGTTTAAAATGCTTGTCCAGTCAGCGCAGCAAAACTGAGAGCTGATTGCCTATTTACTACTCGTAGGGTCGTTATATTGATATAGACCTAGCTACGCTGCCATTGTTGGCAAAAAGAAATGAAAGAGCGCAATAATGGACTTTGGTATTTTTCTTTGTGGAAGAGTAGCCAAAATCGTCGCTTCATATCGAGTGAAACCGGTATTTCACGGATGCGACCATCACGGATAGCTGTATGGGCGGCAAGCCTAGAGATGCATGCCAGCCCTAATCCAGAAGAGACACAGTTTAAAATGGCTTCCGTTGTATTGAGCTCAAACGCTTCGTGCCATACCTCGATACGAGGGGCGACGGCCCGTAAGAAAAATTCGCGTGTACCGGATCCGGGCTCTCTTAGGATCCATTCGCTATTTTCTAGTAATGAAAGATCAATCACCTCGTTCCCCGTGAGTGGATGGTCAACATTGGCGACAATGCACATCTCATCTTCGCTAAAAGGGGTACTTTCTAATTCTGGATGCAGTGTTTTACCTTCGATCAAACCAATATCAAGTTCATAATCAATCAGTTTTTCACAGATAAGCGCACTGTTGGAGATAAACAGTTGTTGCGCTTTGTGCTGGCAACTTTGGCGGTATTCACTGAGTAAATACGGCGCGACTTGATTGCCTATGGTGTCACTTGCTCCGATACGTAGCTGACCACGAAAACTTTGTTCGTCCGAAAATAAGGACTCGATGTCTTTGGCTCGGCTCAATAGTTCGTCGGCAAGTGGCAGCAGCTTTTGTCCCTCTTGGTTAATTACAAGACGGTTGTTAACGCGATCAAAAAGGGCATGACCTATTTGTTTTTCTAACTCGCTTAAAGACATACTTACGGCAGCCTTGGAGAGAAACAGCGTGTCAGAAGCCGAGGTTAGGGTTTGATGTTGAGTAACAGCAACAAACACTTTGAGTTGTTTTAGTGAAATATGAGCATTCATGTTTTGTTTTTCTGAACGTATGTTGAGGATATTTAGATATACCTAAACGTAAACTAGAATTATCATAAGTGCAACTTATAGACAGCAGACAAGGCATGATTATGATTGCGACAGCAAAACGAGCTCATCATAAAATGAAAAGCGCACCAACCCCGATGGCGGGTTTGGCGTTAGGGATTGCGAGCCTTGGATGGTGTTGGGAAAATGCGGGTGATTTTCATCACGTCGCGCAGTGGTCAAGCGCAGCGGTTGCAAGCGTATTATTGGTGATACTGGCCTATAAATTTTTGTTCCATAGTCACTTATTGGTGCAGGATCTTGCTCACCCAGTTGTGGGAAGTGTTGTACCGACATTTGCTATGGCCACCATGGTGGTATCGAACTCTATCGGGCAGTTTTTCCCTGTGCTCGGTGACAGTATTTGGCTAGCCGCAGTAGCACTGCATGTCGTGTTCCTAGCCAGTTTTACTTATCATCGCAGTCGTGATTTTGAATTGCACCATATGGTGCCAAGTTGGTTTGTGCCACCTATTGGTATTGTGGTTGCAGATGTGGCGTTTTCTGGCACGGCGTCACTAGCACCCGTTGCGAATGCGGCCTTGTATTTTGGTATTGCTGTTTATGCAGTGATGTTACCTTGCATGGTATATCGCTTAATTTTTGCGACGGAAATACCTGACGCGGCGAAACCAACCTTGGCTATTTTGGCAGCGCCAGCAAGCCTCTCTTTAGCGGGCTATTTAACGGTGGTTGCAGAACCTTCACCGGTGCTGGTGGCGATGTTATTTGGTATCGCAGTATTGATGACAATAGTGATTTATTTAGCGTTCATTAAACTGCTGCGTCTCCCATTTAGCCCAGGCTACGCGGCATTTACTTTCCCGTTGGTGATTAGTGCAACGGCGCTGTTTAAATTGGCGGCGTGGATGATAAACGTTCATGTGCCACAAAGTGCGGTGGATCAGGTGCTCACACTAGCAAATATAGAGCTAATCATTGCCACGGCCGTGGTGAGCTATGTGGCGATTCGTTATCTGTTTGCTTATTGTCCGATAAAAATGGCTTGGTCATCAAATAATACAGTATCTCGATAGGCAGACTTTGTTTATCCATGGGTAATTATGCGTTATCGCGTTGTAATGTGATAATCTTGAGACAGGATTATTTGCTAAAGGCGCGGTAACGTGTTCACCGTTTATCACTCAAATCAAATCGATGTACTTAAATCCCTATTAGTACAGCTCATTAAGATCGATCCACTCGATAACCCCTTCGAAAAAGAACAAATTCTGGTACAAAGCCCAGGCATGTCACAATGGTTGAAAATTGCCATGGCACAAGAGTTTGGCATTGCGGCGAACACCGATTTTCCTCTTCCTGCGACCTTCATATGGGAGCGCTTTACCCAAGTGCTTGATGATGTCCCGTCAAGAAGTGCCTTCAACAAAGAGGCGATGACATGGAAAATCATGCATCTGTTGCCAAGCCACCTTCACGATGAATATTTTGCGCCTCTTGCACAATATCTTGAAGGTGATGACGACGCGTCTAAGCGCTATCAGTTAGCAGAGAAAATTGCCGATATTTATGACGGCTATTTGGTGTATCGACCAGAGTGGATTGCGGCTTGGGAAGCCGGACTCACCGTCGCTGAGTTGGAAGATGAGCAACCTTGGCAGGCGAAACTTTGGCAGTCTTTATATGATCATACGGTAGCATTAGGTCAGTCGCCTTATCATCGAGCAAATTTGTATGAGCATTTTATTGATGCGCTCGCTCAGAGTCATGGTGATACGAAAGTAGACTCCCGGTTAGCGGGTTTACCAAAGCGTTTGTTTGTGTTTGGTATTTCATCGCTGCCCCCTCGTTATTTGGATGCACTTAAGGCGCTGGGGCAGCACATTGATGTCCACATGATGTTTACCAACCCTTGTCGTTTTTACTGGGGCGATGTGCGGGACCGTAAGTATCTTGCACGCTTAGCCGCAAATAAGCGCAAACATTTGCAAACGGTAGATGACGTCGCAGATGTATCGGATTGTGAGCAAACCTTGCTGTTGAAAGGGAGTATTGACGACAATCTTGATGATGAGCTTCACGTCACTGATATTGGCAACAGTTTATTGGCTTCGATGGGAAAGCTGGGGCGAGATAATTTGTATTTGCTCTCGCAACTTGAATCTAATGAGATAGACGCGTTTGTCGAGGTCGACCGAGACTCGTTACTGCATCACATTCAAGCCGATATTTTGAGTCTTGAAGAGCATCAAGATGATGCGGTTATTCTACATTCAGACCATAAGCCCGAAGTGAGCGCTAGCGATCGTTCACTCACCTTGCACGTCTGTCATAGCGCGATGCGTGAAGTTGAGGCGTTGTACGACAATCTTCTGTCGATGTTTGATAACGATCCGCAATTAAAGCCAAGAGACATTATAGTCATGGTGGCGGACATCAATGCTTATAGCCCTGCGATTCAAGCTGTGTTTGGTAATGCCGCGGGTGAGCGTTATATCCCTTTCTCGATATCTGACCGCACGGCGGATAAAGAAAGCCCGCTACTTAATGCCTTTAATCAGTTGCTTGCCCTTCCCGAATTACGTTGTACCTCCAGTGAGTTACTTGAGCTTCTTGATGTCCCTGCCATATTGGCTCGCTTTGATTTGGACGAGCAAGAGTATGCGATGATCAAACTTTGGGTGGATGAAGCCCAAGTGCGCTGGGGAGTGGACGAGCATACTGCCAGCGAATTTGAACTGCCTGAGTTTGGACAAAATTCTTGGATGTTTGGCATTTCAAGAATGCTGGCAGGCTATGCGATTGGTGAAGAATCTGGGCTATTGACCATCGATGACACGGTGATCGCGCCGTATGAGCAAACGCAAGGCATGCGCGCCGAAACAGCGGGCAAGCTAGCACAGTTTATTGATACTGTTGCGAATTACCGTCAGCGCCTCAATACGGCGGTGAGCATTGAGCAATGGCGTAGTGTCATTAATCAGCTCGTTGACGACTTTTTTAAAGTCGAACTCGAAGGCGAAGTGGTCATTAAATCGATCCGAGACACTATTTCTGGTCTTCAGGAGCAGTTACAAGACGCCTGTTTTGACGAAAAACTCTCACCAAAGATCGTGCGCCAGTACTTTACGAATAAATTATCTGGCTCACGCGTTAGTCAGCGATTTTTAGCCGGACAAGTCAATTTTTGCACCTTAATGCCTATGCGTTCTATTCCGTTTAAAGTGGTGTGCTTGCTTGGTATGAATGATGGTGTATATCCGCGAAGTGTCCCGCCAGAGAGCTTCGATTTAATGACCGGACGAACGCGCGCTGGTGACCGATCGCGAAGAGATGACGACCGATATCTATTTTTGGAAGCGTTACTGTCTGCGCAGCAATCGCTGTACATCAGTTACGTAGGACGGTCGATTCAAGACAATACCGAACGTGTGCCTTCGGTATTGGTGTCGGAGTTGATGGAGTATTGTCAGCAAAACTATCGACTACCTGATGATGAAGCCTTGAGTGTTGATGACTCAGGTCACCGCCTCATCGAGCAGTTAACTCAAGAATACCCAATGGTGCCATTTAGTCCCTCACATTTTGATGCCAGTAGTGCAAAACAAAGTTATGCCGCTGAATGGTTACCAACGGCGCAACAGAGCGCCCAAGAGCAAGCGGTGGGGGCGGTTGCGAGTCATTTTGTTTTACCGCCGATACTTCGAACGAGCGATGAGGTGATTGAACTGGATCTTGCCGAGTTCCATCGTTTCTGGCGTTTGCCTGTGCAATATCTTTTCAATCGTCGCTTACAAGTGTCGTTTGATCAGCAGCATTTTATGGTGGAAGAAGATGAACCTTTCTCACTTAACGGACTCGAGAGTTTTGGCCTGCGTAATGAGCTCTTACATGCGCTGGTGAAAAATGGCGGTCAGCTGTCTGATGCGAAGACACAGGCTTTTCAGCAACAGCAAAAAGCGCAAGGATTCTTGCCGGTTCGTCACTTTGGTGATTTGGAATTAGCCGGAAACATGGGGCAAACTCAAGAACTGGCGCAAGCCGTGGTCGCACTCACGAGCTCAGCGGTAGAAGATGCAGAAGTTAATCTGCTCATCGATTTGGGTAAGCACCGGATTCACCTGCAAGGTTGGATAACCGGGCAGTTCTCGTCTGGATTGGTTCGCTATCGTAGTGGCAGACTAAGAGCTAGCGATTATTTGAGCGCTTGGATTGACCATCTACTCCTAGCCGCTATTGGCAAAGGGAAGGTGACCCATATGCTCGCTTATGACAAAAAAGAAGGGGTCGTGCATCGCGTGTTGCCAGCATTAGATTCTGATGCGGCGATGAGCTATCTAAAAGAGCTGCTGTCGCTTTATGTACAAGGTCTTGACCAACCATTGGCGTATTTCCCTGAAACGGCGATGGCCGGCATTGAAGCCAATTATAGTCGCGGTGCTTGGAAGCCAGATGATGAAAAAATGCTCAGTAAAATGGAAGCTAAGTTTGTTGGCGGCTACATGGTCACGGGAGAGGGGGGCAATGCCTATATTTCTCGGGTTTGGCCGCAATGGGAAGAGTCGATGGCGCAAGAGAGTAAGCGGATTGCCGCGCAAGTACTACAAGCACCAAGAACCTTAAGCCAAACGGTCGAAGATTATTACTCACAGGCTCAACCTAAGAGTTCCTGAAAGAAGTGATGTTAATGAAAGGAGTGGTGACCGCCAGCATTATTAGACTATATGTAGGGTTGCTGGTCGGCCACAGGGTCAGAGGGACCGTAATTCGTTAAGTAAATAGTAATGATTATCTCGCAATGGTTCCGTGAATAGGGTCTCAGGTATTGATAGTCACATTCGATAGCTTGTTGTTTTTATTAAAATTTAAGTGCTAGGTCACAAAGTTGAGTTTATACGCCATGTCAGACAAGAATATTCAGACGCCAATTGCGCTCAATACCATGAGCTTTCCCTTGCACGGGGCAAGGCTTATCGAAGCCTCCGCGGGTACAGGAAAGACCTTCACTATTGCTGGTCTTTATTTGCGCTTGTTACTCGGGCATGGGGATGAAAGCTCTCGACATCAGCAGCCGTTGACGGTTGACCAAATATTGGTGGTGACCTTTACTGAAGCCGCTACAGCAGAATTACGCGATCGGATACGCGCCAGAATTCACCAAGCTAGAATCGCCTTTGCACGTGGCAGTAGTGATGATCCTGTGATTGCGCCATTATTGACGGATATTGACGATCATCGTTTTGCGGTCGCTACCTTGCTGCAAGCCGAAAGGCAGATGGATGAAGCAGCGGTGTATACCATTCATGGCTTTTGTCAACGAATGCTAACGCAAAACGCCTTTGAGTCGGGCGCGCGCTTTAATAATGAATTCATTACTGATGAAAGTCGCCTCAAAGCACAAGTTGTAGCGGATTTTTGGCGCAGTCAGTTTTATCCTTTGGGATTAGATCTAGCTAATGAAGTTCGCAAATTATGGTCGACGCCTAGCGCACTGCTTAGTGATATTTCACGCTATATGACCGGACCGGATGTATCATTTACCCGTCATGCTAGCGCCGCGGATCTTAACGCGTTGCATCAACAAAACCTAGGTGCAATCCAAGCGCTTAAATCACAATGGCTGGCCGTCGCGGATGATATTGTGCCGTGCATTAGTGCATCCGATGTTAACAAGCGTAGTTACACCAAAAAATCATTGCCAACGTGGGTGGCGGCCATAACTGAATGGGCTAAATCAGAGACTAAAGATTATTATTTGCCGGACTCTTTAGAGAAGTTCTCGCAAACGGTGTTGAATGAAAAAACCCCAAAGGGCGAGCCTCCGGTTCATGAGGTTTTCCAAGCAATAGAAACACTCCTTGCCTCACCACCAGAGTTAAAGACCCCCTTGCTTGCTCTGGCTATCAAGAGTTGCCGACAGCGCCTCATTGACGCAAAAGAGAGTAAACAATGGTTGTCGTTTGATGATTTGTTGACGCACCTGTCCGCCGCATTGGAGTTTGAATCCGGTGATGGATTGGCGGATAAAATACGCCAGCAGTTTCCCGTGGCGATGATTGATGAATTCCAAGATACCGACCCGCTTCAGTATCATATTTTTAGCCGGGTCTATTTACAGCATCCTCAATGTGGCTGGTTTATGATTGGCGACCCTAAACAGGCGATTTATGGTTTCCGTGGTGCGGATATTTTTACGTATATCAAAGCAAGAAACCAAGTGACCGATCATTACACGTTAGGCACCAACTGGCGCTCAAGCGAAAGTATGGTTCAGGGGGTTAATAGCCTATTTGAGCAGGCGGTTTCTCCATTTGTTTATGATGATGATATTCCGTTTTTTACCGTCCAAGCTAACCCGAAGGCACATTTGCGTCACTGGTGCCTTGATGGTGAAAGGCAAACAGCGGTCGAGTTCTGGTTACAAGAAGCAGAAAAACCGTTACCTAAAGGCGAGTATGTTACGGCGATGGCAGCATCGACTGCGCAACATATCAAGACGGTGCTCACTGGGGCGCAACGTCACAAGTCCATTTTAGTCAACGGCGAAAAACAGACACCGATAGAAGCAGGCAATATCGCCGTGTTAGTTAGAACGGGCAGCGAAGGTCAGTTAATCAAGCAAGCGCTAGCGGAGCGTGGCATTGCCAGTGTTTACCTCTCTAACCGTGATAGTGTGTTTGCCAGTGGTGTTGCCCTGGATATGTTGCGGTTGCTGCAAGCCGTGTGGTCTTTAGGGGATGAACGAGCACTAAAAGCGGCGTTAGCCAGTGAGCTTTTTGCTTTGTCCGCTACCTACTTAGATGACCTGAACAATGAAGAAACTGTGTGGGAAAAAGTGACGGCCGAGTTTCAAGAGTATCGTCACTTATGGCAAACCCGTGGTGTACTTCCTATGTTGCGCGCCGTGTTATTTAAACGTGAGATTGCTAGCCGGTTGCTGACTCAAGCTGGGGGCGAACGTTTATTGACCGACTACCTTCACCTTGGCGAGTTATTGCAAAATGAAAGGCAAGATTTAGAAAGTGACAGTGCGTTGTTGCGCTGGTTAGGGCAGTCTATTGAAGACGCCGCGCAAGGGTTAGGTGGTAGCGATGAGCATATTCAACGTTTAGAGTCAGAAAGAAATTTGGTGCAAATTATCACCATCCATAAATCAAAAGGCTTGGAGTACGATTTAGTCTATCTGCCTTTTGTCACCAGCTATAGAGAAGCGTCAGAAGCGAAGTATTACGATGAAGCTTTGCAATCACCTGTGATTGATCTTGCTCAGTCAAAGTCGGCACTCGCGCAAGCGGATAAAGAGCGCCTAGCAGAGGATCTACGTCTTATCTACGTGGCATTGACGCGCGCGGTTTATGGGTGTTTTATCGGTATTGCTCCGCTTCGAAATGGCCGTTCAACGAAAGAGCCGACAGGGGTGCATCACAGCGCCATTGGTTACTTAGTTCAGCAAGCCAAAGAGCTGGGAGTAAATGAACTGGGATCGTCATTGGCGCAGTTAGCCGCGCAACAAACGGCGATTAGAGTGATGTCTCCGCCGGAAGTTGATGATGAGCTATATAAACCCAGCGAAGTGATGTTACCGGATCTTCGTGTGAAAACCTTAGAGACAGAAATCGACCGTCACTGGCGAATGACCAGTTACTCCAATTTGGTTAAACAAGGCCACCAAGATTCAGACCGAGAAGTATTTATCGAAGCCGCGGGTATTGATATTGATTCCTCGCAAGAGGCGGAGACACTATCGCTGTTAGAACCAGAAAAAAGTATTTACCATTTTCCGAAAGGGGCGCGCCCGGGTACTTTTCTTCATACTGTATTTGAAGAAGTGACGTTTACCGAGCCTGCGGGATCCGAAGTGAATCGCGATGTGATTGCTCTGTTATTAGAAAAAGAGCAATACGATCCTCAGTGGCTGCCTATTATTCATGATCTTGTCGATCGTGTGCTCGACACTCCGCTTGATGGTTCTTCGTTACGATTGCGAGAAAAAGGGGCGTCACAGAAGTTGGTTGAAATGGAGTTCTTATTACCAATAGAGGTGCTTGATGCAATGTCACTCAACCGAGTGATTCAGCGTCATGATGATTTGTCGGCGCAGGCGAAAGATCTTGGGTTTTATACCGCAAGTGGCATGTTGAAGGGCTTTATTGACCTCGTGTTTGAACATGATGGCAAGTACTATGTGCTTGACTGGAAGTCCAATTATCTTGGTGACAGTCCCGAGCATTACCAACAGGCGCAGCTTAAACACGCGATGATCGATCATCGTTATGATCTGCAATACCAATTGTATGCGTTGGCGCTGCATCGTTTTCTCAAAACCCGGATTAAAGACTACGACTATGAGGCGCATTTCGGCGGCGTTTATTATCTATTTTTGCGTGGTATTGAACCTGGGTCGACGTCTGGAATTTTTAACAGTAAACCAGCGCAGGCTTTGATAGAAGAGCTTGATGCGCTTATATCTGGCGAGACCATTCATCACGATCGTTTTAATGAGCAACAAGGGAAGACTCGATAATGTCACAGCTGTTTCAATCTTTACCTGAAGTCGTGGCATTTCTCGCGGAGAAAAAGGTATTACGACCACTCGATTTACAGTTTGCTAAGTTTGTTTCGTCTTTAGAGTCTGAGCATCGAGCAGAAGTGATGTGGCTTGCCGCACTGACAAGTGCCAATCTAGGGCAAGGGCATATTTGCGTGAATCTTGCCCCTATCACATCTGATATCAATACACCTGACATGAACGCGTCACCAGAGAGCTCAATATTACCTTTGGCATCAGGGTCATTACCAAGTGCCAGTTTGCTTGGCATCTATGGCGAGGTCGCGCAGCAAATTGATGGCTTAATTAACCAGGTTGATTGGCTGCGAGTATTGAATGATGCAAAGAGTATCACGACGTCGTTAGCTATGCTTCAAAGTGGCACACTACCAACCCCCCTTGTTTGGCAACATGGTCGCTTATATTTACATCGCTATTATCGATACGAACAAACCATCGCCGATCGGATGAATGCGATGGCAAGTGCGATTACTATCGAAAGTCCAGCGCGACTGGCTAATTTGCTTGATCAGCTGTTTGCTCGTGAATATCACTACTTATTTTCTTCGTTACAGCAATTGCCGAGTGAAAAAAATACCCAAGTGGTTCGGCAGCAGTTGGTATGTGATTTTCTGGATGTCGTGACCCCAGAGATCATCAATTGGGGGGATGTCGACCAGCAATTAATGCACGCTAAGCAATGTAGCGATCTTAGTAAATTGGATAACCTAATCCCGTTATCTTGCTGTCTTAATTGGCAAAAGGTGGCAGCGGCAGTCGCGTTGACTCGCCGATTTTCAGTCATCTCAGGTGGACCAGGTACTGGTAAAACGACTACGGTAACGAAATTACTCGCGGCGCTTGTTCATCAGGCAGGTCTCAGTCAACAAAGCCCCATCATTAAGCTGGTGGCTCCGACAGGAAAGGCAGCGGCAAGGTTAACGGAATCGATAGGTAAAGCCTTAAGTGGCTTGGCGATAGAGCCAGAAATACTCGCTAAAATTCCAACGGAGTCGAGTACGATTCACCGTTTATTGGGGGCAATCCCTAATCGCGTTGAGTTCCGCCACCATCGTGAAAATCCACTTCACTTAGACGTACTGGTGCTGGATGAAGCTTCTATGGTGGATTTGCCTATGATGCACCGTTTGCTTGATGCGTTACCTGCGTACGCTCGGCTTATTCTACTCGGTGATAAAGACCAATTGGCATCGGTTGAGGCGGGGGCAGTGTTGTCGGATATTTGTGAGTTTGCCAGTCAGGGTTATAGCCAAGGGCAAAATGACACCATCAAGCAGTTAACGCAATTTGATTGCCGTCATCGTAGTGCGATTCGCCATTCTCCAGGCAAAGAAAATCTACAAAGAAGCATTGTAGCGGATGGCTTGTGCGTGCTGCAAAAAAGCTATCGTTTTGATGCGAGATCAGGAATAGGGCAACTGGCTAAAACGATCAATGCCAGTGACACGCGTGGCTTTGGGCAAGTGTGGGATAAAGGGTTTGCTGATATCGAATGGCATCATTTAACCGCCGATGCTTATCAGAACCTGCTACAAAGTATGGTGAAAGCTTACCAGCCCTATTTAAAGGTTATTACCGCGCAACCCGATGGAGAGGAGCGCCGGAGCGCAGAGACGTTAGCCATTTGGCAACGAATGACGGCAAAATCAGCACTGGCGAGCTTTTCTAATCATAGATTGCTGTGTGCTGTTCGTGAAGGAGACTTTGGTGTTGTGGGGCTTAATCAGCGAATTGAGCAACGACTAAAGCAGCGCGCTATTATCAACAATGGCGAAGCTCAATGGTATGCGGGGCGTCCTGTTATGGTGACGAGAAACGACCATAACCTAGGGCTTTATAATGGCGACATTGGTTTGTGTATGATGGATTACACCGGAGAGGTTGCCAAACTCAAGGTGTTTTTTGAGCTTCCTGATGGCTCGATCAAGTCGGTATTGCCGAGCCGTGTTCCTGAACATGAGACGGCTTATGCCATGACGATTCATAAGTCACAAGGCAGTGAGTTTACGCATACCTTTATGATTCTGCCAGCCGACTTTTCGCCTCTACTAACTAAAGAGTTGATTTACACAGGTATTACGCGAGCAAAGAAAACGTTGACTCTGATAGCGGAGCCGAAAGTGATATTGAAAGCCATTCGTTGCCAAACAATCAGGCATAGCGGGCTGGCGAGTCGATTACAATCGGAACGGCCAATAATGGTCGTGTAAAAGATCAGTCGCGAGCAAAGTGATCGTGGATAGCAGTAATCATGAGTGGGAAAGAGTTATAATGAATAAGCTGAACTACCATCCATGGTAGTGCGTTCTAAATAAAGCAACTAAGGTCAATTAAACACTTCCGAAAAGGTAATTTTATTGATCTTATATTGCTCCTGATAAAGCCCGATAAGCGATTGAATCTTATCAGTCGCTGGGAATACACAGTGAACGCTTAGACCTTCAAGTAAATGGTTTTCAGCCATATCCCAGAAGCTTTGAATAGAATTACAAATAACAGTACGCATAGATATTGCTCTCAATGGCAGTAGTGGCACACGTAGCTATCCCTGCACTCCCAATAAATGGGATCTACATCACGATAAATCCTGTAATTTGATTGAATTTTAGCCACTAACGAGAGCGATGTAAAATATTTTATGCAATTAATTAATGGCAATCGATTTTATATATCATTTGTTGTTTTATATCAGATATTACTCATATCGCTATTGGCGTTTTAATAGCGCTACTATTTAGATTGGCATAGACAAAATCTTTGATTTACGTTGGAAATTATAAAAATCTTGTTTGGACATAGGCAGTGACTCCACGCCAATTTCATGGAAACCTTGCTCACGAAACCAGTGTAAGCTGTGTGTGGTGAGGACAAAAATCTGCTCAATGCCCTTTGATTTAGATTGCTGCCGCATATGGTTCAATAATAACAATCCGCGATTGCCGTCCCGGTAATCAGGGTGAATGGCAACGCACGCCATTTCTGCCATTTTGTCTTCATTGTAGGGATAGAGAGCCGCGCAGCCGATAATGAGGCCATCCTTTTCAATAATGGTAAATTGATGTATTTCTTGCTCAAGTTGCTCTCTCGAACGTCGAACTAGCACTCCTTCTTCTTCTAACGGTCGTATAAGGTCAAAGATGCCACCAATGTCATCGATTTCAGCCTGTCGAACTTGTTCTGCGCTGGCCTTAACGATTTGGGTACCGATACCATCAAGCGAAAACAGTTCCTGAATGAGTGCACCGTCGATCTTATAGCTGATAAGGTGGCAACGTGGTACGCCTGCGTGACACGCGGCTTTCGATGCGCGTAAAAAGCGTAGGGTGCCACTGCTATTTTCCGGGTTGCGAGCTTCGTTTATCTCAAGTTCGCTAATAATGCGGTTAACTTCAGACGGGAATAATTCCGCTAATGCGTTACCATTACTATCCAGTACCCCTTGCTCTGAACAAAAGCCAATTAATTTATCGGCATTTAATTTTATTGCGACTTTGGTCGCCACTTCTTCTGAGAGTAAGTTGAACGTTTCACCGGTTACCGAACCTGCAACAGGGCCGAGTAACACAATGGAACCTTGGTCGAGAACGCGATTAATACCGTCGACATCAATACGGCGAACTTTACCACTGTGACAAAAATCGATGCCGTCATCGACACCAAGTGGTTGAGCGATCACAAAATTGCCACTCACAACATTGAGCTGCGTTCCAGCCATGGGCGTATTGTTTAGGCTCATGGACAGGCGTGCAGTAATATCGAGTTGCAGGCGACCCGTTGCTTGCATGACGTAGCCTAAGCCGCGTTCATCGGTAACGCGTGTACCTTTGTGATAGGGAGAGTGACAGTCGTTTCGTTCGAGTAGCTCATTGATTTGCGGGCGAGCGCCGTGCACGAGAATGAGCTTGACGCCAAGACTATGCAGCAATGCGATATCGCTGATGATATTGTTGAAGTTTTTGTCGGAAAAAGCCTCGCCACCGAGCGTAATTACCATGGTCTTGTTGCGATGGGCATTAACGTATGGAGTGGACTGCCTAAATCCTTTTACTAAGGCGGTGCTACGGATTTTCACGATGGTAACCTTCTACTGACAGCCGAAGCTTGTCTGTTATTTATGTGGAAATAATGACTTTTTATTCATCTGTGTGCAAGCGGAATTTTAAGAGTAGCGAAATCAGTTAAGTAAAAAGCATGTTTGGATAGAGTTGTCGTAGCAGTTATTGGAGCAGAGGTAGATAATGCAAGGCAGTTGGATTGATCATAGAGGCTTAGGTTTATTTCGATGAAAACGTCTCAAGCGGTGAGTGCTGCGTCACCTAAAAAAAGCAGTAAGTTGTTTGAACGAGTTCTGATTTTATTGGCGATTATCGGTACTGTTGCAGTGATGAGTCTCTATCAGGATCTGGCTCAGCGCTATCAGAGCCATAGTAATCCTAAATCGTCGGTATATGGGATGTGGGTAGAGAAAGAAGCCGCTTCTTACGTGAAAGATTGGTTCGAACTTAGTCAAAATGGTGTGACGATCAACCACAGAGTCGTGGCGACAAGTTTTGATTTAAAAGGGGATTTAATAACCTTTTATTCTGGTGATATTCACTATCAGTACCAAGTGCTCAATAAAAATAAAACCCAATTGCAGCAATTATCGCCAGCGCATTACCATCCCGTGTTTGAATTGTCAGGAAAACACAAAAAAAGCCTCCGATAACCCTACGTTTTATTGCGATTTTTTAAAGAGTTTGCCATCCTGAATGCAACATCAATAAGGGATAACAATCTTGATAAAACGTATTTTACCACTGGCTTCAGTTTTACTGGTTTTTGGGTGTGCTCAACAAACGGATCGCGCACAGCAGTATCATGACCAAGAGTTCCCATCATTTTTGAACAAGACAGAAGTGATTGAGTCCAATCAACCAAGAAACTTCAATAGTTTTGAAAAACAGGCGGCCGAGGTCACCAAAAACTCACCATCTATGGCAAAAACGTATCAACCATTGTATGAACAGTTGCAAGAATGGGCGATAAAGAGTGGTGATCCCAAACAGCTAGGTGAATATGGTGTTCAGGCTGCGCAACTGGGTGGCGGTGATAAAAAAGGCAACGTTTTGTTTACCGGTTATTTCTCACCAGTTATGGAGCTTCGTCATCATCCTGATGAGAAGTTTAAATATCCGGTTTATGGTCTTCCAGATTGCCAACAAGAGTGCCCAACTCGAGCGGAAATCTACGGCGGCGCTTTGAATGGTCAGGGCCTAGAGCTTGGCTATGCTGATAATTTGATTGACCCATTTATAATGGAAGTACAAGGCAGTGGTTTTGTGCACTTTGGTGATGACGATACCTTAGAGTACTTCGCCTATGCTGGGAAAAACAACCGTGCTTATGTCAGTATTGGCCGTGTTTTGATCGAACGTGACGAAGTGCCGAAAGAAAAAATGTCACTCAAAGCGATCAAAGACTGGGTAATGAAGCAGGATGAAAAAACCGTTCAAGCCTTGCTAGAAGAAAATACCTCTTATGTCTTTTTTGCCCCACAAAAGGCGGCGCCAGTGACGGGTACGGCAGGTATCCCACTTCAGGCGATGGCAGCAGTCGCTGGCGATCGAAGTACCTTTCCTATGGGTACACCGATTCTAGCGGAAGTGCCACTGCTTAACGCTGATGGTACGTGGAGCGGAGCACATGAACTGCGACTACTGATTGTATTGGATACCGGTGGTGCAGTGAAAGGAAATCACTTTGACTTGTATCATGGGCTAGGTGATTTCGCGGGCACTCAAGCGGGGCACTATAAGCACTTCGGTCGGGTTTGGAAGCTAGGTTTAGAGAACTCACCTTCGCAAGATCCTTGGGCGCTGTCGCCAGAAAAAAGAGCCGAAAAAAAGAAATAATTATTTGAAAAAGAGCAGCAGTTGACCTTTATAGAAAGAGTGCGTATAAATCGCACTCTTTCTTTTTTACTCATCATTAGCTAGGTAGTGTTATGCGAGAACTAAACCAACCAGCCTCCGACAATTATAATCAACGATTCGGTGGTACACGACGTCTCTATGGGCAAAGTGAGGTCGAAATACTTCGCGCTGCGCATGTATGTGTTGTGGGTATTGGTGGTGTAGGCTCGTGGGCAGTTGAAGCACTGGCGCGCACAGGAGTGGGTGAGTTAACACTTATCGATATGGATGACGTCTGTGTGACCAACATTAACCGTCAAATTCATGCCATGACGGGAACGGTTGGTCAGAGCAAAATTGAAGTGATGGCTGAGCGTGTAAAGCTGATTAATCCTGAGTGTAAAATCAACCTCATCGATGATTTTATCGAGCCAGAAAATGTCGCGGAATACATCAGCAAAGATTTCGATTATGTTCTCGATGCGATTGATAGTATGAAACCTAAAGCGGCATTATTGGCGTATTGTCGAAGTAATAAGATTAAGATCATTACGACTGGTGGTGCGGGCGGTCAGATCGATCCGACCCAAATCCAAATCGCCGATTTAACCAAAACGATTCAAGATCCCTTGGCGAAGAAGCTTAAAGACACATTGCGCCGTCATCATAATTTCCCTAAAAACCCAGCTAGGAAGTTTGGTATTGATTGCGTGTTCTCTACTGAACAATTGAAATACCCTCAAGCAGATGGCTCGGTTTGTGGCGTTAAATCAACAGCGGAGGGCCCGAAACGAATGGATTGTGCGAGTGGGTTTGGCGCTGCAACGGTTGTGACTGCGAGCTTTGGTTTTGTGGCAGTATCTAGAATTGTTGACAGATTGATTCAGAAATATCGAGCGTAGAGGGAGACAGACCATGACGGATAACCAACCTTTTGGCATTGAAATCACCGCAAGTGATATTGCTACTACGATGGCTGAACTTCACGGGTGGGAGGCGCGCTATCGTCAGGTAGTAAAGTGGGGGAAATTACTCCCTCCGCTGGATGCAGAGGCGAAGAAGGAGCAGGTGCTGGTCTCGGGTTGTGAAAGTTCGGTCTGGTTACACATGACTGAAGAAGCGGGAATTTGGCATATAGAGGCGGATTCAGACGCACGAATCGTTCGTGGTTTAATCGCCATTGTCCTAGCGGCTTACCATAATAAAACCGCTTTGCAAATTTTGGCTTTTGATATTGATGGTTACTTTGACCAGTTAAACTTAGTCAATCATCTTAGCCCTTCTCGCGGTAATGGTTTGAAAGCCATCGTCGAGACGGTTAAAGCGACAGTAAATCAATAAATTATTGCAGTAAGGTGTGACACCTACTTCCAATAAGATCTCGTATTCAATAAGAACGCCATTCAAACTTACGTTGAATGGCGTTTTTTTATCTTGTTGAACTCTCTTGCCTATTTAAAGGCGATATCATCAAAGGATATCGACACTTTTCTCCAGTGCTTCGATGAAACGGTCGACCTCTTGTAGCGTGTTGTAAATCGCAAAAGAGGCTCTAACCGTTCCTTTAACACCGAGTGCATCCATTAGAGGGTGCGCGCAATGGTGCCCTGAGCGTACGGCAATGTGTTGCTGATCTAGCAAGGTGGCGATGTCTTGGTGGTGGACGCCTTGCATGATGAAGGTAATGACGCTGGAACCCGGTTGATAACCGATCACCGTAATATCATCCATAGCATTAAGCGCATCGAAGGCTCTTTGTTGAAGAGCGGCGACATGCTGCTCTAGCTCCGACAAATTATACTGCTCACGCCATTGGATAGCGCAGGCAAGGGCCAATGCGCCTGCGACATTAGGCGTTCCTGCTTCAAATTTCCCCGGTAATGCAGAGAAGGTCGTTTGTGCAAAACTGACGTGCTCGACCATTTTTCCGCCGCCGTGCCATGGGGGCATAGATTCAAGCAGCGTTTGCTTGCCATACAGCACGCCAATCCCTGCTGGTGCATACAGCTTATGCCCAGAAAAAACGTAGAAATCGGCATCGAGTGCTTGGACGTCGGTATGCTCATGCACAATGCCTTGCGCACCATCAATGACGACGACAGCGCGACTCTTTTCACGCGTTGCAGCAATGATTGCCTCAATAGGAAGGCGACTGCCGGTGACGTTAGTGACTTGAGCGATGGCAACAATTTTTGTACGTTCGTTGATTAACTCAGCGGCTTGCTTAGCATCAATTTGACAATCCGGTGTCATCGGAATCTTGACGATTGATGCGCCTGTTTGTTCAGCCACAATTTGCCAAGGAACGATGTTGGCATGATGTTCTATTTCAGAGATTAGGATCTCATCACCAGGTTGAAGAGTGCTGCGTGCATAGGTCTGAGCAATGAGATTGAGTGCTTCTGTTGCGCCTCTCGTCCAAATGATCTCTTTGCTTGAAGAGGCATTGATAAAGCGTGTAACGGTGTCGCGAGCACTTTCAAAACGGCTTGTTGCTTGAGCGGTGAGTGAGTGGCTGCCGCGATGTACGTTAGCATTTTGATTTTTGTAGTAATCGGTCAGGCAATCAATGACGGCTTGCGGCTTTTGCGTTGTCGCAGCGCTGTCTAGGTAGACGGTGTCTTGAGTTAACGCCGGAAACTGCTCACGGATAGCTTGGAGAACGCTCATGTTCTTTTCCCCATTTCGTGATAATGCAAGGTTGGATTCGTGACCATAGGCTCAGCGACTTGCCAGGCTTTTTCTTTACCACATAGAGCAATAATGAGCTCGATAGAAAATTCAAGTGCTGTACCAGGTCCTTGACTGGTCATCAGGTTGTGATTGACATCGAACGTGACGCGTTTAGGTCGCCAGCACGCATCTGCGATATGAGATTGAAAGCTAGGGTGGCATGTCATGAGCGCATCCGGGTATAGATCGTGGTGAATAAGCACTAACGCCGGCGCGGCGCAGATTGCACCGAGTAATTTACCTTCGTATTTATGCTGGCGCACCATTTCAACTAATACCACACTGTCCCTGAATACCTCAGCACCGCCAACGCCGCCCGGTAGAGCGATGACATCAAACTCATCATCAGCCACATCTACTAACTTGCAATCGGCGGTTAAGGTGATGCCTCGTGAGCCTTTCATTGTTAGGCTACCATCAAAAGCGGCGCTTGCTGTCGTCACTTGAAAGCCAGCTCTGATCATGGTGTCTATGATGGTTATGGCTTCCATTTCTTCAGTGCCAGGCGCAATAGGCACTAGTATTCGTTTAGTCATGTTTGCTCCAACTGGCTTCAATGGATTTTATTTGTTTAAAAAGCGCATTATTTACCGGGATATTAAGTTGATATTTTTCCGCAATGCTAACCACATAGCCAGTGATGAACTCAATTTCACTGGCGCGTTGCTGGCTGACGTCTTGCTGCATGGAGGAGTAGTTCTCTGCAGTCTTGGTGATGACGTTGAATACTGTTTCTTTGAGAGCAGCGTTATCTAAGGTCACGTCCACTTTCTCGGCACACAAGTGCGCCTCATCAATAATTTGTTCAATTTGATGGCGGTAGCGCTGCTCGGCCAGTTGCCCATTGTTGCAATTCTCGAGTGCGGTTAGCGGGTTTATGGCACAGTTTATGATTAATTTAGTCCAAAGGGCATGCTGGATGGATGGGTGCCATTTTACTGGCGAGATAGCATGATTCAGTACGTCAGATAAAAACTGGCATTGCTGTCCTTTATTATTCCAAGCGCCAATATGGGTTTCCCCTAGACCGGTGTGGTTAACATGAAAAGGGGTACGTCTGAGTGCACCGTGTGTACTAGTACCGAGGAGTACTGGGAAGCTCGCCAGTTTCTTAGCCAGTTTGTCGACGCAGCCCATACCATTATGTAAAAACAATATCATGGTATCGGGGTGTAGTAGCGGGAGTAACGGTGATAACGCCGCTTCAACCTGCCAGGCTTTTAGTGTCACGATTAACAGGTCAGCACGCTTGAGCGCATCGAGGTTTTGATTCGCAAACTGCAACGTTGGCAAGTGATCTAATTGGATGTCGACGGTGTTGTTTGAGTTTCTACCCCAAACAGAGACGTCGTGTCCGGCTTGCTTTAATTTGTACGCATACAAAGAGCCGATGGCACCGGGGCCAAGAATAGTTATGTTCACAGCAAGTAATGAGTTACGAATAATAGGCGAAGAATAGCAAAATTATCACCAATACTCGAAAGTAACAGGCATAAAAAATGGCGCGAATGCGCCATTTTTTCGAACTTCTTCTATTGAATAAGAATTAGAAGTTGTATTGCATACGGTAGATGAGTAAGTCACCGTAATGTTGCTGGTATTTAGAAGAGCCCCAAATACCCAATTTATTTTGGAAGTAACGATATTGTAGCGCAGCCGTTAGGTGTTCTGTTGCGTGCCAGTTGAATACAACCGCACCGTTTAGGCCAGTTTTACCACCTTGGTTTTCTGCATACTGATCGTTACGGTCAAACTCAATTTCGTTCCAGTTTACAAACGAGAAGTTTTGACCAAAAGCATCAAATCCGTAGCGAGCCGTCCAGCCAGCCATGTAGCCGTTGTTACCGTTAACATTCTGATGAGTCGAGAATTTATCCCATGATGTAATATCATGAACACCCACCCATGGTTTGAAGAACCAGTTGTCACCTTGCAATGCAGTATAGCCAACACCTAGTACGCGGTTCGTCTCACTTTGGTTAGGGTTATCATGGTGATAAACCTGACCGTATAGAGACACGCCAGAATCGCCTAGATAAACATGCGCAGAACCTTTAATAGAGTTCTTTTGCTCAGATGAGCTCTTTTCAACACTTTCACGATCGTAGAAACCGTATAGCTCACCCCAAGTGAACCCCGCGCCACCTTCGATACCTAGCACGAATTGGTTACGTTGATCACCTACGCTTGGTCCATTTGATGGCTGATCAATTTTATTAGGGCCATGGTTCCAGCTTTGGTGGTCTAGATAGACGCTACCGAAACCGTATAGATATTCTGCTGAAGCTGGAACTGATGCCACTGCTGCAACAACGCCAAGAGCTAAAAGTGATTTACGCATAATGAGATCTACTCTTATTAAAGTTGTACTGAAAAATTGGTCGCTTTCCGTGCGAACTCATCCGATGGGGGTGCATGATAGCGATTTGTATCGCAAAGTAAATGTGCAACGTCGCAAACGGTTGCTAAATATTGAGAGTGCTATCACATTTATTGAAGGTTTAAGGGAACTTTTATGAATCGCATACAAATCAACCAATGCTGCGCATCTTTTTGTTAACAATGACGTTAAAATTGCTAACAATATTCTATGCGTTGATCGAATCTCCTGATAGCAGCGTAAAAACGTTGTGCATATCGATAAGGAGCCTGAATGTCTCAAATTATGTTATTTCCGCTAGGGTCGATTGTTCTACCTGAAGGGAAAATGAAATTACGAATCTTCGAACCACGCTATAAGCGGATGGTAGCTCAGTGTTTGAAAGAGAGTTCTGGCTTTGGAATGTGTTTGATTGATGAGGATGGGGGGCGCCCACCGGGCAATGTGACGCAGACAGGGACATTCGTTAGTATCGTTGACTTTGAAGTATTGGAAGGTGACATATTGGGTATCACTGTTTCGGGCATTAAACGTTTTTTAATTAACAGTGTTGTTAGCGAGTATGACGGCCTGCGACTAGCTAATGTCAATTGGCTACCGTCATGGCAACCCCAAACATTAAGCCGACAACAAGAATATATTGGTGAACGACTGCAAGAAGTTTACAAAGCTTTTCCTGTGCTGGAATCGCTTTATTTACATTGTTTTTATGACGACGCAACTTGGGTTAGCCAGAGATGGTTAGAAGTCTTGCCCGTATCTTGCCAAGAATTTGAGCAGTTAGTGGCTCAGCCTGACTGTGAGGCTATGCTGAGTTTTATAGAGCAAGCCATAATGAAGCATGGCCTAATTGAATCTAAGCCAAATAGTTAATGGCTTAGTGTGCCAATATCAGTGGTAAAAATGTTCGCATGACTTTTGTTGTGATCCATTGTTTAAACCGTGCGTACACTGTACTAATGACGTAATGCAACTAACCTAGGATTTTGTCTATGATTGCAGACGACTCAGAAACACTTAGCAAGCAAGAGTGGAACGAGTGTATGGCTAAGATTAAGTCGCGAGATAAGCAAGCCTACGCCATGCTTTTTCACTATTACTCCCCAAGATTGAAGCAATTTGCTTTTCGTTATATCGGCAATGATCAGATTGCGATTGAAATCGTGCAAGAAGCGATGGCGGCGGTTTGGCAGAAAGCGCACTTATTCGACGCTCAGAAAAGTGCGGTATCAACGTGGATATACACAATAACTCGGAACCTGTGCTTCGATATGCTGCGTAAGCAGAAAGGGAAGGAATTGCATGTGCGGGCTGATGACATATGGCCAACAGATTATTGCCCGCCGGACTTTGTCGATCATTACTCGCCTGAGACTGATAGGTTAAAAGAGCAGATTATTCATTTTCTTGATAGCTTGCCCAAATCACAAAGGGACGTTGTTAGGGCGGTATATTTGCAGGATTTACCCCATCAAGAAGTAGCAGATATGTACGACATCCCCCTTGGCACCGTGAAGTCTCGCTTGAGACTAGCCGTGGAAAAATTACGACTCTCCATGGAGGAGCATTGATATGGCTTACCATCCAGATGATACTTTACTTTCTCTCTACGCCAATGGAGAGATAGACACGGCAAGAGGTGTTGCTATTGCTGTGCATCTTGAATCGTGTAGTCGATGTAGCGAACGCGTGACTGAATTGGAAGCGATTGCCGCAAACGCATTGACAGAGTCACCGCTAGATAGCACTGAACGTAATACCAAATCTGAGATCGAAACCCAGCGTGTGTTTGAAAATATGCTCGAGGATATTATGTCTTTAGATGTGGATTTTTCCTCACCAAAACCTCGCCCTGCTGCTGAAGTAAAAGTTAATGATAAAACATTTTTAGTCCCAGCTTCCTTAAGGCCGATTGTAGAGCGGATGGGAGAGTGGCGAAGTTACGGCGGTAAAGTCTTTACCTCAAACGCCGATCTGGGTGAAGATTACCGAGTGAGCCTTTTATACATTACTGAAGGTGTACAAGTTCCTCAGCATACGCATAAAGGGATAGAGTCCACTTTAGTGCTCCATGGCGCATTTAGTGATGAGCAGGGTTATTATCAGCAAGGTGACTACGTAGAAGAAAACGAAGATACGAAACATTCTCCCCAAACGATGGAAGGACAAGACTGTTTGTGCTTGTCTATTTTGACTCAGCCATTGGTATTTACTCAGGGCGTTGCAAGGCTATTTAACCGCTTTGGTAAGGGAATGTATCCTTAGAGTAGTAAGGTTGCTGCTGCTCAGCTTCTAACGATTTGCTAGGGCGTTAGATGTTGCAAAAAATACACCCCCTATGCGGCAAGCATAGGGGGTGTATTTTATATCAGTCAGTATATGTTCGAAAACTACTTTGGCGCGCAGTCCCTTTCTTTTGCTTTAGTCAGTAAGTCATTAAAATAGTGCCTTAGCGAATAGAGCATAATTAGGCTTGGTATGACCATCAGTGAGGTGATAATAAAGAACAGGCTCCAATCATTGAGCATATCGACCAGTTCGCCACTGAACGAAGCCAATGTTGTTCGTCCAAAATTCCCTAGCGATGCTAAGAGGGCGTATTGTGTGGCGGAGAAAGCTTGCCCGGTCAAAATAGTCAAGAACGAGACAAACGCCACGGTGGAGAACGCAGTTGTAAAGTTATCGACGATGATCGTCGCTAAGAAAAGATGCTCGTTAGGCCCTACTTGAGCGATCCAAGCAAACATAAGGTTACTCGCACTCATGGCAATTCCGCCAATCATAAGACCTTTAACGATTCCAAATCGTACATTAAACATGCTGCCTAGCAGTGTGAAAGCAATGGTGGCTCCCCATCCAATGAGCTTAGAATAATAACCAATTTGTTCATTGCTAAAGCCAATTTCTTTGTAAAACGGGATGGACATTCTGCCCAAAAAGGCTTCACCAATTTTGAATAGGAATACAAATAGCAGCAGGGTTGCCGCCACTCTTACGCCGTTGCTGCGGAAGAAATCAAGAAAGGGCTCGATGACGGTGACACTAAGCCAAGCGAGAACTTTGTTGTCTACCACCTTCTGATGGCGTTGCTCCGCTTGCGCTTGCAGTGCGTCCCGATCCGTTTTTGGTTCACCTACCAATAGGGTGAACATCATGAGGACACCGACAATAATAGCCATACCATAATACACGCCATTCCAGCCCATACTATCGGCATTAACGAAAGCCAAGTAACCGGGAAGCGAGTATCCTGTCCACCAACCTATTACGGCCATCGCAGAAGCTTGAGGCAGTTTATTGGATTGAGATTTTGGGAACGTATCTATTCTAAAGGCATCGACGGCTATGTCTTGAGTAGACGAAGCAATGGCTATACCTAACGCCAATAGCGACGTGAGCATTAGGTTTTCCGCTGGATTCACACCCGCAATTAATAATGTACAAATTAACATTAAAGATTGGCATAAAAAGATCCAGCTGCGTCGTTGCCCAAGCGTACGGTATAATATAGGGAGTCGAACGCGGTCGACAAGAGGAGCCCATAAAAAGTTAATGGCGTACACAGCAAAGACCGAGCCAAAGTAACCTATTGCGGTACGAGTAAGTCCGGCATCTTTCAGCCAGCCTGACATATTGGAACCAATTAATACCCATGGGAAACCACTAGAACAGCCGAGCATAAACACCCAGAGTAGACGTTTATCCCAATAGCTTCTGATTGTATCTTGCCATGTCATTTTCTGTTCCACAGAGGTGCTCCTCACCTAAAAAGAAAAAGAGAGAGCGAACTCTCTCTGTTGATTGGTTTATGGAAGGCGTTCAATTTTGGTAATGACTATAGGGTCCATCGGTACATCGCGCATGCCACGCACCGTACGAGTTGGCTTCTCAGACATCTTTTTCACCACATCAAACCCTTCGGTTACCTTACCAAATACCGCATAGCCGGGGTTTGATACGCTGTAATTGAGAAAATCATTGTCGGCGTAGTTGATAAAAAACTGACGCGTCGCGGAGTCTGGGTCTTGAGTACGTGCCATAGCGATAGTTGCTATGTCATTATCAAGACCGTTGGCCGCTTCATTTTGAATCGCTTTATTGACAGGTAGTCGATTAAATTTCTCATCAAAGCCGCCACCTTGAGCCATAAAACCAGGAATAACGCGATGAAATTGACTATTTACGTAACTGCCATCATCAACGTAGCGTAGGAAATTGGCGACACTCACTGGCGCTTTTTCTTCATTTAGCTCAACGGTGAAAGAGCCGATATTGGTGTCAACCTGTACGGTTGGTGCAGCAAAAACGGTGGCAGACATTAAAGCCAGTGTTGAAATTAGAGTTCTCATCATTAGAAACGTTCCTTCATGTAATCAACCAGTTCAGCGTCGTTCGATATTTCTTTAAGGACAAGGTTAACAGTATCGTTGAGGACGGTTTCAATATCATCGTTTGATGCGCTCATTAGCCCAGAACGCGTGGCCTTGCCCGTATACGTTTTGACTAATTTACCTTTGCTGTTTTCAACCGTTAGCTCTACAACAACGTTGGCAGCCATATCATTTTCCATAACGGTGTGTTTGACGGAGACGAGGGCTTCTTGAATCTCTACTTTTACGGTATTTGGGCTATTTACAGTGACTTTATAGCCTTGAGAGGAAAATTGTTGAACCAATGCGTTCTCAATGCCAATACGAACATTTTGTCGTGTGTGAATAGGCGTGATATTGGCGCGTCCATTATCCATTAACGCGACATATTGCGCAGTACGCACATCTTGGCTAGAAAGTGACATGGTTTTGCCTTCGACAATTTTTGCCGCGCTAGTGGCGGCTTGTGGAGCAAAATTGATTTGTTCTTGTTTTGGGCTTGCACAACCAGCTAACAAGACGATGGTTGCGGCTAAAACGAGCTTTTTCATTCTTAATTCCTTTTTACACTCATCAATACGATGAGTCAGCACTTGTCAGCGCAATACTGGGGTGCGTGCACTGACGAAATTCTATCTGATAACGTATAGTGTCGTTAGCGTATTCACTAACTATGACGATAACTTTACTTAGTCGCCTGTAAAATAACAAATTTAGCATTAGTCGCGACAAGTTTGACCTGCCGCTTACCAAACAATTTCTCTAGTTTTTTATCGTAGCCTAGGTGGCGGTTTCCGATAACTAATAACTCGCCACCAGTCCGAAGAACATGCTTTGCGTCACAGAACATTTGCCATGCGATATGATCAGTGATGGCTTGTTGCTGGTGAAACGGAGGATTACAGACAACGAGATCTTGCGACTCTGCGCTGAAACCGTCTAGGCAGTTATTGGCAACGAATCGCGCTTTCTCAATCGATAAGCGATTTAGCGATACATTGTTTTTTGCTGACTCAACCGCCATGTAGCTCTCATCAACAGAGGTAATAGTGGCTTCTGGATTGAGTAGTCTGAGCTTGACCGACAGGACGCCATTACCACAGCCTAAATCAACAATATCTCGGTACTTTGTGTGGCTTGGAAGGTGCGGTAAGAAAAAGCGAGCGCCAAGGTCGAGACTTTCCCCTGAGTACACGTTGGGCAAGTTTGATAGCGTCATAGACTCTTCTTCTACCTGCCAAGTGGTATACGGATCGACATGAGGTGGGTTTGGCTGATCACCAACACTAAAGACTAAGCGGTGCTTTTTCCATGCCAAAGAGGTGGTCGTATGACCAAGGTGCCTCTCGAATAATTTCAGCGTTGAACTGTGGATTTCCTTGGCTTTATTTACCGCGATGACCTGACAGGTATCACCATACAAAGCGCGAATTTGACTTAATTGCCAAGTCAGGTAGCGGTTATTACGCGGTATTTGCATAATGACTAGATTGACGTTTTTCGGCCAGTTATCAACGGAGGCGATAACATTTATCTCGGCACAGTGATTATGAGCAAGATTGGCATGTATGCCTTGCTGGGAAATGAAAGAGTCACTAACGGTCGTCACGATGTGCAGGGAAGACAACCAACAACTCAATGCGCCGAAATTGTCATTCAGCACTAAAATATGCTGGTCACGATTGAGGTTTTGTTCTTCAATATGGGTAATCAAATATTCATCGCCTGCATCCCATGCCTGAAGCTTTTCGTTATTAAGCTTTGGATAGCGATACAGTTCGAGTGTGCGGCCGAGCAGGGAAAGTTCAGTTTTCATAATGATGAGATTTAGTGATTATCGCTGTATTTTGACAAAAACTCGCGCCAATAGCCAAAGAGAATACGGTTTAAGGGGAGATTATTGATTAAGTAAAGGATATACTTTACCGACAATGTCATAATAATAACCCTGCTTAAGGAAGTCAGATGATTCAACAAACCATCGAGCAGAAACTTAATCTAGCGTTTGCCCCTACGTTTCTAGATGTCATTAATGAAAGCTACATGCATAACGTCCCGCCAGGTTCAGAGAGTCACTTTAAGGTTGTCGTTGTTAGTGATGCATTTTTAGGCGATCGATTGATCGCTCGCCATCGTAAAATAAATACTGCTCTAGCTGAGGAGCTAGCCGGTATGATCCATGCCCTTGCTATTCACACTTATACCCCTCAAGAGTGGAATGACAAAAACCAGCAATCTCCAAATAGTCCAGATTGCGCTGGTGGTGGCAAATAGTTACATTTTTGTACAGTTAAGCCTGTCGATTTAGCGATGAATAACATTTTTTATAACTGGTATTAGTCCTGTTAATGGAAGCTGGCGTCTCGCTCGAAACACTAGCCCTTAAGGGGTATTTTCTTAACAGTGTTTCAACATGTTTTTGAATGAAGGTGGTTTAAGTTCAATTGTTTCATTTTGTGAATGAATTAACTGCTTAATTTTAATAGACTTAATAACGCTTTGTGCGATACGTCAAAGTTATCAATATTGATAAGCGCTGCAATAGCAAAACTTTCGAAATAATAAGGTTATTGCAGGGATTCATCATGGCATCCACTTTGCAAAAGATGTTAAACTACCGCACCAGACAAATCTCGCTGTGATTTCACAGTGAGATTGTTAATGTGATGTTGCTGTCTTGGTGTTTAAAACGCTGAGGCGAGACACCTCAATGTCGTGTCTAAATGTTACGCAATAAAAAGAATCTTTTTCCCGATAAAAGTAGTGCAAGTGCGTATGATTACAATAAAAAAGGGTTTGGACCTTCCTATTGCAGGAACTCCATCCCAGGTGATTAATGATGGTAAGTCCATCACTAAAGTCGCCTTGCTTGGCGAAGAGTACGTGGGTATGCGTCCAACAATGCATGCTCGTGTAGGCGATGAAGTAAAGAAAGGTCAGGTTGTTTTTGAAGACAAAAAGAACCCTGGCGTTATGTTTACTTCACCAGCAAGCGGTAAAGTTATCGAAGTGAACCGTGGTGAAAAACGCGTACTTCAATCTGTAGTGATTGAAGTAAGTGGCAACGACCAAGTGACATTCGAAAGTTACACAGCAGACCAACTAGCAGGGCTTGATCGCGCGACGATCACAAACCAGCTTGTTGCTTCTGGTATGTGGACAGCTTTACGTACTCGACCGTTTAGCAAGGTACCCGCGATTGATTCAACAACTCAGGCGATTTTCGTCACAGCAATGGATACTAATCCGTTAGCGGCTGAACCTGAATTGATCATCAATGAACAGAAAGAGGCATTCGTAGCCGGCCTTGACCTTCTCTCTAAATTGACAGATGGCAAGGTATACGTGTGTAAGAAAGGCACCAGTCTTCCTCGTTCAACTCAGCCTAATGTAGAAGAGCACGTTTTCGACGGTCTGCACCCAGCAGGTCTCGTGGGCACTCACATGCATTACCTTTACCCAGTTAATGCGGAAACGGTAGCATGGAGCATTAATTATCAAGACGTTATTGCGTTTGGTAAGCTGTTCACTACAGGTGAAATCTTCACCGACCGTGTTATCTCTCTTGCAGGTCCTGTAGTAAACAATCCTCGTTTAATTCGTACTCAGCTAGGTGCTAGTCTAGAAGAGGTTACGGATAACGAATTGATGCCGGGTGAAGTTAGAGTTATCTCTGGTTCTGTACTGTCAGGTACACATGCTAAAGGTCCTCATGCTTACCTAGGTCGCTATCACCAACAAGTTTCTGTTTTACGCGAAGGCCGTGAGAAGGAATTGTTTGGTTGGGCTGTACCGGGTAAAAACAAGTTCTCTATTACTCGTTCATTCTTAAGCCATGTGTTTAAAGGTCAGTTGTTTAACATGACAACGACAACGAATGGTAGTGACCGTGCAATGGTACCTATCGGCAACTACGAAAAAGTACTGCCTTTAGATATGGAACCAACGTTACTTCTTCGCGATTTATGTGCTGGCGATATCGACAGTGCACAACGCCTTGGTGCTCTAGAGCTAGATGAAGAAGATTTGGCGCTATGTACCTTTGTTTGTCCAGGTAAGTACGAATATGGTCAACTCCTACGTGAGTGCCTAGACAAAATTGAGAAGGAAGGGTAATTCATGCTTAAGAAATTCCTTGAGGATATCGAGCATCACTTTGAGCCAGGTGGCAAACACGAGAAGTGGTTTGCTCTGTATGAAGCAGCGGCGACGTTGTTCTACACGCCAGGCTTGGTGACACAGCGTAGCTCGCACGTTCGTGATAGCGTCGACTTGAAGCGTATCATGATCATGGTTTGGTTTGCGGTATTCCCAGCAGTATTCTGGGGTATGTACAACTCAGGCAACCAAGCTATCATGGCGCTTAACCATATGTATGCTGGCGCAGAACTTGCGAACATCATCGATGGCAACTGGCATTACTGGCTAACTCAAGCTATTGGCGGCACTTTAGGGGCCGACGCAGGTTGGGGCAGTAAGATGCTACTTGGTGCTACATACTTCCTACCAATCTACGCAACCGTGTTTATTGTTGGTGGTTTCTGGGAAGTGTTGTTCTGTATGGTACGTAAACATGAGGTTAACGAAGGTTTCTTCGTGACATCAATCTTGTTTGCTTTGATTGTCCCACCAACTCTTCCGCTTTGGCAGGCAGCTCTAGGTATTACCTTTGGTGTTGTTGTCGCAAAAGAAATCTTTGGTGGTACTGGTCGTAACTTCCTTAACCCTGCATTGGCAGGTCGTGCATTCCTATTCTTTGCTTACCCTGCTCAAATCTCGGGTGACGTAGTATGGGTCGCGGCTGATGGCTTCTCAGGTGCTACGGCACTGAGCCAATGGGCACAAGGCGGCGAAGGCGCACTACTGAACAACATTACTGGTCAAACGATCACTTGGATGGACGCTTTCATCGGTAACATTCCAGGGTCAATTGGTGAAGTGTCGACACTTGCACTGATGATTGGTGCAGCAATGATTGTTTACATGGGCATTGCGTCATGGCGCATTATCGCCGGTGTAATGATCGGTATGATAGCCGTTGCAACCTTGTTCAATGTTGTAGGCTCTGACACCAACGCTATGTTTGCAATGCCTTGGCATTGGCACCTTGTCTTGGGTGGCTTCGCATTCGGTATGTTCTTCATGGCCACGGATCCAGTATCTGCATCATTTACCGACAAAGGTAAATGGGGGTACGGTATTTTGATTGGCGCGATGTGTGTCATGATTCGTGTGGTTAACCCAGCGTATCCAGAAGGTATGATGTTAGCGATCTTATTCGCCAACTTGTTTGCCCCTCTGTTTGACCACGTGGTTATTGAGAAAAACATCAAACGGAGACTAGCGCGCTATGGCAAGTAATAACGATAGCATTAAAAAAACGCTGTTTGTTGTTATCGCATTGAGCTTAGTGTGCTCAATCGTTGTATCAACAGCGGCTGTTGGCCTACGTGATAAGCAGCAAGCTAATGCGGTTTTAGATAAACAAAGCAAGATTGTTGATGTTGCTGGTATTCAAGCGGAGGGGACAGTCCCTGAGCTGTTTGCTGAGTACATTGAACCTCGTTTGGTTGATTTTGATACCGGTGAATTTGTTGACAAAGTTGGCAATGATGACGCTGCAACTTACGACCAACGTAAAGCGTCAAAAGTACCATCTGAATCTATCCGTTTAACGGCAGAACAAGATAAAGCGAAGATCATTCGTCGTGCTAACGTGGGTACTATCTATCTTGTTAAGCAAGACGGTAAGGTAACGAGCTTTATTCTACCTGTTCATGGTAATGGTCTATGGTCAATGATGTACGCGTTTGTAGCGGTACAAACTGACGGTAACACAGTGAACGGTATTACTTACTACGAGCAAGGTGAGACTCCTGGACTGGGTGGCGAAGTTGAAAACCCAACTTGGCGTGATCAGTTTGTTGGTAAGAAGCTATTTGATGAAAACCATAAGCCAGCTATCAAAGTGGTGAAAGGTGGTGCTCCTGCTGGTTCAGAGCATGGCGTAGATGGCCTATCTGGTGCCACGTTGACAAGTAACGGCGTTCAAAACACATTTGACTTTTGGTTAGGTGATATGGGCTTTGGTCCTTTCCTAACGAAGGTTCGTGACGGAGGTCTGAACTAATGTCTGATGCTAAAGAAATGAAAAAGAGCCTGTTTGCACCGGTGTTGGATAACAACCCGATTGCACTTCAAGTTCTAGGTGTGTGTTCTGCACTCGCCGTAACGACGAAATTAGAGACAGCATTTGTAATGACACTGGCGGTAATTTTCGTTACTGCATTGTCTAACTTGTTCGTTTCGCTTATTCGTAACCATATGCCAAACAGTGTGCGTATCATCGTACAAATGGCGATCATCGCCTCTTTGGTAATCGTTGTTGACCAAATCTTGAAAGCGTATCTTTACGATATCTCTAAGCAGCTTTCAGTATTTGTAAGCTTGATCATTACGAACTGTATCGTAATGGGTCGTGCGGAAGCGTTTGCAATGAAATCAGCGCCACTGCCGTCATTCATCGATGGTATTGGTAATGGTCTTGGCTATGGTTTTGTACTGATGACAGTTGCATTTTTCCGTGAACTACTAGGTTCTGGCAAACTGTTTGGTGTTGAAGTACTTCCACTGGTATCTAACGGTGGCTGGTATCAACCAAATGGTCTGATGCTTCTAGCACCATCAGCATTCTTCTTAATTGGTTTTATGATTTGGGCTATCCGTATCCTTAAACCAGAACAAGTAGAAGCGAAGGAGTAAGGTCGAAATGGAACATTATATTAGTCTACTTGTTAAATCGATCTTCATCGAAAACATGGCGTTATCATTCTTCTTGGGAATGTGTACTTTCTTAGCTGTGTCTAAGAAAGTGAAAACGTCGTTTGGTCTTGGTGTTGCGGTTGTTGTGGTATTGACCATTGCTGTGCCAGTGAACAACCTTGTTTATACCTACGTGTTGAAAGAGAACGCTTTAGTTGCAGGTGTTGACCTTAGCTTTTTGAACTTCATTACGTTTATCGGTGTAATCGCAGCGCTCGTTCAAATCCTAGAAATGATCCTCGATCGATTCTTCCCACCGTTGTATAACGCTCTGGGTATCTTCCTACCATTGATCACAGTTAACTGTGCGATTTTTGGTGGTGTATCGTTCATGGTTCAACGTGATTATAACTTTGCCGAGTCTGTGGTTTATGGCTTTGGTTCAGGTATTGGTTGGATGCTAGCTATCGTAGCGTTAGCGGGTATTCGTGAGAAAATGAAGTATTCAGACGTACCTCCGGGTTTGCGTGGTCTTGGTATCACGTTTATTACGGTTGGTCTGATGGCTCTTGGCTTCATGTCGTTCTCTGGTGTTCAACTGTAGGTCGGGTAAACGACACAAATTTTAAGGAATAGTCAATGCAAGTTATTATCCTTGGTGTAGTGATGTTTACCTTGATCGTATTGGCTTTGGTATTAGTAATCTTATTTGCTAAATCAAAGTTGGTACCAACAGGTGACGTAACTATCTCCGTTAACGGTGATCCAGAGAAGAGCTTCACAACTTCTCCAGGTGACAAATTACTCGGCGCGATGGCGGGTAAAGGCATCTTTGTTTCCTCTGCTTGTGGTGGCGGTGGCTCATGTGGTCAGTGTCGCGTAAAAGTAAAATCAGGCGGTGGCGATATTCTACCAACTGAGCTTGACCACATTTCTAAAGGCGAAGCCCGTGAAGGTGAGCGTTTAGCATGTCAAGTTGCCGTGAAAACGGATATGGACATTGAGCTTCCAGAAGAAATCTTTGGTGTTAAAAAGTGGGAATGTACCGTTATCTCGAACGATAACGAAGCAACCTTCATCAAAGAATTGGCGCTGGCAATCCCTGAAGGGGAAGAAGTACCATTCCGTGCTGGTGGTTATATTCAGATTGAAGCTGAACCTCACCACATTAAATATGCGGATTATGATATTCCTGAGGAATATCGTGAAGATTGGGACAAGTTTAACTTATTCCGTTACGAGTCTATCGTAAAAGAGCATTCGATTCGTGCTTACTCAATGGCTTCATACCCAGAAGAGAAAGGCATCATCAAGCTTAATGTACGTATCGCGACTCCGCCGCCAAATAACCCTGACGTAGCACCTGGTGTGATGTCATCTTATATTTGGTCACTTAAAGCTGGTGATAAGTGTACAATTTCAGGTCCATTTGGTGAGTTCTTCGCTAAAGAAACGGACAATGAAATGGTCTTCATCGGTGGTGGTGCAGGTATGGCGCCAATGCGTTCACATATCTTTGACCAACTGTTACGTCTTCAATCGAAGCGTAAGATGTCTTACTGGTATGGTGCGCGTTCTAAGCGTGAAATGTTCTACGTCGATGATTTTGATGGCCTAGCGGCAGATAATGAAAACTTCGTGTGGCACTGCGCTCTGTCTGATCCAATGCCAGAAGATAACTGGGATGGTTACACAGGCTTCATCCATAACGTATTGTATGAAAACTACCTGAAGGACCATGAAGCGCCTGAAGATTGTGAGTACTACATGTGTGGTCCACCAATGATGAACGCGGCTGTTATCGGCATGCTGAAAGATCTTGGTGTTGAAGATGAAAACATCCTACTTGATGACTTCGGTGGTTAAGTTTTAGGTAATGTATAATCATGGCTGGCTCATGTGAGTCAGCCATTTTATTTTTTGAATGTAAGAATATTCGTGGTTATCCGTTCTTATAAAAGACTGATAAGCAGAATGTTTTTAAATTCGGTAGGTGAGTAAAAGTATGTTTCATCTAGCTAAACGCTTGAGAATGATTATCGTAAGCCTTGTGGCTTTAATGGTTTTGTCCGCCTGTGGCGGCAGTCGTGAACAAATTCATTTGAGTGGTCCTACAATGGGAACGCTCTATAATGTGAAGTACATAGTGAAAGACAACACGCCAAAACCGGAAAATATCCAGGCAGAGATCAATGACCTGCTAGAAGAAGTCAACGATCAAATGTCGACTTACCGACAAGATTCAGAGCTGAGTAGGTTTAATCGTTATTACGGGACAGAACCTTTTCCTGTCTCTAAGCAGACAGCAATTGTGGTGAAGGAAGCCATTCGACTTAATGAATTAACATTGGGTGCTTTAGATGTCACGGTAGGCCCGTTGGTTAACTTATGGGGTTTTGGCCCAGAGGCAAGACCTGAAATTGTACCGACCGATGAAGAACTCGCTCAACGTAAAGCGCAAACTGGCATTGCTCATCTTTCGGCAACAGATGAAACTTTGCGTAAGGACTTAAGAAGCTTGTATGTTGATCTTTCGACTATCGCCAAAGGTTGGGGCGTGGATGTGGTCGCTGAGTATCTAGAGAGCGTTGGCATTGATGACTACATGGTCGAAGTCGGTGGTGAAATGCGTTTGAAAGGCGTGAATCGTGAGAGCGTGAAATGGCGAATCGCGATTGAAAAACCGTCAACTGATGAGCGTAATATTCAAGAAATCATTGAACCGGGTGACATGGCAATTGCGACATCTGGTGACTATCGCAACTATTTTGAGAAAGATGGTGTACGTTATTCCCATATCATCGATCCTGCTACAGGTAAGCCTATTCATAATAAGGTGGTGTCGGTAACGATTTTAGATGAGTCATCGATGACGGCGGATGGTCTAGCGACCGGGCTTATGGTACTCGGTGAAGAAAAAGCACTAGAAATTGCGGAAGAAAATCAAATTCCAGCGTTCATTGTGGTGAAGACCGACGATGGATTTAAAGAAATTGCGTCAGAGGCCTTTAAGCCTTACCTTAATCAGTAAGAGGTGGACAAAATGAGTACGTTTTTAGTTACATTTGGTGTGTTTCTTGCGGTTATTGCCGCGATGTCTGTGGGTTATATCTTTCAGAAGAAAGTCGTAAAAGGCAGCTGTGGTGGACTAGGTGCTGTAGGTATTGATAAAGTTTGTAACTGTCCAGAACCTTGCGATGCACGTAAAAAGCGCGAAGCAAAAGAGAAAATTCGCGCAGAAAAACTGGCGGCTTGGGAAAAAGATCGCATCGCGTAATAAGATTTAAATCGAGCACTTTACAAAGCCAGAGCATTGCTCTGGCTTTTTTACGTGTTTGCAGGGAAGAAATTGCGTATACTGAAGCTGTATGTATAACCAGTATGGTGCGTTTGTGTCTGACCCGATCCGTAAGTTTATTCATGTTGATATGGACTGTTTTTTCGCCGCGGTAGAGATGAGGGACAACCCTTACTATCAAGGTAAGCCACTAGCTGTTGGCGGGAACGAGCGGCAAAGAGGGGTGATCAGCACCTGTAATTATGAGGCTAGGAAATTTGGTATTCGTTCAGCGATGCCCTCTGCGCAAGCCGTTAAGTTATGTCCTCATTTACTTCTTGTTCCGGGGAGAATGGAGGTCTACAAGCAAGTCTCGCAGCATATTCGTACGATCTTTTCGCGTTACACTTCTCTGATAGAGCCGTTATCTCTGGATGAAGCGTACTTAGATGTCACGGATTGTCAGTTGCACCAAAACTCTGCCACGTTGATTGCCCAAAGTATTAGACATGATATCGAACAAGAACTGAATTTAACCGCATCGGCGGGCGTTGCTCCGCTTAAGTTCTTAGCGAAAATAGCATCGGATCTTAATAAGCCAAATGGGCAGTTTGTGATCTCACCCGACGAGGTTCAAGGTATCATTGATGGCTTAGACTTGGGTAAGATTCCCGGTGTCGGAAAAGTGAGTCTAGAGAAATTAAATCGGGCGGGTCTTTATACCTGCTTAGATGTAAGAAACAGTGACTACCGAGAGTTGATCGTGCGCTTTGGCCGTTTAGGAGCATCGCTATGGAAGAAAAGTCATGGTATTGATGAGCGGGAAGTGGTGGTAGAAAGGGAGCGCAAGTCTATAGGGGTAGAGCGCACCTTCAGCCAAAACATTACTAGCTTTGAGCAATGTTGGCAGGTCATAGAGGAGAAACTCTACCCGGAACTTGAAGCAAGACTTAATCGAGCAAAGCCCGCGAGAAATGTGATTAAGCAAGGTGTTAAAGTGAAATTTGCCGACTTTAAGCAAACCACGATCGAGCACGTTCACAATCAGCTCGATTTACCTTATTTCAAGGCGCTATTGGGGGAAATTTTGGAACGACAGCAAGGACGAGAAATTAGATTATTGGGATTGAACGTTATCTTAGAGCCGCTAGAAAGCGCGCGTCAATTGTCCATGTTTGAGGAATGAAATGAATAAAGCCGCCGTTGTCCAACAGGTCATTGTTGAGTTGGAACAAAAAATCACTACGCTATTGTCTGCAATGGAGCAGACCGTGGATGCTGCGACCAATGAGGAAACCATACCAGACAATAAATATGACACGCTTGCACTCGAAGCAGCGTATCTTGCTCATGGGCAGGCAATGCGATTAGAAGCAATAAAGAAAGACATAGCAACGCTAAGACATTTGGTTATTCGTACATTCGATCACGACACTCCAGTTGGTTTATCCGCTATGGTTGAGTTGGAAGACGACCAAGAAGTCCTAAGTCGTTATCTACTGTTACCTTGCGGTGGTGGCGTGTCAATCGTTGCCGAAGGGATAAGAGTTGTGACTCCAGAGTCGCCATTAGGACGCGCGTTAGTTGGAAGACTGTTAGATGATGAGATAGCCTTACAAGTTGGAGAGCGTGTGACCCATCATGTTATTGTGAATATTGTTTGAGCGTGTAAAGTCATTAGGAATGTGAAGGAATTGGCAATGATGAGTAAATTGAAGCACTTGTTGTTTGGGGTAGGGTTGTCGTTACTATCGACAGCGTCTTTGGCTTATGAGCAGTGTAAGCTTGATATCAAGAATGAAGTGCACCTTGACGGCAAACAAGTCGAAATCGTCAAGGCTGAAGGCTCGAAGGTGCTAATTGACGACAATAATGAATTGTTTATCAATGGTGAGAAAGTGGCGCTCGATAGGCTTCAACAAGAAGCGCTAGCAAGCTATCGGGAAAATATGAACAAGTATGTTCCTCAAGCTAAAGCACTGGCTGAGAACGGCTTAGCGCTAACGAATGACCTTATTGATGATGTTTCTGCAAGCTTCGATAATTCGGCAGCTTTTGATAGCGTCAAGACCGCGTTATCCGAGTTTTTTAAAGATATCGAATCTCGCTACCACCAAGACGGCAGCTTTGTTTTGAAGTCTGAGGCGTTCAGTTCGTTTACTAACAACTGGCAGCAGGATTATGAGAAAGCGAAAGAAGTGTTCAACAAAGAGTTTTTTAGTAGCGCGTTCACCGCGTTGCAAGAGAAAATGCAGCAAGAAGGTGGGTTAAACCTGACGGCACTTTCAGAGCAAATGGATGAGCTTAAAACACGACTTGCTGAGACAATGAACAACCAATCCGAAGTGATCAAGGAGCAAGCTGAAGATTACTGCGACTCTCTTAACGATGTGGCGACGGAAGAGCAAGAGCTACAGAAAAAAATTCCTCAGTTGAAAGACTATCAAGTATTCACTATTTAACGGTCTATAAAGCGGATTCGTTTTCGACATCCAAGCTGGCAGTGCTCGGCTTGGATGGCATTTTCATTGGGAGGTTCTCGCCACCACGTTCACATCGTGTTAGCTACGTTATTTGGGTTTACTTACCTAGAATAGAAGATATACAAATTAGTTTACCAATCTATTAGTTTATTACACTGCTTAATATTGCTTTACTAGACCAATTGAACTATTGTATCAGCCAACTAGTACGCAATGACTAATCAATAGTGAATAATACAACTTCTTCGTCGGCGACTGCCGCAACACCCCGTGAGCATTTTGGTTCAAAACTCGGTTTCATTCTTGCGGCAGCAGGGGCTGCTGTTGGTCTAGGCAACATTTGGGGTTTTCCAACGCAAGTTGCCAGTAATGGCGGAGGTGCGTTCCTTCTTGTTTATCTTGTGATGATTCTTGTCGTGGCGTTTCCAATGCTCGTCGTGGAAATGGCGATAGGGCGTCATGGACAAGCGAACCCAGTCGATAGCATGCGTTCGCTTTCTTCTAATCCTATGGCTAAAAAGCTAGGGGCATGTGTAGGCTGGGTTGGTCTTGCGGTTCCTTGTGCTGTATTAGCGTTTTACTCCATTGTAGGCGGCTGGTTAATCTGCTTTTTGATTGGCGCGGTCTTAGAAATTGTTGGTTACGCGTCGCTTGCTGATTGGTTTAAAGGGTTCAGTGTTGGACGTAATGTTTTTGGCACGATTGCATTTTACTTGCTGACTATCTTAATTGTACAAGGCGGTGTGAAACAGGGCATTGAAAAATGGTCAACTCGACTCATGCCATCCTTGTTTATTTTATTTGCTCTATTGTTTGTCTACATCATGATGCAACAAGGTGCGATGGAAGGGCTTAAACACTATCTGGTTCCGAATTTTGAAAAAGTTTGGGATAGAAAGTTGATTCTGGCTGCAATGGGGCAGGGCTTCTTTTCTTTGACTATTGGTGGTTGTTCCATGCTGATTTACGGCTCTTACCTTTCTAAGAAAGAAGATCTGCCGAAAATGGCAATGAATGTGACCTTAGTGGATACATCAGTGGCTTTTATTGCTGGATTAGTCGTGATGCCTGCGATGTTTGTTGCTATGCAAAAAGGGGTGCAAATATACGCGGAAGATGGGTCGCTAATCAGTTCAGATACCTTGGTATTTACGGTATTACCGTTAATGTTTGAGTCGTTAGGATTATTGGGCTTGGTATTCTCTGTCGTTTTCTTTTTACTGCTGACTATCGCAGCTTTAACATCGTCCATCTCTATGCTTGAATGTCCGGTTGCCTTGGTAGATGAGCGATTAAACACGGGTAGGAAGAAAACCAGCTGGGTGCTGGGAGCATTGATCGCTGCGTTCAGTATTTTTATTGTATTCAATTTCGGCGAATTATTTGGTTTAGTGGCGATGATCGCGACACAGTACCTACAGCCCATTGCTGCGCTAATGTTCTGTATTTTTGGTGGTTGGGTGTGGAGCCGGGCGAGTAAAGTGAAAGAGCTAGAACAAGGGTGCCCTGATTTTCAGCTTGGCTGGTTTGGTAAAGTATGGCCACTTTACGTGAAGTTTGTCTGTCCGGTATTGGTCGCGACGGTAATATGGGCCTCATTCGGCTAAGAAAATTTAAGTACGTCAAACGGATTGATTAAATAACGCCGACGATTATCGTCGGCGTTATTCTTATCTACGTTGTCATCTAAGATAGCTACATGGTTATCTAAAGTGTCCAAACGGTTATCTAAACTGTCCGATCTCTGCGAGATAATCAAAACCCGCTTGTGATAACTTCTCTATTAATGCTTGCTTATCTAAATCATGAGTCGCGCACAGTTCGTCAAGACTGCCGTTAAAGTCATCACGCAGCTTCATATTGATAATACTCATCAACATGACAGTATCCATGGTAGCAAAGTTCGCTAGATTCATTGGGTACCTTCTAATCGTCGAAATCAGAGATCAGTAAGTTAGCAGCAGCAAAGGCGGCTTTTTCTCTTACTTCTTCTGGCAGTGAATCGTCTGCTGCAATATCATTTAACGCTCGCACCGCGCACGACACTGCTTTTGGTATATAAGCTTGATCACCACTGCCTATTTGCGCATAAAGCTCTCTTACTCTCTCACAGCAACCATATACTTGCATGTTTAATTCTCTTCTAAATGATAATTTATCTCAATATACACAGGCTACTGAGAAAAAACAAAATTCCAGATTGACCTAAAACAAAAAAGCCGACGTTTTAAAAACGTCGGCTTAAAAGCTAATCAGCTTATCTTATAATGGGTAAGGATTAAGCCTTTTCAGGAATCGCTTCTAGCAGTGCGACCATTTGTTCCCAGAATAGAGCAACCGTGTCAATTTTCACTTTCTCATCAGGAGAGTGAGGGAATTTAATAGTTGGACCAAACGAGACCATATCCATATTCGGATATGGTTCTTTGAATAGACCACACTCAAGCCCAGCATGAATGACCATGATGTTTGGTTTGTGTCCGTAGATACCTTCGTACATGTCACGGAATATCGCCATAATGGCTGAATCCGGATCAGGCTTCCATCCAGGGTAGGCGCCAGAGAATTCGATGTTTGCACCAGCCAGTTCAGCAACAGACGTCAACATGCCTTCTACTTGAGAACGACCAGAGTCAATTAACGAACGAATGAGGCACAGTACCGTCACCGTGTTATGCTCTGTGGTGATAACACCAACGTTTAGTGATGTTTCTACAACACCTTCAATGTCATCACTCATGCGAATCACGCCGTTAGGGCAAGCGTTAAGCGCAGCAATAAAGCGAGCTTGTGACTGCGCTTCAAATACTTCGCTAATTTCAGTCGCTTCGTTAAACGTCACTAAACCAGTTTCAATAGCAGCAAGCTCTTGCTGAAGCAGGCTAGTGTACTGAGCAAATAGCGATTCGAGCTTAGCAACATTTTCTTCTGGTACCGCAAGGGACACAAAGCCTTCTCGTGGGATGGCATTACGCAGGCTACCGCCGCGGAATTCGATCAAGCGAGCATCGAGTTCTTTTGCGTGACCAGCAAGAAAACGCGCAAGTAGTTTATTGGCGTTACCACGACCAGTATGAATGTCACAACCGGAGTGACCACCTTTTAGACCTTTTAAGATAAGCTGGCGAGCAACATAACCGGTAGGCGCCGCTTCGCGAGTGATGTCAAATTGAATTGAACCGTCGATACCACCTGCGCAGCCCATGTAGACTTCGCCTTCTTGCTCTGAGTCGGTATTAAGGAGAATATCACCTTCTAACCAACCGGCTTCAAGACCAAATGCGCCTGTCATACCCGCTTCTTCGTCGATGGTTAGCAAGACTTCAAGTGGACCGTGTTTAATTTGGTCTGATGCCAGCACTGCAAGGCACGCCGCCATGCCCATACCATTATCAGCACCAAGTGTCGTGCCTTTGGCTGTCACCCATTCGCCATCGATGTATGGCTGAATTGGATCTTGAGTAAAGTCGTGATCCGTATCTTCATTTTTTTGAGGAACCATATCGATGTGAGCTTGAAGCACAACACCTTTTTTGTGTTCCATGCCTGCCGTAGCGGGCTTTTTAATGAACACGTTACCGGTTTTATCGCGCTTAACATCAAGGTTTTGCTCTTGAGCCCACTGGATGATGGTTTGCGCAAGCGCTTCTTCATGCTTTGATGGGTGAGGAATAGAACAAATTTTATCGAAAAACTGCCAAACCGGGCTTGGTGACAACTTGCTGATCTCAGAGTGGAATTCAGACACAGATCTCTCCTTTGTAGCGACTTTGCTAGATAGTTATTCCTAAGAAAGCACAAATGTCATTGTGATTCTCTGGTTTTCTAGCGAATTAAAGATGGGCAAAGGATACCATTAGTTGTAAACAGGGAGTAGTCATAGATAAGTAGTTTGATGTTGATGTAAAGAAAGTGTGCAGCCTCGAGGGTTAATAACCCATTTTGCTTCCTTTTGATATCTATCGATCTAATTTATGTAATAAACTTTCAGAATAGTGCGTTTGTATACAGATCTATCAATTAAATGTGATTTAAATCACGATATGCATTGTAATTAATCATCAGTATGGTATTCTTTTGGTCAGTTGATTAAGTTCAACACACCCGTTCAAGGATTGAACCCGAGTTATCGCCTCCAAGGAACCGAGATTCAACATTTAAATTAAGTTGTATTGTTTAAGGTGATATTTATGAAAGGTTTAGCAAGCGCGATGTTTTGGACAAGTAAAAATGTATACACACAAGACTTCGCCTACAGCGTCTACTTCGGTAGATAATAAAGTTTATACCCCTATATTTTAGAAATTATTGCTGGTTACCCCAATTGATGACCAAAATTTTTCTACCGCCACTCTATGAGTGGCGTTTTTTTTTGCCTGTAATCTCGCCCCTAGCTTTCTTTTGTCTTCTATAATACCAGTCGTTGTATGAAAAATGTGCAGTTGGTGCGAGTGTCATTCGGTTTGTTCACGATGATTTTATTGCTAACTGTCTCAATTTGTTACTATTGCATAGTTAATTGATTTCATATTAATGATCATTTATCTGCAATAGAGTGAAAATTCTAGGTGGAATTTGCGAATTGAACCCCTTATAATTCGCGCCAATCGTTTACGCAACCGTTTACTTTTTACTCTTTAGGGATTCGAACATGCTCGAAAGGCTATTTAAACTCAGTGAAAATGGCACGAATGTGCGCACTGAGATCATTGCTGGACTTACTACCTTCCTGACAATGGCTTACATTATTTTTGTAAACCCAGCTATTTTAGCTGATGCAGGAATGGATCGTGATGCTGTTTTTGTAGCAACCTGTTTGGCGGCGGCTATTGGCTGTTTCATCATGGGTTTTGTTGCAAACTATCCTATTGCACAAGCACCTGGTATGGGCTTGAATGCATTTTTTACTTATGCGGTTGTTCTTGGAATGGGCCACACGTGGCAAGTGGCACTTGCGGCAGTATTCTGCTCGGGCGTTTTGTTCATTCTATTGAGTGTATTTAAGATTCGTGAATGGATCATCAATTCTATTCCAATGTCGCTGCGTACTGGTATTTCAGCGGGTATTGGCTTATTCCTAGCGCTGATTGCCTTGAAAAACTCTGGCATTGTCGTCGATAACCCAGCAACACTGGTTTCAATGGGGGCGATCACGTCACTGCCTGCTGTTTTAGCGGCCTTTGGTTTCTTCCTAACGATTGCTCTTGTACATCGTGGCCTAAAAGGCGCAGTGATGATCGCTATCCTTTCGGTAACGGCGTTAGGTATCATTTTTGGTGATGTTCAATGGCATGGCATTATGTCTACGCCACCAAGCATTGCACCTACGTTCTTACAGCTTGATTTCTCACATATGTTTGAGATTGGCATGATTTCCGTGGTCTTCGCGTTCTTGTTTGTTGACCTATTTGACACGGCTGGCACGCTAGTAGGCGTTGCTCAAAAAGCAGACCTTATTGGGAAAGACGGAAAAATTCCGCGTCTAAATAAAGCACTACTTGCTGACTCTACTGCTACGTCGGTTGGTGCTCTGCTTGGTACATCAAACACTACATCATTTGTAGAAAGTACGGCAGGTGTTGCAGTTGGTGGTCGAACAGGATTAACTGCCGTTGTTGTTGGCATTTTGTTTATACTTGCATTATTCTTCTCGCCTTTAGCTGGTATGATTCCCGCTTACGCGACGGCTGGCGCGCTATTCTATGTTGCAATTCTGATGATGTCAGGGTTAGTAAGCATCGATTGGCGTGACCTTACAGAAGCCGCACCGGTTGTGGTGACTTGCTTGGTGATGCCTTTTACCTTCTCTATTGCAGAAGGTATCTCTTTGGGCTTTATTTCTTACGCTGCAATTAAATTGTTCAGCGGCAAAGGCCGCGACGTTTCAGTTAGTGTTTGGGTGATGGCGGCAATTTTCATCATTAAGTATGTCCTTGAAGCAGCATAATTGGCTCATTCGATCTTATATAATTTAGGTTTTTACTATGTCTAACAAATTCATCATCACATGGGACAATATGCACGCATATTGCCGTCAACTTGCTGAGCTTCAAATGCCGGCAGAACAGTGGAAAGGCATCATCGGTGTAAGCCGTGGTGGTTTGGTTCCTGCTGCGATTCTAGCTCGTGAACTGGGTATTCGTTTTGTTGATACGGTATGTATTTCTAGCTACGATCACGACCATCAACGTGATATGACAGTACTGAAAGCACCTGAACACGATGGTGAAGGTTTCTTGATCATCGACGATCTCGTCGACAGTGGCGATACCGCTCGTAAAATTCGTGAAATGTACCCAAAAGCGAAGTTGATTACCGTTTGTGCAAAGCCTGCTGGTATTGATCTTGTTGACGAGTATATTGTTGATATTCCTCAAGACACGTGGATTGAGCAGCCTTGGGATATGGTTCTATCTTATGTAGAGCCTGTGAATCGCAAGCAAAAATAACGATTTCAATCGTATATTGAGAGAGCCCACATGAAAATGTGGGCTTTTTTTGTACCTCGAGTTTTTGTAGCCAGAGTTTTTATAGCTAAAGTTTTAAAGCTAACGTTTTTATAGCTAGAGTTTGCGGCGAGTTATGTGCAGTTTGTAGCTTGTCGATGTAAAAGAACTGAACCCAAACGGTTTTTTGATTACTATAGGATGTGAACGATATTAGTAAGGTCATCGTATGTCTGAAGAAGTCAGTAAAAATATCTCCGAAACCTTGTTTGAAAAGAATAAGCAGGCGAAAGAGACCTCTCGCCTTATGAGGTATATGCCAAGTAGTGAGAAAATTCTTGAGGAGAAGCGAGAGCTGATGCCAAGGGCTTGGTATCGAAACTTGCTACGGTTGCAGTGGGTTTGGCAAGGTATTGATCCTATTGAACAAGAGAGAATTCTTGCTCGTATTGCTTCTTCTGATCACTCTCGTACGGTGGATGAGTGGCTAGACACGGTGATGGGATACCATAGTGGAAACTGGAACTATGAGTGGACTAAATTGGGCATGCTGCACCAAAAACAGGCGAATGATCTCGATGGTGACGCGTCAGCTGAGCAGCTTTTTACCGCGTCATTGTGTTTTAGTATTGCTGGTTATCCACACTTAAAAAATGACAACTTGGCGCTTCAAGCGCAGGTGCTTGCCAACACGGCTTATAATGAAGCCGCCAAACGAACAAGTCATATTATCAAGCAACTTGAAATCCCGTATAAGAATAAGCGCATCGTCGCCAATCTTCATTTACCGAGTACTGATAAGCCTCAGCCTGTGGTAATCGTGAGTGCAGGATTAGACTCATTACAAACGGATATGTGGCGCTTGTACCGTGATTATCTCGCGCCTGCGGGTATTGCTATGTTGACGGTTGATATGCCCTCTATTGGTCACAGCGCTCGTTGGCCACTGAGTGAAGACAGCTCCTGTTTGCATCAAGCGGTACTCAATGAATTGCCAAATATTCCTTGGGTCGATCATTTTAAGGTCGGTTTGCTTGGGTTCCGATTTGGCGGTAACGCAATGGTACGGTTATCGTTTTTAGAGCCCTATAAAATTAAGGGCTGCGTTTCTCTCGGCGCCCCGATACACGACGTGTTAACCAAACCCGAAAAAATCAGGCAGATGCCTAAGATGTATTTGGACATGTTGGCATCGCGCTTGGGCAAAGATATCGTCGATATAAACAGTCTATCGGGTCAGCTCATGGCTTGGTCATTAAAAGTACAAGGTTTTTTGACGTCTCGCCGCACGCGAGTGCCTATTCTCGCGATGAGCTTAGAAGGCGATATGGTTTCGCCAATCTCTGACAATCGTCTTGTCGCGATGTTTAGTGACTATGGTAAAGCGAAGCAGATCCCAGCAAAAGGGATCGCCAAAGGGTATGAGCAATCGCTAGAAATGGCGATAAAGTGGTTAGAAGATGAACTTTTCAGGTGACATTTGTGTGTATTTAGTTAAATATGAAATGACTGTGTAACCAAGCCTCTGATAAAAGTATAAATAAATCATCAGTTGTAGAGTTATGTGGTCTAAATCGTATTTTTACATTGAAACGGAGTTTCATGATGTCAGAAGAGGCAAAAAAACCCACACATTACCGTTTGGTAGCGGCACTAAAAGCCATTGGTCCCTACTTGAGAGAGCCATTGTGTAAAGAAGGAGCCTACCATTTTGACTGCTTGTCGGTTTGTGTGGATGATAGCAAATCTCCCGAAGACCGCGAGTTTTGGGGCTGGTGGTTAGATTTATCGATAGATGATGCAAAATTAGAAGCTACGTACCAGATTGGCCGTTATAACCAAGTGGGTGAATGGGTACTTGAATCTGCCCCAAAAGCAGCAACGGCAGAGATTACTCGGACTCAAGAAGTCTTTCATGAAAAGTTGACGAAAGTACTAAGTGAAAAGTTCAAGCTTTGCGTTGAGATTCATGACGATTCGGTTGAGTTTGTGTAAGTAGAGCTAATATTGCAACTAGGTAGCCTTAGAGACCATCTGAGGCTATTTTTATCATTTATCGACACCTGTTTCCCTGCCTAACCAGTTTTTACTTGTACAATTGATGTTTGATTGCTAAAACATCACTCCTATTAAATTTTCATATCAAGCTCAAAGAAATGGCAACTGAAATCAATTCTGGAACGACCAATAAACAAACCGTTGTGGTGAAGTTGGGAACAAGTGTTCTTACGGGTGGCTCACTCGCGTTAAATAAAGCGCATATGGTGGAGTTAGTTAGACAATGCGCTGAGTTAAAAAAACTTGGTCATTCTGTCGTGATTGTTTCGTCTGGCGCGATCGCGGCTGGTCGTGAACATCTTGATTACCCCGCACTTCCCAATTCAATGGCGAGTAAGCAACTGCTTGCTGCGGTTGGTCAAAGCCAATTGATCCAAGTATGGGAGTCCTTATTTGCAATCTATGGCCTAAAAATAGGGCAGATGCTCCTAACTCGTGCCGATCTTGATGATCGTGAGCGTTTTCTTAACGCACGCGATACGATTAATGCCCTGGTTGATCACGACATTATCCCTATTGTGAATGAAAATGATGCGGTAGCGACGACAGAAATCAAAGTCGGCGATAACGACAATTTATCTGCTTTGGTCGGTATTCTCTGCGGTGCGGATAAATTGCTGCTGCTGACTGACCAGCGTGGCTTATTTACCGCAGACCCTCGTAAAGATCCAAACGCCGAGTTGATACGAGAAGTCACGACGATTGATGAAACGCTGCGAAAAATCGCTGGTGGTAGTGGCACCACGCTGGGTACAGGCGGCATGGCTACAAAATTACAGGCGGCTGATATCGCTCGACGTGCTGGTATAGAAGTTATCATCGCTGCAGGCAGTGCAGAGAATGTCATTTTTGACGCTTTATCAGAGCAGCCGCAAGGGACGCGTTTCTTGCCACTTGCAGAAGCGCTAGAAAACCGCAAACGTTGGATTTTAGCCGGCCCAGCTGCAACGGGTGATATTATCATTGATAAAGGCGCAGTGAATGCGGTAATTGGCAAGGGAAGCAGTCTATTGGCGAAAGGTGTCGTTAGCGTTTCTGGTCATTTTAGCCGCGGTGACGTGGTTCGCGTGACCACCTTAGATGGTGCTCTTATTGCTAGAGGTATTTGCGGTTATTCTGATAGTGACTTGGCTAAGATCTCGGGTAAACACAGCAATGAAATATCTGCAGTACTTGGTTATGACTATGGCTCAGAAGTGATTCACCGTGACGACATGGTTGTCATTCAAGATTAAGAATTCAAAAGGATAAATTATGGACATGATCCAAATGGGTCGCGATGCAAAACAAGCAAGTTTTGCACTGGCAACAGCATCGACGGCACAGAAAAATCAGGCATTGCATATTATCGCTGATGAACTTGAGGCGAACTTGCCTGCTATCTTGGCTGCGAATGCCATCGATATCAATCTAGGAAGAGAAGCTGGACTGACGGAAGCGTTACTTGATCGCTTATTGCTCAATGAGCAGCGATTAAAAGGCATTGCCGATGACGTTCGTAACGTTATCACTCTCAATGACCCTGTTGGCAGTGAGATGGACAGTAAAGTCTTAGAAAATGGCATGAGCTTATCTCGTCGTCGCGTGCCTCTTGGTGTTGTAGGTGTTATCTACGAAGCGCGCCCTAATGTGACCATTGATATTGCTGCATTGTGTTTAAAAACGGGCAACGCGAGTATTTTACGTGGCGGAAAAGAAACCTTTCACTCCAATATGGAACTAGTGAAAGTGATTCAATCAGCGTTGGCAAAAGCTGGGCTGCCTGCTGCGTCCGTTCAATATATTGAAAAACCTGATCGTGAGTTGGTTTCACAGTTACTAAAGCTTGATGACTATGTTGATATGATCATCCCTCGCGGCGGGGCGGGTCTACACAAAATGTGTAAAGAGAACAGTAATATACCTGTGATCATCGGCGGATTTGGTATTAGTCATATCTTTGTTGATGAAACGGCCGATCTGAAGCGCTCGATGGATGTGGTAGAAAATGCCAAAGTACAGCGTCCTTCAGCGTGCAACTCACTCGATACCTTGTTGGTACATGAAAAGGTAGCGTCAGAGTTTTTAGCGGCACTCTCACAGCGTATTCAGGGTAAAGTGGCACTCGTTGCTGAACCTAAGGCTCTTGCCATTCTGGATGGTGCTGATGATTTACGCGCGGCGCAAGAAGGTGACTTTGATACTGAGTGGCTCAGCTATACGCTTGGTGTGAAGGTGGTTGCTGATGTTGATGAAGCGATTGACCATATGCGAATTCATAATGCTAGCCATTCTGATGCCATCATGACCAATAGCTTGGCGAGCGCAGAGAAGTTTATTAACTCGGTGGGCTCGGCGGCAGTGTATGTGAATGCATCGACACGCTTTACCGATGGTGCGCAATTTGGTTTAGGGGCGGAAGTTGCTGTGTCGACACAGAAACTTCATGCTCGTGGCCCTATGGGCTTAGAAGAATTGACCAGTTATAAATGGGTCGGAAAAGCCGATTACCTTGCAAGGCCGTAACGAGTCTTCACGTAATACAAAGAAAAGGCGCAGAATACTGCGCCTTTTTTAATGCTTTGAATTGATAACAGATAAGCTTAACGCTTCGCCTTAGCCAAAAAACGGTCCAAATTATTGGCAAATTCCCGTCTTTCTGTTTGGCCTAACGGAGCGGGTCCTCCGGTTTGAATACCACTAGAGCGCATGGTATCCATGAAATCACGAATGTTAAGCCGTGCCTTAATGGTTTCTTTGGTGTAGAGCTCACCACGAGGGCTTAGCGCTAAAGCATTCTTGGTGATCACTTCATCTGCTAATGGGATGTCGGACGTAATGACCAAATCACCCGCTTCAACGCGTTTAACGATTTCATTGTCGGCAATATCAAAACCTGCGGGTACCGTGATTGAATGAATGTTGTCGCGTTTTGGCACGGGCACGGTGTGGTTGGCGACAAACGTGCAGGTAAGTCCGGTTCTTTCTGCGGCGCGGCAAAGTGTTTCACGAATCACTTTTGGACATGCATCGGCGTCTACCCAAATCTTAACCATCTGTATTTTCCAGTTTTTCTAGTCTTGTTATTAGCAATTGCACCTGAGCTTCTAAGGCCGTAATTCGTGCTTCTTGGGAAAGTGAACTGTTGTCTGCAGCAACTTCTATTTTAGGAACGTGCTGATTCGCTTTCCATGATTTAATGACAGTGATGAGAGCCGGCATTGGAACTTTTGTCGATAGTCTGCCTTTGACCAAAGCGACGGTTGGCTCCTTTCCTTCCTCGTGCAAACTTGTGAGGACCGCATGAATCTCAGTAGAAACATCTTTGGTTAACATCATTTTTATCCATTAAATAGGTCATCTTTGAATAGTACATTTGAATAGCGTGAGGGTACAGCTTAACAAGTTGTGAAGCTCACCACGGATGCTGGTCTGTGTTGAGGGATTGAGAACGGGTAAAGTGGAAATAGCGCGTGAGAGATCTCTCACGTGAGCTGTAAGATAAAGAGAAAAATACCTGGTTTTTATCTGTGTTGTTTTAATTAACTTGTTGATTATTATCGTTTATGTCGTTTATCTCTTTTCTTTTTTAAAATAGTTTTATCGCCAGTATATTGTCTCAAGGCTGAAATCGGGTAAATTAGAACTTGTCGGAAGGATGCTGACACGGAACAGGAAAGACACAGGAAGGTCATCTTCAGGAAGAAGATTTAGTGACTCAAGGTGAGAGTGGCTAGCACGGAAGTAAGGACAAACGCTGGATGCGTAAAAATCGTCAGGAAGATGATTTAAAAGGACAAGGACACACTCAGGAGAGTGCAAGGATCAACATCAGGATGATGTTCAAGGACACCGCTCAAGGAACAAGTGAAGCGAGCTGACTGGGATGGTTAGCGTCATTGGATGATATGGACACCGCTAGGACGGCGATGCAAGGATATAGCTGAAGGATTCAGCCACTATTACGGATGATGCATGGAGCACCTATAGTAGCCGGACTGCTGCGAGTAAGACTATAGCCCCAATACGCGAGTGTTGGGGCTTTTCTTTTTCCCATACCCACCAATGCCTTTCCTCTTCTCCTTATTTTGTTCTACGCCTGAATGAACGTAAAGGAATGCCTCATGACAATCGCAACACTTAGGACACTTTTAGTCCCTTATACTAAGCATTTGGAATCGGATTTTTTGATGCTGAATGTTTGCGCCAAAAATCGTCAGTATATGAATGGCCCTCATTCACTGCAAACCGCTCGTCAACTTTTTCAAACGCTATTAGAAGAGCCAAAAATATTCGCAATGGCGGTGTTAGATATTCGAACCCGTGATTATTTAGGTCATGTGTTTGTTGATAACGTGAAAGAGCAAGCTGAACTGGTTTTTTTGTTTGATAAACAGTATTGGAATCAAGGGATCGCCACAGAAGTATTGCAGCGTTTTCTGCCGACAGCGAGTCACGAACTGGGCGTGCAGTCATTGACGGCCAACGTTGATGTTGACCATCACTCTTCTATTCGATTATTAGAAAAACTTGGCTTTCAATCTTGTGGCCAAGCTGTCAATGAGCACGGTCCATATTTAATGTTTACCATGACTGCCAGTTAAGTCAAAGATGACGCCATTGCCTTTACATGCGGTACGGCGGAATATGAAAATTCAGAACATAAAACCCTTTCATCACCAGCTTTCCTTGATAGTAGTCGTCACCTAGTGCGGAAAACTCAAATTCATAAATGGTGTGCCAGCCAAACCGACCATTGGCATCTTTAATCTTATGTGTACCGAACGAAACACTGAGCATTTGTAAATCGAGTTCTTTACAGCGACGACTTACCGCCGACTTCGCTATTTCTGATTGGCGCCTTTGCTGCCAAAAGAAAAAGCAAAATAGGCTCAGCGCCAAAATCATTAGAAGGTTATCAATCACAGCCTATCCTTAGTGCGTACGCCCTTGCGTTGCGGCTTGTTGCAAGCCTACGAGAGCAGTAGTGAGTTCTTGTGAAGGGGTTGAATGCAACAAAGGTAATAGCACCATTCTTAAGCTTGGCATCATCACTAAATCGGCAAACAATTGGTTAAACAGCGCTTGATTACCTGTCTGTGCTAAGCGAATGAGGTATTGGTCGGCGATCGTTGTTGTCGTGAGAGGAAGCCAAGCTCTACCTGCAATAGCAATGAGGATCTCTTGGTGACTAAGGCGAGCGCTATTTAGGATGCCTGTCACTAAGGTTTCGAGCTGTTGTGGCTTGCCACCTGCTAATGCACGAACGTAAGCGGACAGCAAAAACAGATCAGCGTCGCTTGATTGGCATTCATCTTGTGCGAGTTCAAATATGACATCAGATAGTTTGTCAGGCAACGCTACATGTTCAAGGGCACCGAGTAGTGCGTATTTAGGTTCGCTAGCAATATGACGTAAGCTGGCACGAACGATTCGACCATTATCGTCATTCGTTAATCGTGCTGCGAGATCAGTAATCCCCTGTAAACCAACACCCTGCCAATTGTTCCAGCCTAGCTTTCCTTGGAAATATTCTTGAGCGTGTGTGTAGTATTGGCTAGTAGGTAAAGTAAGCTCAGCTCTTAATAGGCTATGGAAAATGGCGAGCTTGTCGTCTTTTGGTCGGAAGGTAAACGGGTTGTTTGCTAGCTTTTGCTGCTGTTCGTCAGTCATTTCCTGGCTTAAACGAGATCCCATTGCCTCTAGGACAAATTGGATAAACTGCCCAATATCACCTTGGTTTAATAACCCGCGCTCGTCTAAGTTGAACGTTAAAAACCAGATCCAAGGCTGTTTCTCTTCATTCCAGTATGCTACCGCAAATTGTGCTTTACGTTGAATGGGAAACGGATAAGGTTGGCTGCCTTTTTCAACATTGGCAAATTGCTGGTTATCAATTTTCTGAACACGTCGTGATAGATCGTAGATGTGGTATTGGCAACCACTGTTCACCAGCATGTTTGTCAAAGTATGAAGGGTATCCATGGCGTTGTTCCTAGTACGGTTTGGGTATAGAGCAATAGATGGTATTCTATCGCGAATTTTCAAGGTCATGGTTGCTTTTCATTGGATTAAATCAGCCTGACAACTCAGATATTGAACATGAAGCAACATATTGAAGAATTAAAATGGGCGATGCAGCAACATGGCCTATGGCAGAAGCAATCTCCTGCCGAAGAAAAATTTTTAAGCACGCAGCCGTTTGCGATAGATACATTAGCGCCAGAAGAGTGGTTACAATGGGTGTTTATTTCTCGAATTGAAGCCATGCTTGCCGCCGGACAAGCGCTACCGGCTAATTTCGACATAACACCGTATTTTGAGCAGTCTTGGCAAACTTTGCCACAGTATAATGATGTTATCCACATCCTAAAAAAAATTGATGGAGCGTCCAAGTCGTGACTACCTCGAACAGTACCAGTCACTCTTCTGATTGTGATTTAGAAAACTCGTCAGAAACCGTGAAAGAATCAACGACCACTTTAGCACCGGTTGCCCCGCTAGAGATTGTTTTCCGCGACGAGTATTTGATTGCGGTGAACAAACCTGCAGGTATGCTTGTTCACCGCTCATGGTTAGATAAAGGTGAAACACGATTTGTCATGCAGACGCTTCGCGACCAGATTGGTCAACACGTTTTCCCTTTGCATCGCTTAGATAGACCCACGTCTGGCGTGTTGTTGTTTGCACTATCTAGTGATGTTGCCTCAAAAGCGATGCCTATGTTTGCTGAGCACAAAATGGAAAAGACCTATCATGCGATTGTTCGAGGGTGGATAGAAGAGGGCGATCGCCTAGATTACGCACTCAAGTTGGAATTGGACAAAATTGCTGACAAGTTTGCGAGTCAAGAAAAAGAGGCGCAACCGGCGGTGACAGTTTACGAACCGTTAGCCAAAGTCGAAGTACCTTACTCGACAGGACGATTCCCAACGAGTCGTTATGGCTTAGTCGAGATGAAACCCGAAACGGGACGTAAGCATCAGCTAAGAAGGCATATGCACCATCTTAGCCATCCTATTATTGGCGATACAACACATGGCGATGGTAAACATAATCGATTGTTCCGTGACCAGTTTTCTGCTCGTCGGCTGATGCTTCATGCATCGTCATTAAAGTTCATACACCCGATCCTTGATAGTGAGATTGTTATCAATGCTCGTTTTGATGATGTCTGGATTCGTCTGTTTAATGAATTTGCTTGGCAAGAATGTGAAGCGATTCAGGATTACATGAAGTAATCAAGCCGAGAAGCTTAAATAGTAGATTTCTTAATGGGTTGAATTTCGATAGACTGTCTTAGCAACCTACTATAGCTAACCTATAGTCCCTGCAATCTATATAAATGGCCACTTCAACCCTAGGAGGTGTTATGCATTGTCCCTTTTGCTCAGAAAATGATACAAAAGTCATCGACTCAAGATTGGTAGCTGATGGTCATCAGGTTCGCCGTAGACGACAGTGCTTGGCGTGCAGCGAACGGTTTACCACCTTTGAAACAGCTGAACTAGTGATGCCGAAAGTCATTAAATCAAATGGCAATCGTGAACCATTTAACAAAGATAAAATGGTGGGTGGTATTCAGCGAGCATTAGAAAAGCGCCCAGTGAGCGCAGATGCTATCGAGCTAGCTATTAGCCATATTGAATCCCAACTTCGCGCCACAGGTGAGCGTGAAGTACCGAGTGACATGATAGGTAACTTAGTCATGACTCAGCTTAAAGAGCTCGACAAAGTGGCCTATATCCGATTTGCATCGGTTTATCGCAGCTTTGAAGATATTCGAGAGTTCGGTGAAGAAATCGCTCGACTAGAAGATTAATCGATACAAAAAGGAACACCTTGTATGAAGCAGTCCAACGCAAATGATGCTGGATTTAGTGCTATCGATCATCAGATGATGAGTCGTGCGATAGCATTGGCGTACAAAGGACGTTTTACAACCGCTCCAAATCCTAATGTTGGGTGTGTGCTGACGCTCAATGGGCAGATTGTTGGCGAAGGCTATCACCAAAAAGCAGGCGAGCCCCATGCAGAAGTGCATGCTCTTAGAATGGCTGGTAAGCAATCTTTGGGCGCCACGGCTTATGTGACTCTTGAGCCATGCTCGCATTATGGAAGAACGCCTCCGTGCGCGGAAGGGCTTATTAAAGCTGGTGTCGCGAAAGTGATTTGCGCAATGTCGGATCCCAACCCGCAGGTAGCGGGGCGTGGATTTAGCATGTTGCGTGAAGCAGGAATTGAGGTTCAAGTTGGCTTGTTAGAGGCGGATGCACGAGCATTAAATCCGGGTTTCTTGAAGAAAATGGAAACGGGGTTGCCGTTTGTTCAGCTTAAAATGGCGGCAAGCCTTGATGGACAAACCGCACTAGAAAATGGCCAGAGCCAGTGGATTACGGGACCTTGTGCGAGGCGAGATGTTCAGGCCTATCGAGCGCAAGCTGGTGCAATGCTCTCGACCAGTAAAACCGTGATAGAGGATAACGCATCACTGAATGTACGTTGGCACGAACTGCCAAGTCAGGTGACAAATACGATAACCGCGGTGCAGCTGCGCCAACCTGTTCGAGTTATTTTAGATAGGAAACATCAGTTAACCCCTGACTTAGCGCTTTATCAAAGTGATGGGGCAGTGCTTCGTATCGCCCAATCGGATGGTGATATCAATGTATCGTCGGATGAGAAGGGGCAGCTTTGTCTTGAAGAGACATTGACCAGGTTAGCATCAGAGCAGCAAATTAATCACGTATGGGTCGAAGCGGGCGCAACCTTAGCTGGTGCGTTAATTGAACAACAATTGGTTGATGAGCTGATCGTGTATTTAGCGCCTAAACTGATGGGTGCGGATGGTCGCGGTTTGATTGGCGCTTTAGGTTTACAGTCGATGCAAGATACGATTGATTTAGTGATTAAGGACGTGCGAATGGTGGGTCAAGATATTCGTATCGTAGCCGCTCCACAGTCGCGACTTCGTCAATAATAACGCAATAGACCGCGATATTAGTCTGACCCCAATAAACAACATAGAAATAGAGACAGATGTTTACAGGTATTATCGAAGCAATAGGTACGCTACAAGCCATCACTCCTCGCGGAGAAGATATTAGTATTCATGTTGATGCGGGTAAGCTTGACATGGGTGACGTGAAACTAGGTGATAGTATTGCCACCAACGGGGTGTGCTTAACTGTGACCGCGTATACGGCCACCACATACACAGCAGATTTGTCGGTTGAAACTCTAAATAAGACAGGCTTTGCGCACTATCAAGTAGGTGAAAAGGTGAATTTAGAGAAAGCAATGCTGCCAACGACGCGCTTTGGTGGGCACATTGTTTCTGGACACGTAGATGGCGTTGGCGAAATTATTGATCGCCAGCATGTGGGACGAGCCATCGAGTTCTGGGTTCAGATGCCTCAAGAACTCAATAAATATGTCGCGGAAAAAGGATCGATTACGGTTGATGGTATTAGTTTGACCGTCAATGGGTTACGAAAAAATGCCTTTAAACTCACCATTGTGCCGCATACAACTGAAGAAACGACGATCGATCGCTTTCAAGTTGGGCGCAAAGTGAATTTAGAAGTGGATGTCATGGCTCGCTATATGGAACGCTTACTGCAAAGCCACACGCAGAGCGAACCAGAGTCACGTATCTCAATGGAATTTTTGCAACAAAATGGTTTCGCTTAGTTTAGTGATAAGACCATGTTTAGAGAGACAGCATCGCATAGCGAAACAATGACCGTTTAGAGCGGTATAACGCTTAGTGAAACAGCAAACGTTGAGCAATATGGCAAACGCTGCAACCAAACAAAATGAATAACAGGAATGTGATATGCCAATTAGTACGCCCCAAGCCATTATAGAAGATATTCGATTAGGTAAAATGGTCATCTTGATGGATGACGAAGATCGTGAAAATGAAGGCGACATCATCATGGCTGCGGAACATGTCACGCCAGAAGCGATCAACTTCATGGCAACACATGGTCGCGGTTTGATTTGTTTGACTATGACCAAAGAGCGCTGTGAGCTACTTGGCTTACCGCCAATGGTGCAAGATAACAACGCCCAATACACGACGAATTTTACCGTTTCTATCGAAGCCGCAGAGGGCGTGACTACCGGTATTTCAGCTGCAGATCGTGCACGTACGGTTCAAGCGGCCGTAGCGAAAGGGGCGAAGGCTGCCGATCTGGTTCAGCCAGGGCATATCTTCCCACTTGCCGCGCAAGATGGTGGGGTATTAACCCGTGCAGGGCACACTGAAGCGGGTTGTGATTTGGCAAAGTTAGCGGGTTTTGAACCTGCGTCAGTGATTGTTGAAATTCTTAACGACGACGGAAGTATGGCTCGTCGCCCAGATTTAGAAATCTTTGCAGAAAAGCATGATCTGAAATTGGGTACCATTGCGGATTTAATTGAGTATCGTAATAATAACGAAACGACGATTGAGCGAGTTGCAGCTTGTCATCTTCCTACTGAGTTTGGTGAGTTTGAGCTCGTGACTTACCGCGATACCATTGATAACCAAATTCACTATGCGATGTGCAGTGGTGATCTGACCGCACAAACCCCTCTAGTGCGTGTTCACTTACAAGATACCTTCACTGATATTCTTCGCTCAGATCGAAACTCTGAACGTAGCTGGACTTTGGATAAGGCCATGCAGCGTATTGGTCGCGAGGGCGGCGTTTTAGTTTTGCTAGGTAATGAAGAAACAACGGAATCTATCGTTCACAAGATCAAAGTCTTTGAGCAGCAAGACAGCGGCCAAGCACCAACCATGGCGAAAAAACAAGGCACCTCACGTCGTGTGGGAGTCGGTTCGCAAATATTGGCTGATCTTGGTGTGCATGAAATGCGATTGCTGTCATCGGCCGATAAAAAATACCACGCGCTTGGTGGCTTTGGTTTAACGGTGACTGAGTACGTAACTAAATAGGCGCTAACGTTTTTATCCAGTGAAAACGGAACAAACCGCGTTTAACACATAGATTCAAGCTTCTTCAAGCCTTAAATGATTTAGGTGTGAGGAAGTTTGAGCTAGATATTGATAATTGAGTTGTGCTAGAATCCGGCGATTCTCGCGAGATGAACATAGTTTATAAGGAAAGTATATGAAAGTTATCGAGGGTGGCTTCCCTGCACCAAACGCAAAAATTGCGATTGTTATTGCTCGTTTTAATAGCTTTATTAATGAAAGCCTATTGTCTGGTGCTATCGATACTTTGAAACGTCATGGTCAGGTTAGCGAAGACAACATTACTGTTGTTCGTTGTCCTGGTGCGGTTGAACTGCCATTGGTAGCTCAACGCGTTGCTAAAACAGGCAAGTTTGACGCTATCGTATCACTAGGTACAGTGATTCGTGGCGGAACGCCACATTTTGACTATGTTTGTAGTGAGTGTAATAAAGGTCTTGCTCAAGTGTCACTGGAATACAGCCTACCAGTCGCATTTGGTGTTTTGACTGTTGATACTATCGATCAAGCTATTGAGCGCGCCGGAACCAAGGCTGGTAATAAAGGTGCAGAGGCTGCACTAAGCGCGCTAGAGATGATCAACGTTCTTTCTGAAATCGATTCCTAATGGGGGCCAGTGTGAAACCAGCCGCACGTCGTAATGCACGTCAATTTGCTCTGCAAGCAATTTATTCTTGGCAAATTACTAAAGAAAATGTTGCCAATGTAGAAGAACAATTCTTGTCAGGTGGTAAGTATGATGAAGAAGAACATCATGCCGCAGAGCCAGCGTTAAGCGCACCAGAGACTGACGTTGTGTATTTCCGTGACTTGCTCACGGGTGTCGCGTTGAATCACACAGAATTAGACAGCAAACTGCGTCCATTCGTATCTCGCCCAATGCAAGATCTCGATATGATGGAACTGGCGTTGCTTCGTCTAGCTATGTACGAAATGACAAGCCGTGAAGACGTTCCTTACAAAGTTGTTATCAATGAAGCTATTGAGCTAGCAAAAGTGTTTGCAGCAGAAGATAGCCACAAGTTCGTTAACGGTGTGCTTGATAAAGCCGCGCCAAGCGTACGTAAAAAGTAACAATTAACGTTCGTCTTATCCTAAAAAGGTCAGCATTATGCTGGCCTTTTTTATATACTCTGAGCACCTAATTCTAGAGTCTATTGCCCATATGTCCGGTGAATTTAGCTTAATTGACAAATACTTTGCTCATCAGCAGCAACAGCGTAAAGATGTAATCCTAGCCCAAGGTGATGATTGCGCTATCGTGGCCCCCGCACAGAATAGCCACATTGCAGTTAGCACAGACATGCTAGTGTCTGGCACTCACTTTCTCGCAGATGCAAACCCTGCTCATATTGCCCATAAGGCGTTAGCGTCAAATATTAGCGACCTTGCTGCCATGGGAGCCTCTCCTGCATGGGTATCCATGGGGATCGCGCTTCCTAAGGTTGACGACGCATGGCTCGAAGTGTTTACCACAACCTTTTTCAAACTGGCTGATTATTACGGCATACAATTAATCGGTGGCGATACGACAAAAGGTCCATTGTCGATTACGCTGACCGTTCAGGGAACACTGCCCGAAGGTAAGGGGCTCACTCGCAGTGGTGCAAATGTAGGTGACTGGATTTACGTAACGGGGACGTTAGGTGATGCTAAGGCCGGGTTAGATGTTATTTTACAGCAGCGTATGAGCGACGATGCAACGCTTAATGAGCATCTGGTGGAGCAACACTTTATGTCTACTCCTAGAGTGCTAAGTGGTATGGCACTAAGAGACATTGCGTCTTCTGCTATCGATATTTCAGACGGGCTTGTCTCCGATCTTGGACATATTCTAGCTCGCTCTGACGTAGGGGCGCGAATAGATGTTGCTGAGCTACCTATCTCACCTGCATTGACGGCCTTTTTGCAACAAGAGGATGAGAGACAGTACTACGCCCTTACTAGCGGTGAAGAATATGAACTGTGCTTTACTGTTCCGGAAGCGAACCGCGGGCAACTAGAGGTGGCGCTTTCGAACACGCCATTTCGCTGTATAGGCAGAATAACGGGCACTCGCCACTTAGAACTGCATCGCAATAATATCCCTTTAGACTGGAACGTAAGTGGATTTGACCACTTTAAGGTAACCGTATGACCAACCCATTGAGCCTGATTTCGTTAAAAAACCCTTGGCACCTGCTAGCGACAGGATTTGGCAGTGGTCTGTCTCCAATCATTCCCGGTACGATGGGGACGTTAGCGGCAATTCCATTGTATCTTTTGTTGGTGCAGCTACCATTTAGTCTTTATGTCGTCTTGGTTGTGGCATCTTGCTTTATCGGCGTGAAAATTTGTCAGGTGACGTCTGATGATATGGGAGTACATGATCATGGCTCTATTGTCTGGGATGAGTTCTCTGGTTTTTGGATTACCATGATGATCGTGCCTGCATTAAACATTCCTGTGGATGAATGGAAGTGGCTGATAACGGGTTTTGTGCTGTTTAGATTTTTTGACATGGTGAAACCGTGGCCTATCGGATGGCTAGATAAACGGGTTCATGGTGGTGTAGGCATTATGATTGACGACATTGTTGCTGGTGTGATGGCCGGGCTTTGTCTGTACTTAGTGGGTCACTTCTCTGGTTGGCTATCTTAAAGCGAACGTAAGTATTAGAGTTTTTGCCCTATGAACTCATAGGGTTATTTTCTCGATTAATTGTTAAGTAGGGACAAAGCTTTACTATACTGAACTGAAAAAATTGTTATTATTAGCCTCCCTTTTTGAACTCGTAACAAGATGTATGCTTAGTAATCTGCGTTTATTGATCAACTCACTTCTCGTCATATTGAACACGGCGGTTACCGCAGTCGTGGTTTCAACACTTTCTATTATCAAATTGATTTTGCCACTTCATCCAGTGCAAAAGACCATGACGAGTTTGGCAAATAAGCAAATGTGGGTATGGGCAACCGTTAACCTCTGGTTGTTAAACGTAAACAATAACATCGACTGGCAGATAGAAGGGGGCGAGGAGCTCACGCCTGAACAATGGTATATGCTACTTTCAAACCACTTGAGCTGGACCGATATTGTGATTATCAGCTCGGTAATGAAAGACAGAATGCCAATGTGCAAGTTTCTACTAAAGCAAAGCTTGTTGTACGTCCCTTTTGTTGGTTTGGCTTGCTGGGGGCTAGACATGCCGTTTATGAAGCGTCACTCGCAAGCTTACCTCGTTAAGCACCCAGAGCGTCGTAATGATGACTTTAACGCGATAAAAAAGGCGTGCGAGAAATTTCAGCATGTACCCACCACGATGATCAGTTTTGTTGAAGGTACCCGTTACAGCCCTGAAAAGGTGCAAACAGGTAAAACGCCTTATCGTCATCTACTCAAACCTAAAACAGGTGGTGTAGCCTTTACCCTAAACGCGATGAATCAACTGTTAGATGGCGTTGTTGATATTACCTTGGCCTATCCAGAAAACCGCGAAAGTCCGTTTGAAGATTTGCTTAAAGGTCGATTAACCAAAGTAGTGGTTAAGATAGAGGTTTACCCTATGGATGAAAATCTAAGTGGGGATTACTTTAAAGACAAAGCGTTTAAACGTCGCTTTCATCACTGGTTAAACGCACTTTGGAAGCGTAAAGACGAAACGCTGGAATCAATTTATCAGAATAATGGTTTGAAGTAAGCGAATACTTACCTGTCACTGTTTAGTGCGAATATGAATTATAAAAAAGGTCTACCGCGAGGTAGACCTTTTTTATTTAATTAAGCGATAGATAGTCTAGGAATGACTCGACAACGCTTTTCTTCTTCATTGATGTGCAATGAGACCGCATGTGTGTGGTAGTTGTCACCGCTCTTCCAAACGGTTTCTCCGAATATCTGACACAATTCCATATCAGAAATAGATCCCTTCATTTCTCGGTAGGCGACAGCTGAGATGATCTTTTGCTCTAAGACTTTAGGGCAAGATTCAACTAGCCAACGACTCACTTGAATATTCGGCAAAGCACGCTCCTTGTGGTCATGTTTTCGTCATCGCTGACCACACTACCACTGCCATATTCATGGATCAAGTTGAACTTGATCACATTTTTTGGCCGAATTCGGTGCTTACTTGTAACTTGTTGTTAAGTATATAATAAACAAAGTGCATAGGTGGTAAGGTCGAACGTCATCACGGCTAATCTACACGGATAGCTTTTCGAGATTGGATACTTTTTGTTGGCGACGGCGTAAATGAAAGATCCCTTTGATATGTGGTAGTAGCCACAATACAGAGATGAGTGCAGCCCATTCACTTACGATCGACAGTAAAGCCGAGCCTGCTAAGCTATCTAAGCCAACGTAGCTAGGCAGGACCGAATAAAGCAGTACAAAAGTAACAACGGTGAATAGAGCCGACAACCAAAGAGGGTGTGATTGATTGATATCTTTATTGCTAGAGTCATTTGACATTGGATAGTGTTCCCTTTTATCCATTACTACCAGCCCATTCAAACAATTCCTCGTGATAACACAAGTTGATAATCATATTAATTGGAGATACTGCAAATAATCACGGCTTACTTGATTCATAATTAAGCGAGGCAGTCACAAAATGACAAAGGAATATTACGGTGAGCGTTCTGCTCAATGTCTCAGTTTGAGTAAATACACTAATTAATTATCGGTGAGTGTCTACACTTTCCTCATCGGCTTTTTATGAGCAAGTAAAGTCGAGTTATGTCTTATTAAGTGGTAACAGATCTATCGTCCGCGGTAGCGGCAGTCCGGTTAGAATTCATGGCTGTCAGTCAACCGCACGCAAAGAAGGTGGAATATGAAATCTGAATCTCTTCATGATTCTAGCAAGGAATATAACTATCGACATATTGAGGTTGTTAGACGGGGTGATGTCATCATTATAGCGTTGAATCGACCAGATAAACTCAATGGTGTCGATATGATCATGTTTGACGAGTTAATTGATATCAGTCGTCGCTTAAAGCGAGATCGTCAGCTTCGCGCGGTAATTCTGACGGGTAATGGTGACAACTTTAGTTCTGGTTTAGATTTTAGTGCCATGATGGCCAATAAACGGTTTGCCGCTCAACTGCTTTTTAAAGTGTGGCCAGGAAGTGCTAATCGAGCTCAGCAAGTTAGTGCTAATTGGCGAGCGCTATCGATTCCTGTTATTGCTGTCATTGAAGGTTACTGCTGGGGAGCGGGTATGCAAATTGCGTTGGGCGCTGACTTTCGAATGTGTTCACCCAACGCGAATCTATCTATTATGGAATCAAAAATGGGCTTAACATCCGATATGGCAGGCTCTCTTGGACTTAGAGAGGTGATGGCAAAAGACCAAGCGATGAGAATTTCCATGTGCGCGACGCAACTTGATGCGACGCGTGCATTAGAGTTGGGATTGATCACCGAAATCCATGATACACCGATGCAGGCCGCTGATGAGTTATGCCAAGAGATCGCTCTTAAATCGCCAGATGTTACGGCTGCAATCAAGCACATCTACACTCGCTATTGGACTGCCCCTGCATGGAAGTTACTCGCCTATGAAACGTATAGCCAAATTCGAATTATGCTGGGCAAAAACTTCAAACAAGCTCAAAAAGGCTTGCGTAATAAAACAGCGGCCAATTTTAAAAAACGACAGAAATATTGGTAGGCAGTGCCTTAATATGGGCAAATAAAACCTCAATATTGGCCGATAAAACCGTAATAGTAGTCTGTGATATCTTTGTTAGTTTATCTAAAAATGACCGCACTTATTGGCGGTAGCATATGATTTTCAATGGGATACGAATGTTCCCACTATGGGAAGAGGCGTGTTAACTGTTTCCCATAGTGAGCGACTTTACCTAGTGATTATATCAAATTAGCCTTATAATTCTCGAAGAAAAATAAGTCTATTGATAGGTAGTTAGTGTGAAGTGGTCAGTTAAGAATAAGTTGTACGGCGGTTTTTTTGCGGTGTTCGCAATTATGTGCTCTGGGTTAAGCATTATTTGGTTTGAAGTGACCGCTTCAGAGCAAGTTGCGATAGAAGCGAGTAGTGATGATGTCCCTGAGCTTGAGCAGTATCTTATTTTGATTGATGAGATTGGCGATGTCTATCGTAGTTCACTTGAAGTGATACTGGGTGATGCTCAGGCTGTCCAAGCGTATCGAGACAACCTAGCCAGTGCCCATGCAGCGTTTACGGAGCTGCGACGCTTAGAAGCGAGCAACCGGGCCGATAGCTTGATGTTGAAAGAAGGTTTGACGCTGCTGCAACGTTATACCGATAGCTTTGAAGCAGAAGTTATGACGTCTGTTTCTGAAGAACGTATCTCAGTTAATTTTGATATTACCAAACAACTATTTCAGCAGTATTTAGTCCCGCTAGAAAAGGCGCTTGATGAGGCTTCTGCTTCAGAAAAACAAGATACTTATCAATCTCTGAATGGTCTAGTCGATTCGTTCAATGTGATCTTTTTGACTATCATTATTTCAGCAATATTCGTATTGGTAGGCTCCATCGTAGTAGCTTATCTACTTTCTAACTCTATAGTTCGTCGTGTTTCGGTATTAAACGACATTGCTCGTCGTATTGCTAATGGTGATTTATCGAATGCGAAAGTGAAAGATGACGCAAGTGATGAACTGTCGACTCTAGCGCAATCTATTAATCAAATGCAGCAGTCGCTGGCTGACTTAATATGTTCGATCCACTCTGTCAGTGCTGACGTTAAAGAGGCAACCTATGAACTAAGTGCGATTAGTGAGCAGATGGTTGTTGGGGCATCATCGCAGTCTGACAAAGCGACATTGATAGCGACAGCTTCAGAGGAGCTTAGCTTAACTATTTCTGAAGTCGCCCAGCAAGGTAACCAGACCTATAGTGAAGCGCAGCGTTCAGAGTCGTGTGCGGTAGAAGGGCGTGAAGTTATTTCGGGAATGGTCGAGAGTGTTCAGCAAGTGTCTATCCAAATGCAAGAGATGTCATCTCAAATGAGCGCCCTCGGCGAGCATGGTCAACAAATTGGAAGCGTTATTAAGGTGATACAAGAGATCGCCGAACAAACCAATTTATTGGCACTGAATGCAGCTATTGAAGCGGCAAGAGCGGGTGAATTAGGCCGTGGTTTTGCTGTCGTTGCGGATGAAGTTCGAGCCTTGGCAGAGCGTACGACACGTGCGACGCAAGAAGTGGCAACGTTAATCCAATCAATTCAATCAGGAACTGAGCAGGCAGTCTCGCTTACGGTTGATAATTGTCAGCTGGTTGAGTTGGGAGTAAAGCAAAGTGAAGGGGCAATTGGCGCACTTGAAGAGATAGTTTCAGGCGCGGGCAATGTCCAAAATATGATTAACTCCATTGCGACAGCAGCAGAAGAGCAAACAGCAGTGACAAAGGAAATAGCATCGGATATTTCCTCGATTAGTGATATCTCAGATCGTACATTAGAACGAGCCCATTCCAGTGCTAAGCAGGTAGATGAGCTCAACAAGAAAGTGAACGAACTTGAGCACTTAGTTGCGCGGTTCACGTTGTAGCCCGGTCAGCGGTTAAACGGAAGCCATTCAGTGTGTAGAGAACTAAGCCATGTCTGAATAATTCGTTCTCAGACATGGCTTCATCGTCGAATCAGTGCTTAAATAGGTAGGTAGTCAAACACGGTTGTGTTAGGCTTCGCGCTCGACTTTCAAGGTCAGTGGTACATACTGCTACACCCTCTGTGTTACTGACTATGCTGATTACTTTCTTGTTTGGAATTTATTTTGACTAATAACGATATTTTACGCCGTATTCGCTATACCTTTGACTTTAAAGACGCAGAAATGATTGACGTGTTTGCAGCGGCAGAGCACAAAGTGACACGTGAACAAGTGTCGAATTGGTTAAAAAAAGACAGCGATGATAATTATAAGTCAGCAAGCGATACAGATTTAGCGATTTTCTTGAATGGCTTAATTAATATTAAACGCGGTAAGCGCGAAGGTGCGCAACCTGAGCCTGAAAAGCGCCTAACGAATAACATGATTTTCATGAAGCTTAGAATCGCGCTAAACATGAAAGCAGAAGATATCTTAGATGCCCTACAATCGGTAGATTTTAATCTAAGTAAGCACGAATTGAGTGCGTTTTTCCGTAAGCCAGACAATAAGCACTATCGTGAATGTAAAGATCAGATTTTGCGTAACTTCTTAATGGCGATACAACGCCAGTTACGTCCTGAAGACAAAAGCGAATACCAAGATTAAGCTTGTAAGTTAAGTCAGTTAAGCAGCAAAAGATGCAATGTCTTTTGCTGCAATGCTGGCTTACCTATTCCTCTTAGTTCTCACTGATATTCGCTAATTTACCCTCATAGTGGTTGCTGTAGACCACCAGACGCAACACCGAGAGTACCCACTCACTTTTCTCCTACGATGAACTTGATTATGCCTTTTAAAACCTTCAATTTTAACTCTAAGCTGACTACCGCTATTGCGAAGATGTACCCGTCGCCGACTAAAATTCAATCGTTAACATGGCCACAGGCATTATTGGGTAAAGATGTGTTAGCGATTGCTCAGACAGGCAGCGGTAAAACCATGGCTTATGGTTTAGCATTAATAGAACGATTGTACAGAGAAAGGGCAGCGGCGGGTGAAGAGAGCGCTGATAGCCATCAAAACGTCAGTGGAGCAGTGGTTCTTGTACCGACACGTGAGTTGGCGATGCAGGTGAATGATGCTTTGGCGCCGCTGGCGAAAAGCCTATCTCAGTCGTCAATTGTACTGTGTGGTGGTGTGGATATTGATGCCCAAAAGTACCAGTTAGAGCAACACCCGACCATGATCATTGCCACTCCTGGACGCTTACTTGACTTGATCAATCAACAAGCGATCCGGCTAGGCGATATCAAGCATGTCGTGTTGGATGAAGTAGACCGTTTGCTTGATATGGGATTTTGGCCGGATGTACAGAGCATTTTGCTTGCTTTGCCAAGTCAGCGCCAAACGATGATGTTCTCGGCGACGTTGCCCGATGCATTGGAAAAAAAAGTGGCGTTGCTACTCAATGAGCCAGCTCGCGTACAAAGCCATGTGACCAACAGCGTAGTCACTGACGTTCAAGAATCCTTATACCTAGTAAATAAAGGCAGCAAAGCCAATGTCTTGATTCAACAAATTAAAGACAATCAGTGGCAGCAAGTTTTAGTGTTTATCGGTGCACGAGATAATGCCGACGCTTTATGTAAAAAGCTATCTAAGGCTGGTTTTAAGACAGCCGCGTTACATGGCAATAAAGATCAAGTAGAGAGAGAGCAGACTTTACAGGCGTTTAAAGAGCGCAAGGTGCAAGTGCTTATTGCCACCGATTTACTCGCTCGTGGCGTACATGTTGAACAGCTGCCAGTCGTCATCAACTATGAGCTACCTGCAGATGCGTCAGTGTATGTTCATCGTGTCGGTAGAACTGCGCGTGCCGGCCAATCTGGCTTGGCAATTTCTCTGGTTTGCCATGGTGAAACAGGTTACTTGGACGCCATTAGAACACTGACAGAGCGCTCATTACCTTTGCAACAACTTGCCGAATTTCCAGTGACAGATAAGCCAGCTTCTACAGAAAGTAAACGTCCAAAAAGAGACAAACAAGCCAACCGCCGCACCAATAAAAAAGGCAGCGCGAAGCAGTTTAAGACTAAGCGTTAGGTAAGACCACAATCGCTATCTAAGCTAGGCATGTAACATTGTTCCCTCTACGCATAGGCTGCGTAGAGGGAACAATGTAAATACTATTTAATGATTAAAGCTCTCCTACAAACCCTGCAGCGATATAACTCCTTAATTCGCTTTATTCGTCGCTGCCACGTTGTCCGACGTACCCTGACCAAGTATTCATTGTGTTCACACATGTAAATCATCCTGAGAAATAGTAATTTTTGTCACTTTGCTCTTACTGATAAAGAGGTCGTGATCTTTGTTCCACTCTTATTTTTCCTAGAAAATTATGTCATTCATATTCACTTGTGTGAATAGTCAATATGCGTGTTATTTACTAATACTATAGTGTTATATAGCAAGGCATTCGCAGTGCCAATATCTCGGGTGGTAAGATTGATAGGGTGATTGTAGTTGTGGTTTTCGAAGCTATTTAGTCATGGAGAACAGCAACACTCAGAATGAGTAAAACGAGGTAATACAATGAGAAAGCGAGATATAGCTGTTAATGAAGGATTATAGAACCTCAACACCGGGTGTTGAGGTTCTGGGCAGAATTACAGATGTTGTGCTTTTGCCATTTGATTGGCTATTTTCGGTGCGTACCATAGACTTGGTGCAATGATTAGCGAGGCTGGAACTGCCGTGATCACAATAAATGATTGCAGTGCCGAGATGCCGCCACTTCCCATTGAGATAAGAACGATCGCGACCGCCCCCATCAGCACACCCCAAAAGGCACGAATGACCGCATTAGGTTCTTCATCACCACTGATAACCATAGTGATGGTGTATGTCATGGAATCACCCGTTGTCACGATAAATGTCGTGGTCAGCACTAGGAACAAGACTGAAATTAGCGTTGGGAATGGCAATTGTTGCGTAATCGCCAATAGTGCGCCCGGCATGTTAAAGCCTTCAAAACCTGCTTTGATGATACCAGGTGTCGCCAGTTCGAACGCTAGCCCAGAGCCACCGACAATGGTGAACCAGAAACAAGTGACTAACGGAGCTGCAATACTAATAGACAAGATCAATTGACGAATAGTACGTCCGCGAGAAATACGAGCGATAAAGATCGCCATCATTGGTCCATAGCCAATAAACCAGCCCCAAAAGAATACCGTCCACCAACCAAGCCACTCTGGGTCGCCACGATAAAGTGCCATAGGAACAAATTGATCAATCATTTGTCCTAGGCCCTGAACATAACTATCAACAATAAAGCTTGTTGGTCCGGCAATCAGAATAAAGCCAATAAGCGCTGCAGCAAGGATAATGTTGTAGCGGCTGATGATTTGAATGCCGCGATTAACGCCACTTAATGCTGATAAGGTATAGAACACCATCGCAAACACCACTACCGTTGCTTGAGTTGCAAAAGTATCTGGAATGCCAAACAGTTCTTGCAGTGCGTAGCTGATTTGCAAGCCAAGGAAACCGATAGGTCCAATGGTGCCTGCCGCTACAGCAATAATGCTAAGCGCATCAATGGTGTTGCCAAGCCAGCCAGTGATAACACGTTGACCAAATAACGGATAAAGCAATGTACGTGGCTTAAGAGGCAAGCCTTTGTCGTAATGCAGGTGCATGAGAACAACGGAAGATAAGCAGCCTAGTACCGCCCAAGCAAGAAAGCCCCAGTGAACAAAAGATTGCGACAGCGCATTAATCGCGTTGGTGTACGGATCTGCCGAGCCAAATAAAGGTGGCGCAGAAACATAGTGCGCAATCGGCTCTGCTGCGGCCCAAAATACGCCGCCACCTGCAAGTAAGGTGCAGAGGATGATTGAGATCCACTTGAAGTTTTCTACATTTGGTGCTGCAAGCGCGCCGAGCCTTACGTCACCCGTTTTACCAAAGCATAGTGCTAGGCCAATGACAAAGTTAGCGAGAAGGAGTATTTGCCAGAAGGCACCAAAGTATTTCGTGGCCAGTTGAAAGCCAGAATCGACAACAGAGGAAAGTGCGACAGGGTGGGTTAGAGCAAGTAAAACAAATAACGTTAGGAAAGAGCCACTGATCCAAAATACTGGATTGTTCATTTCCAGTTTATCAGCTAGCTGTTTCAGTCGTTCGGGCGGATGAATGGCGTCATACGCTGAGCGAGAAGCTGTCGAAGAGTCTACGACAGTATTAGAATTTGGCATTAAAAGTTCACTATTCATGTGCCGCTGTGATAGCCAGCAATGTGTGTTTTCTCACTATTCGACAAGCAAAGTGTGAGCTGAATCATAAAAGCCGGACATCCTAACACATTGTTTGCATCGAAACAGGACTTTTTACCGAGGAGGGAAATTTGACGCTGTTCAAATATTCACCAGAAATTTATTTGATAAGAAAGAAGATTCGTATTGTAGGATTCGCCCTGCGTGCCGTGAAAAACTGCGATTAATAGACCTGATTTTTAGAGTCGCCGGGGTGAAGAAAGAAAGGACAAGTGTGGATTTAATTAGCTGAATTAAAAGAAGTTAATGTTGGGGTGTGTTTTTGTGGGACCTAAGGCTGCGCTGAGTCGATGTGTAATGGGGTGGCTTGGCTAATCTCTCCAAGTTGAATTACTTGCCATTTGTAAAGTTGTGAATATAATCCGGCGCCGATCCATAGTTGGGGGTGATGAGAAAATAATGAGCACATTATTTCTTTAGTGATGATATTTAATACAACTTACCCATCATACCTTAATGGTAGGAGGTAAGAAGGAAAACGTACCATGAAACAAATTAAGACGCTGATGGCCAGCGCTGTGATGGCTTCCATGCTTTCTGGTTGTATAGGTCAAATGGCGACAACAGGCTTTGTTATGCACGAAGTGAACATAAAAGGTGTTGATAACCGTTATGCTCGTGCAGGTCTCTATACGCTGATGTCTCCGGTTTACGCAATAACATCAATGGCAGACTTATTTGTCGTCAACTCAATTGAGTTTTGGACCGGTACTAACCCATTAAGTAAGAAGAAAGCTTTGGCTGATATGCCGGCTAACTCTTATATTAAAGTGAACCATAAGATAGACAAGAAACTAACAAGCGCACCAGTTAAGATCTCTATGCTTGACGGCAATACGACTCAAATGAACTTTGTTGATGACAACGGTCAATCACGTGTGTTGCTAGGTGTGAGTAGTAAAGACAGCGTTGATTTCTATCTTGACGGTGAGTATGTCACTACGGCATCACACGATGAGTTGAAAGCATACTCTTCTCTATCGTAGCGTATTTCTCAAATACACCTATAAAAGCCTGCCTACATGAGATAGGGCAGGCTTTTATGTATTCATCGCTGCTAATGATAGCCTTCTCCATTACGTTGCCCGAGTTGTCATGCCTGCATGGCGTAAAGTGGTAAGTTCTATTTGTCTATTCCTCTAGACTCTGCTTCATCAAATGCACACACGAAAACGAACGCCTAAGCGGGCAAGTGCATTCATTATTGCAGGATAAAAACAAACAGGATGTTTCAATTGAGGAAAACACATTGAAAAACACACTGACGAAATCACTTTTACTTGCCGCTACTGGTTTTATTGCAATGACAGCAACCACCGCTCATGCTTTTGAGTTAGGTGCCGACAGCAAACGAGGCGTCACATTTCAGTTCAATAATCTTATTATTGGTGTCAAAGACAATTATGTGAATGGCGGTATGGCACTGTTGCAAAAACCCATTTCCCAAGAGCACAACATTAGCTGGTTTGTGGAAGGTGGCGTAGGTTACAACTGGCATAGTGAAGCGATTGATGTTCACGCACCTGTTGGTCTTCGCTGGGAGCCAGTGAAAAACCTAGATGTGGATCTATTTGCTACTCCAGAAGTGAAGTTTAATAACGGTGCCGACTTGGGCGTTGGCGTTGACCTTGGTGTGTCTTGGAAGTTTTAACGTAAAGTTGAATCCTGGCAGTCTCGTCAAGCAACGAGTAAAAAATATAGCCGTGTAAACGAACAAAAGCGATGGTATTGAACCATCGCTTTTGGGTTTTACAAGGTCGTCGAAGTGAGTTACTGCGCGTATTTGAATTTACGCGTTATTTGCTTGCTCAACCATCGATAGTGCTAGCGCTTCAGCTGCCTTAATACCATCGATGCCAGCGGATAGAATACCGCCCGCGTAACCCGCGCCTTCACCCGCTGGGTAGAAGCCTTTTAGATTAACACTTTGGTAGTCTTTGCCGCGTTTAATGCAAACTGGAGAAGACGTACGTGTTTCCACACCTGTTAGTAGGCCATCTGCGCCAGCAAAACCTTTGATCTTTTTGTCAAAGGCAGGGATGGCTTCACGAATAGCTTCAATAGCAAAAGCAGGTAGTGCTTTAGAGATATCGGTGAGCTTAATACCAGGAGTGAACGATGGAGTCACATCACCAAGAGCACTTGGATCGCGACCTTTCAAGAAGTCGCCAATTTTTTGTGCTGGAGCATCGTAGTTCTCGCCACCTAGCTTGAACGCGCCAGTTTCTAGTTCACGCTGGAATTGAATACCTGCCAATGGATTACCAGGGAAGTCCTCTTCTGGTGAAATACCCACTACAATCGCGCTGTTTGCGTTACGCTCTGCACGAGAGTATTGGCTCATACCGTTTGTTACTACGCGACCTTCTTCAGATGTCGCCGCAACCACGGTTCCACCTGGACACATACAGAAGCTATAAACAGTACGACCATTTTTACAGTGGTGAACCAGTTTGTAGTCAGCAGCCCCTAAAATTGGGTTGCCAGCGTTCTTGCCGAAACGAGCTTCATCAATGACGGACTGTTTGTGCTCAATACGGAAACCTACCGAGAACGGTTTTGCTTCCATGTAAACACCACGTTCGTGCAGCATTTCGAAGGTGTCACGAGCGCTGTGACCCACCGCTAAGACAACGTGACGGGTGTGAAGTGTTTCACCGTCAGAAAGCGTCAAACCTGTGATTTGACCATCTTCCATATGGATATCATCAACGCGGGTGCTGAAGCGAATTTCACCGCCCAGTTCAATGATTTTCGCGCGCATTTTTTCAATCATAGTGACCAGTTTAAAGGTCCCGATGTGCGGCTTGCTGACGTAACGGATTTCTTCTGGTGCGCCAGAGGCAACAAACTCTTCGATCACCTTGCGGCCATAGTGCTTAGGATCTTTCACTTGGCTATACAGTTTGCCGTCAGAGAATGTACCTGCGCCACCTTCACCAAATTGCACGTTGGATTCAGGGTTAAGTGTACGTTTACGCCAAAAACCAAAGGTGTCTTTGGTGCGCTCGCGTACTTCTTTGCCGCGCTCAACAATAATTGGGTTAAAGCCCATTTGAGCAAGTACAAGGCCTGCAAACAAGCCACAAGGACCAAAGCCAATCACTACAGGGCGCTCAGTTAAGTTTGCCGGCGCTTGAGTAACAAACTTGTATTCCATGTCCGGGGTCACTTTAACGTGCGGATCATTGGCAAATTGTTCAAGCAGTTGTGCTTCATTATCGACGACAACATCGAGCGTATAGATCAGCAGAATCTTACTTTTTTTACGAGCATCATAGCCACGCTTAAACATATTGAATGACAGAACTTGCTCAGCCGGAATGTTGAGTTTTTTCGCAATGGCAGCAAGAAGGGCGTCTTCTTCGTGATCAAGAGGAAGTTTAATTTCGGTTAAACGTATCATGGTGATGTCTCGTGTTAGTAGGTGTCTTAGCGTAGTACCTCATTCGATACTACGCTCACAATGGCGCGCATTTTACGTGAAGTTGCTTTGTCTGTCATACTTAATTCAAGCTACAGGAGCTGACTGAGGATACCCAACGCGATAAATTTATGCTTGGCATGATATTGAATTTTACCCGTGAATCCGTATCATCGCCCCTCCATAATAGGCTCGAGCGATTTTTCTACGCATTGTCTATTGATTGACTGACTAACCAAGAGCTGATGACCATGGCATTTGTCGTAACTGATAATTGTATTCAATGTAAATTTACAGACTGTGTGGCGGTTTGCCCGGCCGATGCATTTTATGAAGGCCCGAACTTTATGGTGATCAGCCCAATAGACTGCATCGACTGTGGTCTCTGTGTTCCAGAATGTGATGCTCAGGCGATTTTTCAAGAAGATGAGCTATCTGAAGATCAGCAAGTGTTTATTGCATTGAATGAAGAACTCGCGGAAGTGTGGCCAAACATTACCGAAGTGAAGCCCGCGATGGACGAAGCGGATAAGTGGAATGGCGTACCAAACAAATTAGGTATGTTAGAAAAATAACCGCGCTCTTTTTACCTTCTAGGACACATTACTAGACAGAAAAAACGCAGCCACTGAGTCAGTGGCTGCGTTTTTTCGTATTCAAGCGACACCTATATATTTTGATTTAATGACATCTACATTCAATGACATCTACATAAGGTCTATTTAGCTGTGCTGGCGGCGAAGGTTATCCAAAATAATGCCTGTTGCCATGGCGACATTGAGTGACTCTGCTCCGCCAAAGGCCGGGATGGTAATTTTGTCTGTTACGTGTTTTTCAGCTTCCGAGCGTACCCCATGAGATTCACTGCCCATCAGTAAGATGCCTTGCGCAGAAAATTGGGTACTGTGGACACTTTCACCTTCAAGAAACGCCCCATAAACAGGGATACTTGCTTGTTCTAAGTAACTCGGCAAGTCGGTTAGGCTAACCTGAACACGACCAAAGCTGCCCATCGTCGCGCGGATGGTTTTCGGGTTGTATGGGTCAGCGCAATCAGTGCTGGCAACAATGTGCTTGATGCCATACCAATCGGCAATGCGAATAATGGTGCCAAGGTTACCCGGATCAGAGACACCATCTAAGGCAATCATCAATCCTTTTGCTTCAGGAATGTCGTGGCTCGGTATTTCGACAATTGCGACAGCGGCATTGTTACTCACTAAGCTGCTTGCTTTCGTCAATTCATCCAAAGACGCTTCAATACAATCAAAACGGCTGAGCGCTTGCTCATTAGCGTTAAGAAAGTCGCTGGTGGCAAAGACTTGCTTGACGGTAAGCGGTGCGCCAACCAACTCAAGAACGTTTTTCTCGCCCTCGACTAAAAACAAGCCATGCGCCTTGCGCTGTTTCTTTTGGCCTAATGCACGAAGTAGTTTTAATTGGTTTTTAGAAATCATAGTTATGTCCCAGATGAAAGCGCGGGCATTATAACCTCAAGTACTGCTGAGATGCGAGGTCACTTCGCGGTGTTGTTATCCCTTTCGTTGTTTACACTCTATTTTTCAACAGATTCCCCAATCATGCCGAGCATCGCTTTGGATATGCTGAACTAACCACTCTCTATGAGGGCAGACTCTTTACGAGAGTAAACTTTCTAGGAGGGCTCAGAGGTTCACGATCCCAAAGGAAACTCAGAATGTCGAACGATTACGCAAGCCAATTTCAGTACACCCAAGAAAACGACTATCGGAATTTATTTCCCTATCTGTTGTTTGATGATACACCGATTATTTCTAGCTACGATGTTGATAATCGTTTTATTTCGCCTCCTCAGAGCGTATTGCAAAGTCCTGAGTTCAGCAGTTATGTCGACGCGGCAAAAAGTGACGATAGAGCAAAAATAGAAACGTTGGCGGTGACGTATATTAAAAGCTCAGACTTCATTTCTTCGCCTAATTTATTTGATGACAAACTACAGGGCTTATTGGCGAAATTACAAAATCAAGACCCTCGAGGCGATCAATGGCAGAATTTACTCGTCGACCAGTTCGGCAGTGTGGAAGCGTTTAAAAATTACGTGACTACCTCTGGCGCCGCGTTCATAAAAAGGCTCTGGTTAAGTACGATCGCACTGATTATAGAGCTAGATTACGACACTTATTGGCTTAATAAATTAATACAAATATTGAAGGCGATTTTTGTATTGGCAAAAATTGCTGACACCATGCCAATGACGAACACAAATACGGGTTCACTAAACTCCCCTCAAATTTATGCGTCCAACGGGTCACTGGAAATACTGGATAAAACTAAGGTCTGGCAGGCCGCTAGTTTAGCGCTACCAGAGGCCTTATTTCCGTTGCCTTCTAATGTGGTAAAGCCCGCCCTATTGCCCGCTGTTCCATACGCTGTAGGCACTTTGAAGCGTATGAACTACAAGCTAACGGGATACAAAATTGGTGAAATTCAGAAAATAGAAACCATATTGTCGGGTGAAACACGAAAATCACAGTCTCGCACTCGTCGGCTTGATACCACAATGGAGGTGACGGAAAGCAAAGACCACACCGAACAAACAAACACGCACAACTTGACCACAGACGATCTTAGCTCATGGGTTGAAAAGGCACGGCAGGGAAGATTGATTGAAAATACGGTCGACCAATATCAAACAGACTATGCCCCTACATCACCAATGGCTGTGACTAATGGCAGTTGGTCGATTGTCGAGTCACCTCAAGGTGATGAGGAAACGACCAAACAAAGTTTTGCTAAATCGCTCATTGATAACGCCGTGAATCGTGCTTTTGATGAAGTAAGCAAAGCGCGTCAAGTCATCGGTACCATTGAACATGAAAATACCCAAAGCCATATTTTTTCCAACCGTGAAACCAACAACATTAATGGGGTGTATTTTTGGTTGAATAAAGTGTTTAGTGTGCAAGAGCACCATTCAGCTAAAAGAATCATGGTCTCGATAGACGTAGATCTGCCTGATTTATCGGTGCGGCAATTACTCAGCCAGATGCCTGAGCTGGATGTTCAAAAGCCGATATCTCTTACTGAATTAGGGATCACGCATTTTAGTCAAATTGAGTTAGAGAAGAAAACGGCGCCAGCCACATCGCCAAGCACCTCGCCAGCAACTCCGTCGTCTAACCATCAACCTGCTGATACCCAGCCATCACACTATTATCTCGATCTATGTGAGCAATTTGCTGTTGAGGCACCGGAAAGCCCACCGATTGATAAGAAGGTGATCACAGGAGGGTTAAAGTTAGAATCAACCCAAGGTCAAACTCAGATATCTATCCCAGTGGGATATCGAGTAGACAGCGCCGTTGTCACAGTGCAAACGGAGCCGATGACGCCGGTTGAATCGGTCATGATTGCAGGCCAAGTCATCAAAACCCCCAATGACGGCGGGCAATATCAATATGCAAATAAAACGCCTCAATCCGGCAGTTCGGATGAGTCGATAAGCCAGTTATTTACACTTCCCATTTCGCTCGCATTGCAAGAGCCGAAAGGCATCGAGCCAACCGAGCCTTCTAAAGACAGCGGTCCAGCCAGTTTAGAGCTAAATACCTTCGGGGCTCAAAAACAAGTACGACAAGATCACGCCAAAGGGGCCCTAGCGGACATCATTGTGGTTACATCCTTATCCCCGGAGGCAAAATTAGCTTGGCAATACAAACTCTATACACAACTGAAGCATGCTTATATTAAACAAGAGCAAGCGTACGAACAGCAGGTAGCAACGCGCAAGCAAATTTTGGCACAAGAAAGCAACCCAGTGATACAAGCACTGATCCATCAGAATTTATTGAAAGCGAGCAAAGCAGTGCTCTTCGCGCAAGCGAAAGCGTTAGTGGGAAGCGACACTAACTCACCTCAAGACCCATTGCCTTTTGATGGTTATGCTGACAGCTCATTAGATTGGGCACATCTTTATTGCAAGCTGGAACAACACATAGTGCCGGATCAGAATAACGCCGCCCAGCAAATGGGCAGAAGTCAAAGCATCGCGACGACATCAATATTGGAGCAACTCGATCCTACTTTATTTTTGAGCCGGTATTTACGAGCAACTAAGGCGAAGTTGCTGGTTCCAATTACACGTGGTTGTGAGATTGCCTTTCTCTACTATTTAGAAACAGGACGAATTTGGCATGGTGAAGAGAGCCTCGCCCCCGTGAACTTTAGATCGCTAGCCATAGTGAATGACTTTAAGCAACTTCCCCCTCCGTCGTCTGATGACGATGAACAACAGAATTCATGGAGCGTGGTGATGCCCACCACAATGTCGATTTTATCGAGCAACCGAGATATTTCAGATCTTGAGGATTATTTAAATGAACGATAGTAGCAGTAGCAGTAGCAATGGTAATAGTTATAACGATGGCATAAACAGTAACAAACAAACAGGTGTCAGCACTCGCGTTTCTGGCACAGGGGGAGAAACGCGACCGACTCAGCCGAATTTGAATCCTGGCAATATCATGGGAAGTCAGTATCAGGGTATGCCTGTTGGTTCCATTGTTGCGTACGCTGGTCAAATTAGAACCACGAATACCACCGAAGGTCATCAGCTAAACTTAGCTATGTTTCCTTGGCTTATATGTGACGGCAGCAAAGTAGCGATAGCTTCTTATCCCGAGCTGTACCATGCGCTAGGGGATTTGTACGGTAAGGCTACCAGTGCTCACTTTTCATTGCCGGATTTCCGAGGTCAGTTTCTTCGCGGTGTGGATGAGAGAACCAGTGTGGAAGCCAGCGGAAGTAAGGAGAATCGAAAAACGGTTGATGGAGTGGAGAATGCCACGGTAGGGTCTTTTCAAGAAACAGCGCTGCGGACACATCAACATCATTATCAAAAGCACGCTCAGGGTATACTGGTTCCCGCAGATCCCCCCTTAGGTGAAGGCTTGGCAATAGTAAGTGAAACCAAAGACACCGTGGATATCCTTGATGTTGACGCAAAGAACGTGAGCCGCTTTGAAAGCCGCCCTCCGAATGTGTTTATTCATTGGTTGATTAAATGCCGAGGTGTGCAAAGTTAGTGTGTAGTTGGGGGGTAACGTACCGATACAAAAAGCGCCAACCCTAAAACGGAAGGCGCTTTTTTGTTCGTGGTAACTATTTTTTGTGGTAACTATTTTGTGCACAGTGACTCGTAATGAGAGTCAGCAACAAGGGGGACAACCGCTGTTAATAACGAGGTAGATACCGTTTGAACTTAGTTAATAAAAACGGGTAGTCATCAGTTACATCAATTGCACAATACCAATGTTGACCGACGCTGCTTTGAACGTTTTGAAAATCAAATACCACTTTTGCGACTTTTCGTTCGCCACATATTTCGCTAAGTACCGTGACGTTGTTCAGTTGTGCGACTTCTCGCTCGGTATTGCCGCCAGCATGGTTATAAATAATTTCATACGAGCCCATATACAGTTCTAAATTATGGTAGAGCGCGTAATTGAGTGCGCGGTCGTGGTCGGTATCACCATGGTTTTCTGCCAGAGACAAAATATCACCAATGACTTTCTTAAGCTTAACGCTATTGAATCCAGCATGTTGAGCTTGAACTTGCTGGACCAAATTGGAAGGAGAGATGCACTCGATTTTTTTTATATCAATGCATGGTAATGGTTCTTGTCCTATTACTTGATGAGTGCCAATCACATTAATCGTTTTAGGAACATCGTTATCGTTGAGTTTCAGGGCGGCAATCAAAGAGTCTAGATGTTGCGGAGCCGGCTTTAGTCGATAGATATCATCACTGTAGCTATTGATGATAGACCACTTCATTAGCCTAGCAATGTAGCGATTCTTTGGCTGAGAAAGGTAAGTAAATAAACAGCGTTCGCGGTCTTGATACCATTTTGTATCTTTGAGCACGCTCTCGGTATCTTCAGGCATGTACAAGGTGTGCTGACCGTCACTATTGCATGATGTGATATTGCGCTCAAACTCTTTTTCTAGCCCTAGGTTGTCAAACTCAGCTTTAATAAACCCGTTAACATAGACGTAATCAATAGCGCCATCATCAGAGAATGACGAGCTGTACGGGAGTAAGGCAGCAGAGCGTTGCGCCACGTTGATGACGGAGCTAGGTGACGTAGAGATTAAATTCATTTCAGGCTCCCCTTACTGATTGGTTGGAATGTAATCGGTTAAATTACTGTGTAAAAACGGGAATTGGTCGGTAACATCGACACTGGCGAAATAACTGAGTTGACGACCGCTAACGTTTTTTTGATAGGTCAGAATAATGTCGACAATGGTTCGTCCTGGAGCAACGTTAGAGTATTGCACCTCAAGGCTTTCTAAATACTGAGCATCATTAGCGGTTGAATGATTGGGAGCGTGACTAGCGAAGTGGTTACCTTCGTGACTGGCCGCGTAGATAGTGGGATATCGGTAGGCAATAAAGTTTTTAGCACGATCGAATTCAGACACACCGATGTTTGGCTTTTTTGTTAGCGCATCGAGGACATTGCTGATGGCAATAGTCGTGGTATTTTCACCGCTCAGTTCTTTTTGCAATTGTTCCGTGGTGAAATGGAAAAGATGATGGCAGCGCACCATAGGTAAGGGTTTGTCGTCACTCATTTTATCAGGAGCGATAGGGCCTTTAACACCAATCGCCACCGAGTAAGTTTCATCCGCTAAGTTACTGGCTGAGTCGAACGTCAGCGCGTCAATAAACTCATCCAGTTCATCGCTGCTGTTAGGCAGAAGTACATAGGCATCTTGCCCTTCTACGCTCAGTATCCAACTTACCTGCTCAGCAATATAGCGGTAGGTCAAGTTGCCGTTGTTGTCCTTGTGGGTAAAGACCAGATTGTAATTTCGCGGATTTAGTCCAAGTGTCTGAGTAGCAGCCTCGTATTCTTTTTCTAGACCTCGCGTTGGAAAGTGCACACGCAACTTACCAGCGACATACACATAGCTTGGCGCCGGTATGGCATGTTCCATGGCAACTGCTGCTGGAGTGTGGATGGTTTCAACGATCTCTTCTGCACATTGCACTGGCGCAGCATCGGATAAAGTTGGTGTCGCAGAAGACGTTTTTTCACATTGTGTTACTGCCCCATGCTCTGCATTCGTTTCTTGAGTGTGTGTCGGTGGGGTTGTAAGTAAAGCATCTACCTTGTTGTTTGATGGTAAATCATGATTGGTTGACTGCTGGTTCATTGGGTTTCCTCCGGTATACCTAGATCATCACGAGTTCATCCACACGTGAATAAATCAACAACCTTGAGGGTAATGAGTTGCGCTCCAACCTGAGCGGTAAATCTTATTAATTGCACAGTGAAAATGATGGATTCTTCCCTGTCATCAGTTCCTCCGTAAACTGCCGCGTTTATGCTCAGTATTAATCTGTGTTCATGACTAGATTATGAGTACATAAACATGTTCACGTTGCTATCACTAACAAGGCAACAAGTATAAAGGGCATAACATGACAGTGAGACACTTAGGTTTCAATACGGATAAGTACTCCACACCTTGGCCAACTTACGCTAGCTGTGACAACTGGCCACAAGCGTACCCAGGCCGCTCCTTAGGAATACGGCTACCGACTGGGCTAAGAAGAGGAATGGAGCGCTTAACAGGCTTGGATTTGAGTAAGGTAAAAGTGCACTACAACTCACCTATGCCCGCCAGAGTGCATGCTCATGGTTATGCGCAGGGAGACGATATTTACCTAGCCCAAGGGCAAGAGCAACATTTACCCCATGAGCTCGGCCATGTGGTACAGCAGCGATTAGGCATGGTGCAGCCGACTACGGAAGTGAATGGCGTGGCGGTGAATGATGATGAAGAGTTGGAGCGGCATGCGACTGAGTTGGGTAATGCGGCCATCAGAGTTGGTTGAGGCTTAAGGTCATGGCGCGCAATAACACCTATAGAGCAGATGAAAGACCAACTGTAAGTAAAGAGATAGTTGGATTAAGGACTATTATTTTTAACACTTTGTCATAAGCATTGAAGTAGCCTATGGCAATGAGTAAAAGTCAATTAAAAGGAAAATAGGTATGTATATACAAATCGAGAGAAAAAACGACAGAAGTAAAGTGGCAGACAAATCACAAAAAGTAAAAATGATAGCTTTAACGCAAGGAAATGGAATTAAAAGTGACTGTTCAAAAAATAAAGTATCAGGAGTATTAGAAAGTAGAGCAATCAACAGTAATCCTAAGAATAATATCGTTCAGTGTGTCGTGAATAATGGAATACTTGATGGTGCGATTGCTCAGTCAGCACGAGAATATATAGATGCGGCTCCGAATGCACAGCGAAGGGCATATAGAGAAACATGGCGTTCACATAACGCTTCGCGTGGACATGTACTTGACCGAGCAAGAGCAATATTAATTGGGCAGGGTATAGATATGGGGCCTCAATCAGAATATACATTGGCTCTCATGGCAAATATTTTGGAAGAACCTACTGTATTTAATTGATAGGTAGAGAGATTTAATCCCTAGAAAATGCTACAAGTTCATTAATGCCAATAAAACTCATATTGTTAATGGAGTGAATATGATGGTTGTAATGGAAAATATTCAGATTATTGATTATTAAGTCCATAATAAACTCTAAAGTCATTGATACGTCTTTTAAGTCTTGTTGTTATATAAGTCTAAAAATATAACAATAAGTAAAATGCATAGCATAAGGAATATTTAAATATGTATTGGAAAATGGAGAGAACCGAAGGTAATAAAAGCATCGTTAATTCAGTTGCAATGAGAAAAAACAAAAAAACGTATGGGTTTAGTTATATTGATAGTAGCGCAATAGCTATTACTCAAAGGAAGTTGAACGATTCGGTCAATACTGGGCCTAGAGTAGCGACACAAACACAGCAGGACCAAACTTCGCATAGGGTCCTTCAGCTGAAGTGGGGGTGGTGGAAAAACCGCAGAACGCGAGATATGACTTTCTACGACAACGAAGATTATCCATATATTCATGTGAGTTGGAACGTAGCGGATGAGTCAGCGTCACATGTTACGTATGAGCATAGAAATGGAAGCAAATCATATTTATTTCCATACCAAGATAAGTATATTTTTGATGACGGAAATGAGTTTGTGAAAGATTGGTTAGAAGCTGCTTGGTCAGATTTTAAAAAAGAGTTTGTTGTATAACATGATATCAGCTTCAACGCATGAATTTCTATATATCTTCCGATTTTTGGGAGTTTATTTATACGGTTATCCTGAAATTTAATTTTTTAACACCCCCTAAGAAGTCAAGGAGATAATATGGATGGAAAACACGGGTTATCGATAAATAAAAATACCTCGCACTTAAAACTGCCCGTGTGGGTAGCCATTGTGTTTTCTTATTTACCCGGCTTCTCCCAACCCAATAGAAAAGATGTGATCGACGCCTATGACTTACTTGAGAATGGCGTTGATGACGTAGAACTGGTGAACGCCCAAGACGCCCGTGAAACCATGGAGCGGGCACGAGCCTTTTACAATAACTACGCCAGTGTACTGGGTACATTAGCCGGTTTGGTTATCGCGATTGCCGTTGAATGGTTGCAAGCTCAGTTTCCGGATATTAAACAACTAAAATTTGCGCATATAGGGGCAGGGGCGATAGCGTTATGGGTCGTTAATATTATGATGGATGAATATGATCGTAGAATTATTGAGCTTCGAGAGAAGGAACTAGTCATCGTTTTAACTATCGACGAATTAAAAGTCATAAAAAAGACAGGATAAATCGTTTGTTTAAACAAGTTTAGCTTGGTTTTTATTCGTAAATTAATGCAAGTGTATCGTCATTAATTAGAGAGTTACGAATGAAAATAGATTATAAATTAATACTGTCGGTTTTTATTTTAATTATAAGTGGGGTGATTTTTAAGGTTGTTCCCCACGGAGTTAACACTCATTCTGGAATCATTAAGGGAATTGATGTTTCCCATTATCAAGGGAAAATCATCTGGAAATCCGTTGATACAGACGACATCAAGTTCTCGATAGCGAAAGCATCGGGTGGTGTCAGTTATATCGACCCTGACTTTAACGTTAATTGGAATGGAATGAAGGAGCAAAGCTTAATAAGAGGAGCGTATCATTTTTTTTACCCACAAGATGATCCTGTTAAACAGGCTAACAATTATTTAAAAGTAGTGGGGACGTTCCAACCCAAAGACTTGCCCCCTATTGTGGATGTGGAGGTAACTGGAGAAAAGGACACCGATGCGATAGTAACAGGGTTACTACAATGGTTAACCACCGTTGAAAAGGCGACGAAGCGTCGCCCAATGATTTACTCAGACTTGGATTTTGCTCAGCAATATTTATCCGACCCGCGCTTGAGGGACTACCCATTATGGATCGCAGAGTACAGTGACGTAGTCAAGACTTTACCCAAGCCGTGGCAATCTCAAGGTTGGACGATTTGGCAATACTCACAAACCGGTGAGGTGGCTGGTATAGACGGTGATGTGGATTTAGACCAGTTTAAGGGCAGTAAAAAAGAGCTAAAAGCCTTCATTAAAAGTACCCACCTAACCCATTAATGAGCCCATGATTTCGATAGTGATTTTGCATACGAAAGGCTAGGTGATCGTTGTCATCTGGCCTTTTTTATTGCGTGGACTATTTACGTCGATGTTGCTCTATCGTAAGTACGAAATAAAAGGACTGACATGCGAAACTATTCTTTTGATTATTCTTCTAACGACTCTCTTGACCAAACACAAGTGTTAGGACCGCCGTTATTACTTGGAAACGCGTTGGATTTAACGCAAGAAATGGCGTGTTGCGAATCGATCATTCATACCCGCCTTCATGCTTATTTTGAGGCAGTGGATAACCGCCAAGGGTCTACGTCTTTTAGTGCCGATCCTGCGTATCGCGATGGTGCGGCCAATTCAGTTTGTTTACCTGCCATGCCTGCATTTAATCAATCCCAGCAAAAGGGTGCGTACAGTGACTTTATTGCGAAAAGCCGGCTATCCACGTTGGCTCGAATGGCATTGGCGTTATCGGTCGCGAGTGAGATTCGTCCTGCTTTGCTAGAGATGTTGTTGCTAAGAAATGATAATACTGGTTTGCCGTTCAGTGAATTTGGTGTGGTCATGCACCATGAACGAGCCTACCCAACAGGAGAGACACTAGCCTTTTTGCTAGGGGGTAGCGATCTCATTGGCCGTTTTCAAATACAGCTGTTTTTGGAAGGGCTGCAAAATGACAATCGCTCAACCACGCCTGATTTGCAAGCGTTACGTGGTGTCATTGAACTCAATGTCGAATCCTCACTTGGTGTGATGCAAGCTCCTTTACGTTTGTCAGATGAAGCCCTGCAACGATTTACCACTGCCACGCCATTTCGCCCAGAGTGTAGTGATTCGTTTCCTGCAAGGTATATCGATGTTGATGTCGATTGGGACCAACTCGTCCTACCGACTAAAGTATTGAAGCAGGTTGAGGAAATTCAAGACTATATTGCGTATGGAGACAGGCTTGCGTCGCAATGGGGCTTTAAAGGAAAAATCCGTCCAGGTTATCGCGCATTATTTTTTGGCCCTCCCGGTACAGGCAAAACACTGACGGCGTGTTTGCTTGGCCACGTAACGGGGCGCGATGTATATCGTGTTGATATCTCGCTGGTGGTGTCAAAATACATTGGTGAGACAGAGAAGAACTTGGAAAAAGTATTCTCCATGGCAGAAAACAAGCAGTGGATTTTGTTGTTTGATGAAGCCGATGCCTTGTTTGGAAAGCGAAACCAAGCCAATACGGCGAATGACCAATTTGCCAATCAAAATGTCGCTTATTTACTTCAACGTATCGAAGCGTTTAATGGTGTCGCTATTTTAGCGTCTAATTTAAAAGATAATTTAGATGACGCCTTTTATCGCCGTTTCGAATCTATGGTTTACTTCCCACTTCCTGACGAACCGGAACGACTGGCATTGTGGCGCAATGGATTCTCCGATTTCGCCCAATTAGAGGAGAGCATTGATTTGCCGACACTGGCAAATAAGTACACGTTGTCAGGAGCAAATATTATGAATGTGATTCGGTATGCTTCCATGCAGTCCATACGTCGTGTTCATCAAGCCGATTCTGGAGTGGTTGGCGCGAAGGTGCGTTACGATATCCATCTGCAGGACTTGGAATATGGAATAACGCGCGAGCTAGAAGCGTTCGCATCGGGTCATGTAGTATCAGACGACCCACACAGTGATTTGTTTAAATAATAGCTTGTTAACCCAGTTAATAAAATATCGTGTTTGTAACTCGGCCTGAAACTTATTCGGGTCTTTGTTATCCCTGTAAGGTGTTAGCTTCGGTGCGGAGGAACGAACAAAATATGTAGAAACGAATCTTAGAGAGGAAAAAAACCTGATTGCAAAGTGGGCAACCAGGGGGCTTTTAAAGGGCAAAGATATGATTAGTCTTTAAGATTGGCATTCACTTTAGACAACGTGGCGTGCACTTTATTAAGTTCAGTCATAGTAGATTGAAGCTGTTGGTTTAACGTTTGAGTGACGCTATCGAGCTCTTCTTGAATGTCGTCCGTGACTTGTGACAATTGGGTTTGCAACTGAAGCCACCCGCCATCACTTTGGGGATGGTCGTTCTGCGTTGACTGCAGACCTTGGGCGCTATGAATTCGTTGCGCGTGGCGTTCACTTTCTGATTGGGAAGGGGGAAGGGGCCCCGTTTCGTGTTGTTGGATCGATAATGGTTGGCTTGATTCTGGGTTTGATGGCTGGTTCGATGCTTGAGTCATGACAAATCCTTGATGGTTGAAGGTGTGTTAGCTGAAAAAATAAAGTACCCCAGTGGCTGTCATCAGCCCTAGGGACGTGGCAAACATAAGACCGGTGGCGAGTTTGGCTTTGTCTATTTTTGTATTTTTGCCATTCGCAGCATGATGTTTAGAGACTGGACGATCGTTTGGATTTGCGGTAATACCAGTATCGTCTGTATTCGATAATTGTGTTGCTAGTTTTTCAGAAGGTGCTGAATTGATAGGGGTGACGTTTGCTTTTATTGGTCCTGACTCTTTGCGTGGTGCGTTGCTTGCGGTAGTACCAACATTTTCAGCTGTTGATTTTTTGATTGGTGTGGGCTTTTTTTTAGATGCTGCTTGCGCATTTAAGATTCGACCACAAGCGCTTGTGATGGAAGTCGAAGACGCCATTTGGGCATTTTGCTGGGAAGTAATGGCATTCTGCATGCCTCGCGATAGCGTATCGGCGAATATCGTGTCTACCATGGCCTCGGAATACTCTTCTGAGTTTTCCAGCTTTGATGATGTGTTTTCTTTGCTGCTTTCACCTCCGCCTGTCACCGCATGAAGGCCGCCTTCTATGGCCTTTGCTGCCAGTTTTTCTTCATTAAACATGGGTATTACTCCTATACGTTACAGTTTTTTCTCTGTTTTAGTTACGCTGCTGTACAAGTCGATAAAGTTGCCTTTCGCCGCTTTTGCTTGCTCATTTAATTGTTTGAGAGCATCGAGATAGCTTGGGTCACCCGTTTCAATGTAATTTGCCAATGCGACCCCAGAGGCAGTAGACAGTAAGGTGTTCATATCCCGCATGTTATTGGCTGCATCTTGCACTGCGAGTGCCCCTGATTGGGCTATGGATTTGTCTGCGATATCTTGTGTTTTATTCTTCGATTTTTTTGCAATGAGTGAATTCATGTTGTCGCTCCTTAACTAATTCGCCGTAAATTTCCAGTCTTGTGAACCTACTTCTCGTGACCCATGTGCGCTGAACATACCGTTGTGGTGACAATGTGTGAGTTGAGAAGTTACAGCACAGAGCTCAACGTTCCGTGCTGTAATGCTTAGCTAGTGGTTAGCTAAGGTTATTTTTGTTCATAGCCGGTGCTTATCGGCGCGCAATAATGTTCTCTGATACCACACCCGTCACGGCTTCACCCGTATTGAGGAGTGCATTTACCCCTTGAACCGTGGCGGCTTGCCACATCACATTTGCTTGTTGTTGGCCTGTGACTAGATTTTGTCCACCGACTGCCAACGCTTGGCTTGTGGCCATCATCAGGTTGCCCATTGCCGTTGCTGGAGTGTCGCCTAGTACTTTTGTGTTGACTTGTGTTACAGAGTCCGTAATTGCAGGATCGACGGTTGCTACCATAGTGGTGTCCTCTTTGTGTTTTATGTTTTCAATGACACGCTGAAGTGGGCTGAACATTGGTCGGTATAATCACGTGGTTTCGCGTTTATAATGAACCTCGGCTTCACCGCACTTGCGCGCCGTTGATGGGTTGTTTCAATTGGTTAGTGTGCGATAAGCGTGCTGAAAACAGCCATGCCATCGCTCTTGTTCTATCTTGTTGCGATGATGTTCTCTGACACTTTGCCTGTCACAGCTTCACCTGTGTTTAATAGGGCGTTCACCCCTTGAACGGTAGCCGCTTGCCACATCACATTCGCTTGTTGTTGGCCTGTTGTAAGGTTTTGGCCACTGACTGCGAGGGCTTGGCTTGTGGACATCATCAAGTTGCCCATAGCGGTTGCTGGCGTGTCGCCTAACACTTTAGTGTTGACCTGTGTAACAGAATCCGTGATTGCACCATTTACGGTATCAATTGACATATGAGTTCCCTCTTACTTATGGTTGTTGAGTTAATAATGTTACGTACTGAAACTAGCCGCGGCTAATGATCTGACCAGTGACCGTACCCGTAACCGCTTCACCTGTATTTAGTAATGCGTTGACACCTTGTACCGTGGCGGCTTGCCACATAACGTTTGCTTGTTGTTGACCTGTGGTTAGGTTTTGAGCGCTAACTGCAAGCGCTTGGCTTGTTGACAGCATTAAATTGCCCATTGCCGTTGCAGGAGTATCCCCTAGTACTTTTGTGTTCACTTGAGTGACTGAATCCGTGATGGCACCGTTAACTTGATCTGGCATAGCTATTTCCTTTTTAAGTGGGTCGATTTTTGTTGACGAATATGTGTCGTTTACGACCATTTTGGTTATTTAGATGAATATCGATTGTATTTAACGTTTACCCGCGGCTAATAATTTGGCCTGTTACTGCACCAGTTACTGCTTCGCCAGTATTGAGTAAAGCATTGACCCCTTGCACTGTCGCGGCTTGCCACATGACATTGGCTTGTTGTTGACCTGTCGTTAAGTTTTGGCCACTAACTGCTAGGGCTTGACTAGTTGCCAACATTAGATTTCCCATTGCAGTTGCTGGCGCATCGCCTATGACTTTAGTGTTGACTTGTGTCACCGAGTCAGTGATTTGTGAGTTAACATATTGAGGCATGATGTTTCCTTTTTAGGTGTGATTGATGAGGGGTTAACCTCGGTTGATAATTTGTCCACTAACGGTGCCAGTGACGGCCTCGCCAGTATTGAGTAATGCGTTAACGCCTTGAACGGTGGCGGATTGCCACATGACGTTCGCTTGTTGTTGCCCGGTCACTAAGTTTTGACCTGACGTTGCAATCGCTTGGCTTGTTGCCATCATCAGGTTTCCCGTTGCAGTGGCTGGAGCTTCCCCAACAACAAGCGTATTAACTTGTGTGACTGAGTCGGTGATCGCAGAGTTGACAGTATTTGGCATTGTTTTCCCTTTCGTTGTTGTAAGTTTTCTTGTGTTACTAAATAAATAGGTTTGTTCATTCATGCTGATATTGTTGTCTCTCCGTTTATTTTATTCTTGGAGCAATGTATTCGTTTTTCGGACTAAATAACCATTCGTAGTTTGTAATTGGTTTTTTCTCTACATTCTTTTCTGTATTGCCTGGGTGTTAATAATGTGTATTTTTTGAATGTTTTTTCGAAGTTACTTAAGTCATTAAATCCGGAGTCTAGGCATACTTGCGTTACATTGAGTTGTGGATTATCACTAAATAACTTTTTGGCTGATTCTATTCTTAATTCGATTAGAATTTGTTTGAAAGTCCTATTTAGGCTGTCTCGTAACAAATACGAAAGGTGAGATGCGCTAACATATGAATGGCTGGCTAGCTCATGGAGAGTGATATCGCTATTGAAATTATCGGATAAATATAGAATTGCATTCTGTACACTTGGGTGTAGGTGTTTAAAACGGTCAAACTCTTTATTGAAGATGTAATGTATTATCGAGCATTTATTTATGATGGTTTGATTGGAAAAATGGTAGGTCTCAGTTCGTTTCAAGACAGCTTTGATGTCTTCAATATCGATGGTATTACTTTTCCTGAATGTCACAATTTTAATAATGGATTTGTGAAGTTGGTCATTATCACCCTCCCAATCAAAGCTACGAAGATAGCTCATACCGCAAGGTGTGATTGTGACGTTTTTCCCGTCGGTTAAGCTGCCGTTAAGGAGGATAGATTGAATGATCGTTGGGATATCTTCACGCCTTTCATTCAGGCGGGGCAAGTCTATCGTGAGAAAATCGAGCCTCTTTGCCAAAAACGGGTTGAAATCAGAGGTTTGAATAAGGTCGATTAAAGCTGTGGAAGAGGAAGATATAATTCTAATGTTATGACTTAATCTCGTGTCCTTCCAAATGCCATTGGTTTGTTGTAACAAAAGAGAAAGGAGTTTATTCTGTTGAGAAGGTGTTAAGTAGTCTATTTCACTAAGGTATATCGTTCCGTCTTTAACCGTACGAGCGAGATAGGAAATTTCATCATCAAATTTATCTTTTATCGTTAAGCAGTTGACCTCGATAAAAGGAAGGTGTTGCCGCTTACTGGAAAAGTGGATATTGCTGGCGACAGATAGCTTTTCCGTACCAGTAGCGCCATGAATAAATACCGGTGCGTCTGATGTTGATGATTTTATAATTAATTCGTGTATGTTTTGCGATATGTGACTAACACCGATCAAAGAAGGAGGGTGCTTGAAGTTATCGTTATATTTTGATTGTACAAAATATTGCTCTGCCAACGATTTTATTTTTTTATTTACTTTGTTTTTTTCTTCGCTTGATAGTGGTGTTGAACTGTATATGGTGTAATTGCCAACATTGGGTTGGTGGCTATTTGGGTTTTTTGAGTCATTATATTCTATGTGGTTATTGTGTTTTGATTTTTTAGGTAGATTAGGTATGTTACGATTATCAAAATCAAATTGAATATGTTTGATGTGTCGACCTAACTCAGAGCTATTTATTATGTCAGCGAGAACAGAATTATTATAATTGTTACGCTTAGAAATCCTTTCATACATGTTCATCCGTTTGCCTCATAAATGACGTTTTATGATTTATATATGCATTTAATTTAACATTGCTTTTGCTGATGAATATTGGCGGATTTTACGATTATTAGGTTAGATCTCACGATATTGCAGAAGATAGGCTGATCCGTTTAGGCGGGAATGGGATGGGCTGTGATCTGACTCGAAATTGGAGTGGGGTGTGTTCAGGAAAGAATGAAGAGGTTGTAAATCATGTCACATGAAGTACTGATAGCAAGAGCACGGAAGTTATAATCAAGATAGCGGTTAATAGTAAAACGGCACACCCTCGTTTAGGGTGGGTATGCCGTTGACTCGCTAGACTTTAAGCCCCACCATAAGCGCTTCAAGCGCGTCGGCTTGCTGATTTAAGCGTTGTATTTCGTTGTTTGAGTACGTCACCATGTCGGCGACTCGTTGTGACTGGGCGCGAACTTGCTCGACATCTGAGGCAATATTGTCAGCGACAACACCTTGCTCTTCGGCAGCGGCGGCAATTTCAATGCTTCGATCGGAGATGTATTGGTTTTGCTCTGCGATGTGGTTGATATCATTGTTAACCGAGTTCATGAGTTGCTCGCTGGACTCTGCGTTGTTCACCGTTTGGTGCATGACGGTCATTAAACCTTGGCTGTTGGTTTGCAGCGCCTCAATCATCTTCTTAATTTCGACGGTCGCGGTTTGCGTTCTGCCAGCTAGGGTGCGGACTTCATCGGCAACTACCGCAAAACCTCGGCCTTGCTCGCCTGCGCGTGCCGCTTCAATAGCCGCGTTTAATGCCAGTAAATTGGTTTGTTCAGAAATAGCATTGATGGTGGTGACAACATCATCAATTTGCGTGGTGTTACTGTCTAACTCGGCTACGGCTTCAGCTGCGCTGTTAATTTCTGAGCCTAATTGGTTAATTGCATGTAATGTTTGGCTGACGTTATCCAGCCCCTGAGCGGTCGCTTTGGTTGCTTGGTTCGTTTGGCTGGAGGTGCCTTGTGCATGACTAGCCACTTCACGAATGGAGCCGGCCATCTGTTCGGTAGCACTGGCCAATGAGTCAATTCTTTCTTGTTGGTCGTGAGTGAGTTGTTGGTTCGCTTGGCTACGCTGGCGTAGGTCGGAGCTAATCTGTTGAACTAGAGCAATGGCTTCTTGCGTCGCTTTGACTAGCTGCTGCTCACGAGTAGAGACGCGATCCACGGTTCTTGCGATTAAGTTGAAATCATTACGTGCAGGCGCATGACCAATTCGATAGGACAAATCGCCATCAGCAAGGCGCAAAACAGCGTCGTAAATATTGTAGAGCGCGCCACCCATAAAGGTCATGATGTAGTAGAGGCATAGCGCAATAAAGAGGCACGAAACTAAAATGACGCTGATATGTGTGATGGTGAGTGATGAAAGCAAGCTTGGTTGTTCAGCACTTGTCAGGCTGTATGTAGCGCCGGGTACTGAGATACTCTCAGTACTGTAGTGACCAATTTGTATGTGACTGCCTGAAAGTATACGACGGACGTCATTTTCCGACAGTTCAGATTCTACGATGAGGCTCGCGACGGTGTTCATGTTTTGCTGCTGTAAGCGTTGCAGCTGACTGTCTGATGCACTGATTAGCGTTGAACTGATGATAAGAATGGTAAGGACTGGTGCAAAAAAAAGAATGAGAAAGTTCTCTCTGATCGTTACGTTGATCAAATACTTATCAATCCAGCGGAATGCGATTTCTTTCATGACGTTACTCTTTAGGTCTTGTATGAATAGCAGGAGGTGCTTGGGGCACATTATCCATGTAAAGCGTATTGGTTTTAGAGTCTTTGTGTGATCGTTGTCACGTTGTGTGTGATGGGATGATTGATGTTCACAAAGTCTGTTTGTTTTGTCGGCGGTTACGCTGGTAGAGAGTAGAGAATCGCATTACTAAGCAGTGGTGAGCAGTGAGCAGTGAGCAGTGAGCAGTGAGCAGTGAGCATGAAATGATGCCATGCTTTGGCGATAGTACACTAAGCATGGCATGTAGAGCGTATTAGGATGATGGGTTGGTTATTTTAGGATGTGCACCGAATCTGCTTCAACTGCCACATCGCTGTCATTTTTCTCGATTTCACCATAGATTTTTACCTTGTCTTTTGGTGTAACGGTTTGGCCGCCCCATTCATCCGCTTCTATTTCAATCGGCATCTGACCGGTACTGTCTTGGAAGGTATAGACGTCATTTCCCATCGATTTAACGATATGGCCGACTAGGGTCACTTTGTTGCCATCAGTTAACCATCCGGCATTCATGACTTCTTCGACACTACTTAATGTGTCATTTTCAGATGGGCCTTGAAATCCGCCTGCGGTTGTTTGCATGGCTTCTTTGTTGATAGCCCCTTCAGAAGCAAGGACAGAAGTAGAAAGAAGTATTGATGAAAGTAGAATGAGAGATGTTTTTTTCATTGTTTTTCCCCATGAACTAAAAGTGAGTCAATCACGACTTCATAATTAAATGTGAGCTATCACAGATTCTAATATAGATCAGTGTACTGAAAATGCCATGCACTGATAGTTGAAACATATCGGCTCATTTTGCAAATATCTCCTTTCATACACAACGTCTATATTTGCAAAATAAGCTGCTAAAAAGGCAGATTGAAACTAGCATGCAAAAACAGAAGTTTTTGGGCTTATTCGTCAACCTCCAATCTATCTTTATGCTGTTGTGATGCTAGTAGGGACAAGGCTTCCCTTAGTATTGGTATCCATCTTGTCTGTTATCAAAGCACGGGTGTAGGCCGAAGCCTACAACCCGATATTAGCAATATACTTATAAGAAATAGCACGTATTAACGTGACTAATTTAGGCACTGTTTACCTGCGACTTTGATAGAGGCTGGTTGCTCTTGCTGCCATTTGTCGATGACAAGTGATGCAATCAAATCGCCCTCAACGTTTACTGCGGTTCTAAAGGTGTCAAGCGGACGTTCAATGATAAGCAGTATCGCAATGGCCTCCAACGGGATGCCTGCCGCAAGCAATACCATCTGCATACCAGACATGGACCCTGATGGCATACCCGGCGCACCAATGGAGGAAACCATCGCCATAATGAAAATCATCACTAGGCCCGTCGTGGTTAAATCAACGCCAAACAGTTGCGCTAAGAAAATAGCCGCCACCCCTTCAAATAGAGCGGTTCCATCCATATTCATTACCGCACCGAGAGGCAATACCATGCTGCTGGTACTTTGAGAAACACCCAGCTCCTGTTCTGCCGTTTGCATGGATAGAGGCAGCGTCGCTGAGCTTGATGATGTGGCAAACGCCATAGCCATAGGTGCGGATATCGCACGGAACAAACGACGGTAGCGAATACCAGTGATGAATTTGGCAATGCTTGGCAGTACGATCGCGCCATGAACGACAGTTAAGGTAAAAACGAGTAAAGCAAACAAAGCCAGCTGATGAAATAGAGCATTATTGCCATTAACCGTGAATTCAAACACGATTGAAAATACGGCGACGGGCGCTAAACGAATAATCGCACTTACAATGGTAGTAATGCCTTTGTTCAATCCAGAAAGCGTTTCAAATAGTGAGTGCTTTTCAGGTAAAGAGGCCAGCAGCGCCACGCCCAACATAAATGAAAAAACGACAATAGCCAGCAAGTTCCCTTGAGCAAGCGCCGCGACAGGGTTTACTAATGCCATGCTTACTAGCTTTGCTGCAATAGCGCCGCCAGTCGTGGCTTCTGAATTGATCAGTTGCACACTGTCATTAAGTGGAACGGGGGTTGCTAATGGCTGCCAAGCAGGCAGCATGAGTGATGCACCAAGACCTAAGCTAACGGCAATGAACGATGTGAAGCTATAGAACAGTAGCGTGGAACGGCCAATTTTCTTTAGGCGCATGGTTGAGCCAATGCTGGTAATACCTTGCAATAAGGACAGCATAACAACGATACCAACGACCATTTTTAATAATCCAAGGTAGGTGGTTTTACCGAGCATAATCAGTTGATACCAACTTTGCTGAGCAATTTCATTAGGCAAGGGCAGTAAGCTTGCGAGAGCCCAAGCGGCCGCAGCAGAGAGTAGTAGCTGCAGAGGTAAAGATTGGCGAAGCGTCATCCACATAATGGTTGTTCCAACATAGCAAGGAAAGAAGAGAAGTGGGTGTCTTCTCTTCGTTAGTTCATGAGTAATAAATTATGAAATATTATTTTTGTAAAAAGGGTTGAGTGTGCCTTTCAATCGCTTTAGCACAACCAGAGCGGTGACTCGACCCCAACCAAAGAGAATACGTTGATGAAGTCGGAAGATGGTGTCGTATAGGTTGCGAACTAAGCGACCGCGCAAAATGAGTTTGTTATTCATCAAGCTACCCACGGCATAGTTGTGCCCAACCGCAATCACCATGCCACCGTCATTAAATACAAACGGTTTCATCTCTTTTCCTTTTAGCCTGCGTTTTATCTGTGTCGCTAAGTGCCCAGCGGCTTGATTTGCTGCTTGCGCTCTTGGCGGTACAACGCTACCGTCGGGTTGTGGACATTCAGCACTGTCGCCAATGACAAAAATGCTGTCGTCTACTGTTGTCGTTAAGGTCGCATTCACTTTTAACTGATTGAGGCGATTGGTTTCTAGTCCATCAAGCTGAGCCAGCCACGGTGCGCACTTAATACCTGCTGCCCATAACTGCAAGTTTGCATTAATGACTTCTCCGTTCGCTGTGATCAACTTGCCACTCTCCGCTCGTTTTACTCGGGTGTTGGTTTTGATTTCTACACCGTTTTTTACCAGAGCGTTATGAACTTTCTCAGACATGCAAGCCGGGCCCGCTGGGAGAATTCGCTCAGAGGCTTCAATAAGCGTTACCTTTAAGTTGGCGTCGTTGCGGTAGCGATTAAGCTTTTCATTGACCTTAGCAAGCTCTGCAGCAAGCTCTACGCCTGTTGCGCCAGCACCCACAATAGAGATGTGGTGTTCACCCTGAGCACGCAGCAGAGGATTAATTTGTTCCCATGCTTGTTGTGCTTGCTGCGCAGAGTCGAGAAATAAGCAGTGCTCACTCACGCCTTCGGTTTTAAAGTCATTACTGACGGCACCGACCGCAATCACTAAATAGTCGTAATTGACCATTGAGGTTTGCCCTTGAGCGTCACGAACTTCAATTTCTTTTCGTTGGCGATCAAGACGGCTCATTGATGCTTGGATGGTTTGATATTGATTACAATAGCCATGTTGTAAATAGCTAACCGCATCGAGCTCGGAATCAAAAGTGCCAGCCGCAATTTCGTGCAGACGAGGTTTCCAATAGTGATGGCTTGCAGGTTCGATCAGAACGATGTCATGCTGCCCACGACGGCCAAAACTTCTTCCAAGGCGGGTCACTAATTCAAGGCCGGCTGCACCGCCGCCGACGACTACGATTTTTGACATGATGTGCTCCAATAGCCCAAGCAATCGTGATAGACGTTGCTAAAAATAGGGTTTGCGTTAAAGGTTAAGTCTTCAGTACAAACGGAATGGCGCTATTGTATTGGAACGGTTTATATTGATAATCCCGCTAATTTAAAAATGACTATTACACAGTTGTAATAGTGGTTGAAAGAGAAAGGAAAAGGATCATTACACGGATCTTTTCCTGTTTTGGGTCATGAGGAGACCGTTCTATAGGGTGGTTTCGTTGAATTCTTTTTGAAAATACAGCACTTTTTGCAGGTATCGCCGCGCTTCATCTTTTGGATGTTGCGTAGTCAAAGCGGTATAAACTTGTTTTGGCGCGAGGTTATTTAGTTTGTTCATCGCTTGTTTTCTATCGCGATGAAAAGTTGCGAGCACACCTCCGGTACCGCTGTTGTAGGCCGAAATCATACTAAAGTGCAGAGACGTTGGGTGCTTGACCTCACGCAGGTAACGGTTTTTCAATATGTAAAAATACGCCGCGCCAGTATCGATGTTGTTGGCAGGATCAAAGAGGTACGCTTTGGTTGGAATACCTGGTTTCTTTTTCACCAAATTAAATACATCAGCACCAGCGGTTTTAGGGATGACCTGCATCAACCCATACGCGCCAGCATGGCTGACCGCATAAGGGTTAAAACTACTCTCTGTTTTGATGATGGAGTAAATCAGATCTTCAGTTAACCCATAACGTTTTGCCGCAGCTTGAATGAGTGAGGCGTATTGGTATTCCCTCTGCTCTAGATGATTCTTAACCATGGTAATTTCAACATAATAGGCAGTGCCACGTTTTATGCTTTTGCGTTTAAGCTGATGCGTCATTAAATGATCAGCGTAGCGGTTTGCTCGCCATTGCCACTCAATCGCTTTGCCATCTTGATCGAGAACTTGATTAAGTAAAAACGGTTTACCTTTTAAAGCGGCGGCTTTGTCGCTAAATAGCTCGGCATCTTTTGGGTCTGCAGGCATAAGTAAGGTTTGTACGATGGCTTTCTTGAGTTTGCTGTGCGAGTCACTCTGAGCGATGGTCGAGACGTATATCTTGCCTTTATCGAAATCAATATGAGCCCGAGTTTGGTAACCATCTAGATACTTTACGTAGCGGTGCTTTCCCGCTTGCACAAAGTCATCTTCACCCCATTTTGCTTTTCCTTGCTTGACGACATAGCTGAGCAACTGAGTAATAACCTGCTTCTCTGTGGGAGAAATAACCGGATTGGTCGTGGGCTGGGACGGATTAGTTTGTGATGAGCCAGAAGGCGTGCAACCAGTAATTAGCAGCAGTAAAGATAGGCAAAGTGCTTTCTTCAAGGGTTGGTACTCAATGAGATAAACGATACATGAGCAAGTATCTAATTGTTTCCTTGTTGAGGGAATTATTTTTCGCAATGAGTGAGTATTTAAGAAAAATCGCCCCTTCACCGCTATATACCGTAATCGAAAGGGGCGATGATGAATCTCTTATAATGTTCGAACAAGCTTTTTATTGACGAATTCGTCTATGCCAAGACGCCCTAGCTCTCGACCGAAGCCAGAATTTTTAATCCCGCCAAATGGCAAACAAGCCTCTGACATAGAGAAGGTATTAATGAATGATGCGCCGCAATGCAATTGATTAGCGACGTGATGCGCTCGTGCAGCGTCTTGTGATATTACGGCAGAGCTGAGCCCGTAAGAGCTATTATTTGCCAGTTCAATGGCTTCTTGCTCTGAGTTGACTCGGTACACCACGGCAATCGGACCAAAGAGCTCTTGGTCAAAGACATCCATTTCTGGTGTGATACCAGCCAAAATGGTTGGTTTTAGCCATGCACCTTCTAAAGCTTCTGCTTCTCCGCCTACGATGAGTTGGGCGCCTTGCGACACGGCGGTTTGTATTTGTAAAAGCAACTGGTCTCGTTCAGAAATATTCACCAATGGCGCATACCCTGTTTCATCCAACATCGGATCGCCCGCTTTTAAGCTTGCCAGTGCGGAAGCGAATTTGTCGATGAAAATATCATAGACACTATCGTCTACGATAAAGCGTTTGGCGCTAATGCACACTTGCCCTGAATTGAACATTTTGGCAATGGCAGCCAGTTCTACCGCTTTATCTATATCGGCATCAGCTAGGACAATAAATGGATCATTGCCGCCTAGCTCCATCACGACTTTTTTCAGGTGTTTACCCGCTAGAGCTGCGACATTAGCACCGGCTTTTTCACTGCCTGTAAGGGAAACACCTTGTACCCGTTTGTCTGCAATGATTAGCTCTGATTGGCTAGACGCTATGAATAGGTGGTTGACTAAGTGTTTAGGAAAGCCTGCTCGTTCAAACAATTCCGTGATTGCTAGCGCACACTGAGGAACGTTGGAGGCGTGTTTAAACACCACACTGTTGCCCGCCATTATGTTAGGGGCGATAAAACGAATCACCTGATAAAAAGGGAAGTTCCAAGGCATCACACCATAGATCACCCCTAAAGGGCGGCTTTCGATAAACGCGGAGCCAGCGCTCACACCTTCGATAGGCTCAGGCGCAAGAAATCGTTCCGCATTCGTCGCGTAGTATCGACAGATTTGTGCGCAGAGAGGAAGCTCAAGCGCAACGCCTTCACGATGAAGCTTGCCCATTTCTGTCGTCATTAGCTTGGCATATTCGTCACTTTTCGCTTCCAGAATATCAGCGACTTTCATGAGTAGCGCCGCTCGTTCGGCATACGATGTGCCTTGCCACTGCAGGTGAGCATGATGCGCATGACCAAGTGTTTGCTCGACCTGTGTGTTATCGATAATTGGGAAAGACTTTTCGATTTGGTTGGTGTAGGGATTCAATGTTCTAATTGTCATTTCGTTTCTCCGGGGGGCAAAACTAATGCTTATGGTAAGGGGATACTTGCTCTTCTCGGCAATGTGCCTACGCTATTTTCTTGCCCGATTTTTGAATAGTTTATATTGGTAGAAATGTGACAAAGCCTCCAGTAATCGTCTTTTCCTGTTCGCCTATGCGAGTGATGTGGGAGAGTGAGCGACTTTAATATCTGATATTCGAATGGATAATATTGCGCAAAATAACGTATCAACGTGATGCCATTTGCTCGATGTATAGTTATAGAAAAAGAGAACGGAGTGCGAATAGCGATTGTCTGAGTGCGTGGGTGAAACAAAAAAACAGCAACCAATATCCGGAAGAGAAACAAAAGAGAAACATTTGATTTACATCAAAGAACTCTTTACCCCTATTGCATACCTTAAACGCACGTTTGAATGTAAAGATAGTGTTAAGGATAGTTATGTACTCTCTGATCTTAAAGGCACATGTTGCACTTGTTTTACTTAGCTTCATTAGTTTTTTATTAAGGGCGATGTGGGGCTTTAATGCGTCGGCCCTCATTGAAAACAAGTTTGCACTTGCGATGCATCAGCTATTAACGTTTATGATGCTTATCAGTGCCTTGTTATTGTGTCTGACGATTAAACAATACCCATTTGTTGATCCTTGGTTGACCGAAAAATTCATACTTTTTATCGCTTACGTGGGCAGTGCAATGTTGGTCTTCAGACCTCACCAAAGTCGACAATCTCGCGCTATCTTAACGTCACTAACTTGCATCATTTTTACGTTGATATTTGTTATCGGTAAGCTCCATGCTCCGGTTGTACTTGGCTAATAATGGGCTTAATTTGAGGTAAATAGGAGAGTGAACGAATCACTGCGTTTACTCTCCTATTTTAGTTGGGATGCCCTAGCGTGTAATATTAATAAATTAAGCTTCCGATACCTGCCAACAAGCCGATGAAACCGAGGGTTCTAAACTCAAGCGCCCAACGATCTTTTCGATGTTGTGATCCGTTCTCTTATTAACAAGAATGGATGAGTACACACGTACCTGAGACACTTCTTCACCTTGAATGCTTTCGCTGTCGAGTTTTTGAAGTTGTAAAATACCATCCGACGCGCCTTGCAATAATAACGCCCTAACATAGGGCTCCTCTTGATGATGACACATGACTTCCACGTGATACCGCCACCAGCTTTCATCTTGCTGCGTATGAAGATTAGGGCGTTGGTTTATCGCAGAGACAAGTGGGCGTAGCAGCGTATTGGTGGCAAGCACCATGAGTGCAACTGTGAAAGCACCCGTGTTTTGCCCCACACCAGCCATTACCCCAATGGCTGCCGAGCACCATAACGTAGCGGCAGTATTGAGCCCGCGGATATTGGCTCCTTCTTTCATGATGACCCCTGCACCAAGAAAACCTATCCCTGAAACGACTTGAGCCGCGATACGTGTAGGACTGGCGTCATTGACTTCGAGCGTTGACATCAAAGTGAAACTGGCAGCACCCAGTGACACCAGCGCATTGGTTCTCAAACCAGCCATTCGTTGATGCCACTGTCGTTCGACACCAACAGTTGCGCCAAGTACTGAGGCAACCATAAGCGGCAAAAGAAAAGTGGTTAATTCAGATATGATCATAATATTCTCTTCATTATGGCTAAATACTGACGGGCATATCAAGAATTAACGATGCGACGGAAAAGTAAATAAGAACCCCTAACGCATCAGCAATGGATGTGACCAAAGGCGCACTGGCGGAAGCGGGATCGAGTTTCATTTTGTTGAGCAAAAATGGTAATGACATCCCGACGACGGAGCCGACAAGTACGACGATTTGCATCGTTACCGCAACGACGAGCGCGATATCATACCCACCGCGCCAAAACCCTAAAAAAGAAACCGCTAAGGCCATCGTGATCCCTAGTAAGGCGGCAATCATCAGTTCTTTGCCTAGCATTTTTGCCCAGTCTTTAGCGATAATGTCACCAGTGGCGAGTGCGCGCACCATTAATGTCGCTGACTGAGAGCCAGCGTTACCGCCGCTATCAATGAGTAATGGTAAAAAGAAAACCAAGGCAATATAGCTTTCGATCATGTCCTCAAAGTGAGCGATACCTGCTCCTGAAAAAATATTGCCAAAAACTAAGAGTACCAACCAAAACACTCTTTTTCGGTACATCAGGGTAATGGAAGCGTCCTTTAAGTTTCCTGAGTAATTGACGGCGGCTGTTTTGTGGATATGACGGTCAACATGTTCTTCGGCAACGTCCATGGCGTCGTCATAAGTGACAATGCCAATTAAGCGGTTGTTAATGTCTAGTACCGGAAGTGCCAGTAGGTCGTATTTTCGTATCGCTTGAGATGCGATATGTTGAGCTTCTTCGACACGCACAAAAATACATACCCGGGTCATGATCTCAGAAATGGTTTGCAGTGGTTTGGCGAGAATCAAATCTCGTAATGAAACAGTGCCTTGTAGGCATTCTTGAGCATCAACCACGTACGCTTGATAAATGGTTTCGCTGTCACGTGCGATATGCTTAAGCTGCTTGATGGCATCTTCAACGGTACTATTCATCGCTAAGGTGGCAAAGTCTGATGTCATGATGGCGCCAACACTGCTTTGCGGGTAAGAGGTCAGTTGCTCGATATCGACGCGATGCTCGTGCTCGATAGTACTGAGAACTTGTTGTTGTAATGGAATAGACAAGGTTGCGATGAGGTCTGCTCGTTCATCGTGAGCCATGTTTTGTGTTAATTGAACGAGCTCAGTGATGTCTAGGTATTCCGCAAGGTTGGTCTGTAAAGTAAGTGGCAGGTATTCCAATAATGTAATTTGGGATTCAGGGGTCATTAAGCGAAATAAATCTCGTACTTCCAGTACATTCAGTTGTTGGTCATCGATAAGTGCTACAAAAGCCTCTGCGCAATCTGCTAATGGGTGTGACGCAAGGAAACGCTGCACTGCTGATTGATTTTGACTAATGTGAAGCGACATTAGCTCTTGGGATATGTTGTAAAAAGTCATAGAATTTTCCTTGAAACTATTGGGCTTAGGCGCAAGTTGATAGACGTAGTGAGTGCTTGATTGGCGTGTTTAGGTGTTGGTTGTGATTGTTTAATGCACGAGCATTATTGTGTTCGAATACGCCAATGACTCGATGTTCACTATTCAGTACAGGTAGGATATTCCATCGGCTATGGGTTAATTGCCATGATGCTTGGTCAGTATTTTCAGACGAAAATATGTAATGATTGCGTGCAAAAATAAACTCGGAAACCAATTGCTTTGGGTTAGCGGTGAGCAAATGAATTAGCGGCAATAGACCAAGGTAGTAGCCGCTTTTAGAGATGGCCGCGACGGCATGAAAGTCTGAGGCTGAGCGTGCTATTACTCGCACATCTTGGAGTGAGAGGTCTTCGCCAACACATAAAATACCAGTGTTAACGAAGTGCTCCACAGGAACAAGTCGCGCTGATTTAGCTTGCTTAATTCCTGCTATCGAAAGCAATGTTTTTATCATCTTTGTATCTCCTAAAATAGGATAAGAACAAAGAAACCAAACAGGTGATATCATACCAAAATGATATAAATATCAGCCAAATAAATAAGTGTAAGCCAAGCGTCGACATTGACAATAATTGATGAGTTTGACTATACCAAATAAGTGGAATTTAATATTAAGATGAAGTGTTATTATAATTAGATCCACAGCAGGGTTGTGGCGAATTCAATAGTCGCGATCACATTCATAATATGATCGGATGCTTCATTATAATGATAAATTAATAATCTTTTTGATAATAGCCACAACCAATAGTTATCATGTTGACTATTTAAATCAACGTGTATGTGATTGATATGACTTTAAAATGTTTGGAGTTAACAGGGAGGGGAGTGAGCGTTCACCTATGCCAAGGGTTTCCCTTGGCATAGTCATTAGACTATTGTCAGACAAGAAACTATGGGCATATTCGTTCCACCGAAAACACCAAACTTTATTATTCGACTACTCGAAGAGTCCATAGGTTCCTATTATTCCTGTATTTAAAAATTAGAGTGAAATTACTGTTCTGTAAAATCGAGTGCATCGTAGGGAATATTTAATTGATTGTCAAACTAACTTACCGTCAATGAAATATTCACTTACAAATGACCAAGCGAGTAATCTAATGATAGATACCTCAATTAACTACCCCGTAAACGTGTAATGTCGTGTAATGGTTTCTATCGTTCGTTGAATTAAAATTTACGTGCTTACTTAGGAAGTCGTAGAAAATAAAAGGAACATAACATGTCAGAAACAAGCGAAGTTAATGAGCTAGGTCAATCATCAACAAGTCACAAAGTTGAGCATCGTGAGTACCGTATTGCCACACCGGGGGTTTTGGGTGGTGTTGAGTTTAATCTGACTCTCTCTATTCATCCTAAAACCGGAACGGTAAGCGGTTTTGGTGAGGTGAGTCATCCATCTGTTCACCTTGATAAGCCGCACTTTACCAAGTTAAACGGTGATGCAACACCGTTGTGTGTGATGGGTGAATCTGAATGCAATAACCTCATTGTAGCAACAGGGTATCCTGTTATGCCGGGTTCTTGGGATCCACGCTTTGGCCCAGGCCCCGTATTATTACCAAATGTTGAACTTCGATTACTCGTGAATAGCAAGTACGATGGTATTGTCGCGACCTATACCTATTACACCGAAGACCACACACCGGTTCAAATGGAAAACATTCCAGTACAGACTATTTAATTATCACCATCCAGAATGGGGTATAGGTTGGTTTAGATGTGTCGACACCGGGTACACTAAATCAACCTATTGATACACGTATCGCCATGTAAAATTTCAAAAATCTATTGGCGTTTTATTACCCAGAATAAGTGGTGATAATAGGGATAGATAAGGCATGAGAATTATGCCTACTTCGTTAAATGGTTGGTCTAGGTCATTTTGGGTCATCACACTGCTTGAAGGAGTACGTGATTACTTTTCTATCTGTAATCTCGGGTCGTTAAACGTGTTGCAATGTAGCGGGTCACTTACGCTTTGTGGAAATGACAAATCAGCGACTTATTAACTTCGTCTTTTTGAGTAGTGATCTTACGGCCGTTAACAGTTAGAATTGCCAGCCTTTCATGCCTATGAAGCGTTGTGCTCTTAGGGTTCAACGTTTTATATAGATTGACATATGCACACACCAGAACATTGTTTTACTCCATTTAATAGCTCTATTGATGAGTACACATTGCCTGAGCGGTTTACTTATCCGTTCTATTATACCCCTCATCCACTTTGTCTATTGGCGGCGGAAGAACTTCAACAGCATCTGAATACGCAAACCGAGTGGCAACATAATTTTGGTTTGCAGGATGAGCTAGAAAATGCGATCGGCAAAATGTTTGGGGTGTTATTGGTTGAAAACAGTGTAGGCGAAGTCGGTTATTTGTCTGCGTTTTCCGGAAAAATCGCCGACCAAAATTTGATACCACACTTTGTGCCACCTGTTTTTGATATGTTAGCTCAAGACAGCTTCTTTTTGTCAGGGCAAGCTGAAATTAACCAGATGTCTATTCAGATTGGTGAGCTGGAATCAACGCCAAGATTGACGCGTCTGCAAGTTTTGTTAGCACAAGAAAAACAATATGCGGATGAGGCACTGAAAGTGCATCGAAGCAACATGGTTGAAGCTCGTAAGATCAGAAAGGCTAAACGTGCAGCTTCTAGTGAATTACCTGAAGATGAACGTCACCTACTTAAGCAGCAACTAAGCCAAGCCAGTGTCATTGAAAAGCTGCAACTTCGCGATTTAAAGCTACATTGGGATGCCCGTATTGCGGAAGTTCAATGCGAACTAGACTCTATGATGGCTGAAATCATACCGTTAAGAAACAAACGTAAGCAGCGTTCGTCACAGCTACAAAAAAAGTTGTTTGAGCAATACACATTTTTGAATGCACTTGGCCAAGAGAAAAACCTTGGTGAACTTTTTGCTAAGACTACTCAAGGTGTACCGCCAGCGGCGGCTGGAGAGTGCGCAGCCCCTAAGCTGTTGCAGTATGCGTATAAATGGGGAATGAAGCCGTTAGCTTTAGCTGAATTCTGGTGGGGCGTACCACCGAAGTCGTCGATTAGACAACATAAGAATTATTATCCAGCGTGCCAGGGAAAGTGCCACCCAATTTTAACTCATATGCTTGAAGGGCTTGAGGTGGACGAAAATCCACTACTAAGAAATCCAGCCGAAGGTAAGGAAGTGGATATCCTCTATCAAGACGATGATATGGCTGTCGTGCATAAACCCGCTGATTTTTTGTCCGTTCCAGGAAAAACTATCGAAGATTCAGTTTACCTTCGAATGAAAAAGGCTTTTCCTGAGGCAACTGGGCCATTGATCGTGCATCGTTTAGATATGTCGACATCGGGGTTGATGGTTATTGCTATTAGTAAACGGGCAAACAAGAGTCTACAAAAACAATTTATTCAGCGTACCGTGGAAAAGCGTTATGTCGCTTTGATTGAGGGGTTACTTGAACGAAACGAAGGTTGTATTTCATTACCAATGCGTGGTGACCTTGATGATAGGCCACGACAGCTGATTTGCTTTGAGCACGGCAAGCCTGCCGAAACAACGTGGCAGGTGATAGAGCGTAAAGGTAATCGAACTAAGCTTTACCTTTCGCCCAAAACTGGGCGTACACATCAACTGAGGGTACATTGTGCCCACGCATTGGGGCTACAAATGCCCATCGTGGGCGATGATCTTTATGGCACGACGGCAAACCGTTTGCATTTACATGCTGAACTATTGGTTCTTGATCATCCCATTACGCACGAGCGCATGACATTTCAGGTTGACGCTGAATTCTAAATCACCTTTCTTGCCTATTGAATGAGTGCGTCACTGGTCGCGAAGTCTTGAACATGATGGGGAAAAAATAAACGCCCTTTATGAACAAAGGGCGTTGGATCGGTTTGGGGTAAAGAAGCGAATGATCAGTATCTTTCTAAAATTCTAATTATCTCTTCTTTCGTCTGCGAAGCGATGATGGCATCGACATCGTCGTCATTTTGGAACAGCTCTGATAGTGCCATTATCGTTTGGATGTGGCTGTCTGAATCCATGGCCGCTAATGTCACAGAGAAGTACACATCACCGTTGTCTTCTGACTCAAGGTCAACGCCGTTTTTAAACACCGTGATTTGAAGGGCTGCTTCATTGACCCCATCTTCTGGGCGAGCATGTGGCATGGCAATTTTTGGTGCCAGCACATAGTACGCGCCAATCTCTTGATGTTTTTGCTTAATCGCTTCCAAGTATGTTGCTTGCACTTTTCCATGTTCAAGAAGTTTTGAACAAGTGATCTCTAGAGCCGCATCAACAGTTAAGTTCTCTTCAGTCGAGATAACAATGTTATCGCCAATCAACGTCATAATGCTCATGACACAATCCACCCTAGAATAAGACCAACAACACCAAAGTCAAAGTCTGCAAATGTTGTCGCTTCAAGGCCAATATTACCTAGTACAGGAAGTAGAAGCATTGGTAAGAACGAGATACATAGGCCTTGAGTGAATGAGCCTAAAATCGCACCACGTAGACCACCCGTCGCATTACCGTATACACCAGATGCACCACCAACGAAGAAGTGGGGAACCACACCAGCAACAATAATCGTCCAATCAAACATGCCTTGAATGCCCATCGCAACAAGACCTGCCGAGAATGAAGACAAGAAGCCAATAAGGACTGCGTTTGGTGCAACAGGGAATACCATTGGGCAATCTAGCGCTGGTTTTGCTCCCGGAACAAGTTTGTCAGATATGCCTTTAAACGCTGGGACAATTTCTGCAATCAGCATTTTTACACCTTGCAGTACGATGTAGACACCACCAGCAAAGATTAGTGATTGAAGGAGAGTGAAGACAACCCAGTTTTGGCCGTCAGAGACAGTTTCAACAAACTCACCACCAGCAAAAATGGAGGCAAATAGGAAGAAGATTGCCATGGTTACTGCTACGGCTACTGGCGTATCACGTAAGAACATTAAGCTCTTTGGTACGTTCATATCTTCAGTAGTGGTAGATGTGTCACCAAACTTGCTGCCGATATAACCAGAAACCAAGTAAGACAGGGTTGAGAAGTGACCCATTGCCAGTTGATCAGTACCCATTACTTTCTCTGTGTACTTCTGAGCCAGCGCTGGCATGATGACCATGAGCGAGCCGACGATCGCCGCACCGATAGCGACTAATAGAGTACCAGTAATGCCCGCTGTAGAAAGAATTACAGCAACCAACATCGACATAAACATCGTATGGTGGCCCGTTAAGAATATATACTTAAGCGGTGTGAATCGAGCTAATAGAATATTAACCACGAAGGCAAAGAACATGATTAAAGCCATTTCATAGCCAAATGCTTCTTGTGCTAAGGCAACAATCGCTTCGTTATTTGGAATAACACCACTTACACCAAATGCTTCAGTAAATACTACGGAAAAGTTGTTTAGAGCGCCAACAAGAGCGCCAGCACCAAATCCTAAAATTAGGAAACCCATTACGGTTTTAATTGTGCCTTTTAAAATGGTTGATACATCTGCTTTCTGAGCAACTAAGCCAATGAAAGCAATTAATCCAACCATTATTGCTGGCTCTTTTAACAAGCCTAGCATGAATTCAAAGAAATTAGCCATGATATATTACCCTAGATGATAGCTTTTAATTGTTCTTCAATTGACACTTTGTCAAATATATTAGCTAAGCTGATTACGTTTGTTTTTCCTGCATCTTTTAGCTGATTGGCAACATCCGTTGCTGCGACCCAAATATCGGCTTTACTTGATGTTGCTGATGATAGATCTTCATGATCGACTTCAGCTTCAAACCCAATTTTCTTTACCACTTCTTTAACCGCCATTTCCATCATTAATGAAGTGCCGAGGCCATTTCCGCATACAACCATAATCTTTTTCATAATATATCTCTGTAGGGTTTGTTGATCTAAGAATAAGTGTTTCACGTCGTTGATGGAGAGGATATTACCGAAAACAAGGTTAATTGATATCGACTTGGCTCACAAAGTCAAAATGATCTTGTGATGCTGATCACAGTAAGTGGAGGTTTGCATAGATTTGGATAATGATTGCCGGGTGAGATATAGGGTGAGAAAAAGGGTTGTGTGTGGTTGCTTATGTCCTAAGTTTAGTATTATTTACCATAGTCGGTAATCATCTTTTTCAATAGTGAGTTAACATCTTTAGTTTTCTTATTTCTTTTTGTTAAAGCACTAAGCGATGTCGGAAATTCTAATTCCTCATCATGCTCATCACTCTCTTCTATATGTTCTTTCATCTTTTGTACTGCAGGAAGTAACATCCTTACTTCTTCGCCGTTGCTGTTCTCTAAAACTACGATGTTTTCGGATTCAACTTGTTTAATGGTTAATAAACCGTGCTTGAGCGATTCATATTTTCGGCCAACCATTGAGGATTGTGGTGGAACGGAACGGTCCGTTATTTGACCACTACGAAGCTTTGCTGCGGTGGTAGAACGAATATTTCCTGTGTTTTTAAAGGCAACTATAACGGTATGAGTGTTGTAATACTCAACAATCATCACGGAACCATGCCTTTTTGTTTCAAATGACGCACCAATCTGCATATCTTTTGGTGCATCCATTTTTTTTATTAACATTCTATCTTACCTAGTACAACGTAATTTTATATCGCTATATAATTATATACATGACTGAGGTTACATTGCATTATAAATTGTCAATGAACATTACGTGATGATTAAGCCTTTAAGCCTTTAAGCCTTTAAACAATAGCTTAGTACTAACAACCTAATCGCATTCGTGTTCAAGCGCTTCATCATTGATAAAATAAGCCATGATACAGATAGGATAATGACGGGTTGAGTGATGCTTTATCATGGTGAGCTCGCGACAATAGCGCGTTATGCCAACTCACACATTGGCGAGTACTATGTTTATCTACGAAACGAGTACAGATGAAAACGCTTGAAGATCACGCTAGATTAGCCGTTACTCTCCTCTAAAAATTAACTTGCACTGCCTTATAATCCTGCCCCAAAACGTAGCAACAAATAGATAATATCAATGACTTTGATGCATGGGCCGCGGAGTTTTAGAGATCGTATATTTGGCGTCTAGTCAGCTTCTTGAAATTGCTTAACTGACCAGGGCTCAATTCATTGTCCTAAATTGCGAAGGTGTTTTCCCAAACCATGTTTTGAATGCCCGGGTGAAATTAGCGGGATTTTCGTAGTGCAGAAGGTATGCGGCTTCATGAACCGACATTTTAGACATAAGTAAATACTCATAAGCCAGAGTCATTCGCACCTCTAACACTATCTGTCTATAAGTCTTTTGCTGTTGAGCTAGTCTTCTCTTTAGTGAAGCAGTGCTCATGCCTAGATATAGAGCAACTTCTACTTGCGTGGGCAGGCCGCGTCCAATGTTTATCAATAGATATTGATATAGTTTAATGAGTAGATTGTCGGGGGCAGGGTCGGCAGAGGCTAGAATAAGTTGGGATAGCAACTTATTGATATAGTTGTCGGAACTACTTATCTGGCGACCCAAATCCTCTTTTGTTAGATAGATAGCATTTTCATTGCTAGCGAACTCAATGGGGCATATGAGCCTTTCTTGGTAAAACCAAAGATGACGAGGCTCGGGTATCATTAACGTTATCTTGGTGGGAAAAATAGGTTCTTTCGCAATAGTATTAATAAGCCCTAAGCTTCCAAATACCCATTCTTCTACAAGCCAAGGAAAACGACTGCCATTTAAACTGGGCAAAAACCGCAGTACACCTTCTTCGCTTGTCAGTGTTAGATCGTATTTTAGGCCGAAGTCTAACTTAGGGCTAAACTTACAGACTAAGTCCAAACTTTGAGAGAGGCTACGACTACTATAAAGAGCAACGAGGAATAATCCGTAACAGCTAGCGTCTAACTTCTCCCCCAGTAAGCATCCAATCTCACCACATCCTTGCTCTCTTAATTCATCTGCCGCCACCAGATATTTTTCAAAGGTCTGTACGGGAGATTGCGCAGAGTTAATGACGTATTTGTCACGGATTTCGCTGTATATACCTTGTTCATCGGCAACCTGATACAGGCGCTCAAACGCGTGCTTATGATATGGAGAGGAGATTGCTAAATCATGGTATGTGCGAGGCGGGATAAAATTCATAGCTATCATAAACAATCAATTGAGCTTAAATGATAGCACTTTGAGCTTAAATGACAATGCGGTTTGAAGGGAGTTTAATAATATAAACGATAGAAACGGGTAAACAAATAATCTTAGAAGGGGTCGTAGCAATGACTAAAAGTATCAGTCCAACAACATATTTCGATAACGATTATTTTGCATTTGTGGTTTCTGAGGGATGGAAACACATAGGGGCCTCTCAGGCTCATGCAGACGCAGTTGCTAGAAATCTCCTTAAGGCGGGGATGCAAGGTAAGATTTACCAAGGGCTTGGTGTGATTGAAGCGATAACGATCCCTTTGGAAGCTGGCGTACTTGATCCGAAATCAGAACCTGAAGTTGAGTCCGAAGGGCACAATTGGGCGCTGTACGATGGCAAAAAGTCATCCGGTCACTATGTATTAACTATGATGGCCAATACCGCGATCGAGAAAGCGAAAGAGCAGGGTATGGCTATCGTCTTTGGTTACAACCATTGTGATGCTGGTTCATTTTCTTGTTACTCTCAAATGGCTATGGAAAGAGGGATGTTCGCCATGACATCCAATAATTCAGTTCCATTGTCAGCACCTTATGGAGGAATGGATTTTGGTATATCGGTACCGCCATTTGATGCTGCTTGTGTCGGTGGTGAAGAATTACCTATCGTCACCTCAGTTAAGCTATGTGAGGGTTATGATGCAGACATTTCGGATGCGATCTTCAACGATAGAGACCTCCAAGGGCCACTTTTGGTCGACCCTGACACCGGAGAACTTACAGCCGATGCAAGGAAGTGGGGAGAGCTTATCCCAGGCTACGGCAGAATCGCAGATTGTCATGCACCATGGACTTTTTCAAACCCTAGGCTATATGCGCTTAATCTTTGGAATGAAGTGATGACAGCGGTGATTAATCCGAAAGGTGTTATTTGCAGTGACTTACCATCACTTCCTTCGGATTGCTTGAAACCCGGCGCGCCCTGCCCAGTTGGTGGGTCATACATTCTAGTGATCGATCCTAGTCACTTCGGGTCGATTGATGAAGTGAAGCGTAAGAGTGACCGCTTAGTACGAAACATAAAAAACAGCCGCCCAAGAGCTGGATTTGAGGAGGTATTCATTCCTGATGAGTGGGGCCTTAAAGCGATGAAGGAAGGCCGAACTAATCATGAGGTTATGGATACTCATTGGGGCGGATTTAAAGACTTTTTGACTCGCCATGGAACTAGTATTGAAGAAATTAACGCACGTTGGGTAGAACAAGTAGGGACTGAGCGCGCGCAAGAGACTATTCAACTATAACGATTCTTGTTTAAACAGTAGTGGCGTGACAATGCCACTACTGTTCGTATTTTTGTCTTAATCAGCAAACTAACCAAAACTGAAGTAGGTATGCATTATGTATGACTCATTATTCGAGCCTGTTAGATTAGGTGATATTATCCTTGCTAACCGTGTGGTTTTGCCGCCAATGACTCGCTCTCGAGCAAGCCAACCTGGAAATTTACCCAATGAAATGATGGCGAAATATTATGCTCAGCGGGCTAGTGCAGGACTTGTTATAACGGAAGCTGCTCAAGTTGAGCAGCGAGGGCAAGGCTATGCATGGACACCGGGTATTCATAACCAAGATCAACTTGAAGCATGGAAATTGATTACAAAAGCAACGCACGACCAAGGGGGAAAGATCTTTCTTCAACTTTGGCATGTTGGTCGAGTCTCTCATGTAAGCTTTCAACCTAATGGTGAGCCACCCGTTGCCCCTTCGGCAGTAAAAGCCGATTCAGTAAAGGTCTTTATTGAAACCGCCGAAGGTGGAGCTCAGGTTGAACCAAGTCAACCTAGAGCTCTAGAAATAAACGAAATCAAAGAAATTGTGGCCTTTTATCGACAGGCGGCACGCAATGCAATGGATGCTGGTTTTGATGGTGTTGAGATTCACGGCGCAAATGGCTATCTCGTTAATCAATTTATCTCGGAGGTGACCAACCTACGTGAAGACGAATATGGTGGCTGTTTAGAAAATCGATTGAGGTTTCTAAAAGAGATCACAACGGAAGTTGCTGAGGAAATTGGGGCAGAGAAAGTGGGCGTCAGATTTTCTCCTTTATTTGAATCGACGGAAGAGGAGCGTTTGTATCTTGGTTTATTGGAAAGTGACCCTTTTACAACGTACATTAGTGCTGCCAAAATGCTGAATGATATTGGTATTGCATATCTATCAATCGCAGAAGCTGATTGGAATAGCGCACCTGAAATGCCAGAGCCTTTTTGCCAAGCATTACGCGAAACGTTTAAGGGTGTCATCATGTATGCGGGAAAATACACAGGTGATAAAGCATTGAGAATGTTAGAAAAGGGTTATGGTGATATCTTTGGCTTTGGTAAGCCGTTTATTGCCACTCCTGATCTGCCAAGTCGACTGAGAAATAATCAACCAATGAATGAGTTAAATGCCGCACGGATATTTGGTGGCGGGGAAGATGGCTACACGGACTATCCTGAGTTTGAACAAGCCAAGCATATACTAAACACTTGTACTCAATAGCCTTAATTTAACATGGCTTAGTCGACGTCATTGTTAAAAATCTTGTTTGAGCTGTTACTATTTTAGCTATATTCATCATCAATAAAACGCCTGATGTAATCATCAGGCGTTTTATTATCGATAGAGCAAGTTATGTCGTTATAGATAGTTGCTGCACTCTATGTGCCATATTGCTCTTTACTTGGTACAGGACTATTTACCATAGAAGTTTCGATACATCATGTAGGTGTGTGCGGCTGACCAACTAAAGTTAGCTGCGCCTTGTACTTCTCCGGTTTCTGGGTTGTAGTTCTCGCGAATAGCGCCATCGCTGCCAAAGCCTTCGCCATTTTTAAATAAGTCTTCGGCAATACGCACTGCATCGTCGTGGCGTCCGTATTTCTCTAGAGCTTGCAAGCCAAAGTAGAATTGGTCTAGCCAGACACGACCACGCCAGTATATGTCTTTGCCATAGGCTGGGTTATCACGGCTCGCCGTACCAAATGACACCCCTTGACCTTGGAAGGCCGTTGAGTTGTCAAATTTGTCAGCGTCGAGCATAACGTCCATGACTTTATTGGCATTCTCTTGACTTGCGGCACCATTAAATAATGGTGACCAGCCGTCTGGCGCTTGTCCGCGCTCTTTAAGAACTACACCAGCACAGTAAACGTTCTTACCTTGATAAGGTGTGTCTACGCGCTCAAGACTTACCCCATCAATCGGATTGCCAGTACTGTCTAGATAGCGGTTGCCGTCTTTATCTACCAATCTAATGTCATAGTAGAACGATGTACTTGCATCGAACATACACGTGTTGATGTAGTCTTTAATAAAGTTCGCGTGCTCCACAAACTCCTGACCTCGAGCTTTACCTTCTACTCCTTCTGTCACTAGATTAGCCATTTCAGATAAGTACTTATTATCGCTGTACATATAAGAAGCTTGGTCAACGGATTCTTGCAGCATTGAGAAGCCAACTAGAGCGGAATTGCTATTGTGGTTCTCACCAAAACGCACCTGCCAATCTCTACGTGCATCACGTAATTTTGCCATATTGCTTTCGGAAGGGTCGCTATAGATCCAGTTTTTCGCCGAGCCTTGAATGGCATTATTAAACTCATACTTATCCGCTGCATAGCGACCTAGTTGATCATACACAGTGGCTTCGTCTACGGTTGTCACTTCGGGGCGAGAGTTGGTTCTTGCCAAGTCATAGATAAAGCCAAAACGTGCGGCATCATCCATACCCGATTCCCAAGACGTTGCCGTTTGAGAACCGTTGCTATAACCCGTTATAGCAAGCTCTTCATAATTATCGAGTACTTTATTGTAGGAATCGACGCCAATGACTTTATAGCGAATGGATGCGCCGTCCGAGTCTATTTGCTCTAGATTTTCTGCGCCGACTAGAGCCGTTAACTCATCCGTTAACTCAGTCCATACGCGAATATACATATGACCATCGTCAGTATTGTGCGATGGATCGACAGCCGCACCATACTCCGGGACACCATTGGCATTATGGTCACGATTTGATAGCCACCAGTCATGATAGGCCACTAACTTAGGATACATCTCATCAATCCATGCTTGAGCATCATCAGCGCGATCAAACTCATTAACAAGGGAATGATAAACTTCCATGACCGCCCAAGCGGCAAGCGATGGTTTAGTATTACGTTCGTTCCAGTTCATCGACGCATCATTTTGCGCGGCTGACGGAATATCATAAATAGCATCGTAATAGCCCGAATCTATACGGTCTTGAGGTAACGAGTAGTTAATAACATCAAGCAAGTAGCCTTTATCCTGTGGTCTTACAGGATCATCACCTTGAACTTGGAATTGAAATACCGTTCGAATGTTATCCATAGCGACATCAGGATTGAAATGCGCCATGGCGTAAGCGTGTTTCCATGTATCCCATGGCCAGGTGTTGTTGCCGGAGAACCAAACCGCTGTGACGGATGGAGTCACGGTGCTATGTTGCACGACACCGGCGGGTGAACGCCAGTTGCCGTTTAATGTCATCATCGCTTTAACCGCAACGTTACTTTCTACTTTGCTTGCTGAGCGGTTTGCCAGCCCGTGTTTAAGGTATTCGTTCCAACGTGCTTTGGCATCGTTCATCGCCGTTGCGCCTTGATTGAGCAGGTTGGTTACGACCGGCGTTTCATCCGCTGCTTCTGTTGGATTGTGGACATAAGAATAGGCGTTGTAGAACGAAGCGTTTGCATTAGCATTGATGGCAATTTGCCCTTCCGAGCGATAAGTGAAGTCGGTAATGGTTGTGACGGCATTATCAACAGAACGAGCAATGCTGAACTGTGCGTCTTCTTCACTCTTTAGCCCAGACCAAGATGCTGCTTTGTTAAAGGTTAGTGCGACGCCACCGTTTTGGCTCGAGAGGTTTTTGTAGACGGTCGTTGCAGCTAAATCATCACCGAGCGTATCAAAATCACGTAAAAACTCACCAGTCCAAACAAGCTTTAGGTTTTGTGGTTGATTGGTCTTGTTGGTGATAGTGGTCTCGATCAGTGACGTGCGATCGCTACCGAATCGTGTCGTCATCGTAATTTTGTAATCACTATTTTCGATAACTTGATGTAACGCATCTGGCGTAGAATATGAGTTTACTTCAGCGGAGGTTAAATTAATTTCTTGAGCCGTATTAATATCTATTAGAGTCAGCTTATCAAAGTTCTCATTGGTAATATAACTAGAGTACTCCTGATCCACGATCATAATACCACCAGCTGAACCTACTGCATTATCAGTGCTTGGTAATAAATGACCATGCCATGCCCCAAAATCAGTAAAAGCGTTATATTGTAAATTACTTTGGGCATCACGGTCTTTCATGAGCTCCGGGTTACCGACACGATTTAATACATCAACAAAATGACTCACGTCTGTAGAAGGGGGCGTTTCAGTCGACTCAGAGTTAGAACTATTGCAACCGGAAAGGGCGATAGTTGTTCCCACAAGAATAGCTAAGATAGTTTTTTTCATCTTTTATTTCACTTTTGTAGTAATTATAACTATTTAATATAGGGGTTTGCAGAGCAAACTCCTGTGTAGGGGGTGTTTGTTGATAGTACTGTTTGGAGGCATTCACTCAATGAATGTCGTTGGTTTTTTTGTGGTTATGGGTAAAGATTACTTTTGTTGCATTAGAGTGCTTGACAATTAATCGAACAATCGTTTGCTTTTTAATAAAAACTAGATGGGAAGTGTCAATATTTCCGAAATATTATGATGGTAATTTCGATAAACAAATAAAACTAATCGTAATGACAAATTTAAATAATGATTTAATTTAATATCTGGAATGCTAAATAAGTAACAGAATGTAAATTGAGAATAATGATTATGCGGGCTGATTAGAAAGTGACGAAATTGTAATGTTAAACCGGTCGCTATAAAGGCGAAGTAAGAACTAATATCTTGCCCAAATAAATGGGTCAGATGCTCTGACATCACCAACACTAAACATACCACCGACGTAAAACTGACGGTCAGCGATTTAGTATTTAGGCTTATACAAAGTCACTACGTTTCGGGAGGAGAACGAATGAGAGGTGGCTTGTGATGGCACGGTGACGTATTGCTTGATACCCGATTTGTTCAAAGCCAAAGCGATCTGTGTCCCTTTAGTATTCTTTAGTACGGGCTTTCAATAAAATATTGGTAGTCTAAATAGGCTCGACGAACGTTTGTTGGAATTGGCGTTTCATAGACTCGCGCATCATCAATTTTTGCCATAGACCAGCCTTGAAAAATCGGCAGTTCATAGCAAATCACATCGTGTTCTTTTTGACGAGACAATAATTGGTGCCGGAGATTCTGCACATGATACCAAGGAGAACTTTTCCCGCGAAAATGATTGAGGATAGGGTATTGAATGAGGAAAATCTCACAGCACACTAGCTGAGCAAGCATACAATCAACGCTCGCTCGCTGATCTTCGGGGTAGAAGTGCAGCACTTTTTTGAGCTCGCGATTGCAATCTTGAATAATGCTCGGCAAACACACCTCCTCAACCCAAGTGACAGCCAACGGCAGAAACAACGATTCGTTTTTGTTGCTAAGTTATATTGACTGATTTCAGCGTAGCAGTGATTGACGGAAATATGAAACTTACTCTTTTGAAGTACGCTTTTGGTGTGTGTGCCTTTATTACACATTTTTTTAATAGGTTCACATACGCTTTCCCTAACCTTTAAGCCTGTAGTAGCATATATTCATCTTTGATTAGCTAATGGATTTATTAGATGAAGGAACTTTTAAGTGCGCTAACACAGGCTACAGTGAATAGACTCAAGTCTCCAATACTTGGATCGTTCATACTTGCTTGGCTAGTAGTGAATCATAAAGCGATTCTGACCTTCATCTTTTCAGATTCTGCGGGGAAAATTTCTCAACTATCGGATTCTGCACCTTTTTGGACTACTGATCCCGTCTGGTACCTCTCCCCTGTCATAATGCAGCTTGCTTACCCATCCCTTTTAGCTATTGCCTATACATTTTGTCTTCCATGGGTGCAGCATCACCTCGACTGTAGAAAGCATAAGTTTATCGATGAGAAAAGAGCTCAAGCGCATTATGGTCGCCTGCAGACTCTGTATACATGCCAAGGTGACGTTGCAAAAGCTCAAGCAAGTTCAAGTTTAGAGTATTGGCGAGAAAAGCTTAATAGAGACTTGGGGGATTGGGAAACTCAAAGGTCTGAATATGAGGCTCGTCTAGCGAACATGACCTCTGAATTGGAAAAGGCAACTGCTTCTTTGGGGGAACTTAGAGAGGAGAAAGACTCTGTGCTGAGTGATTTCCAAGATTCTAAAAATAAGAATAATCAATTAGAGGCTCACAGAGATTTACTATTGCAAGAAAAAGAACAGTTCAAATCCACCCTGACTAACCAACAGGAACAGCTCCTAAGCTATCGAACGATAGCAGAAGAATTAACAGAAAAAGACGGAGAGATAGAGCAAATGCGGTTAAATCATACTGCTTTGGAAGATTCCCTAATTACTGCATATAATGGCTATACTGAATTAAGAAATAAAGCTGCTAAAGCATTGAAACAAATACTTGTGGGGTACTCTGTAATCGATGAAGGGGCGATAGCTAATGCTATGAAAAGTTTTAATGCTACTTTAAATGAGAATAATGCGGATTGGAGACTACATAAAATAGTGGTCGCCAACATCAAAAACAGAAGAGAAGATAAAGAATCTCATCCTAATGTGAAAATAACCAAATCCCACGGTGATCTTGGTGAAAGTTTTTTAAACATGGATGATAAATCTCTGATAGAAACATTTAAGACTCACAGCGTTCCACAGCAAAAATTGAGAGACAATGGGGTCTATGTGCAAGAAACCCTTATGCCAGACGATGAACAGAAGTCATTGTTCTGAGTTTATCCACTTGCTATCAATTTGGGTGTCTTTCAAGACTATAACGTATCCGCCCCGTGGGTGCATGGGGCGGATACTGAGTATTAAGCGGTAAATGTCCTAGCTCAATTTTAAGCTAAGGCGTTGATTTATATGGCGCTCCCGACAGGATTCGAACCTGTGACCTGCCCCTTAGGAGTCAAAATTATAATTGTTCGCTTAAAATACTTCCATGAACGAGATTGAACAATAAATCATTTAAATACAGTGACTTAGGTTGATGTGGTTTGTTCATTCTTGTTGTTCCTTAGCTACGGGTTTACAATGAGTATGCTACATATTTGCTACACAAGGAATGAGGGCAGAGGGAAGGTCGATGGCAATAAGGAAGAAAATCACCGTTAGCTCAATCAAAAATTTGCGGATTGAAGACGAGCGAATCAACGATACCGAAATAGCTGGTTTTCATGCACGCATTTCCAAAAAAGGTGTAATCAAGTACTACTTCTACTACCGGTTAGAAGGGAAGCAGCGAAACTACCTAATAGGTTCTTCTAATGCACTGACCCCCATACAAGCGAGAGATCTCGCGAAAGAAGCCGCTGGTCAAGTGGCTGGTGGCAACGATATACAAAGCATTAAAAAAGAGAACCAGAGACAAGGTAAGCGAGACAACCTCAAACTGCGAACGTACCTTGATCGAATCTATTATCCTTACTTAGAAAGTTTGAATCCAAAAACGGCTGACCGTGCATTTAAAGCGCTTAAATCTAGCTTTGCAGACCTCCTTGACCGCAATTTGGCCGATATCACGGCTTGGGACTTGCAAAAATGGGTCTCTGAGAAACGAAAAGCAAAGCGTGCCCCCGCGACAATCCGTTATTCGATTGGTAGGCTCAAGGCTGCTTTCAATCGAGCTGTTGAGTGGGACTTACTCGATGGGCATGATCTCGGAAAAGTAAAAGTGCCTAACGTTGACAATACAGTTGTTCGTTATTTATCTAGAGCTGAAGAAAGTGCTCTACTTGAAGCAATCCAGCAGCGGGATCAGCGTATTCGGGACGAACGAACCTCTGCAAACAAATTTCGAAAAGAGCGCAGTTATCCTCTTTACCCAACTTTTGACGGTGTTAGGTTTGTTGACTACTTCGAGCCATTGATTGTCACCGCAATGAATACAGGATTGCGTAAAGGTGAGTTACTTTCTCTCACTTGGGGTGATGTGTTTTTTGATGAGCGTTATTTAGTCGTTAGAGCGTCTAACGCTAAATCAAAGAAGACTCGAAATGTTCCTTTAAACGATACAGCTTTTAATGCGCTTAAGCAGTGGCGATCGCAGACACCAAAAACTCGAGTCGTATTTATTTCAAGTAAATACGACGAAGATACCGCTGTTACGGATATAAAAAAGCCATGGGAGAAGCTACTCGCAGAGGCCAAAATTCAGAACTTTCGCTTTCATGATTTACGTCATCATTTTGCTAGTGTCAACGCCAGTTTAAAATTGACCCACTTATCGACGTTATCGCCGAAGTAAAACTGACCCACCCACGTAATTAACTTCTACTTTCAGATAGATTTTCTAGTACAGTTGGTATGGTTCCAGCCGCCTTTTTTCCTCGTAATCGATAGCTTTCTCCGCTGATTTGTACGATGTGTGAGTGATGAAGAAGCCTATCCAGTAATGCCGCCGTTAGTGTTGTATCGTCAGCGAACGCATTCGACCATTGAGAGAACGGCAAGTTACTGGTTACGATAATGCTGCCT